>JAFEFF010000183.1 GCA_018240745.1 Pseudomonadota bacterium
CTGCGCGCCGACGGGCTGGTGGTGACGCGCCGCGGCTCGGGCACCTACGTCGCCGACAATCCCACGGCCTCGCCGTTCCGCATCGCCGCCGCGCGGCTCGGCCGACTTCGCGACGTGCTCGATGTCATGGAGCTGCGCCTGGCCGTCGAGGTCGAAGCCGCGGGCTTCGCCGCCGAGCGCTGCAGCCGCCGGCACGTTGCCGCGGTGAAGGCGGCACTGCGCGCCATCGATCGTGCGCTGAAGTCGGGCAAGGGTGCGGTGGCGGAGGATTTCGCCTTCCATCGTGCCATCGCCGAGGCGACCGGCAATGCGCAATTCCCGCGCTTCCTGGGCTTCCTCGGCAGCCACGTCATGCCGCGGCAGAGCGTGCGGCTTTCGGTCGATACGCCGGCCGGCCGGCGCGCCTATCTCGAGCGCGTCCAGCACGAGCACAGCCGCATCGTCGCCGGCATCGCCGCCGGCGATCCGGTCGAGGCGCGCCGCGCCATGCGCGATCACCTCACGCGCTCGCTCGAGCGCTATCGATGGCTTGCGGAAGGATCCAAGTGATGAGCTCGAACGGGACCCGGCGCATCGTCCTCACCGGCGCTGCGGGCGGCATCGGCACCATGACGCGGCCCCTGCTGGCCAAGCTCTATCCCGGGCTGATCCTGAGCGACAAGGTGAAGCCCAGGAACCTGCTGCCGGGCGAGACCTTCGTGAAGGCTGACCTCACCAGACCCGATCAGGTGGCAGCGCTGCTGGCAGGCGCGGACAGCGTGATCCATCTCGGTGGCTTCTCGGTCGAGGGGCCATGGAAGACCATCCTCAACGCCAACATCATCGGCTGCTACAACCTGTTCGAGGCGGCGCGCCAGGCCGGCGTGAAGCGTGTGATCTTCGCCTCGTCCAACCATGCGGTCGGCTTCTATCCGCGCAAGCGCAAGATCGGCACCGACGTCACGGTGCGGCCCGACAGCCGCTACGGCGTCAGCAAGGCGTTCGGCGAGGCGCTGGGCGCACTCTACTCCGACAAGCACGGCATGACCGTGACCTGCATCCGCATCGGCAATGTCGGCCCGCGCCCTCTCGATGTTCGGCGGCTGTCGATCTGGATCTCGCCGGAGGATCTCGTGCAGCTCTTCCGCATCGGGCTCGAGCATCCGCGGATCCGCTACGAGATTCTCTACGGCGCGTCGGACAACGCCGCCTCGTGGTGGGACAACAGCCGCGCCCGCGCCCTCGGCTATCGCCCGAAGGGAAAGGGCGAGGATCATCGGGCCCATGCCGAGGCCGAACAGAAGAAAATCGGCCGCGACCCGATCGGCGACCGCTTCCAGGGCGGCACTTTCGCAACCGCTGAGTTCACCAACGACGTGAAGCGTGCAGGGCCTTGAGCAAAGGTTCCCTCGAAGGGTCGAAAAACTCGCAAAAAACAGCGATCCGTCGCCCGATCTTTCACCGGCTTTCCCGCGTTGCATGTGCCCATTGGAGAAGGAGACAACCCGATGCGCAACAAGGGTGTCGCTGTGCTGGGCATGGCGGTGCTGGCAGGGAGCCTGATCGCGTCGAGCGCCGGCGCCCAGACCCAGTTGGCCCAGACCCAGTTGGCAAGCGCCATGCCGGCGCCGGAGCGCGACGTGCTGGTATTCACGGAAAGGGGCGGCCAGCTTTCGCCGACGGCGACCTCGGCCGTGCGCGGCGTGGCGGCCGAGGCCCGTTCCTCGCGCGTCAGGCTGGTCGGCCGGCCCGAGAACCTGGCGGCGGTGAAGTCGGCGCTGGAGAAGGCGGGCGTGCCCGCCAAAGCCATCAGCGTCGAGCGCGATGCGAGCGCGGGCTTGCCCCGGCCGGGCGACGGCGTGAACCAACCGGCCGACCGGCGGGTCGAGATCAAGTGGTAGCTGCCGACATCATTTCTCGGCGGTGACACCGGCACCCTCGGGCGGCGATACTGCCGCCCGGAGGGGAAATGAGCGACTTTCTGACATCCGGCGCGACTGGTGAAGGTTATGCGACCGTGTCGCGCAACGGCGTCGTGCTCGATGCCTGGTTTCCCGAAGCGAGGCTGGCGCCCGCCGGCGGACAGGCGGCGACGATGCGGCTCCATCACAGCGATGTCGAGGGGTATGCCCGCACCGACGACATTCGCCGCGTCGAAATCGTGCCGATCCGCACCGGCATCGCCTCGCTGCAGGACGCGCCGGTCGATGTGCACGACGCCTACCTGCGGCTCCATCTGCTGAGCCTGCGGCAGGTCCGGCCGAACACCGTCAACCTCGACAATATCTTCCAGCTCATCCCGACCGTGGCCTGGACCACGCTGGGCCCCTGCACGCTCGACGATCTCGACGAGGCGCGGATCGAAGCGCGCATCAGGGGCGTGGGCCTCGACGTGAAGGGGATCGACAAGATCCCGCGCATGACCGATTACGTCGTGCCGGGCGGCGTGCGCATCGCCGATGCCGGCCGTGTCCGGCTGGGCGCCTACCTCGCCGAAGGCACGATGGTGATGCACGAAGGCTTCTGCAACTACAACGCCGGCACGCTCGGCGCCTGCATGGTCGAGGGTCGCATCAGCCAGGGCATCGTGGTCGGCGCCGGCAGCGACATCGGCGGCGGCGCCTCGCTGATGGGCACGCTGAGCGGCGGCGGCAAGGAGAAGGTGAGTGTCGGCGAACGCTGCCTGATCGGCGCCAATGCGGGCCTCGGCATCGCGCTGGGCGACGACTGCGTGATCGAGGCCGGCTGCTACCTCACCGCCGGCGCCCTGGTGAAGCTCGAGGACGGCCGTACCGTCAAGGCGCGGGAGCTATCGGGCCAGAGCGGCCTGCTGTTCTGGCGCAATTCTCGCACCGGTGGCCTGGAGGCGATCAAGCGCAAGAAGGTGTGGGGCGGCCTCAATCCCCAGCTCCATGCCAAGGCATCATGAGGAACGGCGACGAGTAGAGTCCATCTGCGCGAGGGCAAGCGGATGGCTGCGACGTGAGGGTGTTCTCCTAAGGTATTGCTTGCCGCGCCCGCCCGTTCGGATGTCGAAACCCGCAGCGTTGCCAATTCCGGCAAACAGGTTCTTGATCGCTCCTGGCTGCCAGGGAGCTGACCGCATGATCAAACGATTCCATGTGCTGTATGTCGGCCAGATCGACCTCGACAATGTCGGCCTGCAGGGCACTCCTGCCAACGACCGGCGCTATCCCAACGATCGGCTGAGCGAGGTTTTCTTCACCGCACGAGACGTGGCCCGCCTGATGGACGAGCTCGGCTATTACGCGCTGTGGACGGCTGAGCATCATTTCCAGCACGAAGGCTACGAGTGCCTGCCCAACCTGGTGCAGCTCTCGCTATGGCTGGCCACCCAGACCAGGCGACTGAGGTTCGGCTGCGCCTTCAACGTGCTGCCCATGTGGCATCCGATCCGGCTGGCCGAGGATTATGCCATGGCCGACATCGTGACGGACGGGCGCGTGATCATGGGCGTGGGCCGCGGCTATCACAGTCGCGAGGTCGAGACGTTCGGCGCGCCGCTGTTGGACGCCGAGGCCAACCGCGAATACTTCGAGGAGCAGCTCCAACTCCTGCTGAAGTGCTTCAACGAGGAGTCCTTCCATCACAAGGGCAAGTATTTCGAGTGCCCGGCCCCGGTCGACTACCGTGGCTACAAGCTGAAGGACATCACCATGGTGCCGCGGCCCAAACATCTGCCGGTCGACATCTGGATGCCGATCGCCAGCGGCAAGACCATCGACCTGATGGCGCGCTACGGGCTGAAAGCCATGATCGATCTCAACGGCGAGAAGATCCTGGACGATTCGGTGCGCGCCTACCAGGAAGCCTGCGCCCGTCACGGAAGGAAGAAGCAGCTGGGTGAGGACATGATCTGGGGCACCGGCTTCTACATTGCCGCGAACCAGGAGGAGGCGATCCGGCGCGTCGAGCCCGCCCACGACGAGCGCTACAAATGGTTCGCGCCGTTCGGCTTCGTGCGCTACGCCGACGAGCAGGGCCGCACCTGGGGCACGCCGGGCGCGCCTGCCCGCATCCCTTCGCTTCGCGACGGCGTCAAGCAGAAGGCCTGGCTGTGCGGCACGCCCCGCGATGTCATCGACGGCATCAAGTCCATCGAAGCCAAGTACCCGGGGCTCGAGGATTACATGCTCCACTGGGCCGAAGGGTTGTCGGCGGCGGAGTTCAAGGACCAGTTGCGCCGCTTCGCGAGCGACGTGATGCCTGCCTTCTCCGGCGCGAAGATTGCGGCGGAGTGATGCCGGCCACGGTCCAGGCCCGGCGGAGGTGGTGATGTCTCGTTTCCTGACGGTCGGCGCGGCGCAAATGGGCCCGATCCAGCGCAGCCATTCGCGGCGCGATGTGGTCGAGCGGCTGGTCGCCCATCTGCGCGAGGGCAGGCGCATGGGCTGCGACGTGGTGGTATTCCCCGAGCTCGCGCTGACCACCTTCTTTCCACGCTGGTGGATGACCGACCAGGACGAGATCGATTCGTTCTTCGAGCAGGAGATGCCCTCGAATCAGACGGCGCCCTTGTTCGACGAAGCCAGGCGCCTCTCGATGGGGTTCTGCCTCGGCTACGCCGAGCTGACGCGCGAGGACGGCCGCGTGCGCCGCTTCAACACCTCGATCGTCGTCGAGAAGGACGGCCGCATCGTCGGCAAGTACCGCAAGGTCCATCTGCCGGGCCATGCCGAGCACGAGCCGCAGCGGCCGTTCCAGCATCTTGAGAAGCGCTACTTCGAGGTCGGCAATCTCGGCTTCCCGGTGTTCAAGGCGTTCGGCGGCAACATGGGCATGTGCATCTGCAACGACCGGCGCTGGCCCGAGACCTACCGTGTGATGGGCCTGCAGAACGTCGAGATGGTGATGCTGGGCTACAACACGCCCTTGCATAACGCGCCGTCGCCCGACCACGACGAGCATTCGTGGTTCCACAACCAGCTCTCGATGCAGGCCGGCGCCTACCAGAACGGCACCTGGGTGGTCGGCGTCGCCAAGGGCGGCACCGAGGAGGGCGTGCCTTCGCTCGCCGATTCGATGATCGTGGCGCCGTCCGGCAAGGTGGTGGCGCGGGCGGACGGCAGCGACGACGAGCTGATCGTGCATCGCTGCGACCTCGATGCCGGCCAAAGCTACAAACGCACGACCTTCAACTTCGGGCTGCACCGCCAGCCCGACGCCTACCGCCGCATCGTCGAGCAGAAGGGCGCGGTCGATCCGGCGACGTAGTCGTCGTCCCGAGCGCAGCCGGGGGACCTGTTTTGTCGTCGCATCCGCGAAGGGGTCCCTCGACTTCGCTGCCCTTCTTCGCTGCCCTTTGGGCCGCTTCGCTCGGGATGACGGTCAAGGACCGTCGAACGTGCCGTAGCTCCGGTCCGGCGTGCCGCGGAACAGTGACATGTGGGTATGCGTCGCCACGAACGGGTCGCCGATCTTCCGGCGGCCCATCACCGTGGTGGTGCGCCCGCGGCGGTCGAAGCGGTCGCCATTGGGATAGAAGCCGTCGGAGTTCCACACGCCCATGCCGACCGCGGTCAGCCGGTCCGCCGAGACGATCGCTTCCACCTTGTCGAGGTCGTAGCGGAAGTTGCGGATGGTGCCCCAGACGTTGCGCCACTGCTTCTGCTCGGCAAGCTCGCGGCCGTGCATGAAATCGGTGAAGGTGCCGAAGGCGATCATGTCCTCGGCGAAGATCGGCCGCGCGCCCTCGTAGTCGACCGCGCGGCAGTGCTTCGACAGCGCGTCGAACCAGGCGCGCACGGCGGCGAGATCCTCGGGCTTTGGCGGCGTGATCAGCTTCATGGCGTTCCTACAATCCGAACCGTTGCCAATGGGCGCGGTCCTCGAGCGCGGCGAGCAGCGACGGGCCGATCGCCTCGACGGCGCCGATGCTGCCGCCGATGCCCAGCCGCTGCCACAGGCGGCGCCGCGCCGCGACCACCGGCAGCCGCACCTTCTCGCCGTAGCGCGCCTGCAGGACCGTGCGCAGCTCGCCGAGGCTGTCGACCAGGCCAAACTCGACGCCGCGCCGCGCGGTCCAGAACTCCCCGGAAAAGAGCAGGGCCTCGTCTCCCTTGAGCTTGCTGCCGCGCCGCTCGCGCACCCAATCCTTGAAGCCGCCGTGGATCTCGGCCTGCAGCCGCTTCAACCGCTCGACGTCCTCCGGGTCCTCGTCGCGAAAGGGATCGAGCATCGACTTCTTGTCGCCGGAGGTGTGGACGCGGCGTTCGACGCCGAGGCGGGCGATCAGGTCCTTGAAACCGAAGCCCGCCGAGATCACGCCGATCGAGCCGACGATCGACGACGGATCGGCGACGATCTCGTCGGCCGCGCAGGCGAGCCAGTAGCCGCCCGATGCCGCGACATCCTCGACGAAGGCGATCACCGGCAGGTTCTTCTCCCGCGCCAGCAGGCGGATGCGCTGGCCGATCAGCGCCGACTGCACCGGCGAGCCGCCCGGCGAGTTGATCGCCAGCGCCACCGCCTTGGCGCCGCGCTGGCCGAACGCGCGCGCGAGCAGGGGCGCCACGGTCTCGATCGACAGCCCGCGCGAGCCGAACAGATGACCCGACACGATCACGCCGGACAGCCTCACCACCGGCACCACGGGACGGCCCCGTCCCAGACGATCCATCAGCCATTGCAACATGGCGCGCACTCTCGCGGCGAGCCGGCTAGAAGTCCAGCGCAGCAGCGTGCCGCAGGATCGCCTCGGCCGCCTCCGTGTAGCCGCCGTCCGGTTTGTGCAGGACGAGCGGCGGGGATTCTCCGACCGATGGCGGACCGCGGCGGGCGCGCACCAGCACCCGTGGCGCGGGCGGCAGGCGCTTGATGGTGAGGGCGCCGCAGCCCAGGCGGACCAGGTGCGCGGCGGTCTCCTCCAGGCGATCGGTGCGATGGATCAGGGTGAGCGTGCCGGCGGATTTCAGCGCGCCTGCTGCGACTTCCAGCCAGCGCCCGAGATCGGCGCTCGATTCGACGGTCGCCAACGCCTTGCTGCGGTCGGGCGGCGGATCGGCCGCGGCGGCCGCCATGTAGGGCGGGTTGGTGACGACCTGCTCGAACTGGCCGAGCTCGGCGGGCAGGGGCCGGGCGATGTCGTGGACGAGAGTGCGCACGCGATCGCCGAAGCCGTTGCGCGCGGCGTTGCGTTGCGCGAGCTGGGCCAGCGCCGATTGCAGCTCGACGCCGACGATCGTGCAGTCGGGCACCCGCTTTGCTATACAAAGTCCGACGGCGCCGACGCCGGCGCCCAGGTCGAGCACCCGCTCGCCGGGGCCCGGATGGACGGCGGCCGCCAGCAAGACCGCGTCGACGGCAACCCGGTAGCCCCGACGAGACTGCAGCAGGCGTACGCGGCCGCCCAGCAGGGCGTCTTCGGTCAGGGCAGTTTCCATGCTAGAGCATATTCCGTTCGGCCGGAATCGGCCGGACGGAATATGCCTGCTGCAACAGGCATTGCCAGTGCGCGCATTTCCGCTCGGATGGAACCGTTAACGTGCTTGTGCGGTACGCTTGCGGTTCCATCCGAGCGGAAATCGCTCTAGGGACTTAGACTAGCTTCACGACATCGTGTCGCAAGGTCGCTCGAACAGGACGGATTACTCTTTCGCCATGGCAACGGTTGTTTCCCTCGAGGGCAAGCGCAAGCCGCCCAGCCTGGAACCGCTGCTGGCGCTGTGCGCCGACGACATGGCGCGGGTCGATCGCGAGATCCTGGCGCGCATGCGCTCTCCGGTCGCGCTGATCCCGGAGCTGGCCAACCATCTGGTCGGTGCCGGCGGCAAGCGGATGCGGCCGTTGCTGACCGTCGCGGCGGCGCGGCTGTGCGGCTATGCCTCGGACGATGACCGCCATGTGAAGCTCGCGACCTGCGTCGAGTTCATTCATTCCGCCACCCTGCTGCACGACGATGTCGTCGATGTGAGCGCGCTGCGCCGCGGCAAGCCGACCGCCAATTCGGTGTGGGGCGACAAGGCCTCGGTGCTGGTCGGCGATTTCCTGTTCACGCGCAGCTTCGAGCTGATGGTCGATGTCGGCTCCCTCGACGTGCTGGGCGTGCTGTCCCGCGCCTCGTCGGTCATTGCGGAGGGCGAGGTCCTGCAGCTCGTCACCCAGCGCGACATCAGCACGCCCGAGGCGACCTATCTCGAGGTCATCAAGGCGAAGACCGCGCGCCTGTTCGCGGCGGCGGCCGAGGTCGGCGCCATGGTCGCCGGCAAGAACGGTCCCGAGCGCGTGGCGCTCGAGAGCTTCGGCATGAACCTCGGCATCGCTTTCCAGCTTGTCGACGACGCGCTCGACTATTCCGGCCGCGAGGCCAAGCTCGGCAAGACCGTCGGCGACGACTTCCGCGAAGGCAAGATCACCTTGCCGGTGATCCTGGCGTTCCTGCGCGGCGGCGCGGTCGACCGCGAATTCTGGAAGCGCACCATCGAGAAGCTCGACCAGCGCGACGACGATCTCGAGCAGGCGCAGACCCTGATCGAGCGGCACAATGCGCTGGCCGACACCTTCGAACGCGCCCGCCACTACGGCGCCATGGCGCGCGATGCGCTCGGCCTGTTCCGCGATTGCCCGCTCAAGTCGGCACTGCTCGAGGCCGTGGACTTCGCCATCGACCGGGCGCACTAGAGCCGCTTTAATCGCGGCCCACCGAGGCCCGATATGACCGCTGCCAAGCACGTTCTCGCCATCGACCAGGGCACGACCAGCACCCGCGCGATCGTGTTCGACTCCGCCGGACAGCCGGTCGCCTCGGCGCAGAAGGAACTGCCGCAGATCTTTCCCAAGCCCGGCTGGGTCGAGCACGACCCGGAGGAGATCTGGCGTGCGGCCGTCGAGGTCTGTCGCGGCGCTCTGGCCAACGCCAGGCTCGCGGCGAAGGACATCGCCGGCATCGGCATCACCAACCAGCGCGAGACCACCGTTGTGTGGGACCGTGGTACCGGCAAGCCGGTTCACAACGCCATCGTCTGGCAAGACCGTCGCACCTCCGACATGTGCGTCGAGCTGAAGCGCGCGGGCCATGAACCGACCTTCTCGCAGAAGACCGGCCTGCTGCTCGACCCCTATTTCGCCGGCACCAAGATCGCCTGGATCCTCCAGCACGTCGCCGGCGCGCGCGCCGCGGCCGAGAAGGGCGCGCTGGCGGCGGGCACGATCGAGAGCTTCCTGCTGTGGCGGCTGACCGGCGGCAAGGTCCATGCGAGCGACGCGACCAATGCCAGCCGCACGCTGCTGCTCGACATCCGCAAGGGCGCCTGGGACGGCGAGCTCGGCAGGCTGCTCGGCGTGCCCGAGGCGATGCTACCGGCGGTGGTCGACAACGCGGCCGAGTTCGGTGTCGCGACGGCCGACATCCTCGGCGAGCCCGTGCCGGTGCTCGGCATGGCGGGTGACCAGCAGGCGGCGACGGTCGGGCAGGCCTGCATCAGGCCCGGCATGGTCAAGGCGACCTATGGCACCGGCTGCTTCGCCTTGCTCAACACCGGCAGCATCGCCATGCAGTCGAGCCATCGACTGCTGACGACCATCGCCTACCAGCTCGAGGGCCGGCGCACCTACGCGCTCGAAGGCAGCATCTTCATCGCCGGCGCGGCCGTGCAGTGGCTGCGCGACGGGCTGCGCCTCATCAAGACGTCGGCCGAGATCGAAAGCGTGGCAGCCGGGGCGAAAGACGGTCACGGCGTCTACATGGTGCCGGCCTTCGTCGGCCTCGGCGCGCCGTACTGGGATGCGGAAGCGCGCGGCGCGCTGCTCGGGCTGACGCGCGATACCGGCCCGGCAGAGATCGCCGCCGCCACCCTCGACGCGGTGTGCTACCAGACCCGCGACCTGATCGAGGCGATGCACGGCGATGGCGCGCAGATCGACGAGCTGCGCGTCGATGGCGGCATGGTGGTCAACGATCCGCTGATGCAGCGCCTGGCCGACACGGTCGGCGCGCCGGTCGAGCGGCCCAAGGTGATCGAGACCACCGCCCTGGGTGCGGCGTTCCTCGCGGGGCTGCAGGCCGGGCTGTGGCCCTCCCTCGAGGCGCTGTCGGCGACATGGTCGATCGACCGAGCCTTCCGCCCGGCCGAGGCCGCACCCTCGCGCGACCGTCGTTATTCCGGCTGGCAGGCTGCCGTCCGTCGGGTGCGGAGTTCCTGATTGCATGCCGGTGATCGGCGCCGGCCATTCGCGACGGCATGGCCTACGTCACCGAGGATCGCACGGTCGAGGGCTTCTTCGAGACCATGTCGATCGATCTCCGCGCGCGACGCAACCGAAGAAAAGATCATTAGGGCGCTCATTGTCTTCCGGACCGCGAACCTTCGGCTCGCTCATGCTTCATGAGCGAGCCGGAGGTTCGCGGTCCAAAAGAGCATGAAGGACGGCGAAAGGTCTGTGGATAAGCACTCGCGGCTGAGGCGCATTTGGGCATTGGCCCGGCGATTGCAGCGCGAATCTCTCCGGAATCGTCAAAGCCATTGCCCATAATAGGAGTCTGGCGCGGCTTGGTGCAGTGTGGCGCGCGTGATGATGATTGGGTTGCGCCTGCTGCCGCTCCTGGCCGGACCCCTGAGACGTGTTTTTTCAGGGCGGGAAGTCGGTGGATTCGTGGACTCTTGGGCTAAAACGCTGCTCTGCTTGAGTTTTGGGAGTCCACAAGCACGTGGACTCTTGTGGATTCCGTGGACGTCCCTGCTAGGTTGCGCGCCGCCATGACCAGCCGTTCCAATCCCGTCTATTGCGCCGTCGACACGGTCGATCTTCCGCTCGCCGCCCGGCTGATCCGTTCGATCGCCGGGGGTGCACGGCCGGCTGTCGGCGGCATCAAGCTGGGGCTGGAGTTCTTCCTGGCGCACGGCGCGCCGGGCGTGCGCTATGTCTTTCCCGCGCCGGTTCGCGCGACCGGCATCGGTTTCTTCCTGGACCTCAAGCTGCACGACATTCCCAATACCGTGGCCGGCGGCATCCGCGCCGTGGTCGAGCTCGAGCCGAGCTTCATCACCATCCACACGCAGGGCGGTCCGGCGATGATGAAGGCCGCCGCCGAGACGGCAGCGTCCGAGGCCGAGCGGCTCGGCGTCGCGCGGCCACGGCTGCTCGGCGTCACCGTGCTGACCTCCCTCGACAAGTCCGACCTCGAGGCAACCGGCGTGGCGGCCGCGCCGACCGAGCAGGCGGTGCGGCTGGCGACGCTGGCGCAGCAGAGCGGCCTCGACGGCGTGATCTGCTCGCCGCTCGAGATCGAGGCGCTGCGCAAGGCCTGCGGCAAGGATTTCGTGCTGATGGTGCCGGGCATCCGGCCGGCCGGTTCGGCAACCGGGGACCAGAAGCGGGTGATGACACCGCGCCAGGCGGTGACGCTGGGCGCCAATCATCTGGTGATCGGCCGGCCGATCACCGAAGCCGCCGATCCCGAAGCCGCTGCGCAGGCGATCGCGCGCGAGCTGGACGCCGTGTGATGGCGGTCGAGGCCCAGGTGGGGGCAAAGATCTGCGGCCTGTCCACGCCGGAGACGGTCGACGCGGCCGTGCGCTTCGGCGCGCGCTTCGTGGGCTTCGTGACCTATCCGAAGTCGCCGCGCCACATCTCCACCGAGACGATGCGCTCACTGGGGCAGCGCGTGCCGAAAGAGGTGACGCGCGTCGGCCTGTTCGTCGATCCCGACGATGCGCTGCTCGACGAGAAGCTCGCCACCGGTGCGCTCGACCTGCTGCAGCTTCATGGCAGCGAGACGCCCGGCCGCGTCGCGGCGATCCGCCGCCGCACGGGCCTGCCGGTGATGAAGGCGATCAAGGTCGCGGCGGTCGAGGACGTCGAGCGCGGCGTCGCGGCCTATAGCGGTGTCGCCGATCGGCTGATGTTCGATGCGGCCGAGGGCACCCTGCCGGGCGGCAACGCCAGGACGTTCGACTGGACCGTCCTGTCGAGCCGCGCCGTGAAGGGAATGGGGCCGTTGCCGTGGTTCCTCGCCGGTGGCTTGACGCCGGCCAATGTTGCCGAGGCCGTGCGGGTTACCGGAGCGAGGCTGGTCGACGTTTCCTCTGGCGTCGAAGGCAGTCGCGGTGTGAAATCCGTCGATCTGATTCGCGCTTTCCTCGATCGCGTGAAGGCGCTTTAAGGTGATCCGATGAAGACCGAACAGCGGCTGAAGGAGCTCGGCTTCGAGCTTGCCCCGGCCAGCGGGCCGTTGGCGAATTACGTCAACGCCGTGCGCACCGGCAACCTGCTCTATCTCGCGGGCAAGGGCCCCGGCCTGCCCGGCCAGCCGATGCCGTCGGGAAAGGTCGGTCGCGACTTCACCATCGAGCAGGGCTACGAGTACGCGCGCCAGACCGGCTTCAACCTGATCGCGGTGATGAAGGCCGAGCTCGGCGACCTCGACAAGGTGACCCGCATCGTCAAGGTGCTGGGCATGGTCAATGCCACGCCCGAGTTCGGTCATCAGCCCGAGGTGATCAACGGCTGCTCGGACCTGTTCGTCGAGGTGTTCGGCGATCGCGGCAAGCACGCTCGCTCGGCGGTCGGCATGGGCTCGCTGCCCCGCGGCATCCCGGTCGAGATCGAGGTGATCGTCGAGGTCGAGGGCGAGGCTGCGGCTGCAGGCGCGCCGACGCGCCGCGAGGCGGCAGCCAAGGCCCCCGCCAGGAAGAAGGCAGCGCCGAAGGCCAAGGCTGCGCCGAAGAAGGCGGCGAAGAAGAAAAAGCGCTGACCATGCCCGATATGCCCAACACCTATCGCCGCGGTCCGGACGAGCGCGGCCACTTCGGCATCTTCGGCGGCCGCTACGTCGCCGAGACGCTGATGCCGTTGATCCTCGATCTCGAGAAGGCCTACAACGAGGCCAAGGCCGATCCGGCGTTCCAGGGCGAGCTCAGCTACCTTGCCAAGCACTATGCCGGCCGGCCGAGCCCGCTCTACCATGCGGCGCGGCTCACCCGGCACCTCGGCGGCGCGAAGGTCTATTTCAAGCGCGAGGAGCTGAACCACACCGGCTCGCACAAGATCAACAACGTGCTGGGCCAGGTGCTGCTCGCCAAGCGCATGGGCAAGACGCGGGTGATCGCCGAGACCGGCGCGGGCCAGCACGGCGTCGCCACCGCGACCGCCTGCGCGCTGTTCGACATTCCCTGCGTGGTGTTCATGGGCGCGACCGACGTCGAGCGCCAGGCGCCGAACGTCGCCCGCATGAACATGCTGGGCGCCGAGGTGCGGCCGGTGAAGGCCGGTGCGGCGACGCTCAAGGACGCGATGAACGAGGCGCTGCGCGACTGGGTCGCGACCTGCGAGACGACCTTCTACTGCATCGGCACGGTGGCCGGGCCGCATCCCTATCCCGCGATGGTGCGCGACTTCCAGTGCGTGATCGGCGAGGAGACGCGCGCGCAGATGATGGAGGCCGAAGGCCGCATCCCCGACACGCTGGTCGCCTGCATCGGCGGCGGCTCGAACGCGATGGGCCTGTTCCATCCTTTCCTCGACGATCCGGGCGTGCGCATCGTCGGCGTCGAAGCGGCGGGCCACGGCCTCTCGACCGGCCAGCATGCTGCGTCGCTGACCGGCGGCCGCCCCGGCGTGCTGCACGGCAACTTGACCTACCTGCTGCAGGACGAGGAGGGCCAGATCAAGGAGGCGCACTCGATCTCGGCCGGCCTCGACTATCCGGGGATCGGCCCGGAGCATTCGTGGCTGAAGGAGCAGGGCCGTGTCGAATACGTCTCGGCGACCGACGACGAGGCGGTCGAGGCGTTCCAGCTTCTCTGCAAGCTCGAGGGTATCATCCCGGCGCTGGAATCCGCTCACGCGCTGGCCCACGTGCTGAAGCTCGCGCCGACCCTGCCCGGGGAAAATCTGCTGGTGATGAATCTCTCCGGCCGCGGTGACAAGGACGTGCCGCAGATCGCTGCGCGACTGGGGATGAAGGTCTGACATGAGCCGCATCGAGAAGCGCTTCGCCCGGCTCAAGGCGGACAAGCGGGCGGGGCTGGTGGCCTACGTCACCGCCGGCGATCCCAAACCGACGCTGGGCTACGACATCCTGAAGGGGCTGCCGGGGGCGGGCGCCGACCTGATCGAGCTCGGCATGCCGTTCACCGATCCGATGGCCGACGGGCCGTCGGTCCAGCTCGCCGGCCAGCGCGCGCTGAAGGCCGGCATCAC
The DNA here is from genome assembly GCA_018240745.1 of Pseudomonadota bacterium. GTDB lineage: Bacteria > Pseudomonadota > Alphaproteobacteria > Reyranellales > Reyranellaceae > Reyranella. Next base: position 14,140 of record JAFEFF010000183.1, read on the forward strand.
CGTCAGTGCGACCTTCGACATGGTGCGTCGCTTCCGCACGGAAGTGGACGACGACACGCCGATCCTGCTGATGGGCTACTACAACCTCGTCTATCAGCGCGGTATCGAGAAATTCTGCAAGGATGCGGCAGCGGCGGGCGTCGACGGTTTCATCCTGGTCGATCTTCCGCCCGAGGAAGCAGACCCCTTGAAGAAGCACGCCGTCGCCAACGGTCTCGACACGGTATTGCTGACGGCACCGACCACCGACGACAAGCGCCTGCCGGCGGTTCTGAAGTTCTCGTCGGGTTTCGTGTACTTCGTCTCGGTGCTCGGCATCACGGGTACGAAATCGGCCAGCGAAGAGACGGTGCGCGGCCATGTCGAGCGTATCAAGCGCCATACCCGGCTGCCGGTCGGCGTCGGCTTCGGCATCAAGACGCCGGAGCAGGCGGCAGCCGTCGCGCGCCATGCCGATGCGGCGGTCGTCGGCTCGGCGATCGTCGACCAGGTGAAGGTGGCGCTCGACGCCGATGGAAAGCCGAAAGCGAACCTGGTTCCGGGTGTCCTCGGCTTCGTGAAGTCGCTTGCGGAAGGCGTGCGCAGCGTTCGCAAGCCGTAACCAAATCTTCTTGTGATCTTCGGGTGAGACGCGCCCGTCGAGCCATTACGAGGTCACAATTTGCCTCCCATATCGGCGCCGTCATCGGCAATGGTGTGAAGGAGGAAGCGATGCAGCGAACCGACCAGCTCGACAGGCTCGCCCGCACCTTCACCGCCGCCCTCGATCTTCTCGACAAGCAATTTCGCGAACCCGACCGTTGGGAGGAGGAGTGCCTCACCTATGCGCTGGGCGCGATGGCATGCGGTCTTTATCCCGCCGCCGAAGTCGAGCTCGATGCGTTCGCGCGTCCAGCCGCCGAACGTACGCCGGAGGAGCTGGCCGAGCTGGAAAACAAGCCGCGCCGCTTCACCAAGGCGATGCTGCGTCACGGGCTCGAGTACGTGCTGAACCGCGACGACGACTCCCCCGTACCGGCCGCCAGCCATCTCGCCGTCCGCACCTTCCTCGGCGCGTCCCTTCGTTAGTCGCCCAGGCCAGAGCGCGTTCCACTTAGGCATCATCGAAACGTTTCAACGCTCTTGTGCTGGGGGCGCGCCACTCAGTGGCGCGTCTTCTCATACTCTTTTGGACCGCGAGCCTCCGGCTCGCCTCATGAAGCGTGAGCGAGCCGGAGGCTCGCGATCCGCAAGATTATGACGCGCCATCGGAGTGGTGCGCCTCCAGCACAAGACGATGATGTCCAAATGGAGCTGGCGCGCACTGGCGACGCCTGTTGCAGCAGGCATATTCCGTCCGGCCGCTTCCGGCCGAACGGAATATGCTCTAGTCGTCGAACAACAGGTCGGCCACGAACGGGTTGGTCTTGCGCTCCCAGCCGAAGGTCGAGGTCTGGCCGTGGCCCGGCACGAACTGGATGTCGTTGCCGAGCGGCCACAGGCGCTCACGGATCGACGACAGCAGCTGCTCGTGATTGCCGCGCGGAAAATCGGTGCGGCCGATCGAGCCCCTGAACAGCACGTCGCCGACGAAAGCGATCTGTGATGGCTTGTGCACGAACACCACGTGGCCCGGCGTGTGGCCGGGGCAGTGCACCACGTCGAAGGTGAGATTGCCGAGCTTCACGGTGTCGCCGTTCTCGAGCCAGCGGTCGGGCACGAACGGCTTGTAGGCGGGAAAATTGTACTTGCGGCCCGACTCCGGCAGGCCCTCGATCAGGAACAGATCGTCCCTGTGCGGGCCCTCGATCTTCACGCCGTAATGCTCGGCCATCGTGCCGGCCGCAGAGGCATGGTCGACATGGCCGTGCGTCAGCAGCACCTTGGTGACCTTGATGCCCTGCTCGTCGATCGCCTGCTTCAGCAGGTCGAAGTCGCCGCCGGGATCGACGGCGGTGCCCTCCATCGTCTCGTCATCCCAGACGATCGAGCAATTCTGCTGAAACGGCGTGACCGGCGCGATCATGACCTTGAGCATGGGTGCGATGTAATGGCATGAATCGGCGGAAATGAAAGCGCTTTGTCTGCCCTGCCTGACCCTGCTGCTGGCCCTTTTCGCCGGGCCGGCGGCGGCCCAGATCGGGCCCGTCGCGTCGCCGACCGGCCCCGTCATGGCCGGTCCCTATCTCGCGGTCGATGCGGCGACCGGCGAGACGCTGGTGCAGCGCGATGCGGGCGCCGCCTGGTATCCCGCCTCGCTGACCAAGCTCATGACCATGTACATCGTGTTCGAGGAGATGAAGGCCGGCCGCCTGCAGCCGGGCGATCCGGTGGTCATGTCCAGGCACGCCCTGAGCACGGAGTATGCCGGCTTCCTCGGCGTGCCGGCCGGCGGCACGATCACGGTCGACACCGCGCTCACCGCGCTGGTCGTGCGCTCGCTGAACGACGTGGCGGTGGCGCTCGGCGAGAAGGTCTCGGGCTCCGAGCCTGCCTTCGCCCAGCGCATGAACGAGACGGCCAAGCGCCTCGGCATGACGGCGACCCACTATGTCAACGCGCACGGCCTGCCCAATCCAGGCCAGGTGACGACGGCGCGCGATCTCGCCGTGCTGGCGCTGGCGCTCGCCAGGGACTTCCCGCAGTACTACGGCTACTTCCACGCCGACCGCCTCGACTTCGGCGCGCGGCACGTCGTCGGCGGCGTGAAGTTCGTCGAGATGTATGCGCCCTATGCCGAGGGCCTGAAGACCGGCTTCATCTGCGCCTCGGGCTTCAACATCGTCGGCAGCGCGACGCGCGACGGCCGCCGGCTGATCGCCGTGGCGCTGGGCTTCCGGCGCGCCGACCTGCGCGACGAGTTCCTGGTCCGCCTGTTCGACCAGGCCTTTGCGCTCAAGACCGCGGGCAGCCGGCCAAAGGTCTGGCAACTGCGCAACGAGCCCAGCACGCCCGGCAACGTGCTGCCCCAGGGCGAGTGCGGCATGATCCGCTACGACATGCCGGGCGACGCGGCCTGGCTCGGCACCTACGGCGACTGGAAAACGGCGCGACGCGTCTATGACACGGGCGAAGCCGATCTCGTCACGTTGGGCGTGACGCAGATCGGCAAGGAGTACATCCTGCCCGTCACCGTCAACAAGGTGACCAGGCAGGCCGCGATCATCGCCGACCTCACGCCCGACGCGGCCCAGAAACTCTGCGCCTCCTACAAGGCCCGGAAGCAGTTCTGCGAGGTCAAGAAACCCACGGATTTCTCGGCGCCCTTCAGCGGCTTTTGGCGGTAGGGCGCCTGTCAGGCGCCTGCTTGGCCCGCGCGGTCATTCATGCGATACCGCGCGCATGAACTGGCTGACCAACTTCGTCCGCCCGAAGCTGCGCGCGCTGGTCGCCCGCAAGGAGGCGCCGGAGAACCTCTGGCTGAAGTGCCCCAAGTGCGAGCAGATGTTGTTCATGCGGGACTGGGAGGCGAACCAGGAAGTCTGCACGCATTGCGGCCATCACATGCGCATCCGGCCGCTGAAACGGCTGCCGCATCTGTTCGACGAGGGCAAATACGAGCTGCATCCGCTGCCCAGGGTGACGACCGATCCGCTGAAGTTCCGCGACACCGAGCGCTATGAGGCGCGCCTCAAGAAGGCGCAGGCCAAGGCCGAGGGCGCGACCGATGCGCTGGTCGTGGCGAGCGGCCTGATGGGCAATCGCATGACGGTGATCGCCGCCCTCGACTTCGGCTTCATGGGCGGCTCGATGGGCACGGCCGTGGGCGAGGGCCTGGTGATGGCGGCCGAGCTCGCCGTCGCGCGCAAGGCGCCGCTGATCGTATTCTCGGCCTCGGGCGGCGCGCGCATGCAGGAAGGCATCCTGTCGCTGATGCAGCTCACCCGCACCACGATCGCCGTGCGCAAGGTCAAGGAAGCGGGCCTGCCCTACATCGTCGTGCTGACCGATCCGACCACCGGCGGCGTGTCGGCTTCGTTCGCCATGCTGGGCGACATCCATCTCGCCGAGCCCGACGCGATCATCGGCTTCGCCGGCCCGCGCGTGATCCAGGACACGATCCGCCAGGAGCTGCCGGAAGGCTTCCAGCGCTCGGAGTACCTGCTGGAGCACGGCATGGTCGACGCGGTGGTGCATCGCCACAAGCTGCGCGAGACGCTGATCCGCGTGATCACGCTGCTGATGGATCCGCTGGTCGTCGAGAGCGTTGCGGCCGGCTGAGGCGCGGCCATGACCGACGCCATCCTCGAGCGCCTGACGCGGCTCCATCCGAGGCTGATCGATCTCGGGCTGGAGCGGATCGAGCGGCTGCTCGAGCAATTGGGCTCGCCGCACAGGAAGCTGCCGCCGATCGTCCACGTCGCCGGGACCAACGGCAAGGGTTCGCTGGTCGCCTACCTGCGGGCGATGAGCGAGGCGGCCGGCTATCGCGTGCACGTCTACACTTCGCCGCATCTCGTCAGGTTCAACGAGCGCATCCGGGTCGCCGGCCGGCTGATCGACGACGCCGCGCTCGACGAGATCCTGACCGAGTGCGAAGAGGTCAATGCCGGCCAGCCGATCACCTTCTTCGAGATCACGACCGTGGCGGCGTTCCTCGCGTTCTCCCGTGTGCCGGCGGATCTCACCATCCTGGAGGTCGGCATGGGCGGTCGGCGCGACACCACCAACGTGGTCGATTCGATGCTCTCGGCAATCACGCCGGTCGGCTACGACCACACCGGCTTCCTGGGCGACAAGCTGGAAGGCATTGCGCTGGAGAAGGCCGGCATCCTGAAGCGCGCGGTGCCGGCGGTGATCGGCCATCAGCGCGACGTGAGCCTGCAGGTGATCGAGGCCGAAGCAACCAGGCTCGCCGTGCCGCTGTTCCGCATGGGTCGCGAGTGGCAGGTGACGCCGACGGCGTCCGGCTTCCGTTACGAAAGCGACCTGCAGACGCTCGACCTGCCGGCGCCCGCCCTGGTCGGGGCGCACCAGATCGACAATGCGGCGACTGCCGTCGCCTGCGTCGAGCGGCTGCGCGCCGCCAAGTTCGCGATCGACAATTCGGCCGTCAGGAAAGGCCTCGCCTCGGTCGAGTGGCCGGCGCGGCTGCAAAAGCTGACGCGCGGCCCGCTGGTCGAGGCCCTGCCGCCGGGCTGCGAGCTGTGGCTCGACGGCGGGCACAACGAGGATTGCGGCATTGCCCTCGCGCGCATGGCGGCGGAATGGGCCAAGGAACCGGCGCCGCTGCCGCTCTACCTCGTGTTCGGCATGCTGACGACCAAGGACGCCTCGGGCTTCCTGCGGCCGCTGGCGCGCCACGCCCGGGCCGCGCGCGCCGTGCCGTTTCCCGAGGGCCACAGCGCCTATACACCGGCCGAGGCCTGCGAGAAGGCTGCCGAGGTCGGGCTCGATTGCCTGCCCGTAAACGACATCGGCGCGGCACTTGAGGACCTGCTGGCCACCCAGCCCGCGCCGATGCGCGTTCTCATCTGCGGATCGCTCTACCTCGCGGGCGCCGTGCTGGCCCGCAACGGCTGAAGCTGCGGGCGCGCCCGCAGCGAATTACGCGATCGAGGTGTTGATCCAGCTCACCAGCTTCTGTTTCGGCTCGGCGCCGATCTTGGTGGCGGCGACCTGGCCGTTCTTGAACAGCAGCAGCGTCGGGATCGAGCGCACGCCGTAGCGCGTCGGCGCCATGGGATTCTCGTCGATATTGACCTTCACGACCTTGAGCTTGCCGTCCATCTCCTTGGAGATGTCCTCGAGCGACGGGCCGATCATGCGGCAGGGGCCGCACCACTCGGCCCAGAAATCGACCAGAACCGGTGTGTCGGATTTCAGGACTTCCTGCTCGAAGGTGGCGTCGGTAGCTTTGACGGTCATCGTCGGTTCTCCCAAAAACAGTTGAGGCCGGTCGATGGCCCGGCGCCGCCCTTGCCACAAAAAGCTAGGAAGCGGGTCGGTGCGAGTCAAGGCGGCTCTGCGTAAGGCATTGAGGCGTCGAGCGTTTCGGCATCGATCTCCATCAGTCTCGGTGCAGCCGTCCAGAGCAGGAAAGCCCGCACGCGGTGCGTGGGATAGATGCTGGAGAGCAACGCGCGGTAGAGCGCGAGCTGGCGGCGATAGGCCAGCGCCACGCCTCGGGCGGCGTCCGGCGGCGGCCGGTTGGTCTTGTAGTCGACGATCAGGACTTCGGAATGGGTGACCGCCAGGCGGTCGACCTGGCCACTCACGGTGAAGGTGCCGCGCGGCGTCTTCACCGTGCCGATCAGCGGCACCTCGGCGCGCGAGTCCTCGGCAAACAGGCCCCGGTGAGCAGGTGACTCGGTTACCGCCAGCGCCTCGGCGGCCCATTCGCCGACCTCGGCGTCGCCGAGGCCGTGTCCGGGCTGCGCCAGGAAGCGGCGCGCCGCCGCCTCGCGCTCGGCCGGCGGCAGGGCAGGCAGATGGCGCAGCAGGTCGTGCAACAGCCGGCCGCGCAGCCACCGACGACGGTCGTCCTGGGCGAGCGGGCTGTAGGCGCGGGAGGCGCGCGCGGCCTCGTCGGGCAGCGGCTGCGAGGGCGCGAGCGGGGTCGGCGGATCGGGCTCGGCGGGCGCGGGCTCGCGCGCCCAGGCTTCGAGCCTGGCCACCGTGTCGAGCGCCAGGGCCTGCTGCTCGGGCAGCTCGATGCGGCCTTCATTGACGAGCTCGTAGCCTTCGCCTTTCCAGCCCAGCTCGCCGAGCTCTGCCGTGAAGTCGAAGGTCTTCCGTGTCGCCCGCACGCGCGGCTCGGGACATTCGCCATCGACGCTGGCGGCGAGGCCGGCCGCGATGCGGTCGTACCAGCAGCCCTTGTCCTGCGGCTTGCTGCCGATCCAGCCGCCGACATACAGCCGGTCCTCGGCGCGGGTCATCGCGACATAGAGCAGGCGGTTCTGCTCCTCCAGCGAGCGCCGGCGCACCTCCGCTTTCCAGTTGCGCGCCGCCTCGTTGGCATCGTCGGCGCGAGGCAGCCACAGCCGGGTATCGCCGTCGCCGGCCAGAATCCGGTCGAGCTCCTTCGGTACGCGCGTGGTATCGGGCAGGTAGACGACCGGCGCCTGCAGGCCCTTGGAGGCGTGAACCGTGAGGATGCGCACCTCCTGGCGACGGTTGGCGTCGAGGTCGCGCTTGATCTCGCCGCCGCCCGCCTCGAACCAGCGCAGGAAACCCTGCAGCGAGGCCGCTTCGCTCCGTTGGTACTGCAGCGCTCTCGCGAGCAGCTCGTCGATCGGATCTGAGGCTTCGTGGCCGAGCCGCTCCAGCAACAGCCGGCGACCATGCTCGGGCCCCAGCGCCTGGGCGAAGAAATCGAACGGCGTGGTGTAGTCGGCGCGCGCCAGCCAGCGCGACAGAAGGTCGTGCGCGGGAGCGAACCCGGGTTCGCGCGCACGCTCGCGCAGGGCCTGCCAGAGATGTGTCTTGCGGTTCCAGGCCAGTGCGAAGAGCTTGTCCTCGTCGAGGCCGACCAGCGGCGACTTGAGCAGGCAGGCAAGGTTGAGGTCGTCCTGCGGCAAGAGCACGAAGCGCGCCATGGCGAGCAGGTCCTTGATCGCAAGTTCCTCGCCGAGATCGAGGCGGTCGACGCCGGCCACCTCGATCTGCTCGCGCTTCAGTTCGCGCACGAGGGCGTTGACGAACTCGTTGCGGCGGCGGACCAGCACCATGAAGTGACCGGCATGCAGCAGCTCGCCTCCTTTGGAACCAGAGAGCGCCCGCCGCTCGCGTCCGACCAGGGTGCGGATGTGCACCGCGATCAGCCGCGCCAGCAATTGGTGCGGAGGCGTCAGCACGCCGCTCGGCGCCTCGATCGTGGCGTAGTCGGTCTCGACCTTCGCGGCGCCGACCAGCGGCCACAGCTCGACCCGGCCGGGATCCTGGCCGCGACTGTGCTGGTGGACCACGACTTCACCGGGCTCGGTCAGTCCGCTCGCGTTGTCGGCCAGGTCGAATACCCAATCGACGGCGTCGAGCACCGCCGGCGTCGAGCGGAAAGACACGGTCAGCGGCACCTGGTCGAAATCGCGCTGCGCAAGCTGGATGCGTTCGGCGAACCAGTCGCGCATCTCGGCGAGCTTGGCGGGGTCGGCGCGCTGGAAGCCGAAGATCGACTGCTTGGTGTCGCCAACCACGAAGATCGTGCGATCGCGATCGTTGGCGCTCTCGCCGGTGAAGAACTCCTCGGTCAGCTTGCGGATCACCTGCCACTGGTCGGGGTTGGTGTCCTGCGCCTCATCAACCAGCACGTGGTCGATGCCGCCGTCGAGCTTGTAGAGCACCCAGGCGGCGCTTTCCGACGTGTCGAGCAGCCGCCGCGTGGCGACGATCAGGTCGTCGTAGTCGAGCACGCCGCGCCGCCGTTTGGCCGCGGTGAAGCGGCGGATGATGTCGAGCCCGAGCCGCAGCAGCGACAACGTCAGCTCGACCAGCGCCTGCCCGCGGGCGCATTCGAGGCGCGCCGCCTCGCTCTCGAGAATGTCGACGATGCCGGGCAACCGCTTCTGTGCGGCCTTGGTGGCCAGCGTCTTGCGCACCTGGCCGCTGCCGGTGAAATAGATCTCGCGATAGGCGGTGCTGAGATCGTCGCGATCGTCGGCCAGCCAGGCGGCGATCCTCTCGCCATTGGGACCATCGGTCTTGCCACCGGCCTCGATCAGCGCGCGCGCCGCCTCGCGCAGCGCCGCCTCGTCGAGCGGCGGCACCTGCTCGCAGTTCAGCTGCTTGCGCAGCTGGCGGCCCAGCTTTCCGAGGCCGGCTTCGTTCCGGATCCGGGAGAGCAGCCAGGCGCGCTCGGACAGGAGCCGCTTCATCAGTTCGGCGTATTCGGCGATCGAAATGCGGCGTGCGACCGTGGCCAGCGCGGTGCGCAGGAGCTCCGGCGCTTCGGACTCCGCCAGCTCCTCGATCTGCTGGTCCTGTGCCTGGCGCAGGAGCGTCGCGGCCTCCGCTTCGTCCATCACCTCGAAGCCCGGCGGCACGTTGGCCTCGATCGGAAAGCGCTTGAGCAGCGCTTGGCAGAAGGCGTGGATGGTCTGGATCTGGATGCCGCCCGGCGCATCGAGTACGCGCGCGAACAGCCGGCGGGCGAGGCTGCGCTGCTCGGCCTGCGGCACCTCGTCGATCAGCGTGGTGATCGCCTTGCCGAGCGTTTCGTCGTCGGCCATCGCCCAGCGGCCGAGCTGGGCGGCCAAACGGTTGCGCATCTCCGCTGCCGCCGCCTTGGTGAAGGTGAGGCAGAGGATGCGTTCGGGCGGCACGCCGGCCAGCAGGAGGCGCGTCACGCGATCGGTCAGCACCTTGGTCTTGCCGGTGCCGGCATTGGCCTCGACCCAAGCCGAGAGGTTCGGCGCGGTGGCGCGGCGCTGCGCGGCGCCAGCGAGCTCCATCGGATCGCTCAGGTCGCCCATTCGTCCTTCTCCGTCGACGACCATTCGGCCACCCGCTCGAGGTGCTCATAGTCGTTGAAGTGCGGGCTGAACTCGGGCCAGGGCAGGGCGGCGTAGGGCGTCGACGGATCGCCGAACTGGTCGATCATCTTCTGCACGAGCGCGATCATCTGCGACACCAGCGTGTCGCTGTCCTCGACCACGACCACCCTGCCGCCGTCGCCGAGGCCATTGGCCTGCCAATAGGCGAGATGCACCGTGCGCGGCTCGCCCTCGATTTTCTCGAACTGCATCGCCGCCTCGAGCAGCAGCTGGGGCGAGAAAAGGCCGACGAGCTCCTTCTTCGAAGGCACGCGGCCGGTCTTGTAGTCGATGATCTCGCGGCCGCCGGGCTCGATCTCGTCGACCCGGTCGGCGACCGCCGTGACGGTGAGCGGCCCGAGCGCGAGCGAGCCCGGCGTCTCGCTGGCGAGCAGCCTGGTGCCGGCGGCGCGGCGCGCGTTCTCGGTGACGATGAACCAGCGGGCCAGCCGCTGGAAGCGCGGCCACCAGAAGGCGCGCTCGGCCGGCGCGGCCAGCACTGTCGCCAGATGCCGCTCGCCCATGTTCTCGAAGATCGTCAGCGCATCGGCCGGCAGGGTGCCTTCGGGGTAGGCCTTCAGGAACTCGTCGAGCGTGTCGTGCAGGCGCGAGCCACGTTCGGCGGCGCCCAACTCCTCCTCCAGCGGATCGAGCCGCCGGAGCCTGAGGATCTGCCGCGCATAGAGCCCGTAGGGATCGCGCCGCCACTGCTCGACGCTGGAGACCGAGAGCTGCCGGGGCCGCGCCTCGATCGGCGGCTTCGGCCTTGGCTGCGGCCACGGCTTGTAGCCGCCGGGATCGTCGAACGCGCCTGCCCAGGCGACGTAGCTGCGCCGGCCGCGCTGGATGTATTCCGGCGGCGCCAGTCCGCTTTCGGGATCCCAGCCGAACAGCGCGTCAAGCCGCGCCAGCCAGCGCGACGGCACGGTCGGCGTGCCGCCCTCGCGCTCGGCACGGGTCAGCAGGACGCGCTCGGCCGCCAGCGCCGCGGCGAAGTCGTGCGCCGACAGGCCGATGCGGCGCTCGGGTTGCGGCAGGCCAAGCTGCTTGCGCATCGGCCGGTTGATCCATGGGCCAGTCTCGACGGCCGGCGGCCAGGTACCTTCGTTCAGGCCGCCCAGCACCAGCAGGTCGGCGCGTTGCAATCGCGCTTCCAGCGGTCCCCAGATGGCGAGCCGGGGGTGGCGGCCGTGGCGGGGGCGAATGGTCTCGGTCGCGAGCATGGTGGTGAGCAGCGCCGGCCATTCGCCGCCGGCGACGTGCTTCCGCCCGCTCCATGCCGAGCGCAGGCTTGCCAATGCATCGGCCAGCGCTTCGCCCGCATCGCCCGACCACAGCGCGTCGCCGGACGTGCACTGCTCGGCCGCAGCGATCGTGAGATCGATCAAGATGTCGGGCGCCGCGCCGACCTCGACGGCGGCGCAGAGATCGGCTGTTGCGCGGGCGAGCCGGTCGAGCAGGTCGACGACGTCGGGCCGGTCCTGGGCCACCTTCTTCAGCAGCACCGCGAGGCCGGGATCGGGCTTCAGCCCGCGCAGGCCCTTGCGGTCGAGCCGCCGCGCCGCGTCGAGCAGCGCGGCGCGCGTAAGCCCGAGCGTGCACAATGGATGCTTCAGCAGGGCGAGCAGGTCGACCGGGGCGAAACCCGAGTCCACGGCGGCGAGCAGGGCTCGAAGCAGGGTGGCGGGCGGCGTGTCGGCGAGCGGTTGGCCGGCCGAGTCGTCGATGTCGATGTCCCAGCGGCGCAGCTCGGCCGTGACCCGGCGCGCGAGGTCGCGGTCGGGCGTGACGAGGGCGGCAGTGCGATGGGGGGTCGCCAGCGCCTCGCGCAGGGCAAGCGCGATCACCAGCGCCTCCTGGTGCGGCGTGGCGCAGTCCGCTCGCGTGACGTGGTCCAGCGCGGCGGGCTTGGGTTTCTGCCAGGTGTCGGTGGTCTCGGCGGGCCGCATCAGCTCGGTGATCAGCTGCCGCCGCGCGAGGTCGCCAACGCTGCCCGGCCACTCGGCGACCTTGGTGCGCTCGTGGCCGAGGCTTGCCAGCAGCTCGCGCAGGCCGAACTGTGGATGAGTCGGATCGAGCTTGGCCCAACTCGCGTCGTCCATCTCGCGGTCGAGCCCCGGCAGCACGATCGCGCCCTGCGGCAGGCCCGCAATGACCGCAAGCAACTCGCGCGTCGCAGGCTGCGAGCCGGTCGAACCGGCGGCAATCACCGGTGTGGTGGGCGGCCGCTCGCGCCACCGCGCGGCCTGGGCGCAGATCGCGCGCGTGCGCCGGTCTAACGCGTCGATCTGGCCGCGCTCGGCGAGGATCTGCGGCCAGTGCTCGCCGACGATCGCGAGGAAGCGCAGCGTGCGCTGCCAGTGGGTGGCAAAGTTGCCGTCGACCAGCACTTCGAGCTTCTCGAACGGCACGCCATCGATTGCGAGCTCGTCGAGCAGGCTGCCCAACTCGCGCGCGAGCTTCAGGGCCTGCGCCGCGGTCTGCGCGATCGGCTCGCTGTCTTCGACCGGAAAGCGCAGCACGAGCTCGCTAAGGATGGCTTCGCGCTCGGGGCGACCGATCGCGGGCGGCAGGGTGAGCGCTTCACCGCCGGGCGGGTCGTTCCAGACGTCGTCGTCGAGATCGCCGAGCGGCGTCATCTGCGGCAGCAGGGTGGGCCTGCCGCCCGAGGCGCGCAGGAAGGCCTCGCGCAGCGAACGGACCGAGCGGCGGGTCGGCAGCAGGATCTGGATGTCGGCGAGCTTCAGCGGATCGCGGCCGTATTCGTCCAACACGCCGGCCGCCAGTTCGTCGGCGAAGCGGCGGTCGATGCCGATCGAGAAGACGCCCTTCATCGCAGCAGCGCCTCGGCTTCGCTCAGCGCCTGCGGCGTGCCGACATGGAACCATGCGCCGTCATGCACCAGGCCGAACAGGCGGCCCTCGGTTTCGGCGCGGGTCCAGAGCTTCACCAGAGAGAAAGGACCATCCGGCGAGTCGCGGAACAGGCGCGAGTCGCAAATCGACACGCTCGCGAACATGTAGGGCGCGCTCGACTCGCCGCCGCGATGGCGCGCGTGGCCATCCGGCTGGAGGAAGTAGTCGCCGCGATCCTTCGCCTCGCGGCCGATCGCTCGTTCGATCGGATGCAGCAGCAGGAGCGCATCCATGCGCGCAGGATCCCAGGCGGCTTCCATGCGGGACAACATCGGCCGTGCGCCGTCGCGCCACAAGCCGTCGCCATTGAGGATGAAATACGGACCAGAGCCTAGCAGGGGCAGCGCGTTCTTCACGCTGCCGCCGGTTTCCAGCAGGCGACCTTCATGCACGATCCGTGCGCGGCCCTCGAGATGCGCCGCGATCTGCTCGCCCAGGTGATGCACGTTGACGACGATGGTGCGCACGCCGTGCGCGGCGAGCCGATCCATCGAGCGGTCGAGCATCGAACGGCCCGCGACCGGGATCATCGGCTTGGGCATGGTGTCGGTCAGCGGCCGCATGCGCTCGCCGCGGCCGGCCGCCAGGATCATCGCCGTGTCGATCAAGGTGCGACGCGCCGCAGGGGCGGCGGCAGATGCCGGTCGGTCCACGCGCGCAACGGCTCGAGCGCTGGATGCTGAAGGGCGCGTTCGAACTGGCGCCACACGCGTGGCAGGTAAGGCAGATACTCGGGCTTGCCATCGCGTCGCAGCAGGCGGACGAACAGGCCGATGATCCGGGCGTGACGCTGCGCCGCCATCAAGGCGAAGCCGGTGCGGAAGTCCTGCGCATCGACGCCGGTCGCGGCGAGATACCGGGCGAGGCAGGCCGCATGCACCGCCGGCGACACGTCGCGCCGCGCATCCTCGATCAGCGAGACGAGATCGTAGGACGGATGGCCGCGCTGAGCGTCCTGAAAGTCGAGCAGGCCGCAGGCACGCACGCCGGGGCGCTGTGGCAGCCAGAGAAGATTGTCCTTGTGGAAGTCGCGCAGCAGCAGCGCGCCGGGGCCGGCGGGAAGGTTGGCGAGGCAGGTACGCCAGGCGGCACGGTAGCTTTCCATCACCTCGGCCGGCGTCGTGCGCCCGGTCGCCTCGGCGAGATACCATTCGGGCAGCAGGATCGCCGCCTCGATCAGAGCCTCCCCTTCGTAGCCGCCGAGCCCCGGCAGCAGGCCGTGCTCGGGAGCGGCATGGACAACGGCCAGCACGTCGGTGGCGCGCGCATAGAGCTCCGACTCGTCGCCGCCCCGGGTCAGGACCCGCGCGAAGGTGTCATCGCCGAGGTCTTCCAGCAGCAGGAAGCCATTGGCTTCGTCGATCGCCTGGATCTCGGGGGCGCTGAGCTTCATCGTCAGCAGGTGCTTGCCGATGCGCACGAACGGCCGCACATCTTCCCATGGCGCCGGTGCATCCATCACGACGGCGGTGAGAGGGGCCGTGCCGGTGCTGCGCGTCAGGCGAAAATACTTGCGGAACGAGGCGTCGCCCGCGAGCAGCCGTTCCTCGGCGTCGCCCCAGCCGGAGCGGACGACGAAGTCGCGTCGCCGGGCAGCGCGGTCAGACATCGAGGAGTGCGCGCCGTCCATCTTCTCCTGCCAACTCCAACGTCACACTGAGATGCTTCGGTAGCAGCCGGCCGAGCCGCTCCGGCCATTCCAGCAGCACGATGCCCTCGGCCAGCGCCTCCTCCCAGCCGAGCTCATAGACCTGCTGCGGATCGTCCAGCCGGTAGAGGTCGAAGTGCCAATAGCTGCCGCGCGGCGTGTCGTAGACCTCGACCAGGGTGAAGGTCGGGCTGGGCACGATCAGGTCGGGGTCGGCTGCGGCGGCCCGGATGATGGCGCGGGCGAGCGTCGTCTTGCCGGCGCCGAGATCGCCCTTCAGCCCGACCACGTCGCCGGGCTTCAGGCGCGCGGCCAGCGTGGCGCCCAGCGCTTCCGTCGCGCGCTCGTCGGGCAGGGGCATGGAAAAAGCCGGCATCTTGCGATGCCGGCTTTCTAGCACGCGGCGCCCTGTGGGCGATTGCGGGCTCAGTAGCGGTAGAGGTCGCCCTTGAACGGGCCGGACTGCGGCACGCCGATATACCTGGCCTGGTCGTCGCGCAGCCTGGTGAGCTTGGCGCCGACCTTCTCGAGGTGCAGCGCTGCGACCTTCTCGTCGAGCACCTTCGGCAGCGTATAGACCTTCTTCTCGTACTTGCCCGGGTTGGTCCAGATCTCGACCTGGGCCAGCGTCTGGTTCGAGAACGAGGCCGACATCACGAAGCTCGGATGGCCGGTGGCATTGCCCAGGTTCACGAGGCGGCCTTCGGACAGGACGATGATCCGCTTGCCGTCGGGGAACTCGACCTCGTCGACCTGCGGCTTTACGTTGTGCCACTTGTAGTTCCGCAGGTTGGCGATCTGGATCTCCGAATCGAAGTGACCGATGTTGCAGACGATGGCGCGATGCTTCATCGCCCGCATGTGGTCGTGGGTGATCACGTCGACGTTGCCGGTCGCGGTCACGAAGATGTCGGCCTTGGGCGCCGCCTCTTCCATGGTGACGACCTCGTAGCCTTCCATCGCCGCCTGCAGGGCGCAGATCGGATCGATCTCGGAAACCATGACGCGGCAACCGGCCTGGCGTAGCGAGGCGGCGGAGCCCTTGCCGACGTCGCCGAAGCCCGCGACCATTGCCACCTTGCCCGACATCATGACGTCGGTGCCGCGGCGGATGCCGTCGACCAGCGATTCACGGCAGCCATAGAGGTTGTCGAACTTCGACTTGGTGACCGAGTCGTTGACGTTGATGGCGGGCCACAGCAGGCGGCCCTCCTTCTCCATCTGATAGAGCCGGTGCACGCCCGTGGTGGTCTCCTCGGTGACGCCCCTGATGTTGGCGCCGAGCTTTGCGTACCAGCCGGGCTGCTCCTTGTTCCTCCTGGCGATCGCCTTGTAGAGGACCTCTTCCTCCTCGTTGGTCGGTTTGGCGATCAGCGACGGATCCTTCTCGGCGCGCATGCCGAGATGGACCAGCAGGGTGGCGTCGCCGCCATCGTCGAGGATCATGTTCGGAGTGCCGCCGTCGGCCCATTCGAAGATCTTGTGGGTGTAGTCCCAGTACTCGGGGAGACTCTCGCCCTTGACCGCGAACACCGGCGTCCCCGACTTGGCGATCGCCGCGGCGGCATGGTCCTGGGTCGAGTAGATGTTGCACGAGGCCCAGCGCACGTCGGCGCCCAGTGCCTTCAGGGTCTCGATCAGCACGCCGGTCTGGATGGTCATGTGCAGCGAGCCGGCGATGCGCGCGCCCTTGAGCGGCTTTTTGGGGCCGAATTCCTTGCGGATCGCCATCAGGCCGGGCATCTCGGTCTCGGCCATGTCGAGTTCCTTGCGGCCCCAATCGGCGAGCCCGATATCCTTGACGACGTAGTCCTGAGCCATGGGCCCTCCGGCGGTTCTTGGTCGGGGAAAGGCGGGTCTCTTAACAGCGCCCCGGCGACCTCTCAACGTACCGGATCAACATATAAGCAAGAATTTATGGCCATATGTTCCAAGCTTTATGAGCCTGGGCATTCCGAGGCCTCCGGCCGAGGGGCCTGGTCACGAGGGCCGCGTCAGTCCTCGCCGAATTTGCCCTCGACCAGGTCGGCGAGGGCGGCCATCGCTTCGCCGGCCTGCCGGCCCGAGCAGATGAGGTCGATCGAGCTGCCGATGCCGGCAGCGAGCATCATCAGGCCCATGATCGAGAGCCCGGACACTTCCTGGCCCTTGAAGGAAACCCGCACGGCGGCGTCGAACTGGCCGGCGGTGCGCACGAACTTGGCGGCGGCGCGGGCGTGCAGGCCGCGCTTGTTGCCGATCGCGAGGCTGCGCTTCAGCGTTCCGGAGGAGCGATTCGCCGCGATGCCGCTCACGAAGCTTCCTTGGCCAGGATCCGCGACGCGACGGTGATGTACTTGCGGCCGGCTTCCTGCGCCATGCGCACGGCTTCGGCGATCGGCCGGTTCCGGACCGAGGCGAGCTTCACCAGCATCGGCAGATTGACGCCGGCCAGCACCTCGATGCGCGCATGCTCCATGATGGAGATCGCAAGATTGGAGGGAGTGCCCCCGAACATGTCGGTCAGCACGATCACGCCATCGCCCGTGTCGCAGGCCCGCGCCCGCTCGAGGATCTCGTTGCGCCTCTTTTCCATGTCGTCCTCGGCGCCGATGCACACCGCCGAGATGCATTGCTGCGGGCCGACCACATGCTCGAGCGCAGCCAGGAATTCGCGTGCGAGGTTGCCATGCGTCACGAGTACAATGCCGATCATACACCCCTGCCCCAACCACTCTCCGCGCCCGCGTCCCCCCGGGTCTCGGTATCGCGGTGCACAAGAGTGACCGAGCGGCCCGCGCCGCGCAACCATTCCGCCAGCCGTTCGGCGACCGCGATCGAGCGATGTCGCCCTCCCGTGCAGCCCACGGCGATGGTCAGATAGCTCTTGCCTTCGGCATCGAATCGAGGCAGCAGCGGCTCGATCATGCCCTCGAGGCGGCCGATGAACGGCTCGTAGTCGGGATCGGTGGCGATGTAGTCGACGACCGGCCGGTCGCGCCCGGTGAGCGGCTTGAGCTCCGGCACGTAGTGCGGATTCTTCAGGAAGCGCACGTCGAACACCAGGTCGGCCTCGCGTGGCAGGCCACGGCGGTAGGAGAACGACATCACCGCGATGCGCGCGCCGTGCCGATCACCGAGCGCAAAGTGGCCGGCGAGGATCTGCTTGAACTGGTGCGGCGACAGTGCCGAGGTGTCGACCACCGCGTCGGCCGAATCGCGCACCCAGCCGATCTGCTTGCGCTCCTCGACGATGCCGTCGACCACCGGGCGATCGGGCGCCATCGGATGCGGCCGGCGCGATTCGGTGTAGCGGCGCTGCAGGGTCTCGGTATCGCAATCGAGGTAGAGCAGTCGCGCGGCGAGGTCGGGCCGCTGACGCAGCTGCCGGAGGCGACGCACCAGCTCCTCGGCACTGAAGCCGTAGGTGCGGGTGTCGACGCCGAAAGCGAGCGGAGCGGCCATCTCGCCGGGACTGCCGGCGGTCGACCGCATCAGGTCGCCGAGCAACGGCAGCGGGACGTTGTCGACCGCGACGTAGCCCAGATCCTCCAGCGCATGCAGGGCGGTGGCGCGTCCGGCGCCGCTCAGGCCGGTCACCAGCACGAACGGTCGGCGTGTGGTGCGCTGGGCTATCGGGGCCGGGGAGGGCGAACTGTCGGGCATGACCGCGCCTTCTACGATGATGCGGCCGCGCTCCGCGTCAAGGCAAGCCACAACTTTTGAACAGCCGAGCCCTCGAACGGGGCGAGGTCCAGTCGCGGCAACGTGATGTCGAGCAGCCCTTCCGTTTGTCGCTCGGGCAGGCGTTCGATCCGCTCTGGCGGCACGAGATCGACCAGCAGGGCGACGCGGGCCTGCGCCAGCAGCTGGTTTCGCTGCAATCGAACAATGCCCACGCCACGCGCTTCGATCATCCCGGCGAGGGCTGGCGGTGGCGTGGCGACTAGCGAACGGCCGCGCCGGGCGAGATGCGTCTGGTCGTCGGACACCAGCCGGCCGCCGGCCGTGATCAGCCGCAGCGCCAGGTCCGACTTGCCCGAGCCCGACGGCCCGCGCAGCAGCACGGCGCACCACCGGGACTTGACCCGCAGGGCGACGGCGGTCGCGTGAACGAACGTCACGTCGCCGCCGGGACGCGCACGGTGAAGCGGGCGCCGAGCACGCGGCCGTCGGCGGCCTTGCGGTTGCTGGCGGTGATCGAGCCGCCGTAGGTCTCCATGATCTGGCGGCAGATCGAAAGGCCCAGGCCCGAATGCTGGCCGAAATGCTCGCTCGGCCGCTCGGAATAGAAGCGCTGGAAGATCGATTCGAGGTTGTCCTCGGGGATGCCCTGGCCCTCGTCGTCGATCGTCACCACGAACGGCCCGTTACGCGGCTCGCGGGAGAGCTCGACCAGGATTCGCGAGCCCTTAGGGCTGAAGGACAGCGCGTTGTCGATGATGTTGCGGAACACCTGGCCGTAGCGGCCGTCATGGCCCAGCCCTTCGTAGGGCGGATTGGCCGACAGCCGGAGCTCGACCTCGACCCCTGCCTTCTGTGCGGCGACCGCGGCGTAGTGCTGGACCATGTCGCTCAGCAGCGTCTTGAGGTCGACGGTCTTGAACTCGCCGCGCATGAGCTCGGCGTCGAGCCGCGAGGCGTCGGAGATGTCGGAGATCAGCCGGTTCAGCCGTTCGATGTCCTGCACCACGATCGCCATCAGCTTGGCGCGCTGCTCGGCCTCGAGGTTGGGCCGCGCCGCCACCTCGATCGCGGAGCGCAGCGAGGTCAGCGGATTCTTGAGCTCGTGCGCCACGTCGGCGGCGAAGCTTTCGATGGTGTTGATGCGCTGCCACAGCGCGTCGGTCATCGAGCGCAGCGCGTCGTTGAGGTCGCCGATCTCGTCGCCGCGCTTGCCGAGGTCGGGGATCTCGGGCCGGCTTTCGCGCGCGAGCCGAACCTCGTCGGCGGCGCGGGCCAGCCGCACGATCGGATGGGTGATGGTGCCGGCGAGGTAGAGCGACAGCAGCACCGTGATGCCGAGCGCCGCCACCGCGATCGTCAGCATGTCGTAGCGCACCTCGCGGAGCGAGGCGGCGATCGCCCGGTTGTCGCGCGTCAGCATCAGCGCGCCCAGCACCTGCTTGTAGCGCTGCACCGGCACCGCGGCGCTCAAGAGCAGATGGCCCTCGGACATGGTGCGCACCGCCGAGGCATTGAAGCCGCGCAGCGCGCTCGCGACCTCGGGGAAGTCGCGCTGCGTCGGGTTCGGCCGCTCGATGTACTCGGGGAACCGATCGGAGTGGGAGAACTGGCGGCCGAGCCAATCGCCGATCTGGTCTGTCCAGTGCTGCTGCGGCGGCTCGGCCGGCTCTTCGGGGGCGGGCAGCGGCGTGACGTGGATGCGGCCGGTCTCGCTCAACACGGCCGAATCGCCGAGAAGCTCGCCGGTCTCGCTGAACAGCCGCGCCCGCACGCCGGTCGGCTTGACCAGGCGGGTCAGCAGCTGGCGTGCCGCCTCGGCGTCGAGCCGGTTGGTCGTGGTCTCGCCGCCGATCACCGCGACCTCGGCGATGCCGGCCGCGACCATCTCGCCCTGCACCAGCAGGGACGCCAACTCGGCGTCGATCAGCTCGTCCTCGTAGTCGCTGAGATAGACCGCGCCCAGCGCCAGCAGCGCCACCGGTACGATATTGAGCAGAAGGATGCGGCGGGTGAGCGGCGAATGGCGCCGCGACTGGCGGCGGCGGCGCAGCAGCGTCGACGTCTCGCGGCGCGCCACGGCGCGCCGCTTCTGGCGGAGGATCAGCAGGAACCGTCGCAGAGCCGCGATGAGCGGTTGACGCTTTCCTCCCGCCTCGGTGGGGGAGGTGCCCGCGTGCGCGCGGGCGGAGGGGTCATGAGCTACCACGGGGCGGGGGCCTCCGGCCCCTCCGCCCCCTCGGGCCCCCTCCCCATATCAACGGGGAGGAAAGCTCCATCACGAATCGCGGTAACGGTATCCGATGCCATAGAGCGTTTCGATCTGCTCGAACTCGGGGTCGACCTCGCGGAACTTGCGCCGCACCCGCTTGATATGGCTGTCGATCGTCCGGTCGTCCACGTAGATCGTCTCGCCGTAGGCGGCATCCATCAACTGGTCGCGGTTCTTGACGTGCCCCGGCCGCTCGGCCAGCGACTTCAGCAGCAGGAACTCGGTGACCGTGAGGTGCACCTCCTTGCCCTTCCAGGTGCACTGGTGGCGGCTGGGATCGAGCACCAGCTCGCCGCGCACGATGCGCTCGGCCTGGCCCTCGGTCTTCGCACCGCCGCCGTCGCTGCGGCGCAGCACGGCGCGGATGCGTTCGAGCAGCAGGCGCTGAGAGAACGGCTTGCGGATGAAATCGTCGGCGCCCATGCGCAAACCCAGCACCTCGTCGATCTCCTCGTCCTTGGAGGTGAGGAAGATCACCGGGAACTGCTGCGTCTTGCGGATGCGGTTCAGCAGCTCCATGCCGTCCATGCGCGGCATCTTGATGTCGAAGATCGCCAGGTCCGGCGGGGCCTGGTTCAGGCCCTCCAGCGCCGAGGCGCCGTCGGAGTAGCTCTTCACCTGGAAGCCTTCGGCCTCCAGCAGCATCGACACCGAGGTGAGGATGTTGCGGTCGTCGTCGACCAGAGCGATGTTCTTGCGCACGGGGGTCTCTCTCTTCTGGCCCTGAGGGGGGCTCGGCTTGCAACGTTACCATAGACCGGCGGTTGCCGGTTCCGGCCTGATTTGCCATCGATTTGCCATCGGGACGGCCTTTTTCACCGCGAACGAACCGTGACTGTCGATCCTTTCCGCAATGTCCGGGACCTGATTCGCCGCTGCGACCGGGCGGCACTGGCGACCAACCTGCCGGGGGACGGCGGGGCCTGGCCCTATGCCTCGCTGGTGCTGGTGACGGTCGATCACGACCTCTCGCCAATCCTGCTGATGAGCGACCTCGCCGAGCACAGCAAGGCGATCGCCGTCGACCGGCGGGTGGCGCTGCTGTTCGACGGCACCGCCGGCCTCGCACAGCCGCTGACCGGGCCGCGGGTGACCGTGATGGGCCACGCCGCCAGGACCGACGACGAACGGTTGAAGCAGCGGTTCCTGCGACATCATCCCGACGCAGCGATGTATGCCGGCTTCGGCGACTTCCATTTCTACAGGGTCGCGCTCGAGCGCACACACCTCGTCGGCGGTTTCGGCAAGATCCGCTGGATCGCGCCGGGCGAGCTGTTGGCGGCGCCGCCGGTGCAGGAACTCGCGGAAAGCGAAGCGGGCATTGTGGCCCATATGAACGCGGACCATGCCGATGCCGTGCAGCTATACGCGTCTAAGTTGCTAGGCCTCCCCGGCGCCGGCTGGACGATGACCGGCATCGATGCCGAGGGAATCGACCTGCGGCTGGCAGGCGAGGTCGGCCGCCTCTCGTTCGACGCGCCGATGACGGCAGCGACCGAGGCTCGACCGGTCCTGGTCGCGCTGGCCGCCAAGGCTCGCAATGCCTGATTTTGCGATTGCGAAGCATTGCAGTATGCGCCCCGACAAACTGTGGCCGTCACCAACTGGCCACTCGCCGTTTCGCACGATGGCGGTGCATATCGCCAAACCCGGATTTGCCGGTCGGCGGCGACTGGGGTAAACGGCCGTTCAACTTGGTGTGGGCCAACAGGGAGAAAACGCCGTGACACAGGCGGGCTTTGTCATTCCAAAAATCGGTCTCGACGGTCTTGGGCTGAAGAACCACGGCAACCTGTATTGGAACCTGACCGTCCCGCATCTCTACGAAGAAGCCATCCGCCGCGGCGAGGGCAAGGTCGGCGAGGGCGGGGCCCTGGTGGTTCGCACCGGCATTCATACCGGCCGCTCGCCCAACGACAAGTTCTTCGTCGACGACAGCATCACGCACGGCAACGTCGACTGGGGCAAGACCAACAAGCCGATGTCGCCCGAGAGATATCGCGCGCTCTACAACCGCATGCTCGCCTACGCGCAGCGCCGCGACCTGTTCGTGCGTGACTGCTGGGGCGGCGCCGATCCCGCGCATCGCATCGGCGTGCGCGTCATCAACGAGACGGCGTGGCACAACATGTTCGCGCGCAACATGTTCCTGCGGCCGACCAGGGAGGAGCTGGCGACCTTCGAGCCCGACTTCACCATCCTCAACCTGCCGGGCTTCCAGGCCGATCCCAAGCTCGACGGCACGGCGAGCGACTGTGCCGTCCTGGTCAACTTCACCGACCGCGTCGTGGCCATCTGCGGCACCTGGTATGCAGGCGAGATCAAGAAGTCGGTGTTCACGATCCTGAACTACCTGCTGCCCGAGAAGAACATCCTGCCGATGCATGCCTCGGCCAATATCGGCCCCAAGGGCGACGTGGCGGTCTTCTTCGGCCTCTCGGGCACGGGCAAGACCACGTTGTCCGCCGATCCGTCGCGGACGCTGATCGGCGACGACGAGCATGGCTGGGCCGAGAATTCGCTCTTCAACTTCGAGGGCGGCTGCTACGCCAAGGTGATCAAGCTGAGCCGCGAGGCCGAGCCCGAGATCTACGCGACCACCCAGCGCTTCGGCACGGTGCTGGAGAACGTGGTGATCGATCCGGCGACCGGCAGCCTCGATCTCGACGACGGCCAGTACACCGAGAACACCCGCTCCTGCTATCCGATCGACTTCATCCCCAACACCCTCGGGAACGGCATTGCCGACACGCCGGAGAACATCGTGATGCTGACCGCCGACGCCTTCGGTGTGCTGCCGCCGATCTCGCGGCTGTCGCCCGAGCAGGCGATGTATCACTTCCTCTCGGGCTACACGGCGCGCGTCGCCGGCACCGAGAAGGGCGTGACCGAGCCGCAGGCGACCTTCTCGACCTGCTTCGGCGCGCCGTTCATGCCGCGCCATCCGACGGTCTACGCCAGGATGCTGGGCGAGAAGATGGCTCGCCAGAATGTGAAGTGCTGGCTGGTCAACACCGGCTGGTCGGGCGGCGCCTTCGGCGTCGGCGAGCGCATGTCGATCAGGTACACCCGCGCCATGGTGCGGTCGGCGCTCGACGGCACGCTCGCCTCGGTCGCTTCCTCGACCGATCCGCACTTCGGCATGCAGGTGCCGAACGCCTGCCCGGAGGTGCCGGGCGACGTGCTGAACCCGCGGAACACCTGGAAGGACAAGAAGGCCTACGACAGCGCTGCCCGCGACCTGACGCAGCGCTTCGAGAAGAACTTCCAGCAGTTCGAGAGCCACGTCGACGGCAAGGTCAAGCAGGCCGCCATCCGCGCCGCCGCCTGATCCCCGGGCCCTGATCCACAGAGGGGCTGCGGTTGCGGCCCCTTTCGCCTTGCCGGTCAGGGCCCCATATGATGCCCTGACTTGACGACGACCGAGCCTACAGCCGCCATACGCCGGCGCGACGACGCACCGTCGCGCGCCGATGCGCCCTCGCGTTCCGACGCGGCCCCGCGCGGTCCCGTTCGTCTGCCGTTGATCGGCGCACTGGCCCTGGCCTTCGCGTCCCTGGCGCTGATCTCGGGCATCGCCTACATCGTGGTGCTGGCCGGCGCCACCGGTACCGCCGAGCGGCTGCTGGTCGACCGCGCCGCCGGCGTCATCGACCGGCAGGTGGCGGCGATCCAGAGCCGGCTCGATCCCGTCACCGAGCAGCTCGAATTGCTGGCCGCACTGATGGCTGCCGGCCGGGTCGACGTCGATTCCCCGGTGGCCGTGCGCGAGGCGCTGGCGATCGTGATGGAGCGGGCGCCGGCGCTGTCGATGGTCGCCTTCGGCACACTCGACCTGCAGCTCCATCGCGCGGTGCGCCATCCCGACGGCACGATCACCCGCGATACCGTCTCGCTGACCACCCTGCGGCGCGGCTTCGAGCGCTTCCGCGAACTGCAGACTTCGCATCGAACCTTCTGGGGCGACCTGTTCTGGAGCCCGTCGATGAGGCAGCCGGTGCTGAACGTGCGCACGCCGGTGCGGCGCGTCGACGATGCCTTCATCGGCGCACTGGTCGCCACCGTCGGCGTCGGCGACCTGTCCTCGCTGATCGGCGATCCCAAACACGGTGGCGACGCGCGCCACTTCATCCTGTTCGACCACGACAAGGTGCTGGCGCATCGCCTGTTGACCGATCCCAGCCACTTCAAGCTCACCGAGGACAAGCCGCTGCCGACCGTCCGGCAGCTCGGCGATCCGGTGCTGGCCCATATCTGGGATCCGCAACTCCATAGCCCGACGATCGATCGCACGCTCGGCGCGCTCGGCCACGTCGTCGAGGCGGACGGCCATCGCTGGGTATTCGTCTATCGCGAGCTGCGAGGCTACGGCCCGCGGCCCTGGCTGGTCGGCCAGTACTTCCCGATCGAGGACGCGACGGCCGACCTCGACAAGCTGATGAACGGCGCCATCGTCGGCGCCGTGACGCTGGCGGTGGCGCTGGGGCTTGCCATCCTGATGGGCTTTCGCATGGCCCGCTCGATCCGCACCATCACCACCGCCGCCGAGGCGATCGAGCGGCTGGAGTTCGACCAGCCCATGCACAAACGGTCGCGGCTGCGCGAGATCGACGACGCCGCCTCCAGCCTCGACAAGGCGCGCAGCGCACTGCGCTGGTTCGGCCATTACGTGCCGCAGCGCCTCGTCCGCCGCCTGATGGAGCTGGGCGAGGATGCGGTGGTCTCGCGCCGCACCGACCTGACGGTGATGTTCACCGACATCGTGAGCTTCACGCCGCAGGCCGAGCACCTGCCCGAGCACGAGACAGCGGCGCTGCTCAACCACCACTTCGCTCTGCTCGGCGCCTGCATCGAGCACGAGGGCGGCATCATCGACAAGTACATCGGCGATTCGGTGATGGCGCTGTGGGGCCCGCTGTCCGGCACGCCCGACCATGCCGCGGCGGCGATCCGCTCGGCACTGGCGATCGCCAAAGTGATCGGCGAGGACAACCAGGTGCGTCGCGCCAACGGCGAGGCGCCAATCCGGCTGCGCATCGGCCTGCATTCGGGGCCGGCGGTGGTCGGCAACATCGGCGCGCCGGGCCGCGTCAACTTCACGGTGGTCGGCGACACGGTGAACGTGGCGAACCGCTTCGAGCAGCTCGGCAAGATCTACATGCAAGCGGGCGAGGAGGTCGTCGTCCTGGCGAGCGGCGCCACGATCGCCGCGGTCAAGGACCGTTCGAGCCTCGGCATCGACCTGCCGCCTCCCCAGTTGCGCCGTGTCAGGGGCCATGCGCAGCCGGTCGAGGTCTACCGGCTGGCGTGATGGCCGACGTCGACGGCATCGTCGCGCTGGCAGCCAATCTCGTGCGGTCGCCCTCGCGCGGCGGCATCGACTCGCCACAGCCGGTGCTGGCGACCCTGGCGCGCTGGCTGACGGCGAACGGCCTGCAACCCGAGCCGCTGCGCGATGCCGACGGCGCCTGGCTGGGCGTTCATCTGCGCTGGCTGGCGCCCGAGCCGGGATCAATCGTCTGTCTCGATGCCTGCATCGACACCGCGCCGTTCGGCGACGAAAGCCGCTGGTCGCGGCCGCCGGCCTCGGGTGCGGTCGCCGATGGGAGGCTGTGGGGAAGGGGGGCGGCCGATTCCAAGATGGGCGCGGCGATCCTGGCGCATGTCGTGCGCGACCTGGTGCGTGGCGGTTCGCTAAGGCGCGGCGGCATCGACCTGCTGCTCGATGCCGACGAGCACACCGGCCGCTTCGGTGGCGCTCGAGCCTATCTGGCGGCGCTCGAACGCAAACCCGACCGCGCCGTGCTGGGCTATCCGGACAACCAGGAGCTGATCCGCGGCAGCCGCGGCTTCCATCGCGTCCGGCTCACGATCGCCGGCCGCGCCGGCCATTCCGGGGCGACAGGCGGAGATGCGATCAACGCCATCGGCCGGCTGGCGCGCCTGATCGCCGCGATCGAGGCCACGCCGTTGCCTGCCGAACCGGCGGGGCCGTTCGCGTTCGGTCCGAAGGTCACGGTGACGGCGGTCGAGGGCGGCGAAGGCTTCAGCGTCGTGCCCGACCGTGCGTCGTGCAGCCTGGATATCCGACTCACGCCCGGCTTCGATTCGGCGGCGGCGATGCGCTGGCTCGAGGCGCTGGTCGATCCGCAGACAACGCGGATCGAAGCCGTGGAGAGCTGGCCGCCCTATATCGTGCCGCAGTCCGATCCGTTCGTGCGCGCCTTCCAGTCGGCCGGCAGCGAGGCATTCGGGCGACAGGTCCCGCTGGTGGTTTGCGGGCCGTCCAACATCGGCAACCTGTTCGCCGCACATGGCATTCCGACGATCTGCGGTCTCGGCGTCACCGCCGAGAACGTCCACAGCACCGACGAATGCGCGCTGCTGGCGAGCGTGCCCCAAGCCTATCGCGGCTATTTCGAGGGCGTGCGGCGGTTCCTCTAGGGTATATGCTGCTGGCCCGGGAGGACCGAATGTGGATTCGCAATGCCTGGTACGTCGCGGCCTGGACGCACGAGATCGAGCCGGGCCGCGTCCACGCCCGCACCATCATCGACCAGCCGCTGGTGCTGCATCGCACGGCCGACGACGGCATCGTCGCGCTGGAAGACCGCTGCCCGCACCGTTTCGCGCCGCTGTCGCTCGGCCGGCTCGAAGGTGACGGGCTGCGCTGCATGTATCACGGGCTCAAGTTCGCGCCCGACGGAAGGTGCATCGAGATCCCCGGCCAGAAGCTGATCCCGCAAAGCGCCTGCGTGCGGCGCTTCCCCTTGCAGGTCGTCGGCAGTTGGGTGTGGGTATGGATGGGCGACGCCGACAAGGCCGACAGTGCCGCGATTCCGCCGACCATCGCGCTCGACGATCCGGCCTATCGCCTGCAGGCCGGCCAGCTCGACTACGACGCCCACTATCTGCTGATCGACGACAACCTGCTCGATCTCTCGCACCTCTCCTTCGCGCACGAGAAAACGCTGGGCATGGACATGCCGCAATGGGCCGACCTGCGCCCGCGCATGTCGCCGATCGAGCGCGGCCTGCGCTTCGAGCGTTGGCATACCGGCCATCGTCCGCGCGGCTTCATGAAGAAGCTGGGCGAAACGGTCGATGTCTGGACGACCTACGACTTCCTGTTTCCCGGCATCTTCCTGCAGCGCACCTCGTTCTTCCCGGCCGGCACCGCGGACCAGAGTGGCCGCAAGGCGCCACAGCGCGAGCCGCTGTTCCATCGCATCGACGAGCAGGCGGTGACGCCGGTCGGCGCGCGCAAGTCGCGCTATTTCTACGCCGCCGGCACGCGGGCCTCCGACATCGATCCGGACAAGCTCCAGCGGCTCTACGCCGTGACGACCACGGCCTTCCACGAGGACAAGCGCATCATCGAGGCGCAGCAGAAGATGATCGACCTCGAGCCCGGGCGTGCCATGCTGCCGACCAGCCTCGACGCCGGCCCGACGCAGTTCCGGAAGCTCGTCGAGGCGATGGCGGCAGGCTGAACCCCCACCCCAACCCTCCGCCTTCGGGGGAGGGAGTTCAAAAATCAGGGAGTTCAAGAATCATTTCCCTCCCCCGAAGGGGGAGGGAAGGGAGGGGGATCAGGTCAGCGGGGGCATGACGTGCTTGGCGTAGGCGGGCCGCGCCTTCAGCCGCTCGTACCACGCCTTCACGTTCTTCAAGTCCGGCCGCTCGACATCGAGCGCGTACCAGCGGTGCACGAAGCAGCCGACCGGGATGTCCCCCATGGTCAGATGATCGCCGGCGACGTGGGTGCGGCCTTCGAGCTTCCGGTCGAGCCGCGTCCACAGTTTGCCTGCATCGGCGGCGGCTTTCTTGATCGCCGCCATGTCGCGCTTCTCCGGCGGCGTACGCACGAGGCCCCAGAAGATCACCCGCATCGCCTCGGAGATGGTCGAGAGCTGCCAGTCCATCCAGCGGTCGGCTTCGCTCCTCTGCCCCGGATCGGTCGGCCACAGCGTGCCGGCAGCGTACCTGGCCGAGAGATAACGAACGCAGCTGTTGCTCTCCCAGATGACGCGCCCGCCGTCGTCGATCGTCGGCACGACACCGTTGGGATTCATGTCGAGGTACCATTTCTGGTCGTTGCCGCCGTACTGCATGCCGACATTCTCGCGCTCGTACTCGAGCCCGCACTCGTCGGCGCACCACAGCACCTTCATGACATTGATCGAATTGGCGCGACCCCAGATCTTCATCGTGTTTCTCCGATTTCCGTCGCCCCGAGCGTAGCCGAGGGGCCTCTTTTCCGTCTGCCGCAAAAAGAGGTCCCTCCGCTTCGCCTCGCTGAGCTCGGCTTCGGTCGGGACGACGAGGGTAGTCTAATGTGCCGCCGCCCAGTTGGTGCCGACGCCGGTTTCGACGACCAGCGGCACCGAGAGCCTGGCGGCCGCCTCCATCACCGTGCGCGCGACGGCGGCGGCCTTCTCGACCTCCCGATCGGGCACCTCGAACAGCAGCTCGTCGTGCACCTGCAGCAGCATGCGGCTCTCGAGGTGCGCGTGCTTCAGCGCCTGCGGCAGCCGAATCATGGCCCGCTTGATGATGTCGGCCGCGCCACCCTGCAGGGGGGCGTTGATCGCTGCGCGCTCGTGGAAGGCGCGCATCGCGGCGCTCTTGTCGTTGATGTGCTTGAGGTGGATCTTGCGGCCGAACGGGGTCTTCACGAAGCCGTTCTTGCGCGCGTAGTCCTTGGTCCGCTCCATGTAGTCGCGGATGCCGGGATAGCGCTGGAAGTACTTGGCGATGTAGTCGCGCGCCTCGGGCTGGCCGATGCCGAGCTGGTTGGCGAGACCGAATGCCGAGATGCCGTAGATGATGCCGAAGTTGATCGCCTTGGCGCGGCGGCGCACCAGCGGGTCCATGCCCTTGACCGGCACGCCGAACATCTCCGAGGCGGTGATGGCATGGATGTCGTCGCCGCGCTCGAACGCCTCCTTGAGCGAGGCGATGTCGGCGACGTGCGCGAGCAGGCGCAGCTCGATCTGCGAGTAGTCGGCCGAGAGCAGCTTGTGGCCGTTCTCGGCGATGAAGGCCTCGCGGATCTTGCGGCCCTCCTCGGTTCGCACCGGGATGTTCTGCAGGTTGGGATCGGTCGAGGCGAGCCGGCCGGTCGCCGCGCCGGTCATCTGGTAGGAGGTGTGGATGCGGCCCGTCCTGGCATCGAGTTCGCGCACCAGCGCGTCGGTGTAGGTGCCCTTGAGCTTGGCGATCTGGCGGTGCTCGAGGATCTTCACCGGCAATGGATGGCCCTGCGCCGCGAGCTCGTCGAGAACCGAGGCGTCGGTCGACCAGGCGCCGGTCTTGCTGCGCCGGCCGCCCGGCAGCTTCTGCTCGTCGAACAGGATCTCGCCGAGCTGCTTGGGCGAGCCGACATTGAATTCGCGCCCGGCGATCTTGTGGATCTCGCGCTCGAGCTCGCCCAGCCGCTTCTCGAACTCGGTGCTGAGCTTCCTGAGGGCGTTGGCGTCGACCTTGACGCCGGCCTGCTCCATGCCGAGCAGCACCGGGATCAGCGGCCGCTCGATGGTCTCGTACATGCCGACCATGTGCTCGGCGACGAGCCGCGGCTTGAAGCGCGCCCATAGCTGCATCGTCACGTCGGCCTGCTGGGCGGCGTATTCCTGCGCCCGCTCGACCGGCACGCGGTCGAACGTCACCTGCTTGGCGCCCGAGCCGGCGACGTCGGAGAACTTCAGCGTCTTCTGCTCGAGATACCGTTCAGCGAGGTCCTCCAGCGCGTGGCTGTGCTTGCCGCCGTCGAGCACGAAGGAGAGCAGCATGGTGTCGTCGACCGGCCCGATCGCGATGCCGTGCCGTTCCAGCACCCACAGGTCGGGCTTCAGGTTCTGCCCGACCTTGAGCACGCCCGGGTCCTCGAGCATCGGCTTCAGCTTGTCGAGCACCGTCTCGAGCGGGAGCTGGTCGGCCAGCAGCGCGCCATCACCGTCGCCCGCAAGATCGAGGGCGCCCTGGCTTTCCTTCGGCCCGCCCGAGCGATGGCCGATCGGCAGGTAGGCGGCGCGGCGGTTGCGCGAATTGACGTTGCCCCACGGCCCGTCGAGCAGCGCGAAGGACAGGCCGACCAGAGCGGCGTCATTGGCTTTCGAACTGTCGGTCTCGAGCGCCAGCGCCACCACGCCGGCGCGCGTCGCCTCGGCGACCCATTCGTCGAGCGCGGCCTCGGTGCGGATCAGCTCGTAGTCCTCGGCCGTGAACGGCTTGTTGGACTTGGGCCGCACCGGCGCCGGCCGGCTCGCCTCGGGCAACTGCGGCGCCGGTGCGACCGAGGCCATGCTCTCGACCGGCGCCGTGGGGGCGCCCAGCTCCTTGGCATACTTGGCGATCAGCGTCTTGAAGCCCTGCTTCTCGAGCCACGGCAGCAGCACCTTGGGATCGGGTTTCTTCTTGTCGAAGCTTTCGGGATCGGTCGGCGTCGGCACGTCGTCCCGGAGCGTCACGAGCTGCTTGGAGATGCGGATCAGCTCGGCGTTCTGCTCGAGCGATTCGCGCCGCTTGGGCTGCTTGATCTCGCCGGTGCGGGCAAGCAGCGTCTCGAGATTGCCGTACTCGTTGATCAGCTGCGCCGCGGTCTTCACGCCGATGCCCGGCGCGCCCGGCACGTTGTCGGTCGAATCGCCCGCCAGTGCCTGCACGTCGACGACCTTGTCGGGCGTGACGCCGAACTTCTCCATCACCGCCTCGGGCCCGAGCTTGATCTTCTTGATCGGGTCCATCATCTCGACGCCCGGCCGGATGAGCTGCATCAGGTCCTTGTCGGACGAGACGATGGTGCAGGTGCCGCCGGCTTCGAGCGCCATCCGCGCATAGGTCGCGATCAGGTCGTCGGCCTCGTAGCCCGAGAGCTCGCAGACCGTGACATTGAACGCCTTGGCGGCCTCGCGGATCAGCGGGAACTGCGGGATCAGGTCGTCCGGCGGTTCGGACCGGTTGGCCTTGTACTTGTCGTAGATCTCGTTGCGAAAGGTGTTGCCGCTGGCGTCGAGGATCATCGCCACATGGTCGACCTCGGGCTTGTCGAGGATGTCGGCGGCCAGCATGCGGCAGAAGCCGTAGACGGCATTGACCGGCGTGCCGTCCGGCCGGTTCATCGGCGGCAGCGCATGGAAGGCGCGGAACAGGTAGCCCGAGCCGTCGACCAGGTAGAGGTTCTTGAGCGGCTTGTCCTCGACCCCACTCTTGTCAGCCGGCGTCTTGCCAGCCGCCGTCTTGTCGGCCGCTTTCGCGGGAGCAGGCGCCGTCGTGGGAGCAGGTGCCGCGGATGCCTTCGATTTCGCCATGCCCCATGGTCTAGCACGGGCAAAAGGGCCGCAGCGAGGCGGCTTGCGATGGGTTTCCCACCGGCCTATACCCGCGCCGTCATTGGGGAGTAGCCGGCCTCACCCCAGAGGCGGAACCGTCAACAGACTAGGCCTTCGGGCCTTGGCGGTTCCGGATCGATCCGCAGACGGATCGCGCTTGGCGAGACCTTTGGCTTGTACGCGCCACACCCGCGGGACCGGGCGGCGCGCACAGCCAATGGTATGCGCGCCCGATCCCGCCTTGTGACCTCGATGGAAGCTTTCCTCGTCTCTGCCGGCCTCGTGGCGATCGCCGAGATCGGCGACAAGACCCAGCTCCTCGCCATGATCCTGGCCGCCCGCTACCACAAGCCGGTGCCGATCATCCTCGGCATCCTGGTGGCGACCCTCGCCAATCACGCGGTCGCGGCCTCGGTCGGCGCCGCCGTGGCGGCCTATGTCGGGCCGCACATCATGCGCTGGGTCGTCGGCGGGCTGTTCATCGTCATGGCAGGTTGGTGCCTGATTCCCGACGAGGCCGACGAGGGGCCCAAGGCGGTCGGTACGCTGGGCGCGTTCTTCGCCACCGTGGTCGCCTTCTTCCTGGTCGAGATCGGCGACAAGACCCAGATCGCGACCGTCGCGCTCGCGGCGCGCTTCCAGAACGTGCTCACCGTCACCGCCGGCACCACGGTCGGCATGCTGCTGGCCAACGTGCCGGGGGTGCTGTTCGGCGATGTGCTGACCAAGCGCATTCCGCTCACATGGGTCCGGATCGGCGCTGCCGTCTCGTTCGTCGTGCTGGGCGTGCTGGCCGTGGCGATCGGCTAGGCCTTCGCCAGGGCGATGAAGCGGGCGGCCTCGGCCGGCGCCTGCGCGGCAATCGTCACGGCTGCCGTGTAGACCGTGGTGAGATCGCAGCCTGCGGGCAGCGGCCCGACCAGCGTAACCCCGGGTGTGGCGCGGATCTCGGTCTCCTGGGTGCAGCCGATCGGCCGGCGCGCGCCCGAGGCGGCGAGGGCGCGCATGGCCGTGTTGCCGTTGGGGGCGAGCTTCAGCCGGCCCTGGACGCGGCTCCAGACGCCGAGGTCGCGCATCACCCTCGCGAAGTGAATGCCGGCGGTGGCGAGCGCCGGATCGGGGAAATGGATCTCGTCGGCCGCCTCGAGCGCCGCGGCGAGTCCCGTCTTGTCGCCGATCGCCGGCGCGGGATCGCCTGCCCGAATCGCGACCGCCGTCGCGACCCGTGCCACGTCGGCCATGCTCGAGGCGACGACATGACCGCTCCTGGCCAGGTCTTCGACCAGCGCACGGCTCAGGATCACGAGGTCGGCCGGCTCGCCTGCCAGCAGCCTGTCGCGCATGGCGCCGACGGCGGAGAAGGTTCCGTCGATCTCGAAGCCGAGCTTCGGCCGCAGGCGTTCGACCAGCGGCTGTGCCGCGCCGCCGGCCAGGATTCGCACGGTCGTCACTGGATCGTGGCGCCCGAGATCTTCACGATCTTGGCCCACTTGGCGATGTCCTTCCGCAGGAAGTCACCGAAGTCGGCCGACGTCATGGTCATGGGCACCGCGCCTTGTTTCGCCCAGGCGTCCCGGATCTTGGGCGAGGCGACGATCTTGGCGATCTCGGCATTCAGACGATCGATGATCTGTGGCGGCGTGCCCTGGGGCGCCATGATGCCGAGCCAGATCGTCGCCTCGTAGCCCGGCACGCCCGATTCGGCGATGGTCGGGACGTTGGGCAGGATGGCCGAGCGCTTCAGGCCGCTGGTGCCGAGGGCGCGGACTTCGTTGGCCTCGATCGGGCCCTTCATCGTGGTCACGGCGTCCAGCATCATCTGGACGTGACCGCCCATCACGTCGTTGCGCGCCTCGCCGCTGCTCTTGTGCGGCACGTGCAGGATGTCGGTGCCGCTCATGGCTTTGAACAGCTCGCCGGCCATGTGATAGGGCGTGCCGGGGCCCGACGAGGCATAGGTGAGCTTGCCAGGCTGCGCCTTGGCGAGCGCGATGAACTCCTGCACCGTCTTGGCCGGCACCGACGGGTGCACCACCATCACCAGATCCGAAGAATTGACCGGCGCTACGGGCACGAGGTCGCGCATGAGTTGGTAGGGCTTGTGGGTGAACAGCGTCTCGTTGGTCGTGTGGGTATTCGACATCATCAGCAGCGTGTAGCCGTCGGGCGGCGACTTGGCGACGATTTCCGTGCCGATGATCGCGCCGGCGCCGGGCTTGTCGTCGATGATGAACTGCTGGCCGAGCGATTCGGTCAGCGCCTGGCCCAGGATGCGGGCATAGACGTCGGCCGGTCCGCCTGGCCCGAACGGCACCACGATCTTGACCGGCTTGTCCGGCCAGCTTTGCGCCGAGGCAGGCAGCGCGAAAGTTGCGGCCACGATCGCGAGGCCGAGTCTCGTCGCCCAACGCATTTGTATACTCCCTGTTCAGACGATGGTTGTTTTGATGTCGATCCTAGCCGAAAGCGTACGGTGAACCGGACAATGATCGGCGATTTCGAGCAAACGTGATCGCTGCTCGGCGTCGAGCACCCCGACGAATTCGATCTCGCGATAGATACGGTCGATCATCGCCTTGGGCTTCTCGCAGTTGGCGCAATCCTCGGCATAGACCTTGGTGTGGCGCAGCCGCACCACGCACTGCTCGAGCGGCCACTTCTTGCGACTGGCATAGAGGTGCACCGTCATCGAAGTGCAGGCGCCGAGCGACATCACCAGAAGCTGGTAGGGGCCGGGTCCGACATCGGCGCCGCCGGCCGATACGGGCTCGTCGGCGATCAGCATGTGGCGGCCGTCGAACATCATCTGCTCGAACTTGCCCTGGCCCGACGACGCCACCACCGCCGTTCCGCCTGTCGCGAGGGCCTGAAGGGCGGCGATGTCGCGTCGCGTCGTGTTCTCGGCCATAGTGCCTCCTCGATCGGATGGACGATGGTAGCAGAAATGCCCGCACATCCGGCGCCGGAGGATTGCGTAAATGGACAGCGTTGAGTCGCGCGAGGCCGCGCATCGCGCGTCGGAGCAGCCAGGCAGCGGCGCGGACAGCCGCGCCTCGTGGCGAACGGCCTGGCTGGTCCTCGCCATCCTCTCCGTCTCCTACGCCTCGCCGCTGGTGATCGTTGTCGGCATGAAGCCGATGCAGGACGCGCTCGGCACCGACCGCTCGGTGCTGGCGCTCGCCGGATCGCTGGTCTGGGTCGGCACCGGCTCGGGCGGCATCCTGATGGGCTGGCTCGCCGACCGCATCGGCGTGCGCCGCACAGTATCGATCGGTGCCGTCATGATCGCGGCCGGGCTGGCGCTGTCGTCGCTCGGTTCGATCTGGACGCTCTATGTCGGCCACGCGCTGCTGGGTTTCCTCGGCAATGGCGGCGTCTATCCGCCGCTGCTGGTCTACGTCAGTCGCTGGTTCGAGCGCCGGCGGGGTGCCGCGATCGCGTTGATCTCCTCGGGCCAGTACGTCGCCGGCGTGGTGTGGCCCGCCGTCTTCGAGCGCGGCATGACCGCATTCGGCTGGCAGTCGGTGATGCTGGTCTACGGCGTGTTCGCGCTCGCCGTCATCCTGCCCGCAACCCTGTTCCTCAAGGACGCACCCAAGCCCCCGCCAATGCCGGTGCGCCGCGCCGGCGCGCGGCCGGGCGAGCGGCCGCGGGTCGCCGGCTTCCATCCCAACGTGGCGCAGGCGCTGATCTGCCTCGCCGGCTTCTGCTGCTGCATCCCGATGTCGATACCGTCGGCACACATCGTCGCCTTCTGCGGCGATCTCGGCATCAAGGCGACGCATGGCGCGGCGATGCTGTCGCTGATGCTGGGTTGCGCCTTCCTCTCGCGCCAGGCCTGGGGCGCGCTGGCCGATCGGATCGGCGGCCTGCGCACGGTGATGGCGGGTTCGGCCTGCCAGGCGGTGGCGATTGCCCTCTTCCTGCTGACCCAGGACGAGGCCGGGCTGTTCTTCGTGTCGGCCGCGTTCGGGCTCGGTTTCGCCGGCATCATCCCGTCCTACAGCGTGGCCGTGCGCGATCTCTTCCCGCCATCGGAGGCGTCATGGCGCATGCCGCTCACCCTGTTCACGGCGATGAGCGGCATGGCGTTCGGAAGCTGGTTCGCCGGCGCGCTCTACGATCACTTCGGCTACTACGCACCGGCCTTCGGCATCGCCGTGATCTTCAACCTGCTCAACCTCGCGATCGTCGGATTCCTGGTGTGGCGCACCGGCGGCACCGGCCGCACGCTGGTCTGGCCAACGCCCCGGACGGCATAAGAACAAATCCTCCCCATTCAGACAGATGGGGAGGTGCCCGCGTCTTACGCGCGCGGAGGGGTCATGGGCCGCAGTCGTGCCGGACGTTATTGCGGCTGCTGTTCCTGCTGCTGGCCCCAGCCCTTCTTCTCGGCGTCGAAGAAGGAGGCGAAGACCTTGCGGATCGTGCTCTCGCCGATGTCGCGGGTGATGAACACCACGCGGCTCTTGCGGTCGTCGCCCTCGGGCCACGCCTCGAGCGTCGCCGGCGGATGGAAGACGTGCTGCACGCCGTGGATCACGACCGGCTTGTCGGTGTCCTTGACGTTCAGGATGCCCTTCATGCGCAGCAGGTCGGGGCCGCGATAGGTCACCAGAGCGTCGAACGCCGCTGCCACCGTCGCCCAGCTCATCGGCTCGTCGAAGGTCATGCAGAAGGAGCGGATGCGGTCATCGTGGCGGTTGACGTCGTGCGGATCCTGCTCGCTGCCGGCCTGCCCACCATGGCCGTGATCGTTGCCATGCCCGTGATCGTGATGGTGGTGATGCCCGTGGCCATGATGGTCTTGCTCGCCGTCATAGGCTTCAGCCTGCAGCCACTTCTTCACGTCGGCCGTCTTGGTCTCGGGATTGTAGAGGCCGGCATTCAGGATCTTGTTGGGCTCGATCTCGCCGCTGGTGATTGCCATGGCGGAGGCGCCCGGATTGAGATGCTGCAGGCGGTGCTTGAGGTCGTCGAGCTTCGGCGCCTCGGCGATGTCGCTCTTGGTGAGCAGCAGGCGGTCGGCGACGGCGGCCTGCTTCACCGCCTCCTCATGATTGTCGAGCGTGCTGCTGCCGTTCACGCCGTCGACCGTCGTCACCACGCCGTCGAGTCGGTAGCGCGTGGCGAGCAGGGGATCTGTCATCAGCGTGTGCAGGATCGGCGCGGGGTCGGCCAGACCCGTGGTCTCGACCACCATGCGCCTGAACGGCGATACCTCGCCCTTGGAGCGCTTGAGGAACAGCTCGCTCATGGTGCGCACGAGATCGCCTCGCACCGTGCAGCACAGACAGCCGGAGTTCAGCGTCACCATGCCGTCTTCGCTCGACTTCTCGACCAGCAGGTGATCGAGGCCGATCTCGCCGAATTCGTTGATGATCACCGCGGTGTCGGCGAGCTCGGGCCGGCGCAGCAGCTTGTTCAGCAGCGTGGTCTTGCCGCTGCCCAGGAAGCCCGTCAGCACGGTCACGGGAATGCGTTCTTCGGCGGCGGTCTGGGTGTTGCTCATCTTCGTTTACCTCAAGGTCCCTCGCTGCACCCGGGATGGCAGTTTCGCTGTCAACCCCGCCAGAAGCACTCGGCCTTCCTGAACTGCTTCCACGCCCGCTCGAGCCTGGTCCGGCGGCGCTTCTCGCCGGAGTCGGCCTGCTTGGCGAGCTGTCGCAGCAGGCGCGTCACGTCTTCCGACGGACGGGCCGCCACGGCGATGTCGTCCAGCATGCGGGCCGCCACCGCGCGATCGTTCAGGGCTCCGAGCGCGCCCTGCAGGCGCACTGTCGCCTCGATATAGGCTTTCGCCGCCTTCGAATCAAAAGGCGCCGCCGCAAAGACGGGGCGCAGGAACTCGGCAGCGTAACGCTGCTTCTTGATGGCGATGCGCAACCGGTGCAGTTCCTTGCCGCCCAGCTTCGACAGATGCCGGCCGCGCTGCTCGACCTTGCGATGGCGCCGCTCCAGCAGGTCGCTGCCGAACGCGTCGAGCCGGCCGCCGCTATTGGGCGGCGCTTCCTCGACGAAGGCGATGAGCTGGCCGTCGAAGGCGTTGTAGCGGGCGCCGGACAGGGCGGCACGGGCGCGCTCGAGATGGGCTTTCGCGAGCCGCGCGGCGATGCGCTTCACCAGCGGCGGAACGCCCTCGAGCGTCTCGGTCAGGAAAACATGCAGGTCGCGCGCGGGCCCGCACTCGCCGGCCAGCCATCGGGCCTCGGCCGCCATCGCTCGCACCAGACGCCCCTCGACCGGGCCGACGGCGTCGCGGAACAGGCCGAGGGCCGCCCGCAGGCGCCGCAGCGCCACCCGGGTCTGGTGGATGCCGATCGGCCGGCGGCTCGCCAGCACGACGGCGCGGTATTTCAGCAAGTCGGCATGGCATTCCGCCACGATCTGCCGCAGCGCCCGGTCGGGCGGGGTATCGGGGGCGAGGGTCGTCATGCAGGGCGGCACCCTATCGGCTGACGGCCGG
This sequence comes from Pseudomonadota bacterium, assembly GCA_018240745.1. Lineage (GTDB taxonomy): Bacteria > Pseudomonadota > Alphaproteobacteria > Reyranellales > Reyranellaceae > Reyranella. Next base: position 51,889 of record JAFEFF010000183.1, read on the forward strand.
CCGGCAACCTCAATCGGAGGCAGTCTGGCCGAGGATTTGTGTCAGCCGGCTGATTTCGCCGTCCGGACGGGCAGTTAGCGGGCATTTCCGGTGGCGGCTTGCGGGCCCGCTGGCCTAGAGTCGCCACATGACTATCGATGCGGCAGCCTTCAAGCAGGGCATGCGCCACCTCGCCGCCAGCGTGACCCTGATCACGACCCGCCATCGGGACCTGCGCGGCGGGCTCACCGCCACGGCGGTCTGCTCGGTTTCGGCCGACCCACCGCAGCTCCTGGTCTGCGTCAACAAGACGGCCTCCGCCCATGACCCGATCGGCGAGGCGGGCTTCTTCTGCGTCAACATCCTCGCCCCCGGCCACCGCAAGATCGCCGAGCGTTTTGCCGGCATGGACGGCGTCGAGGGCGACGAGCGCTTCGCCGACATGGGCGAATGGTCGAGCCTGTCGACCGGCGCGCCGGTGCTGAAGGGCTGTCCGGTGTCCTTCGACTGCCGGCTGGTCACCAAGGTCTCGGCCGGCACGCACACGATCTACATCGGTGAGATCGTCGATCTTACCCTCGACGCGTCGGCGCACCCGTTGCTGTATGCCGACGGCACCTTCGTGCATGGCGAGCTGTTGAAGAAAGCCGTCCAGGCCGCCTAGGCATCGCGTGAAAGCCATCCGCGATCTCTCGCCGGCCTATTTCGCCATGGTGATGGCGACGGGCATCGTGTCGATCGCCGCCCGCCTTTACGACATGCCGTCGGTGGCTGCCGTGCTCTTCGGCACCAATATCGTGGCCTACCTCGTGCTGCTGGTGCTGACGGGACTGCGGCTCCTGTGGTTTCCCCGCGCCTTCCTGGCCGATGCCGCCAACCACCAGCGCGGGCCGGGCAACCTCACCGTTGTCGCCGGCACGTGCGTGCTCGGCAGCCAGTTCGTGCTGATCGCCGGCGACATGGGCATCGCCACCGTCCTGTGGGTGGTCGCGGTGGTGCTCTGGATCGTGCTGATCTACGGCATCTTCGCCGCGCTGTCGGTGAAGCGCAACAAACCCGGCCTCGCCGAGGGCATCAATGGCGGCTGGCTGCTCGCGGTGGTGTCGACGCAGGCGATCGCGGTGCTGGCCGCTCTGATCGCGCCGCACTGGCCGCAGCCGCACCGGCTCGAGTTCAATTTCCTCGCCCTGTCGATGTGGCTGTGGGGCGGCATGCTCTACATCTGGATGGCGGCGCTGATCTTCTATCGCTATGCCTTCTTCGAGTTCGCGCCGAGCGACCTGTCGCCGCCCTACTGGATCAACATGGGCGCGATGGCGATCTCGACCCTGGCGGGCTCGCTGCTGATCGAGAACACGCCCGATGCGCCGTTCCTGCAATCCGTCCTGCCGTTCGTGCGCGGCTTCACGATTTTTTACTGGGCGACCGGGACCTGGTGGATCCCGATGTTGGTCGTCCTTGCGGTCTGGCGCCACGTGCTGCGCCGGTTCCCGCTGCGCTACGATCCGCTCTACTGGGGCGCGGTGTTCCCGCTCGGCATGTACACCGTGGCGACCTGGCAGATGGCGCGCGCCCTGGACCTGCCGTTC
>JAFEFF010000184.1 GCA_018240745.1 Pseudomonadota bacterium
GAACAAGGGAGCAGAGCGGATCTTCGGCTTTTCGGCGGCCGAAGCCCTGGGCAAGTCACTCGACATCATCATTCCCCAGGGTCTTCGCTCGCGTCACTGGGCCGGTTATCGCGAGGTCGTACGAAGCGGTGAGAGCCGCTACGGGGCGGGCGATGTTCTCGCCGTCCCTGCCCTGCGGAAGGACGGTACGCGCATCTCCGTGGAATTCACCATTCTGCCGTTCCACGACAAAGGCGGCCGCACACTGGGAATGGCAGCGACGCTGCGCGACGTCACCAAGCGGTTCGAGGAGATGAAGGCGTTGCGAAGTGCAGCAACCGTCAAATCCTAGACTTAGACTAGTACCGCTGCACAGGGATTATGACTCTTTGGGGTCGGGATAGGCGCGAAGTAGTTTGATGCGGGCGCGCTGGGTTGTGAACATCCATTTGATACGCGCGCGGGCGGCGTTGCGCTGACGCTCCCAGGCAGCGATCTCGGTTTCGAGTGTCTTGCGATCACCGATGCGCCGGTCGAGGCACTGGCTCTGCAGGACGCCGATCTCGATCTCGACCATGTTGAGCCACGAGGCGTGTTTTGGGGTGTAATGGAACTCCAGGCGGCGCAGGATGCGATGCGCCTCGGGCGCCGGGAAGGTCTCGTAAAGAGCGCCCGGGGAATGGGTCGACAGGTTGTCGAGCACGACCCGGATCTTGTCGGCCTTGGGATAGTGCAGGTCGGCCAAGTCGCGCATGCATTGGGCGAAGTCGCGGGCGGTCCGAGTGTCGGTGACCTTGACGGTGCGCCAGGGTTGGTGGGCATCGAGGAAGACGAACAGGTTGGCCGTGCCGTTGCGACGGTACTCGCAGTCGTAGCGCTCGAGCTGGCCCGGCGCGGCGGGGATGGGCTGGCGGGCCTCGCCGATCAGCTGGGTCGGGCTCTCGTCGAAGCACACCACCGGCCGCTTCGGATCGGCGGTCTCGGCGTAGAGATCGAGCACGTCCTCCAGGCGGGCGACATAGGTGCCGTCGACCTCGGGGATGCACCACATGTCCTTTCGCCAGGGCTTCAGATCGTTCTCCGCCAGGCGGCGGCGCACTGTCTCGCGGGATAGCTCGGCATGCTCGGTCAGCCTGACCATCTCGCCGGCCAGCAGCTCCAGGGTCCAGCGCGCCCGTCCGGCCGGCGGCTTGGTGCAGGCGGTCGCCACCAGCAGCGCCTCCTCCTTGCCGGTCAGCTTGCGCTGAGCCCCGGGACGCGGCTCCTCGCTCAGCGCCGCCTCCAGGTTGCCCAGCACGAAGCGGCGCTTGGTGCGGTACACCGTCGAGCCGCCGACGCTCACCGTCCTGGCGATCTCCTCGTCACCGGCTCCGGCATCGGCCGCCAGCAGGATCTGGGCCCGCTTCAGCTTGCGCGCCGCATGTTTGCCGCCGCTCAGCAGCGTCTCGAGCTCGCGGCGTTCCGCGTCGCTCAGCTCGACCCGATACCGTATATTCATTCCGATCTCCTCGAGGGGGAGACCAGACGAATCGAACGATGAGTCCAAAATCAGGCACCGCGCGCCACATCGGACCGCACCGCTTCACCGACAAGCAAGGCCACTACCTGGCCTTCATCTGCGTCTACAAGCGCTTGTTCGGGCAGGCGCCCGCTGAGGTCGACATGCAACGGCATTTCCGCGTCGCCCCGCCGTCGGTCCACCAGATGGTCCTCGGCCTCGAACGTAACGGCCTCATCCGTCGACAACCCGGCGTCGCCCGAAGCATTGAAGTCCTCGTCCCACCTCAGGACCTGCCAATCCTCGATTGGCTCAACTCGTCAAATCCTCTGTGACGAGCTACTAGGGAGCCGGCCTGTGAACAGGTGTGCGGCTCAGATACGCTGGATGAAACTCCCCGAGAATCTGCAGCGCTGCGCGGTCGAGAATCCTGATCTCATGCCCGCTCATGGCGATCAGGCCATCGCGTCTCAGCTCGGCAAGCATGCGATTGACATGGGGCGCGCTCAACCCGATGACGTCGCCAATCCCCTCTTGAGACAACGGCATGGTGAACGAATCCTCCGACGCAGCGCCGATGCCCTGGAGGCGGGTAAGGGTCTCCAGGAGAAAGTGGGCGAGCCGCTCGAGCGGCTCACGGCGTCCAGCATCGACGATGTGCTCGGCATATATGGCCGTCTCGCGGGCCGCGAACCAGAGAAGCGCCGTGGCAACCTTGGCCCTCGCCATGCAGAGGGCGGTGAAGTCCTCGATCGGTACGTGATTCAGTTTCATATCGCTGATGGCTGTGACCGAGAAGACAGCATGCTCATAAAAACATGCCGGAAAGCCGATGATGTCTCCTGGCATGATGACATTCATGATTTGTCGTTTTCCGCTGTGCAGGAGCTTGTAGCGGACGGCAAAGCCGCTCTCGACAATGTGCAGGACCTTGTACTCGTAGCCTTCGACGATGATGTCCTTCGCCTTCCTGACGATGACCTGCCGGTTCAGTATGTCCGCGAGTGCCGACAGGTCGGCTTCGTCGAGCGCGATCGAATGATTGAGTCTGGCCACAAGAGGATGGCTCTTGATGGGACTCGCCATAGGCTTTCGCAAGATAACCACCCTCGCTTCCCGCCAGTCGGGATGGCACGCGAACCGTAGCTGTCAGACTGTAGCAGGCTTGGCTGGCTGGTTCGCCCCATCTGCACTCGGGTTGTATCAGGCGATCCCAGCGAGGGCCATGGACCGTACTTCCTGGTCAGTCGTCGTTTGCAGGACGCGGCAGCACCCGGGAAACCCGGAAGCCCATAGCCATGATGTGATTGACAGAATACGCGCCCTGCTCGGGCGCCTCGGGAGCGCCGGGCCGGCAGGCCGACACCGGCTCCATCGCCGATTGTCCCTGGCAAATCTCGTCGCCGCTCATTGATCACTCCTCCGGTCCCCGACGGCCTCCATCGCTGGTGCAGGCTAGCAACTCATAGCCACGCCGATCTTGCTCAGGCGCAATGACCGGAAGAAACGTAACCCTCCGTTCGGGTCTGGTACAAATTGCTCGCTGCGAACCGGAGATCGACATGCTGTGGGACGCTTCAACGATCATTGGATGCACGATACGGGGGCGTGACGGCGACGGCGGGACCGTGACCGACCTGCTGTTCGAGGATGCCTCCTGGCACATGCGCTGGATCGTCGTGAACGTACATCACTGGTCCTGTCGCGAGGTGCTTCTGTCCGTCTCGTATGTACAGCAGCCCGACGTAGTCGGTCGCCGGATTGTCGTCGACCTCACGATCCAGGAGATTTCAGACAGCCTCGCCGCAGATCTCAGGCCTCCCGTTTCACGGCCGTCGGGCCACGGCGGCGGCGATCCTCATCTGCGCAGTGTCGATGCCGTGATCGGCCACCGGGTCCATTTGACTGACGGCGTTATCGGCCATGTCGAGGACTTGCTGGTGCAAGATGCCGACTGGGGTATCCGCTTTCTGCGGGTCGATACCTGCAAGTGGCGGCCAGGCGAGCGGCTGCTGCTCGCCCCGGGCTCCATTCGGGAGATAGACTGGGATGGCCGGCTGGTGCGCTTCGCTCTCGGCCGCGGCGAGATCGAGGCCGATCGCGCGCACCGCGATGTCATTTGGATGAGAAATCGTGCCGAAGGGAGCCGACTGGATGCATAGTCGACCCCCGGCTCACCGAATCAAAATCAAGCGAGCCTATCTCCCGGCCGCCCGTTCCGATGGCACGCGGATACTGATCGATCGGCTGTGGCCACGTGGGCTGAAGAAATCCGAGGCTGCGATAGATCGTTGGCTCAAGGAACTCGCGCCCAGTACAGCCTTGCGTCGCTGGTTCGGTCATGACCCGGCGCGATGGCAGGAGTTCCGTCGTCGCTACGCGGCGGAGCTTCACGAACAGCGTGAGCCGCTCGCGGCCATCCGGCGCCTGGCCTTGGGCGGAACGGTGACGCTCGTCTTCGCTGCTCGCGACGAGCGCCACAACGATGCGGTGGTTTTGCGCAGCGTCCTGCTTGGTCGCCCGCGCTAGCTTGTCGCCGGCAGGGCGTGCACGTGGACGTGCTCGCCCGAATGCGCCTTGAGAATGCGCACAGCGCGCTCCTCGTCCGCGGCATCCCAAGTCCGCACCCAGAGCAACAAGCCGCCACGATCCACCTGATCCTGGAGCGCGCGGCCGTGCTCTTCGCCCAGCCAGTCCGCGAGCAGCGACCCGATCATTCCGCCAACGCCACCCGACAGGGCTGCACCGACGATGGCGGCAGTGAGGGTGCCGCCCGACGCCACGATACCGCCTGCGGCCGCCATGGCTCCGACATACATCAGGACGCCGATCAGGCCTCCTTCGGCTCCCGCGACCGCTTCGGGCGATACGTATGCCGCGCGAGGAATCGCGGGATCGTCCTCGAGAGAGCTTACCTTGCGATAGCGATGGCCCAGCTTCTGGCTCACCGCATGATCGCTCGCCAGCAAGCTGAGCTCAGCACGATGAAAGCCCGATTGGAGCAGCTCGTCGACCGCAGCTTGCAGATGGTCCGGCTGATGGAAGACGCCCACTGCCTCCCGGACGGTTTTCTTTCTGTGCCGAATGGACATGAGGACACTCCATGCCTGGGCTCCCGCGAAGTGCGGGAGGCTGTCCTCGATGTTGCACTGCCGGTGCCGGGCGGCCTTTCGCTCCGACATTGCGCCGACGCAAAGCGGCCCCCGCCGGTTCGTGGGACGATTGTTAGAGCCTCCCGTCAGAACAGGAGAATGAGATGCGCAACAAACCCCGTCCGCCGACCGATCCTTCGGATGGATCGGGCCATCTCGACCAGTTGCTCGACGAGGCTCTCGAGGAGAGTTTTCCGGCGTCCGATCCGGTCGCGATCCAATTCGATGAGCCATCCCGCGAGATCGCAGACGAGGAGGACAGGAGATGACTTCCAAGAATGGCATTGGCTCGTGGGTCGCGCTCGCCATCCTGATCTTGCTGCTGGTGCTCGCGATCATTTTCATGATGGTCGGATGGACGTCTGGAGACATGGACGCCGGCCAGCAGATGTCCGGCGCAGGTTATGTTGCGATGACGTTTGGAATTGTCGTGACCCTCGCCTTGGGCATAGGCCTCATGACGCTGGTGTTCTATAGCAGCCGCAAGGGTCACGACTAGGTCTTCCTGGTGACGCGCCCGAGTGAGAAATGGAAGAACCATGAGGAGAAGAGAAAGCGATCTGGAGGAGTGTCCAGAAGAGTTGCGAGACTTGGCGCGCCGCGTTCGCATTCTAGCTTCTTGGCTAACCGAACCGACCCCTGACAAGGCACGTATCCTCGCCTACGCCAACGAGCTCGAGACGTTGGCAACGAAGCGGAATCGCGGATGAGGGCACTTTGGGGAGTGCCGATCGAACTTGGCCCTGATCCGAAGTATCGCCTGCCATCAGAACCAGGACGCCTTGTCGACCTGGTTGCGCAGCGGGCGTCCGGCCGCGAAGGCGCGACAGTTGTCGGCCATGATCTCGAACCGGCGCTCGTCGAGGTATGGCCCGTGTCCTGCCATGTGGGGGGTGAGCAGCACGTTGGGCAATGTCCAAAGCGGGTGTGCGCTCGGCAGCGGCTCCTGCTCATAGACGTCGAGCGCGGCGCCGGCGATCTCGCCGGCCTGCAGGGCTGCGACCAGGTCATCCAGCCTGGTCGTCATGCCGCGGCCGATGTTGATGAAGAACGCCATCCGCCTCATGCGCTGGAAGCGGGCGCGGTCGAAGAAGCCCTCGGTCGCCGGCGTATGCGGCACCGTCAGGATCACGAAATCCGCGCGCGGCAGCAGGTCGTCCAGTGCATCCGCCGGATGCAGCTCGGCCACCCCGTCGGGCGCCGCCGTGCGGCGCGCATCGGTTGCCAGCACCGTCACGCCGAAAGCGGCGAGCAGGCGGGCCGCCTCGGCGCCGATGCCGCCCAGGCCGACGATCAGGGCGGTCGCTTCCGGCAAATGGACGACGTCGCCCGTCTCCAGCGGGCTCTTCTTCCATTCGCGGCGCAGCTGCTGCGGAATGAACATGTGCAAGCCGCGGGCAAAGGCCAGCACGAAGGCGAGGATGTGCGCGCCGATGTGGTCGTTGTAGATCTCCCGGAAGTTCGTCACGCTCACCGGGTGGCGGACCAGCTCGGGATAATAGTAGCCGGCTGCCGGCGCCGCCTGAGGCGCCTGCAGCCAGCGCAATCTCGTGGCCTTCGACAGGAGCTCCTTGCCGAGCCAGCCGAACGCCGCTTCTGCGTCGACGATCTCGCGCGCCGCCGTGTCCGCATCCTCGGCGACGACCACGCGGACCTCCGGCACCGCTGCGGCCAGTCGCCGCGCCCAGCCCCGGGTCGTGTCGGTCTGCGGCGGCAGCATGACGAACTTGAAGGAATTGCTGCTGACCACGGTGGTTCCTCTTCTGCAGGGGTGGACGTAGTGTAGACGGGTTCAACGTCGGCGACGAACAGATGAAGCAGATTCCACTGGGAGCCACAGGAACGTCGACGCTGCGTGTGCAACCCGAGCACCTGGCCAATCGCTTCAAGGACGCGATCCTGCCACAAGTGCTGGCAACGCCCGTGATGATCCTGATCATGGAGAATGCCGCGCTCAATGCCATCAGGCCGTTTCTGGACGCCGGAGAGAGCGCCGTCGGTGTTGCGGTGGATGTGAAGCACCTCGCCGCCACGCCGGTCGGCCACGAGGTGCAGGCGATGGCGGAGGTCGTCGCCGTGAACGGAAAGCGAATCGACTTCAAGGTGTCGGCAAGCGACGGGCAGGAGGAGATCGGCAGGGGAAGCCATCAACGGGTCGTGATCGATCTTCGCTCGTTCAACGAGCGCCTCGCCCGGAAGAGCAGGGCCTGACCAAGCGGGCAGTCCGAGGCCTTGCCGGTTCCTGATTTCTCCAGGCACGGCAGGGCTTCTTCACTTCACCTTGAATTGTTGCCCGTACGCCCCCTTGGTAGTTTGCGTCGCCGGACGCGCAAATGATGGGCTGGCTGCGAGACTTGCCGGCTTCAACCGCGCAGGGAGGTCAGGATGCGAACGATAGTGCTGGGCGCACTTTGCGCGATCGCGATGGCCGCGACCGCAAACGCCGAGATCCAGGAAAAGCCGGTCACCTACTCGGACGGCACGACCACCATGAAAGGCTTCGTCGTCTACGACGATGCGATCAAGACCAAGCAACCTGGAATCGTGATGATCCACGAGTGGTGGGGCATCACTCCGCACATCCATAACGAAGCGAAGAAGTTCGCCCAGCAGGGCTACACCGCCTTCATCGCCGACATGTACGGCGAAGCCAAGACCGCCGACAACCCGAAGGACGCCGGCGCGCTGTCGAGCTCCGTCATGAAGGACCCGAAGGCGATGGAGTCGCGCTTCAATGCAGCAAAGGCCGAGCTCGCCAAGCAGGCCTGGGTCAATCCGCAGCGCATTGGCGCGGTCGGCTACTGCTTCGGCGGCGCGGTCGTGCTGAACATGGCACGCGCCGGCGACGACCTTCGCGCCGTCGCCGGATTTCACGCCTCGCTCGGCCTCAACACCCCGGCGCCGGCGCCGGGAACCGTCAAGGCGAGGGTTCTCATCCTCAATGGCGCGGACGATCCTTTCGTGAAGAAGGAGCAGTACGAGGCGCTCCGCAAGGATTTCGACGCGGCGAAGGCGGACTATCGCATCGTCACCTATCCCGGCGCTGTGCACGCGTTCACCAATCCCGAGGCGACCGCGCTCGGCGAGAAGTTCAACCTGCCGCTGAAGTACGACGCCAAGGCCGATCAGGAATCGAAGGCGGAAGCGGCCAAGCTGTTTGCCGCCACTCTCAAGAACTGAGTGTTCGTGATGCCGCGAATTGCGGCACAACTGGTGGCCGACCCGCCGGTCAATGACGAGGAGGAAAATGCGGATCGGCCACCGATCCCAGACGTCACCTCGATGACATCCGCACTCTGCCACCGGGGAACGCAGACCACCCGTGTTCTGCCGGTGATATCCGCGAGCCGTCCGGACGCCTGCGCTGCTGTTCCGGGTATCGTTCGACTTGTCGTGTCCGTTGAACGCCCTAAAGTCGAAGAATGATCTCTCGCAGGAGCGTCCTCTCGAGCCTGGCAGCTTCAGCTACGGCGGCATGCGCCGCACGTCAGACAGCCCGATCGTCCTATCAGCATCCGACCGCACCACCGCCGCCCGATCGTGAGTCGCTGGGACTGGATGCGGTGATCGACATCAGCCGAGGCGTATCCGTTTCCGACTTCCGGTTGGTGCGTCAAAGCAACATTCTCGCCGTCATCCACAAGGCGAGCGAAGGCGGCGACTATGCCGATCCGGCATGTGCCGCGAGACGCCGGCAGGCCGAGGCAGCGGGACTACTGTGGGGCACCTATCATTTCGGCACCGGACAATTCCCGGGCGCGCAGCAGGCACAGTTCTTCCTGGCGGCGTCACGGCCGGGCCCCAGGACGCTGCTCGCCCTCGACCTCGAGGCCAACGAGAACGATCCGTCGAACTCCATGACGCTCGACCAGGCCGAGGAATTCGTCAGGACGGTTGCCGCCGCGACGGGCCGGCTGCCGGTGATCTACGTACATCCGATCTGGGCCAACGGCGATCCGTTGCCCGTGTCGGGCCTCAGCTTCGGCGCCCGTATCACGCCCGACTCGGTCCTCGCGCGCTGCGGCCTGTGGGTCGCCGACTACCACGACTCGCCCGAACTCCCGCTGGCGTGGGCGGCGACCGGCTGGCGGCTCTGGCAGTATGCGGCCGACGAGAACTCCGCCCATCCCGCCTACAATCAGACGCGCATCGTGCAGGGCGTCAGCCACTGCGATCGCAACCTGTTCAACGGCGACGCGGCGACGCTGCGCGAGTTCTGGGGCTCCGCCGCCTGAGCTCGCGGATCAGATCGTGCTCGTGACGATCCGTCCTTCCCTTCGGCCGATCGTCGCATCGATTGAACGCGAGCCGACGGACAATCGCCGCAACGTCACGTCATCGACAAAGTCCGGCAGGACCGGCTGGTCGAACAGGACCTGCGCTGCCGCCTGATCGAAGGTGAGCCCGAGGCAGGACTGGAGCAGCGAGAGCGGCGTTGCGGCCGCCCAGGCCTGCGGTACGCAGGCCACGGGGTAGAATGTAGGGCTGCGCCCGTGCTGCCGCGCGAAGCCACAGAACAGCTCGGGAAGGCGCTGGAGATCGAAGTAGGTCGAAGCTGCGAACAAGCCTTCGATGATGAGCGCGGCCTCGCGGCGGAAGCCGTAGCGCGCAAAGCCTGCGGCAATGATGGCATTGTCGTGCGGCCAGACCGAGCCGTTGTGGTAGCTCATCGGATTGTATCGGGCTTCGGTCGTGGCGATGGTGCGCACGCCCCAGCCGGAGAACGACGTGCGGTTCATCAGCGTCCGAACGACCGAAGCGGCGCGCTCGCGATAAGCGAGGCCGGCGAACAGGACGTGACCCGCGTTCGAACTCCGCACCCGGCAGGGTCTCTTGTCCCCGTCGAGGGCCAGTACGTAGGTGCCGAGCTCGCGATCGAAGAATTCATCATCGAAGCGCCTCTGCAGCTCATCGCCCCTGGCGGCCTGCTCCGCCGCACGATCGGGCGCCCCGAGTTGCCCATATATCTCGGCCATGGCGCGCCGCGCGCCATAGACATAGGCCTGCACCTCGGCGAGCGCGATCGAACCGCGGGCCAGCGTGCCGTCGGCATGGAAGATCGAATCGTGGCTGTCCTTCCAGCCCTGGTTGGCCAGCCCGTCGGCGGATCGGCGGCCGTACTCCACGAAGCCGTCGCCGTCGCGGTCGCCATAGCGATCGAGCCAGATGCAGGCCGCGTCGAGATGCGGCTGCAGCCTTCGGACGAAATCGAGATCCGCGGTTCGCTGCAGGTAGGCGCCGGCCAGCAGCAGGAAGAGCGGCGTCGAGTCGACGCTGCCGTAATAGCGACGGAAAGGCACCTCGCCGAGCGCCGCCATCTCGCCGCCGCGAGCCTCATGCAGGATCTTGCCGGGCTCGGCATCGGCGGCGGCGTCCTCCTCGGTGGCCTGGTTGTCGGCGAGGTGACGCAGGACTCCCCGGGCGATGCTCGGGTCGAACCACAGCGTTTGCCAGGCGGTGATCAGGGCATCGCGGCCGAAGACGGTGCTGAACCAGGGAATGCCGGCATAGGGATAGGGACCGGAAGGCAGGCTGGTCACGAGCATGTAGAGGTCGGCAACGCTGCGGTGCAGGGTCTCGTTGAAGACGTCGTTGGACGTCGTGATCGCAGCGCCGCGTCCGGTCCTCCGTCGCAGCATGCGCTTGCCGTCGCGCAAGGCGAAGAAGAAGCCGTCCGGCAGGGGGTGCTTGCCGAGTTCCGGACCGCAGGCGATCTCGATGAAGACAAGACTCGTCGCGTGAGCCGCCAGATCGAGCTCGAACGTCGCGGCAGTGCCGGTAAGACGCCGGGGCACTGGATAGAAGCCCAACGTCGTCTGGCGCGTTTGCCGGTCGAGCCCGGTATAGCCGAGCGTCACGCGGTCGGCTGCGAGCTTGGGCGCATGGTCACGGCCGCGATGGGCGCGTTTGGCGCCGCGGACCTCGAACAAATCGGCGTAATCGGCGCCAAAGGCGATTTCGATGCGAAAGTTCAGGGACCGGTCGCTGAAGTTCGTGACCGCCAGGCGCTCGAGGAGGCCGGATCGGCTGAGCAGCCGGGAGCGGCGGAAGTGAAGAAGGCCCTGCGCCAGCAGCAGCCGGTCCTCCGGGTCGAAGAGGTCGGGATTCGTCAGATCGCAGGTGAGCGTGGCGTTGTCATCGCTGATCGTCGAGCTGAGCAATTTCGGCTGAGCGTTCTCGATCGCCAGACAGAAATGCGACAGGTAACGCGTGTCACGGTTGTAGATTCCTTCGGGGCTTCCGCGCGCGGCGATCGCATCGCCCGAATGGTTGAAGATCGCGAACGTGTCGTCCTTCTTCAAGGTGCGAAGTTGCCCGTCCTGCAGCGCCGTCGTCGCCGAGCCGTGCAGCTCGGCGTCCTTCGCCGATGCGGCATACAACGACTCGGACTCGAGCCTGGAAGGCTGCGCTTGGGCCGGCTGCATCGATCCGGTTGCTCTCTTTCGGTTACGCGGCTCGCTTGGCCAGCCGGTTCAGTTCGCGATCGACCAACTGATAATAGGCACCGCGGCGGCGCATCAACACTTCTGGCGCCCCGTCTTCTATCAGCCGGCCCTTCTGGAGCAACAGGATGCGATCGAAATTGCGCAAGGTCGATAGACGGTGGGCGATGGCGATCACGGTGCGCCCCCTCATGAGGTCTTCCAGGGCCTCGCGAATGGTCTCCTCGGCATCCCCGTCTAGAGAAGATGTTGCTTCGTCGAGAATGAGCAAGGGGGCGTTCTTGAGGAACGCGCGCGCAATGGCGATCCGCTGGCGCTGGCCGCCCGACAGGCGCACGCCACGGTCGCCGATCATGGTGTCGAGCCCGCGCGGCAGGTTGTCGATGAACCCCCGGCAATGCGCCGCGGTGGCCGCCTTCCAGACCTCTTCGTCGGTGGCGTCCGGCCGGCCGTAGCGGATGTTCTCCAGCAGCGTGCGATTGAGCAGGGTCGTGTCCTGCGGAACGACGGCAATGGCCTTGCGCAGGCTATTGTCGGTGACCCGCGCAATATCGTACCCGTCGATCAGGATGCGGCCGCTATCGACCGGGTAGAAGCGCTGCATCAGGGCGACGAAGGTCGACTTGCCCCCGCCCGAGGGTCCGACCAGACCGACGCGCTGCCCCGATTCGATGTTAACGCAGAAATCGTCGAAGATCCTGCTCTCACCGGGGTAGCTGAACGAAACCTTGTCGAACGCGACACGCGCGCCGTTCGGCACCAGCGATGCGGCTTCCGGTGGATCGCGCAGGTCGTGCGGCGACAGCAGCGTCGCCACGGCCTCGGACAGTCGCGCTACATGCTGGGTGACGTCGACCAGAGCTACCGCCAAGTCTCGCGTCGCGCTCAACACCGAGATGCCGAGCGTGCAGACAAGAACGACGTCGCCGACGGTGGCCTGCTGTTGCCGCCAAAGCTCGATCGCCCAGGCGAGCATCGCCAGCGTCATGACGACAACGACGAGCGCATGAGAGAGGCGCAGGATTTCGAGATAGCGAAGGCTGCGCTGCCGCGCGGTCATCTCCTTGGCAACCGTCTCGTCGAAGCGCTCATGTTCGCGGGCCGTTCCGCCGAAGGCGCGAACCAGTGACAGGTTGCCGATCACGTCGACCATCTCGCCATCGACCCGTGCGGCCTTCTTGGCAAAGTCATGATGCAGGGGCCGACCGGCAGCCGCGAAGCGGAACATCGCGAGCACCACGACGACAGAGGCAGCGACCATCACCGCCGCCATTGCAGGGCTGACCGCGGCCAGGAAGCCGATGGCAGCAATGGTGGCGACGCACGGTGGCAGCACGTTCCACATCAGCATGTTCTCGATCTGGAACGCAGCGTTCGAGGTCGCGGTGATGCGACCGGTAAGCATGCCCGGGAGGCGGTTGGCAAAGAATAGCGGTGCATGGCCCGTGAGATGACGGAAGAGTTCCGATCTCACGTCTCCCGTTACCTTGACAAAAGTCTTGCTCGCGACCCAGCTGGCGATCCGCCAGAGGAAATTGTCGGCGGCCACGCACAACACAAGAACCGAAAAGGCAAGCCATGGGCTGCCGGCGCGCTCGGGGCCCTCCGACAGGACGTCGACGAGGAACTTGACGCCATATTGTGTGCTGACCGAGCAGGCGACGGCGCCGAGGACGGCCAGCAGGATCACCGCGTGCGCTATCGGACGGCGGCGCGCATGTCGCCAAAGAAACCGCAAGGGCTGGCCCCGGTAGCGGCAGATGTCGTCATCCGTCGTTGACATGTCCGCTCGTCCCCCTTCGTTGAAACCGGCCTTTGAGAAATTCTGTCGCATTTGCTCAAAAAAACTGTGACCGCCGAGCGGCGCAGCCGTTGTCACAGGTTGTCGTCTCAAACTCGCCGAAAAATGGGTTTCCGTTCAAAACGACAAGTAGAGGAGTTTCGTTCCATGCGGATTGCGCAGGTTGCACCTCTCACCGAGGCCGTACCTCCCACGCTGTACGGCGGCACCGAACGGGTCATCTCATGGCTCACGGAGGAGCTCGTCGCTCTTGGTCACGATGTGACGCTCTTCGCAAGTGGCGATTCGGTGACTTCTGCGAAGCTCGAGCCGATGTGGCCGCGGGCGCTGCGGCTCGATGGCACCGTGCGCGATCCAAATGCACTCAATATGACGACGATCGAAAAGGTCTATCGTCGTGCGCGCGAGTTCGACCTCATTCATTTTCATCTCGACTACTACCCCTTCTCGCTGATGTCGCGGCAGGCGACGCCGTTCCTGACGACCCTCCATGGCCGCCTCGACCTGCCTGAACACCATCCGACATTCGAGGTGTTCTCCGACGTTCCCATCGTCTCGATCTCGAACGCACAGCGCCGGCCGATCCCGAAAGCCAGGTGGATGGCGACAGTGCCGCACGGCCTGCCGGCGGACCTGCTTCAGCCGCTGCCGACCCAGCCGCGCTACCTCGCTTTCCTCGGAAGGATCTCGCCCGAAAAGCGGGTCGATCGCGCCATCGGCATCGCCGAGCGATGTGGCCTGCCGATCAGGATCGCCGCCAAGGTCGATCGAGCGGACCAGGACTATTTCGACGAGACGATCAAGCCGCTGCTGTCGAAGGCCAGTGTCGAATACATCGGCGAGATCGGCGACGAGCAGAAGTCGGAATTCCTGAGCGGCGCGATCGCCCTGCTGGTGCCGATCGATTGGCCCGAACCGTTCGGGCTCGTCATGATCGAGGCGATGGCATGCGGCGCGCCGGTGATCGCCTTCAACCGGGGATCGGTCTCGGAGATCGTCGAGGATGGGGTGACAGGCTTCGTGGTGGAGGACGAGACGAGCGCCGCAGGCGCCGTGCGCGAGATCGGCTCGCTTTCCCGCAGGGCGGTCCGCCGGCGGTTCGAAGAGCGCTTCACGGCTCGACGCATGGCGGAAGACTATGTTCGTCTCTACCGGTCGATGATCGAGGATGAGCACACCACGCGCCGGGCAGCCGCCGACTAGGACCGTGGCTTGGTCTCGGGCATCGCCAGCGCCAGGATGACGACGCTGACCGCAGCCAGCACCGCCAGCATGGCGAAAGCGGTGTGACTGCCGAGATCGTCGGTGACATAGCCGGCCAACGTCGAGCTCGCGGCTGCGCCGATGGCCATGGTGCAGCCGATAACACCCTGCGCCAGGTTGAAATGCCCGTTCCGGCGGGTGACGTCGACGGCGGTCAGCGGCACGAGTACGCCGAGCACGGCGGCCGACACACCATCGAGCGCCTGGACGAGCGTCAACAGGGCGGGATCGCCCGTAGAGGCGAACAGGAATCCCCGCAACGCCAGCGCGCCGAAGCCCAGCAGCAGGATGGGCTTGCGTCCGATGCGCTGCGCCCAGTGTCCGACCCACGGCGAAAGCAGCGTCACGATGAATTGCGGCACGACGATCGAGGCGGCGACCATGAGAGTCGCGGCCTTGCTCGACTTGAGCGTCATCATGCTCGCCGCCAGCGGCAGCATGGCGCCGTTGGCGAGATAGAACAGCAGGATGCACACCAGGAAGATCGCGAAGGCCCGGTTGCGCGCAAATGCCGGCAAGGCTGCGGCGACGGAGCCGCCGGTCGTCGGCGCATCGCGAGCAACCGTCGAAGTCGGGCCGATCTCCTCGCGCCGGATGCGCAGCAGGGCGTACAGGGCGGGCAGAGCGAGCGCGCCGGCAAGCAGAAACACCGCGCGAGCCGACAGGTAGTAGCCGATTGCCCCCATTGCCGCCGCCGCAAGGCCGGTGCCCGCCGAAGCGAAGGCGACGTTGCGGCCGAGGCGCTCGCTCATTCGCTCGGCGCCGACGAGGCCAAGGCTGATGGACGCCACCGCGAGACCCAGCATGCAGCTCGCACCGGCGTGGAGGACGCGCGCGGCCAGGACGACGGGAAAGATCGGCCAGGCCGCGAAGGCGAAGGCACTGGCACCGATCGCGACCAGGGTGACGGCCGCGATGGCGCGCAGCGAAGGCGCGGCATCGACGATCGCGCCGAACGGAACCTGGCCGATCAGTCCGACCAGGCCGCTCACCGTGAGCACGAGGCCGATGTCGAACTGCGTCCACTTTTCGCCGGTCAGGAATACGGCGACGAACGGGCCGAAGCCGGTCTGGATATCGGCGACGAAGAACACGAGCCAGTCGAGGGCGCGGCGACTCCGCCGGGAAGGCACTTCGTCGGGCAAGCAAGCCGGCGGAACCGCGTTCGGCCGCATGGCGCGGTGCCCTATGGCTTCGGCGTGGGCTGTTCCGTCTTCGGCGGCGGCGCCGGAGTATCGGGAGGCGGTGCCGGCGCCGGCGACGGTGACGCCGGAGCGGCAGCCGGCGGAGCGACAGCTGGCGGAGCGGCGGGCGCCGGAGCAGCGGGTGGCGCCGGCGCCGTTCGGCCCATGATGACGATCGGCTCGCCCTCCTTGTAGACCGGCGCCTTGCGCAACTGCTCGCGGGGCAAATCGGCAATCAGCCTGTCGGGAGGACCGCTGTCGGGAAAGTGCAGGATGTGCCAGTCGACGGCGATCTTGCGGCTCCCCACTCCGAGGAACCCGCCGAAGTCGATGATCGCCGCTTGCACCACGCCGCCGCGATCGACGATGACGTCGACGACACGGCCCAGATCCTCGCCCTTTGCGGTCCGCACCGGCTTGCCGAGCAGGGTTTGGGCCTGATTGTTGTCGACGACCACGGCCGGGGTTTCGGTAGCAGAAGGCAGAGGCTTTGCCGGGCTCGGGGCTTCCGCGGGTTTGACTGGAGCTGCAGGAGCCGGCGGCGTCGCCTGCTGGGCGAGGATCGCCTTTGCCGGGGTCGCCAGCGCGATGATCAGGCAAAGACGCAGAAAGAAAGCGGGCGCTGGTCGGGACAAGGGCGTTCTTCTTCTCCAACACGAGCAACGCGCCCGGGCGAAATGCGTTGCATCGACCTTTTCGAGCGAGGCCTAGTCTTTCACAGGTGCCTTCGCGCGGCAGCGCAGGATGCGGTACTGCCACGCCGCAGAGCGCATCTGCTCATAGACTGTCGACCCGGGCACGGCGAGGAAGTTGTCGATGCTGGCATCGGCTGCACCGAAGGCCTTCGCCCGCGTCGCGGCCACCAGATCGCACGAGGCCAGGACGTTGGCTGTGATTTCCCTGTCGTCCCGCAACTCGAAGCGCAGAGATGCCAGCAGCACGCGGACCTCCGCCCAGCGCTGAACCGGCAACAGGTCGGTGTAGAGGAAGAGCCCGCCGGGCTTCAGCACGCGTCGAACCTCCACGAAGAAGCCGCGGAGGTTCGGATATGTGTGTGAGGATTCCACGTTCGTCACGACATCGAACGACTTCTCCTTGCAAGGGAGCTGCTCGGCATCCCCGACTTCGAAGCGCAGATTCGGGCTACGATGAACCCGCCGGCAGAACGCAACCGCTTCCGGCGCCAGATCGACACCGGTCGCCTTGGCGCCGAACTGTTCGGCCAGCAGCGCAGCAGTGCCGCCACGGCCGGAGCCGACGTCCAGGACGCGCTTGCCCTTCAGCCTGGTCTTGCCCAGCAGCTCATAGACCAGCCGCACCGAACTCGCGTTCAGCAGGCCCTCGGCGACGTCGTACTGGGCGTCGTCTTCCCCGCCAGTGCTGACATAGCCGTAGTTGAGGAAGAACGACGCGTCACCGACGCCCGACTCCTCCAGCCGACGCGTGATGCCGTTGTAGAATTCGCGGAAGCTTGCCTTGGCAAGGGCACCCGGCGTGGTGTCGTCGGCTTCGCTCGCCGCTCGCGCGGATGACGCCTCGACGGCCGGCGCCAGCGCAGCGGACTGCTGCGCGGGCGTTGCCATCGCAGCCGCTGTCACCTTGCCTCTGTTCTGGTCGATGATCTCCGCGAGCTGTCGAACGGTCGGCGCCTGGAACAGACGCAGCACCGGCAGCTCGACCTGGAAGGTGTCGCGGATTTCCGAGCAGACCTGCACGGCAAGCAGCGAATGACCGCCGAGGTCGAGGAAGCGGTCATGCACGCCAACGGTTTCGAGGCCCAACTGCTCGGCCCAGATCGCGGCAAGGCCGCGCTCGGTATCGCTGTTCGGCTCGACGAACGGCGTCGACAGATTCGGGCGGGGATGGCGCATCGCGCCGGCTCGCTTCGATTGGGCCGCCCCGTCTCCCCGGCGCACCCAGTCGCGCAACCGATCGTTCAGGTCGTTGACGACGACCAGCCCGCGCGGCCCGATCTCGGAACCCAGCAGACGCAGGAATGCCTCGGCCCCTTCGACCGGAAAGATTGGCGTCGGCATACCTTCCGTCGCCGCCTCCAGCGCATTGTCCCAGGCATCCCATCCGATGCTCAGCCAGCGTTCGCCGCCTGCCACGGCGTATGCATCGAGCACTGCGTTGGCCCCCGCGTAAGCGCCGAGCCCCAGACCGCCGAGCACGCTCGAGATCGATGAATGCAGGATCCATCGTTTGGGCTCACGGCCCTTCATCGCCTCGAACAGATAGAGCATGCCCCGCAGCTTGGGCGAGAGATGGGCCTCGACCACCGCCGGTCCCGTCTCCGCCACCGAGGCGAAGGCGTCTGCATCGACCCGGCCTGCGCCATGCACGACCACGTCGATGGCACCGAACCGCGCGATCGCCGCATCGACCGCCGCTTTCACCTGTTCGGGCCGGTTGAGGTCGGCGTTGATCACCATGATCTCGTCCCGTGTTTCGCGCATACGGGCAAGGCGTCCCAGGAGGCCGCGTCGGTCGGCCGGCAAGTTCGTGTCATCGGCCCGTTCGGCCCATTGTGCCGGCTCGGGCAGCGCGCCGCGTCCCAGCAACACCACACGGGCATGAAGTCGCGCGAACATCTGTTCCGCGAGATTGAGGCCGATATGTCCCAAGCCGCCGGTGATCAGCACGACCGGCTGCGGTGGCATTGCGACCGGGACGCCGACCGCGTCGATCGGCGTCTGTTCATAGGCTTCGACGTAGCGCGTGCCATTCCGTAGCGCCACGACAGGCTCGAGCGCGCCGGCCGCCAGTTCGTCGACAAGCTGCATGCCAATGCCGTCGCTCCCGTCGACATCGACATGCGCCAGGCGCAGCCCGGGATGCTCCTGAGGGATCACCTTCGCCACGCCGAGACCGAAGGCGCGCACCGGATCCATCCGGTCGCCGGAATCGACCTGTGCCGTACCGCGCGCGACCAACAGCACTGGCAGCGGGCGCCGGGTGGGCTGGCCGCTGAGCGCATGCGCAAAACGCATCGGAGCCAGACAAGAAATCGTCGCCGAGGTGTCGAGGTCCGTGTCGCCCGGTGATGCGGCGCTCCAGCAGTCGACCAGGCCGGCGAGCTGGCTGTCGCCCTGGCAGACCTCGGCACAGAGCCGGCCAAAGTGATCCGATTGCGCCGCATCGATCGTGAACACATCGTCCTGGAGGCGCGCGAAGTCCGCCGCACGGCGCACGACGATGGGCAAGCCGCCACGCTTCTTCAAAGCCGCCGCCACTGCGGCCGCCACGCCGGTTCCCTCGTCGAGGATCAGTATACGGCTTTGTGACAAGTCGGCCGCGGCCTCCTGCTCGAGCGGCGCGGCCCGCCAGCCGGGCCGATAGAACCACGATTTGGGATCACGCAGCTCGTGGCGAGCGCCGTCGGGTCGCGGTCCGATCCAGTAGCTGCGACGCTCGAAGGGATAGGTCGGAAGCGGAATGCGACGGCGCCGCTCCGTCGCATGGAAGCCCTTCCAGTCGATCGCGACGCCGTTCGCCCACAGGGTACCCAGCATACCGAACGCGGCCTGCCCGGCGGACCGGCCGTCGTCGGCGCCCGGCAGCGAGGCGACGCAGGTCGTCTTCGGCTCGCCTTTCTTGCCCAGGGTTATGCCAGCGAATGTGGTCAAGGCACGACCTGGTCCGACCTCGAGAAACAAGGGATTGGCGCCGGCCGGACTTTCTTTCGCCGAGACGCAGCGCACGGCATCGGCAAAGCGCACGGCGGACCGAAGCTGCTTGCTCCAGTAGACCGGATGTGTGACGGCCCCGTCCGCCCACCGGCCGCTCAGGGTGGACACGAACGGAATCGAGGGTTCGTGCAGGCGAATCGATGCAACGCACTCCTCGAAGTCGGCCAGGATCGGATCCATCATCGACGAGTGGAAAGCGTGCGAAGTGTGCAGCCGCCGCGTCGCAAACTTCTTCTCGGCCAACGTCGCGTCGATCTTCGCGATCGCCTCCGAAGGACCCGAGAGAACGGTGAAGCCCGGCGCATTCACCGCGGCAAGCGAGACATCCTTGTCGAGGAAACGCTCGACGGCCTCGGCCTGCGCCATGACGGTCAGCATCGACCCGCGGGGCATGGAGCCGATCAGTCGACCGCGACGTGCGATCAGGAACAGAGCGTCATCGAGCGACATCACGCCGGCCAGCGTGGCGGCGACGAACTCTCCGACGCTGTGCCCGATCATGGCCGAGGGGCTGATGCCCCATGAGCGCAGCAACTCGGCGGTGGCGTATTCGACGACGAAGATCGCCGGCTGTGCCCATTCGGTATTGAGCAGCCGGTCGGCCGCCTCGGCGCGCTTGCGCTGCGACGGGAAGAGCAGGCCGCGCAGATCGACCCCGACATGGTGCTTCAGTACCTTCGCGCAGTGGTCGATCGACCGCCGGACGACCGGCTCCGTCTCGTAGAGCTCCGCGGCCATGCCCGGATATTGAGAACCTTGGCCCGGGAAAGTGAACACGATCGGCCGGGCCGTCTCGGCGACCGCAGAGATCGCCTGGGCGGGATCGCGCAGACCGGCGATCGCGGCTGCGCGATCGTCCGAACGCACGACCAGGCTTCGCCGGTAGCGGAACGCTCGTCGGCCGACATGCTGAGTGAAGGCCACATCCGCGAGATCCGACGTCGGATGACCTTCGAGATGGTCCGCCAGACGGCCGCAGGCCTGGTCGAGCGCATCGGCGCTGCGGGCGGAAACCGTGAGAAGCTGGTAGGGGCGGCGTTCCGTCGGCGGGTCTACTGCCGGCGCTTCCTCCACGACGAGATGGGCGTTGGTGCCGCCAACGCCGAACGAACTCACCCCGGCCCGCCTCGGATGGCCGTTGCGTTCCCATGGATAGAGGTGCTGCGTCACGAAGAACGGGGTCGACACGAAGTCGATCGCCGGATTGGGCTGCCGATAGTGGACGGTCGGCGGGATGGCGCCGTGCTCCAGCACCAGCGCCGTCTTGATCAGGCCGGCGACACCGGCCGCGCATGACAGGTGGCCGAAATTGGACTTCACCGATCCGATCGCGCAGAAGCCGCGCTCTCGCGTGTGTTCTCGGTAGACATCGGTCAGCGCCGACAGCTCGATCGGATCGCCGATGATCGTGCCCGTGCCGTGCGCCTCGACATAGCCGATGGTCGCCGGCGAGATGCCCGCAGCGGCGAGCGCCGAACGCACTGCGCTTGCCTGCCCCGGCATACCGGGTGCCGTGTAGCCGGCCTTGTCGCTGCCGTCGTTGTTCAGGCCGACGCCCAGGATCACGGCCCGCACGTTGTCGCCGTCTGCCAGCGCCGCGGCCAACGGCTTCAGCACGACCAAGCCGACGCCGCTGCCCACGATCGTGCCCTGCGCCTCGGCGTCGAACGGCCGGCAATGGCCGTCCGGCGAAAGGATCGAGCCCGGTGTGTAGAAGTAGCCGCCCCGTTGCGGCACGCGCACCGTCACCCCGCCGGCCAGCGCCATGTCGCAGCGTCCGGCATGCAGCGCATCGCAGGCCATCGAGACGGCGACCAGGGAAGTCGAGCAGGTCGTCTGCACCACCACGCTCGGCCCGCGCAGATTGAGCCGATAGGAGACCTGCATGCAGAGATGGTCTTTGTCATTGGTGACCATCAGCTGCATGCCGTCGAGGTAGCCGAGCGTCTCGCGGTTGAGGAAGAGCTGGTACTGATAGGTACTCTGCTCGCATCCCCCGAACACGCCGATCGAGCCGGGAAACACCGACGGGTCGTAGCCTGCATCCTCCAGCGCCTCCCAGCTTGCCTCCAGGAACAGGCGATGCTGCGGGTCGGTCAGGGCCGCGTCGCGGGCCGAGAAGCCGAAGAACTCGGCATCGAATTCATCGACGCGTTCGAGGACGGGCGATGCCCTCACATAGCCGGGGAGTCGCCAGACGTCGGGCGCGACGCCGCAGGCCCGCATGTCCTCCTCGCTGAGCGAGGCGATCGACTCGACGCCGCGCGCCAGGTTGTTCCAGAAGGAGTCGAGGGTGTCGGCGCCGGGGAAGCGCCCGCGCATGCCGATGATCGCGATCGGCTCGAACTTCCTCGGCAGGTGTCCGTTCCCCCGCGGCATGACCTCACCCTATGCAAACGACTGGCGATCCGGTTCGGTTGGGCGATCGGTCGCCAGGACTCGAAGAGGGATGTCGAGCGGCGTCTCGCCATGGCCGACGACCCGCAACGTTCCGACATGAAGCTTTCCGGGAGCGAGCGCATCGTCGAGGTCGACCGTTACGGTGAGACGACCAACCTGCGCCGGCGCCAGCTCCAACGGATCGGGCGAGACCGAAATGCGCGCCGGAAAGGCGCCATCGATCCCGTCTGCCCGGCGAAGGTTGCCAGCCTGACAGCGGATCGTGGCCGGTTCGTCGCGGACGTTGTCGATCGACAGCGTGGCCTGCGCCACGCTGCCCGACGGACCGCTCAGAGTGAGAACGAAGGCTTCTTCGGCAGCCGGCCGCTCGGCCGTGGCGACCACACCCGACAGATAGTCGTGCTCGATTTCCGCGCGCAGATCGTTCAACTCGGAGAGCAGGTCGAAGTAGAGCATGCCGAGCTGGCGCAGATATTCCGGGAAGCGGCGCTCGAGATAGCGCCCTGCCAGATCCTTCACCTCCTCCGAGTCGATCCTGCCGCTGGCGACGCGGTCGAGGAAGGATTTGTAGGACGATGAAATGTGCTCGCCGAGGCTATGGCTGTACTCCGATATCTGGCGAAACCACGCATTCGGCTCCGACGCATCGAGCCTCGGCAACGCCGGAGGCGACGGCATGCCGGGCATCACCGCGTCGGCCATCTCCCGGGAATAGGCGGCAGAAATCTCGACGATCCGCGAGAAGAAACGCGTCGTCAGGGTCGTGAAGCGCTCGGCATAGCGGGCGCCACGCGCCTTGTAGAACGCGCCGAGCGCGTCCTGCATGGCGGTCGGCGGAAGCCGGCCGCGCGACATGGCGTCCGCCACCTTCTGGTAGAGCGCCACCGTCCGCTCGGATTGCTCCGCGGCGCGGGCGCTGTAGCGCCCATACCAGCTCGACCAATCCGCCGCCCAGGCCGCGGCGTCGGCGGAATTTGCCGCGTAATCGCGGTCAGCAGCACTCGCAGCCACAGCGGATCCTGAAGGGGTCGCAGTCGCGGGGCAGGATCGCAATGGCGATCCGCAACGGGCGGTGGTCGCATCCGACGACCGTGAGATCGGCGATCGCCACGAGACATTCGTCGAGGTCGACGGGTTGACGGCCTTCGCCGGCAGCCTGTGGCGCCCTTACGCGCACGGAAATCGTGGCCTCCTTCTCGCCGCACGGTGGGATGGTGAAGGCCTTGGGTTCCACGTCGACGGTCTCCACCGGTGCGGCGCTCCCGCCTCTGGTGCGCCACGCACCGAGCTCGAGGGTGATTTCCTTCTCGCGCCGACGGGGATTGAAAATGGAGATGGGAATCACGCGCTGCTCGCCCGCCCGGGCGTAGACCACGAGGTCGACGTCGCCGATGCAACACTGGCAGTGGCAATCGCACTCCGGCTCGCACGAACGGCATTCGCGTTCGTGCCAATGGCGATGGTGCCGGTCGCGGTAATGCCAAGGCCGCGGGATCTCATGCCAGTGCCTGCCGGTCCCGGGTGGGCGGGCGAACATCCCGCCGGGCTGGCCGTATTGCGGGTAGATCATCGCCATCCAGTCGGCAGGGCGCGTGTCGAGCAGGTTCTGGTAGCTCTGGTAACTCTGCCGCCAGGTCGGATAGTACCGATCCAGGTAGTCGGACGGGGTCAGGTTCATCCAATCAGGGGAATCAGTCCGCGCGGAAGGCATCATGGTCCCGGCTCCTCTCGAAGGCTCTGTATTCGTCTATCGCTTTCCCGACTTCCTTGCTGGCGTGTGCCTGCGTTCGCTTTGGGGCGCCCGCGCCGGGCGATGCGCGCCCTGCGGAGCAACGATGAAATCGAGATCGGCGGCGAGAATGGCGGTGCGGCCGGAAAAGCGTCGGTGAGGCGCCAGGCCATCGGGGATCGTGATAGCGAGCTCGAGGCTCGCGGTTTGGCCGGGCGCGAGGCGGAACGCTCCGTCCGTCATGTGTATCCGAAGGTGCCCGACCACAGGCCCTCGCGAGCCCACGGCGAGGAGTGCCGCAACGATGCCATCGCCGCTCTTCGGCAGTTCCTCGAGCAGCGGGCCGATCACGCGGCCGACCGTCCGGGCCTCGGCGAGGTCGTCGTGCAACTCGACGTCAGCGATCCCGTCGATCTCGAAGGGCACGTTGCCGTCGTTGCTCACGTCGACGTGCTTCCTGATCGTCTCGCCGGGCCGGCCCATCAGCACGAGCGACTTCGGCGCCAGCCGCAAGGCGACGGTTTCCTCGACGTTGAGCACAGCCTCACGCGTCTGGCCCTCAACCGCCAGGTCGACGGTATATTCGCCCGGCGGCGTGAACCGGTCGAGCGCGATGGCCAGGGGAGCAACGCGCTCCTCCAGCCCGCGAACGACGATCGGCCGGAAGGCATGGCGCCCGGCAAGGCCCACGAGCTTGCCGGACCTGTCCGACAACGCCATGTGGCGCAGCACGCGGCTCCTAGGGTGAGAGTTGCGCAGCCGCACGAAACCCGAAAGGGCCGATGGTGGGCCAGACAGCCGGATCGGCTCGTTCGACGCCGACAACAAGGTGACTGACGCGGCGGTGCTCATGGCCCCGCTCTCCTCTACGGCTCGAGACGGATTCGCAATCCAGCCCCGCTGGCGGTGCCCGGTTCGCGACGCTCGTCATGTCCGTGGGCATGATGGACATGCGCTGGCGGCCACGGTGTCTCTTCGCGGGGCATCGTCTGCGGGCGCGGCCCAAGTTCGCTGATGATGGTCTCCTGTTCGCCGGAGAAACTAAAGCCGAAGACCTCCACCCCGTAGAGCGTGAAGCCGATCCGGTGTCGATAGGGCTGCCGGATACAAAGGTTCGGCGACTTGCCCGAATTCAGTGTCAGGCACAGGTCGACGACTGCCGGCTTCAGGTCCACGGCCAGGCTGGAGTCGGTCTTCAAGGGATCGATCGTGAGGTGTGTCGTCGAGTTCGAATTTGAGTTCGAATCGACGTTGGCCTTCATGTCCGCTTTCAGATCGACCGAGTTCGTCCCTTCGGTCTTGAACGGCTGGGGCAGTTCGAGTTTGACGTCCGCCTTGATATCGTCGAGACCGACGACGTCTACCGTGGCCGTTGATGTGGAGGTGACGTCTACATCGGCCATGCTTTACCCCGTCTCAGGTGTGTTCAAGCATAGGATTGGCGAATGGTTCGCCGCCAGACAGCGGCAGGACCCTCGCCGCAGCGACAGCATCCTGCACCGAATCTTTTCATGCCATCGAATTCGGCCGTCGCCGACATCGCCGATACAACTATTGCAGGGCGCGCTGCATGGCGCTCCATTGCTCGAGCCCCATCGACGATGACTAGAGGCAGGATAGCGCACTCGTGAACGGTCGAGTAGATACTTGAGCGACCCTGAAGGACTGGGGGAACCTGTGATAACAAGGCTCCCGGAAAGTCCGGAGGAGACGGCCGATGCCCATTATCGATTCGCAGGTCCACGCCTACGAGGCGAATACGCCGAAGCGGCCCTGGCACAGCGTGCCGAACTGGCCGCCTCACGTGACCGGCGACGAGATGGTCGCGGCGATGGACAAGGTCGGCGTCGACGGCGCGATCTTCATCTCGGCCTTCTCGCTCTATCAGTACGATGCCAGCTACGCGGTCGAAGTGCAGCGCGCGCATCCCGATCGCATGGCGATCGTCAAGCCGGTCGATCCCGACGATCCCAAGGTGGCCGACGTGATCGCCGACTGGAAGAAGACGCCCGGCGCGGTCGGCGTCCGCATTTTCCTGCGGGACGAGAATCCCCGCCCGCCGACCGATCCCGGCTTCGACCGCATTCTCAAGGCCGCCGTCCAAAACGATCTGCCGGTCAATTTCCTGTGCTGGGGCAAGCTCGACGAGGGCGCGCGGCTGATCGACCGCCATCCCAACGCCCGCTTCATCATCGACCATCTGGGCATCCTGCAGCCGCGCCTGCCGCCGGCGCCACCGCAGCCCTGGGCCGACCTGCCAAAGGTGCTGGAGCTCGCCAGGCGCTCCAACGTGGTGATCAAGGTCAGCGGCGCCTGCACGCTCTCCAAGGAGCCCTACCCGTTCCCGGACATCTGGGATCCGCTGGCGCGGATTTTCGATGCCTGGGGTTTCGAGCGCTGCCTGTGGGGCACCGACTGGACGCGCGCCTCCGCCGTCGTCAACTACGAGCAGGCGGTCAAGCCGTTCCTCGAGACCAAGCGGCTGAGCGACAGTGAGCGCGCCATGCTGATGGGCGGCGCCTGCGCCAAGGCCTATGGCTGGTCACCGCGCAAAGGGTAACCGTCAGGGCAGGTATGGAGGTGCCGCCATCATACGCGCCACCTGTTGGAGTGACGGCATGGAGGGCAGCGGCTGGTCGACGGACCATAGCGCCGCGGCCTGGATCTCGAAGGGCTCCAAACGATTCTCCGGTGACAGGCGCCGGTCCGCATCCGCCACGATCACCGCCATGCTCAGGACGGTGACGAGAAGCAGGGAGGCCGGCTCGAATCGCGAGCGAATTCTCTGCCAGACACGATATATGCCCATGGGCAACTCCTAAGGCGCTACCTGCTCGGCCTAGTGCCGTCTCGACGTGCGGAGCCAGCAAAAAGACCCGTCAGCGACACGGGCCATACAACATCAGCCGCGCAGGTTTCTGTGCTGTTTCTCACCAAGCATTTTCGCGAGCCATTTTCGGGGCGGGCCCCGGGGCGTGCTCGCCGTCATCAAGCTCGAATAGAGACGGCGGCACCGGGCTGCGGTATCGTTCGAGGAAAGCCTGTTGCGGAGTCCTGCAGTGCCCGACACCAGTGTTCCCCAGCCGCTCAGCGTCGCCGACCATGAGCGCGCCATGAGCGAGTACGGCCAGCGCGCCGAGGCACGCGCCTATGCCCTTGGCAACCGCAGTCCGATTCGACTCGGCGCCGACGGCAAGCTTCTCCCGGAGATCCTGGAGTCGTACTGGACGAACGGCTTCTACGTCTTCCAGGGGGTGGTCGGACCGGAAGAGCTCGCCGAGTTGCGCGCCGACATCGACGCGGTTCTGTCGCGCGCACCGGTCGCGCCCGACGCGACAGTCGACTTCCGCGGCCGGCCGGTGGTCGACCACGGAATCATCAAGCCGCCCTATCGCTGGGCCAGGCCATTGAGCGATCCGGTCGGCGGCACGGACGCCAACAATGGCCGCCATCCCGCCGAGATGCTGCAGCCCACGCCAGACAAGGATGCGCCCGCCTGGACGGTCGAGCTGCTCGACGGCAACCTCCACCTCAGCGACGCCTGCCTGCGGCTCTACGGCCATCCCGGCCTGCTGACCGTCGCCGAATCGATCCTCGGCGATGACTTCGTGCCCTACAACGAGGTGACCTTCGTGAAGGAACCGGGCCTCGGCCCATCCGTCGCCTGGCACCAGGACGGCACGACGCACTGGACCGCACCCGACTGGGATCACGGCGCCCACGGCTTCAACTTCATGACCCAGCTCTATCCCAGCACCGCGGCGAACTGCGTCTGGGTGCTGCCGGGGAGCCACAAGCGCGGCAAGGCCGACATCAAGAGAATGGTGGCCGACGCGGGCTCCGACCGCATCGACGGCGCCGTCCCGATGCTGTGCGACGCCGGCGACACGATCGTGACCAACCGCCAACTGGTGCACGGCTCGTTCGCCAACAGCTCGCCCGATCGGCGCATCACCCTCAATGAAGGCTTCTTCCCGCGCAGGCGCGTGTTGAACGTCACGACCCGCCGCCTCAACGGCAAGATCGAGACCTACGACCAGGCCCGCATCGACGCCCGCACGCGCATCCTGCAGATCGCGATCGACGCCCGCCGCCAGCACTTCCCGCAGGAGACGCCCTACACCTACCGCCCGCTCGCCGGCCACGAGGACGAGAACCGCTGGACCGAGGCGACTCGCGCCACTGTGCTGAAGAACTACAACCAGCTCGACATGTTCATCTGATGGTGTGGGCGTGACTTCCGCGCGCGCCCTGCTCCCGCTGCTGATCGCGGTCGGCTGTGCGACACAGCCTCCCGGGCCTTGGCAGAAGCCGGGGGTCGACGAGCCGACGTTCGCGCGCGACACCGCGAGCTGCCGCAGCGCCGCCCAGGCCGCAGCACTCCGAAGTTACCCCTCCAGTGGCGGACCCGCGGGCGTCGGGGCGGCCGGCGCGGTCGCGGCGCAGCAGCGCGACACGGCCGGTCGCGCCGCGGTCGAAACGGCGCGGTTCAACGCCTGCATGGTCGAGAAGGGATACCATCGCGCCTAGTGCAGGTTCGCCGGCCGTTCTTGCTTGGGGGATTTCGCTGCGCCGGCCCGCTGTCTTTTGCTAGAACGCTGGCGACGTCTTCTTCACGAGAATTGCCAGATGAAATCGCCCACCGTCCTCATCGACCGCCATCCCGGCCGCTCCACCCAGACGCTCGGCATCGCGCGGGCGATCGGCACCGACCCGGACCTGATTCACGAGCCGTCGGTCGGCGTCGTCGGCACCAAGGGCGACAGCCAGTGCTACCTGGGCGTCATGGCCAAGGTCGAAGCGATCCACGACAAGCTCAAGGGCCGGATCGGCACCGGCCAGGGCCAGCTGAAGCTGCGCCTGGTGCAGCCGGAGTACACGGTCGCGATCTCCGACGGCATCCGCAACGGCACGCGCGAGATGCGCTACTCGCTGATCGGCCGCGAGGTGACCAACGATTCGCTGTGCGAGCATCTCAGCGCCACCGGCCTTGCCGGCACGATCGCGGTCGTGGCCTGCGACAAGCCGCCGGTCGGCGCGCTGTCGGCCCTGCTCGAGCACAACCGGCCCTCGATCATCATGTCGGACGGCCCGATCCATCCTGGCCACGATCCCAAAACCGGCGAGGCGCTCGACATCGTCAGCGCCTACCAGGTCGCCGGCAACCCCGATGCCGCCTTTCGCGCGCACATCGCCCTTCATGCCTGCCCCGGCATCGGCAGTTGCGGCGGCATGTTCACCTACAACACCATGCAGACCTTCATCGGCGTGGTCGGCATGGAGCCATTGCACATGGTGGCGCCGCCGTCCGACGATCCGCGCCGCACCAACGAGTTCGCCGCGGAGCTGGTCGACCTGCTGTCGAACCTGATCGCCAAGGACCTCAAGCCGCGCGACATCGTCGTGCGCGATTCGATCCGCAACGCGGTGATCGTGGCGATGGCGATCGGCGGCTCGACCAACGTCACCCTGCACGCGCCCGAGATCGCCCGCGCCGCGGGCTTCGCCGACTTCTGGAAGGACGTCATCACGCCGGAGGAATTCAATTACCTCTCGCAGCATGTCGTGCCGGTGCTGACCGACGCACGGCCCTACGGCAAGTACTCGATGGTCGACATCGACCAGGTGGGCGGCGTGCAGGTGATCGTGCGCGAGCTGCTCGAGGCCGGCCTGCTGAACGGCGACGTGCTGACCTGCACCGGCGAGACGCTCAGCAAGCAGGTCGAGCGTCTCGGCACGAAGAAGGCCGACGGCAAGGTCGTCTACACGGTCGAGAAGCCCTACAAGCCGACCGGTGGCCTGCGCGTGCTGGGCGGCAACCTGTCGCCGGACTTCTCGGCGATCCTCAAGCTCGCCGGCGTCGAGGGCGGCCTGGAGAACAACATGTTCCGTGGCAAGGCGCGCGTGTTCGAGGGCGAGCAGGCGCTGCTCGACGCGCTCGACAAGACGCCCGAGCGGTTCCAGAACCACGACATGGTGATCGTGCGCTACGAGGGCCCGAGCGGGGCGCCCGGCATGCCCGAGATGCTCGATCCGACCTCGCGCATCACCACG
This sequence comes from Pseudomonadota bacterium, assembly GCA_018240745.1. Classification (GTDB taxonomy): domain Bacteria; phylum Pseudomonadota; class Alphaproteobacteria; order Reyranellales; family Reyranellaceae; genus Reyranella. Next base: position 29,196 of record JAFEFF010000184.1, read on the forward strand.
CTGTGCCGCGAGCGCAACATCATCGTCGCGCTGATGACCGACGCACGCTTCTCCGGCGGCTCGGTCGGCCTGGTGATCGGCCATGTCGGCCCCGAGGCGGCGCTGGGTGGCCCGATCGCCTTCATCGAGGACGGCGACGAGATCGTGGTCGACCTCGACAAGAACGAGCTCTCCTGCACGCCGCTCGCCGATGCGGCGACCTTGGCGAGGCGCAAGGCGGCGTGGGAGAAGATCGTCGCCAATAACGGCGGCATCCATCCCAACTGCGGCGTGGCCGATACCCGCCTGCTCCACCGCGCGCGCACGACCGCCGTGCCGGCGACGCGCGGCGGCGGCCTGCATCCCGACCGCGAGGTCTGGGTGCGCGCGCCGCGCAAGGCGGAGCGGTCGAAGTTCGTGCTCAGGAACAAGCACCGGCCGCAGGCGAACAAGACTTTCTAGATGGGCGCGCGGACAGGCTCACAGTTCCTCGAGGGTCTGCGCAAGACCCGGCGGGAGATCTGGGTCGACGGCGAGAAGGTCGCCGACGTCACCGCGCATCCCAAGCTGAGAGGCGGGGCGCAAAGCGTGGCCGCGATCTACGACCGACAGCACGAATACGCCGGCGAGTGCCTGTTCGCGGCGCCGCCGTCCGGCGAGCTGACCACCGTCAGCCACATGATCCCGCGTTCCAAGGACGACCTGCGCCGCCGCCATGCCGGGCTCGTCCGGCTGTCGGAAGGCTCGATGGGCATCATGGGCCGCACGCCCGACTACATGAACATGAAGTTCGCGGCCTTCGCTTCGGCGCCCAAGGTGTGGGCCGGTGCCGACGGCCGCAACGAGCGCGGTGCCCGCAACATCGTGGCCTACCACCAGTACCTCGCCCACGGCGACATCTCGCTGACGCATACCATCATCCAGCCGACCATCGACAAGCGCACCGACAGCAAGGTCACCGGCACCACGGCGATGGTGCGCAAGATCGGCGAGACGGCCGATGGCATCATCGTGCGCGGCGCCAAGGTGCTGGCGACACTGGCGCCGTACGCCGACGAGCAGACCGTCTATCCCGGCCAGCCCCTGCCGGCCGATGCGAAGGAGTTCGCGCTGGCCTTCGCCATCCCGCTCGACACGCCGGGGCTCAAGTTCATCTGCCGCGACTCGGCGGCGGCACCCGGAGCCGATCCGTTCGACAAACCCCTGTCGTCGCGCTTCGACGAGCAGGACGCGTTCTGCATCTTCGACGACGTGCTGGTGCCGTGGGATCGCGTATTCATCGACGGCGACGTGCCGATCTACAATTCGATGCGCGAGACCAGCTACGCCATCAGCATGACGACGCAGTCGACCATCCGTGCGCTGACCAAGCTCGAGTTCGCCTATGGCCTGGCGACGCGCATGGCCGAATTGATCGGCGACTATTCTCCGGCGACGACCGAGATGCTGGGCGAGCTGGCGGCCTACGTCCGCCTGACCGCCAATGCGGTCGAGCTGTCGCTCGAGCAGGCGTGGGAGCGCGGCGACGGCGTGTGGTTCCCCAACGGCGCCGCGCTCGAGCCGATGCGCTCGATCCTGCCGATGTGGATGCCACGGGTGGCCGAGATCATCACCCTGATCGGCAGCCATAACCTGCTGACCACGCCCACCCGCAGCGAGCTCGCCGACCCCAGGCTGCGGCCTTTGCTCGACGAGATGCTGCATGGCGCCGACGGCGCCACCGCCGACGAGCGGGCCCAGGTGTTTCGCCTCGCCTGGGATTTCGTCGGCTCGGCCCTCGGCGGGCGCGGCTTCCTCTACGAGCGCTTCTACCTGACCTCGGCGTCACGCAACAAACAGATGCTGCACACGCGCTTCTTCGACCGGACGCGTTCACAGGCCCTGCTCGAGGACATGCTTTCGCGGGGCCGCCGCGCCGATTGACTCACCCTCCGTGAGGCCGTCGAATACCGGCCGCGACGATCCCGGCCACGACGGCCACGCGCACGGAGGAACATCGATGTCATTCTACCGAGGCATGACCTGCGAGAACGTGACCCTCACAGGCGACAAGGGCACGCCGATCACGGCCTACGTGGCCAAGCCCGAGGGCTCGGGCAAGTTCCCGGGCGTCGTGCTGATCCATCATCTGCCGGGCTGGAGCGAGCTCTACATCGAGACGACCCGCCGCTTCGCCCATCACGGCTATCTCGCGATCTGCGCCAACCTCTACCAGCGTGAGCAGGGCGGCGGCAGCGACGCCAATCCCGACGACGTCGCGGCCAAGGTGCGCGCCGACGGCGGCATCGCCGATTCACAGATGGTCGGCGACACGGCGGCCGCGGTGGCGTGGATGCGGGCGCATCCCAACAACAACGGCAAGGTCGGCCTGTTCGGCTCCTGCTCGGGCGGCCGGCACGCCTTCATCTATGCCTGCCAGAAGAAGGACGTCGATGCCTGCGTCGAGCTGTGGGGCGGCCGCGTGGTGATGGGCAAGGAGGAGCTCAACGCCAAGACGCCGGTCGCGCCGATCGACATGACCAAGGACCTGCAATGCCCGCTGCTCGGCCTGTTCGGCAACGACGACCGCGCACCCAGCCCCGAGCAGGTGAACCAGCACGAGGCCGAGCTCAAGAAGCTGGGCAAGAACTACGAGTTCCACCGCTACGACGGCGCCGGCCACGGCTTCTTCTACTGGCACCGCCCGCTCTACCGGCCCGAGCAGGCGATGGATGGCTGGAGCAAGGTGTTCGGCTTCTTCGGCAAGCACCTGGCGAAGTAGGAGAGACGCATGTGCACCTCCATCATCGAGATCGCCGCCGCCGAAGGCATGGCCAAGCGCGGCGACGAATGGTTCCCGCTCACCCAGTCGGTGGTCGCCTATGACCATGCCCGCCATGCGCCGCTGGGCGACGTCATCACGCTCGACTTCTTCAACACCGCGCTCGATCCCGGCGCGCGCGCCGCGGTCGAGCTGACGCTCGACTCGGCCAAGGCGCTGCGGGCCGCGCTCGACCGGGCGATCGCCGCAGCCGACTACGAGGAAGCCGAGGTTCGCGGCAAGGGCGCGCCGCTCAGTCTCGTCCGGGCGGCGTGACGCAACGCTGGCGTGTCGGGGTCGATTCCGGCGGGACGTTCACCGACGTCTGCCTGTTCGATGAGGAGCACGGCCGCGTCGAAGTCTGGAAGGTGCCGTCCACACCGGACGACCCTTCGCGCGGCATTGCCGAGGGCGTCGAAGAAGGCCTGCGCCGGGTCGCGCCCGACGCAGGAGACAAGCCGGCATCGCACGTTGCGTACTTCGGTCACGGCACGACGGTCGCGACCAACGCGCTGATCCAGCATCGCGGGGTCAAGACGGGGCTGATCACCACCGAGGGCTTTCGCGACCTCCTCGAGATCGGCCGGCAGAAGCGGCCCGACCTCTACGACATCCAGGTCGACAAGCCGCCCACCCTGGTGCCGCGCGACCTGCGGCTCGAAGTGGCCGAGCGCGTGCTGCACACGGGCCAGGTCGCGACGGCACTCGACGAGAAGGCCGTGCGCGCAGCCGCGCGCCGGCTCAGGGCAGCCGGCGTGGAGGCCGTCGCGGTGTCCTTTCTCTACGGCTTCGTGCGGCCCGAGCACGAGAAGCGCGCCCTCGCCATCCTGCGCGAGGAGCTGCCGGACGCCTTCCTGTCCGCAGGGCACGAGATCGCCCCCGAGTTCCGCGAGTTCGAGCGGCTGTCGACCGTGGTGCTCAACGCCTATCTCGGTCCGGTGATGGCGCGCTACATCGAGCGGCTGAGCCCCCGCCTCGAGGCGCTCGGCCTACAGACCGCGCCGCACCTCACGCAATCGAATGGCGGCGTCATCGGCTTCGCCACCGCAGCGGCGATGCCGGTGCGCACCGTGCTGTCGGGGCCCTCGACCGGTGTGGTCGGCGCGCAGGCGATCGGCCGCGCGGCCGGGATGACGGACCTCATCACCTTCGACATGGGCGGTACCTCGACCGACGTGGCCTTGCTACAGGACGGCCAATGCAAGCTCGCCTCCGAGGCGACGGTGCACGGCTATCCGATCAAGGCACCGATGCTCGACATCCACACCGTCGGCGCGGGCGGTGGTTCGATCGCCCATATCGACGCCGGCGGCCTGCTGAAGGTCGGCCCGTGCTCGTGCGGCGCCGATCCCGGACCGGTCTGCTACGACAGGGGCAATCGCGAGCCTGCCGTCACCGATGCCAATGTGGTGCTGCAGATCCTGAATCCCGAACACCTGCTGGGCGGCCGCATGAAGATCCGTCGCACCCTCGCGGTCGAAGCGGTGCAAGGGCTCGCCGATCGCCTGAAGCTCGGGCTGATGGAGACGGCGCAAGGCGTCCTTTCGGTCGTCACCGCGAACATGGCGCGGGCGATCCGCGTGATCTCGGTGCAGCGCGGCCACGATCCGCGCAACTACACGCTGATGGCGTTCGGCGGTGCCGGGCCGCTGCACGCCGCGCGACTGGCCCGCGAGCTCGACATGCGCCGCGTGCTGGTGCCCGCCAATCCAGGCATCCTGTGTGCCATGGGCCTGCTGCTCACGGACCTGCGCGCCGACTTCGCCGTGACGCGCCTCCTGCCGGCGAACGACGGAGCCGCCGCAGACCTTGCCGAAGGATTTGCAGCCCTTGCCTCCCAGGCCGAGCGGTGGTTCGAGCAGGAAGGCATCGCAGCCGTCGACCGTCGGCTGGCCCGCACCGTCGACATGCGTTACCGCGGCCAGAACTACGAGCTCGGCATCGCGGTGCCCGATGGCGCAACGGGTGGCGCGACCATGGCCGCGCTCGCGGCGCTCTTTGCCGAAGCCCACCGCCAGCGCTACGGTTTCGCGGCCGACGAAGACCCGGTCGAGATCGTCACCTTGCGGCTGGAAGCGAACGGCGTGGTGCGAAAGGCGGAGCTCGAGGCTCATCCCGAGGCGGGGGCCGATGCATCCGGCGCCGTCGCGCAGCATCGCGACGTCTGGCTGGCGGAAACCAGGGGCTTCGTGTCGACGCCGATCTATGCCCGCGAGCGACTGCGCCCGGGCAATCGCTTCCCGGGCCCTGCGATCGTCGAGCAGATGGATGCCACCACCCTGGTGCCGCCCGGCATGGCGGCGCGGGTCGATCGCTGGCTCAACCTGATCCTGGAGGCGGCATGAGCACCGCATCACTTCCTCCCTGGCGAAGCCGGGGAGGTGGCCGCGCAGCGGCCGGAGGGGTCATGAGCCTCCTCGAGACTGCGGCTTCTGACCCCTCCGCCGCCTGCGGCGGCACCTCCCCGCGCTGCGCGCAGGGAGGAATCCGGTGAGCGTCGATCCCATCACTGTCGAGGTGATCGGCGCCGCCATGGCGTCGATCGTCGAGGAGACCGGCGAGACGCTGATCCGCGCCTCGCACTCGACCAACATCAAGGAGCGGCGCGACTGCTCGACGGCTTTGTTCAACGCCCGCGGCGAGACGCTGTGCCAGGCCGAGCACATCCCGATCCATCTCGGCAGCTTCCTCGACCTGGTGCCGCACATCATGCGGCGCTATCCGACCCAGGACATAAGGCCGGGCGACGCCTTCATCGGCAACGACGCCTACGAGGGTGGCGGCACCCACCTGCCCGACATCGTCATCGCCGAGCCGATCTTCATCGACAACCAGCTCGTCGCCTGGACCGTCAACCTCGCCCACCACGCCGACTTCGTCGATCGCGGCCACGCCCATATCTACCAGGAAGGCCTGCGCATCCCGCCGGTGCGGCTCTATCGCGGCGGCGAGCTGCAGAAGGATGTGCAGGACCTGATCCTGCTCAATTGCCAGGTGCCCAAAGAACGGCTGTCGGACTTGCGCGCGCAGATGGCGGCCAACCGTGTCGGCGTGCAGCGCTTCCAGGCGCTGTGCGCCAGGCACGGCACGGCGACGATCCTGTCGGCCGGCGCGGCGCTGATGGACTATGCCGAGCGCAAGATGCGGGCGGCGATCGCCGCGATCCCCGACGGCACCTGGCGGTTCGAGGACGTGTTCGACAACGAGGAAGTCCCGGAGCCGCTGCCGCTCGCCGTCGAGGTGACGGTCGAGGGCGACAGGCTGGCACTTTCCTTCGAAGGGCCCGAGCAGCGGCGCGCCGGTATCAACATGACCTACACCGCGCTGCTCGCCACCGCCTACTACGTGGTCAAGTCGGTGATGGACCCGAGCATCCTGCCCAATGCCGGTCTGGCGCGGCCGCTCTCGATCAGCGCGCCGCTCGGCAGCATCCTCAATTGCACTGCACCTGCCGCGGTCAACGGCCGACTGCAGACTTGTCAGCGCGTCGCCGACATGATCCTGGGCGCGCTGGCGCAGGTGGTGCCGGATCGCGTGATGGCCTGCTCCAACTCGGCCTGCACCGTCGCCTATTTCATCGGCAAGCGGCCGCCCTCCGATCCCAACGCCGGCTCGACCTGGGTCTATCTCGAGACGATCGGTGGCGGCAGTGGCGCGCGCGCTCTCAAGGACGGGCTCGACGGCGTGCATGTCCACACCACCAATACCTCGAACCTGCCGGTCGAGGCGCTGGAGATCGAGTATCCGCTGGTGCTGATGCGCTACGAGCTGGTCGCGAACTCCGGTGGCGTCGGCCGCCATCGCGGCGGCATGGGATTGCGGCGCGTCTATCAGGCGACGCACGACTGCCGCGTGCGGGTCGATCTCACACGCCAGCTCTCGCGGAGCTGGGGCCTGTTCGGCGGCGGGCCGGGCGCGCATGGCAGCGTCGAAGGCGGGCCCGGCGTCGTGTTCGACGGCGACCAGGCGGTGTTGAAGCCAGGGCAATGGTTCGCCCTGGTGACGCCGGGCGCGGGCGGCTACGGCCCGCCGGACGAGCGCGCGCCCGCGGCGGTGGCGCGCGATCTCGCCGAGGGCGTGATCACGCCCGAGGTGGCCGCCACCACCTACGGCTATTCCGGCGAGTAGTCTTTCGCGGCAGGATACGGTATCGCTGGAGCAGTCCGGGGGGATGCGTGATGCCGATTCGCCGCGATGCCGGTTTGCTTGCCTTGTCGTTGCTCGTCGTGGCGCTCGCCGGCTGCAAGCCCGAGAACAAGTTCGTGGCGCCGCCGCCGTCGGAGGTGAGCGTCGCCAGGCCGCTCCAGCAGACCTTCCGGCCCTTCACCGAGCTGACCGGCAACACCGCCGCCATCGCCACCGTCGATCTGGTCGCCCGGGTCGAGGGCTTCCTCGAGAGCATCGATTACAAGGACGGCGCCTTCGTGAAGAAGGGGACTCCGTTGTTCCAGATCGAGCCCATCACCTATGACGCCAAGGTCAAGCAGGCCGAGGCCGAGCTCGAATCGACCAAGGCCCTGCTGCTTCAGGCCCAGGCCGAGTTCGTTCGCCAGGAGACCCTGCTGAAGCAGAACGTGTCGGCGCAGAACAGCTACGACCAGGCCAAGGCCAAGCGCGATTCGGCGCAGGCCAACGTCGATAACAACTCTGCGAACCTCGTCATCGCCCAGACCAACCTCGGCTATACCAAGGTAGCGGCGCCGTTCGACGGAATCGTCACCAACCACCTGGTGTCGGTCGGCGAGCTGGTCGGCTCGTCGAACCCGACCAGGCTCGCGACCATCATCCAGCTCGATCCGATCTACGTCACCTTCAACATGAGCGAGCAGCAGCTTCTGGATATCCGCGGCAAGCTGCGCGCCGCGGGCGTCAGTCCCGACGACATGAAGCGCGTGCCGATCGAGATCGGGCTGATGACCGAGGAGGGCTACCCGCACAAGGGCCATCTCGACTACGCCTCGCCGTCGGTCGATACGACGACCGGCACGATCCTGGTCCGCGCGATCTTCGACAATCCCGACCGCGCCCTGCTGCCCGGCTTCTTCGTGCGCGTGCGCGTGCCGACAGACGTCACCGACAAGGCCGCGCTGATCGTGCCCGACCGCATCCTCGCCGAGGACCAGGCGGGCAAGTACGTCCTGGTCGTCGGCAAGGACGACGTCGTCGAGCAGCGCCGCATCACCCCGGGCATGCTGATGTCCGGCGGGCTGCGGGTGATCGACAGTGGGTTGAAGGCGGACGATCGGGTCGTGGTGAGCACCAACGGCCGCGCCATTCCGGGACGCAAGGTCGTGCCCAAGGACACCACCATCCAGGCCCCGGCGGCGGCCAAGTAGGCGGCCGGCCAATGATCTCCAAGTTCTTCATCGACCGGCCGGTATTGGCCAACGTGCTGGCGATCGTCATCGTGCTGATCGGCGGCGTCGCCGCCTTCAGCCTGCCGATCGCGCAGTATCCCAACATCGTGCCGCCGACCGTGTCGGTGACCACCACCTACCCTGGCGCGTCGGCGGCGACGGTCGTGAACCAGGTGGCGCTCCCGGTCGAGCTGCAGGTCAACGGCGTCGAGGGCATGATCTACATGCAGTCGACCAGCACCGACACCGGCAGTTACACGCTGACCGTCACCTTCCAGATCGGCACCGACCTCGATTTCGCGCAGGTGCTGGTGCAGAACCGGGTGAGCGCGGCGCTCGCCTCGCTGCCGCAGGCCGTGCAGGCGCAGGGCCTGACGGTGCAGAAGAAGTCGACCTCGATCCTCGAGATCGTGTCGCTGCTCGCCAAGGACGGGCAGTACGACAGCCTGTTCCTCAGCAACTACGCCACCATCAACCTGGTCAACGAGCTTTCCCGCGTCCCGGGCGTCGGCAATGTCAACGTGCTGGGCGTCGGCAAGTACTCGATGCGCATCTGGATGGATCCGCAGAAGCTCTACAGCTACGGCCTGACGACCCAGGACGTGATCAACGTCATCCAGTCGCAGAGCCAGTCCGTGACAGCGGGCCAGGTTGGCACGCCGCCCGCCGGCAAGGACCAGAGCTTCCAGTACACGGTCGACATCCAGGGGCAGCTCGACGACCCGCAGCAATTCGCCAACATCATCGTCAAGAGCATGCCGGGCAACGGCGGCCGCATCGTGCGCCTGAAGGACGTCGGCCGCATCGAGCTCGGCGCCCAGACCTACGCCGTGGACTTCAAGGTCGACGGCCGGCCGGCCGCGGGGCTTGCGATCTACCAGACGCCCGAGGCCAATGCGCTCGGCGTGGCGACCGCCGTCGAGAAGAAGATGCAGGAGCTCAAGAAGGCCTTCCCACCCGGCCTGGAATACAGCACCCCGTTCGACACCACCGCCTTCGTGAAGACCTCGATCAACGAGGTGTTCATGACGCTGTTCGAGGCCGGAATCCTGGTGCTGGTGGTGATCGTGGTGTTCCTGCAGGACTGGCGCGCGACGCTGGTGCCGGCCACGACGATCCCGGTGACCATCATCGGCGCCTTCGCCGCAATGGCGGCCTTGGGCTTCACCATCAACCTGTCGACCCTGTTCGGCATCGTGCTGGCGATCGGCATCGTGGTCGACGACGCGATCGTGATCGTCGAGGGCGTGGCGCGCCATATCGAGCGCGGCCTGTCGGCGCACGATGCCGCCGTGAAGGCGATGGACGAGCTGTTCGGGCCGGTGATCGGCATCACCCTGGTGCTGATGTCGGTGTTCATCCCGGCCGCCTTCGTGCCCGGCCTGACCGGCAAGATGTTCGCCCAGTTCGCCCTCGTCATCGCGGCGACGGCCTTCATCAGCGCGGTCAATGCCGCGACGCTGAAGCCGACGCAGTGCGCCACCTGGCTGCGCCCTGCGGTGCCGCCGGAGCAGCGCAACTTCTTCTTCCGCGGCTTCAATGGCGGCTACGACCGCTTCGAGCGCGGCTATGCCTGGCTGATCCGACACATGGTCGCACGCAGCGGCCTGATGGTCCTGCTGGCGCTGGCCGTCGCCGGGATCGGCGGCTGGGGCATTGCCCGCCTGCCGGGCGCCTTCATCCCCAACGAGGACCAGGGCTACCTGATGATGGCGGTGCAGTTGCCCGACGGCGCTTCGCTCGGTCGCACCGGCAAGACGCTCGGCGAGGCGGCGGCGATCGCCGGCCGGACCCCCGGCGTGAAGCAGGTCGTGGCGATCACCGGCCTGTCGCTGCTCGACAACATGTCCCAGCTCGCCAATGCCGGCGTCGCCTTCGTCACCCTCGATGACTGGAGCGTGCGCGACGGCAAGAACGGCCAGGACATCCGCTCGATCGCCCAGGCCCTGATGCGGTCGACCTCCGGGCTGCAGGACGGCCGCGTCATCGTGCTCGGGCCGCCGCCGATCCAGGGCATCGGCAATGCCTCGGGCTTCCAGATGCAGATCGAGCAGCGCGACGGCAGCTTCGACCTCGCCAAGCTGCAGGGCACCGCCGACGAGCTGATCGAGCAGGCGCGCACCCAGACCTCGATCGCCAATCCGGTGACGACCTTCCGCGCCGGTGCGCCACACATCGAGCTCGAGGTCGATCGCGCCAAGGCGGAGAGCCTGAACGTCGCGGTCGGCGACGTCTTCTCCACCCTCTCGGCGTTCGTCGGCTCGACCTATGTCAACCGCTTCAACAAGTTTGGCCAGAGCCTGCAGGTCTACGTCCAGGCCGACTCGCAGTACCGCGCCCGGCCGGAGGACCTGTTGCTGCTGAACGTGCGCAGCAGCGACAACAAGATGGTGCCGATCGGCGCGCTGGCGACGCTCGAGCCCGCCCGGGGAGCGGCGCTGATCAGCCTCTACAATCTCTACCCCTCGGCCGCGGTGGTGGGCGCGCCGGCGCCCGGCTTCTCGAGCGGCCAGGCGCTCGATCTGATGGACCAGGTGGCCAGCCGTGCGCTGCCGCCCGGCACGACCTACGAATGGACGACGATGTCTTACCAGGAGACGATCGTCGGCAATCAGCTCCTCTACGTCTTCATCCTGGCGATCGTGCTGGTCTATCTCTGCCTCGCCGGACAGTATGAAAGCTGGATCGCGCCGCTCGGTGTCATCCTCGCCGTGCCGCTGGCGCTGGGCGGCCCGGCGCTGACGCTCGAGCTGGTCGGGCTGCCGAACAACCTCTACACGCAGATCGGCCTGATGCTGCTGATCGCGCTCAGCGCCAAGAACGCCATCCTGATCGTCGAGGTGGCGCGCGAAGTCCGCATGCGCGACGGCAAGACGATCGAGGAGGCCGCGGTCGAAGCAGCGATCGCCCGGCTGCGGCCGATCCTGATGACCTCGTTCGCCTTCATCCTCGGCGTCGTGCCGCTGGTCACCGCGACCGGTGCCGGCGCCGCGGCGCGCGTCTCGCTCGGCCTCTGCGTGTTCAGCGGCATGATCGCCTCGACCTGCCTCGCCGTGCTGTTCGTGCCGTCCTTCTTCACGGTGCTGCAGCGCTTCGAGGAGCGCGTCAGGGCACGCAGGGCCAGGAAGGCGGCCGCGGCGAAGCCCGCCTAGCCCCGGTGCAAGCTGCGGCGGTTGCCTGACCGCAGCGTTCATGGCTGACTGACGGTCGGAGGAAACAATGACCGTTTCGCAGCTCGACAGCCTGATCACCCTGCTGCGCTCGCGGCCCGCGCCCGCGACCCAGGACGTCATCGAGTCCCGCGCGCGCTTCGAGAAGATGGGCGCTTTCCTCGGCGGCGCGCCGGATGCCAAGTGCGAGAAGGTCGATGTCGACGGGGTGCCGGCCGAATGGGTCTCGGCGCCTGACGTCGATGGCAGCCGCGCCGTGCTGTACCTGCATGGCGGCGGCTACGCGATCGGCTCGCTCGATACCCACCGGCGGCTCGCTTTCGATGTCTCCGCGGCATCGCGTGCGCGCGTGCTGTTGCTCGACTATCGGCTGGCGCCGGAACATCCCTTCCCGGCGGCGGTCGACGATGCGACCGCGGCGTGGCGCTGGCTGCTGAAGCAGGGCTTCCCGGGCGACAAGCTCGCGATCGCTGGCGACTCGGCGGGCGGCGGCCTCACCATCGCGACTCTGGTAAACCTGCGCGACCGGAAGCTCGGCCTGCCGGCTTGCGCCGTCGCCATCTCGCCGTGGGTCGATCTCGAGGGCGTGGGCACCAGCATGACCACGCGCTCGGCGCAGGATCCGATGGTGCAGAAGGCGGGCCTCACCTGGATGGCCGACATGTACCTCGCCGGCAAGGACGCGCGCACGCCGCTCGCCGCGCCCCTGCATGCCGATCTCGAGGGCCTGCCTCCGGTGCTGGTCCAGGTCGGCACGGCCGAAACCCTGCTCGACGACGCGACGCGCATCGCCGAACGGCTGCATGGCGCCGGCGGCGAGGTAAAGCTCTCGGTCTGGCCCAACATGCTGCATGTCTTCCCGCTGTTCGCGCCGATTCTGTCGGAAGGCATGGATGGGTGCCGGGAGATCGGCGAGTTCATGCGCGCGCGGATGGCCTAGATGAAGTTCGGCGTCACCGTCGTCCCGAGCGTCTCCGACTGGCAGCTGTTCGTCGATCTCGAAACCCTGGGCTACGACTGCGCCTGGGCCGCCGATTCGCAGATGCTCTACTCGGATGCCTATGCCGTCCTGGCGCTCGCCGCCCAGAACACCTCCCGCATCCGGCTGGGCACCGGCGTCGCCGTCGCGCCGACGCGGCTCGCGCCGGTGACCGCCCATTCGATTGCCTCGATCAACCAGCTCGCGCCGGGTCGCGTGTTCCTCGGCATCGGCACCGGCCACACCGCGATGCGCGTGATGGGCCAGGATCCGATGAAGGCCGGCGCCTTCCGCGAATATCTGCGCGTGCTGCGCGCGCTGCTGCACGGCGAGGAAGTCGACTACGACCTCGATGGCGAGCGCCGGCAGATCCGTTTCCTCCACGCCGACCGCGGCTTCATCGACGTCGAGCATCCGGTGCCGATCTACGTCGCCGCCGACGGCCCATTGGCGCTCAAGGCGGCCGGCGCCTACGGCGATGGCCGCGTCTGCTCGCACAACCAGACGCGCGCCCGCCTGCAGAAGAGCCTGGAGACGATGCAGCAGGGTGCGTCCGCGATCGGCCGCAGCTTTCCCGACAGCTTCCATACCGCCGCCCTCACCTACGCCTGTGTCCTGAAGCCGGGCGAGAAGCCGACCGCCGATAGAGTGGTCGACGCGATCGGCCCGATGGCGGCAGCGACGTTGCACTACTGGTGGGAGCTCTACCAGGAGGACGGCGACACCAGCACGGTCGCCCAGCGCTGCCGCAACCTGTGGGACGAGTACCTCGCCTTCACCGAGAAGATGGAGACGCCGCTTTCCAGGCGCTACCAGCAGGTCCATTTCGGCCATTGCGCATTCCTGCCGCCCGAGGAGCGCCGCTTCATCACCGAGGACCTGATCCGCGCCACCGGCGGGCTGGTCGGCACACCCGAGGAGATCATCGCCATGCTGCGAGAGCGCGAGGCGATGGGCCTCGACGAGGTCACCCTGCTGCCCGCCATGGCCGAGGCGCGCAGCAACCTCGAGGAATTCGCCGAGCATGTGATCGCGCGCTACTGAAGGATCCGGGCGCGCGATTCGCGCACCATCTTCGCGGCGGCTGCCGCATCAAAGTCGAGCAGCTTGCCGCCCTGCATCCGGAGCTTGCCGTCGACCATCACCGTGTCGATGTCGCGCGGGCTGGTCTGCAGCAGGACGTGGGCGCAGGCATCGTCGACGACCGAATCGCCGAACGGCCCCTTGCGCACCAGGACGATATCGGCCCGTTTGCCGGGCGTCAGCGAGCCCACGACCGAGTCGAGCCCCAGCACGCGGGCGGCGGTGACGGTTGCCGTCTCGATCAGCTTGCGCGGCGTCAGCAGCGGCACGCCCGGGCGCACCGCCGGCCGGCGTCCCAGGACCGTCGAGAAGCTCCGCTCGATGGCGCCGTCGAGAAAGCCCTGCACGTTGTACATCACCCGCAGCTGGCCCAGCGTGTCCGACGCGATCGAGCAGGGGATGTCGCACCCGAACACCACGTCGACGCCCCGGTCGAACGCGCGCCGCACCACGTCGGCCGGCGTCCCTTGCGTGTCGGCGGTCGGCGTGAAGCAGAGCGGCATGCGCGCCTTCGCCATCGTCTCGAGCTCGGGATTGCCGATCAGGTTGCCGTGGATCGCCAGCAGGTCGGGCCCGAGCAGGCCCATGGCATTGAGCCTGTCGATCGTGCCGGCCTCGTTGACGTGGATGCAGCTCGGCGCCCCGAGTTTGCGCGCGAACTCGAGCTGCAGCTCGAGGTCACGCCCGAGTCCGCCGATCGAATCGATGCCGAAGCCGATCGTCGTGATGCCGGCCGGGTCGTGATAGCGATCATGGATGCGCCGCGCGTCTTCGAAGCGGGCGGCGGACGGGAAATCGTCCGGCTCGAAGGTCATGAAGGAATAGGTGAAGAGGTGCCGGATGCCGGCTGTCTTCAGCGCCTCCAGCGAGCGTGGCGCGTAGTCGGGATTGCCGATGTTGTGGCAGTAGTCGACGACCGTCGTCGTGCCGTAGGACAGCATCTCGAACGCGCCGATATAGGCCGAGTTGAAGTTGTCGTCCGGCGTGTAGTGGCGGCGCAGCGGCAACAGGCCGGAATAGTATTTGCCGGGCCACAGGTCGGGCACGTAGCCGCGCAGCACGGTCTGCCACAGGCAGGTGTGTGCATCGATGATGCCCGGCAGGGCGATCATGCCGGTCGCGTCGATGCTCTCTGCCCCTGCGGCGTCGAGCGACGGGCCGACGGCGCGGATCGCGCCGTCCTCGATCAGGATGTCGCCGATCAGGTCGCCCAGCGCTCCGTCCATGGTGACGATGTCGGCGCCGCGAATGACGGTTCTCCCGGTCATGGTCAGACTCCCCTACCGACTTCGAGCACCCGCCGCCGTTCGCTCCGGGCATAGCGCCGGGCAATGTTGGCGCAGGTCATGAACTGCATCTGGTGATAGACGATCATCGGCAGCACGACGAAGCCCAGCGTGCTGCCGGCAAACAGTGCGTTGGCCATCGGGATGCCCATGATCAGGCTCTTCTGCGTGCCGCAGAAGGCGATGGCTATCTCGTCCGGCCGCGCGAAGCCCGCGCAGCGGGCGATGAAGATGTTGGCCGTCAGCACCACCGCCAGCAGGACGCCGTCGACCAGCACCAGGGCGAGGAAGCTCTGTACCGGCAGCAGTCGCCACATGCCCGACAGGGTCGCGGCGCTGATCGCGCCATAGACCATCAGCAGGACCGAGCCGAGATCGACCCGGCGCACCGTCCGGGCATTGCGCTTGATCCAGGGTTCCAGCCGGTGCTGCAGCACCTGCCCCGCCAGGAATGGCACCAGCACCTGCAGGGCGATCGACATCACGCCGCTCAGCGAGCTCTCGCCCCGGGCATGCAGCAGCAGCCCGATCAGCAGCGGCGTCAGCGCCATGCCGACGATGCTCGACAGCGAGGCACTGCACAGCGCCGCGGCGACGTTGCCGCCGGCGATGGAGGTGAAGATCACCGAGGCCTGGACGGTCGACGGCAGCGTGCAGAGGAACAGCAAGCCGACATAGAGCGGTGGCGCGATCACGGTGCCCGACACCGGCTGGAGCGCCAGCCCGAGCAACGGGAAGGCGATGAAGGTCGAGGAGAAGATCTGCAGATGCAGCCGCCAGTGCAGGATGCCGGCCAGCACGGCAGCCCGCGACAGCCGCGCGCCCTGCAGGAAGAACAGCAGCGAGATCGCGATCTTGCTGGCGATGCCGACCCAGCGGGCGAACTCACCGCGGCAGGGAAAGAACGCGCCGAGGATCACGATCGCCAGGATGGAGAGGGTGAATCCATCCGGCAGGAACTGGGCGAGCTTACGCATCGCTACCCCGTCGTCCCGAGCGTTGCCGAGGGACCTCTTTTGTATCTGCGGCTGACAAAAGAGGTCCCTCCACTCCGCTTCGCTCCGGTCGGGACGACGGGGGTGTTTGCCATCACGAGAACTTCGCCCTCAATCTCGGCGCGACTTCGCGGGCGAAGCGCTCGAGGCTGGCGTTGGTCTGGTCGGGGCGCATGCCGGGCGGCACGCCCCAGGTCACGAGATCCGTGAAGCCGTATTCCTCGATGAAGGCCGACAGCTCGGCGACGCAGTGGTCGACGTTTCCCACCACCCAGGTCTGCGGGATGCGCTTGCCCTCGCTGATGCCGGCGACGCCGCCGTGCCCGCCCGCCTCCTCGCGGAACTTGTTGTAGACCTCCATGCGCCGCCGCTCGGCGACGCGCACCGCCGCCCAGTCGCGCTCGCGGTCGTCGGTCACCAGGCAGGACTTGATGATGCCGATGCGATGGTCGGCCGGATGGCGTCCCTCCTCCTCGAGCCTGGCGAGCCACGGATCGAGCGAGCGTTCGCGCTCGCCCTGCGGCAACAGGTTGGCGCCGAACTTCGCGGCGCGCAGCGCACCCGCTTCCGCCATCGAGGCGATCCAGAGCGGCGGTCCGCCCGGCTGCACGTAGCCCGGCGTGATCTTCACCCGCTCGAACTGGTAGCGCTTGCCGGCGAAGCTGAAGGTCTCGCCGGTGAAGGCGCGCTTCAGCACCTCGATGCCTTCGTCGGTCAGCGACACGCGGCGCGCCACCGGCATGCCGAAGCCGCGGAACTCGTGCGGCGCATAGCCCATGCCGACGCCGATCTCGACCCGGCCGCCGCTGATGTTGTCCAGGACGGCGAGGTCCTCGGCGAGCCGGACCGGATGGTTGAACGGCAGCAGGCAGACGTCGCAGGAGAAGCGCACCTTCCTGGTGCGCGCCGCCATCGCCGCCGCGACCGGGATCCACGACGGCAGGTAGCCGTCCTCGACGAAGTGGTGCTCGGTGAACCAGACGAGGTCGAGGCCGAGCCCGTCGAGCCACACGACCTGCTCCATGATCGCGGCATAGAGCTGCTGGTGGGTCAGGCCGGACTCCGGCGGATTGCGGAAGTCGTAGGCGACGCCGAGGCGCAGCGGCTTGCGGGCCATCATTTCAACGACTCCTGCAGGGCGACGAGGTTCTGGGGCACGACCATGATGAGACCGCGGCGCGGCGTGTCGATGTCGGTGATCAGCATGAAAGCCAGCGCCACGAACAGCGGCAGGATCGCCAGCAGCCGGCTTTGCATCTCCCGGCCGTGTGAGCCGTAGCCGATCAGCATGTTGCACATGAAGGCGATGCCGCCCATCAGCACGATGGCCGAGAACGGCACGCGGTTCCACCAGGCTGCCTGGGTGTAGCCCTGCGCATTGATCACGTCGTTCATGCCCGCGACCACGAGCGTCGCGACGGGGTCGCGCTGGCGCTTGGCCGGCCCCGCCACGGCCGACCACATCTCGTTCTGGATGCGGGCCGTCTCGCCATTTATGCCGGCGACGCTGCCGGAGTCTGCCTCGTAGAAGCGGATGCGCAGATCGAGGTACCGCTTGAGCAGGTCCCGGACCTTGTCCCGATCCGCCTCCGCCAGCAGGTCGGCGCGCAGATACTCGGTGCCGATGGCATTGGCCTCGGCTTCCTCGAGGTTCTTGCGCTGGTCGTAGCGGCTCGCCGCCATCGAGAAGCTGAAGCCGATCAGCAACCCGAGCAGCGTCAGGGTCGACGCGAGGATCAGCGAGAAGTCGTCCCGCTGCTTTTCGTCCAGGCTCGCCCTGCTGCGGATCCACGACCCGAGCCAGGCGGCGATCAGCAGGCCGACCAGCGTGATCGCAAAGACCGGCAGGGGCTGAAGGAGAAGCGCGGCCATCTACAGCGTGAGCTCCGGCACGTCGACCCAGCGCCGCTCGGCGACGCTCTTGTAGGCAAGATCGGCGAGCTGCACGGCCTTCGCGCCCTCGACCAGGGTCGGCACGAGCGGCGCATCTTCCGCGACGTGCCGGAGGAAGTTCTCCCAGAGCTGCCGGAACGGCGGCAGCAGATCGATCGTGTCGGGCACCTCTTCCCAGTGCGCCTGCAGGTCGACGCCGCCCGGCCGCGCCGCCTTGATGAAGGCCTCCGGCGTGTTGACCGCCGCCTGGGTAAAGCACTGGAAGCGGCCGGCCGAGGCCGAGCCGTCGGTGCCGTCGATATGGACCATCATGGTGTCGGCCCGCCGCGGCCGCGTCGCCCAACTGTTGGTGATCTGGCCGATCGCGCCGTCCTTCGTTCTGAGCAGCGCGTAGACGGTGTCCTCGGCATCGACCTTGTAGCGCTTGCCCTGCTCGTCGACGCGCTCGGGGATGGCGGTGTCCATCAGCGCCGACACGGCGGTGATCGGCGACACCAGGCGATCGATCATGTAGCGCCAGTGCGCCATCATATCGAGCGCCAGGCCGCCGCCATCCTTCTTGCGGTAATTCCAGCTCGGCCGCTGGCATTCCTGCGTCGTGCCGTCGAAGATCCACGAGCCGGCATCGACCCGCACCGACAGGATGCGGCCGAAGAAGCCCGAGTTCCTGACGAACAGCAGCTTGGCGTAGCCCGGCAGGTAGAGCTTGTCCTGGATCACGCCGTGCTTGAGGCCGGCCTTGTGGGCGAGCCGCGCCAGCTCCATCGCCTCCTCGACCGTCGGTGCGGTCGGCTTCTCGATATGGATGTGCTTGCCCGCGGCGATCGCCTTGCGCACCCGCTCGGGCCGGCCGCCGGTGGCCGAGCAGTCCATGAAGATCTTCTCCGGGCCGGCCAGCGCCTCGTCGAGGTCGGTGGTCGCGCGCTTGATGCCGTGCGCCACCGCCAGCGCCTTGATGCTGTCGGCGTTGCGGCCGACCAGCGTCAGCTCGGGGATCAGGCGGTCGCCGTTCCCGAGCTTCAGCCCGCCTTCCCTGGCGATCGCCAGCAGGTGCGCCATGTGCTGCGTCGTGCCCATCCGGCCGGTCGCGCCGTTGATGATGACGCCGATCGGGATGTTGGCCATCGTCTCCTCCGAACTCCTATTTCAGCGCCGCGCGCACATCGGCCGCCGTTGCCGGCTCGCCGCCATTCTCGCGCACCAGCCGCACCGCCTCCTCGACCCATGCGACATTGCCGGTCTGCGTGCCGAGCGGCGCATCCTCAAGCCCGACCCGCACATGGCCGCCGCGCGTCACCGTCTCGGCGATCAGCGGCCGCACGTCGACCGACAGACCGGCGATCATCCACGGCGCCGAGGCATCGAGCTCCCGCAGCAGCGCCACGTGCGCGGCGAGCGCATAAGGCCGGGGCGGAAAGCCGAAGGCGAAACTCTGTGAGAACATGAAGCGATAGATTGGCGTCTTGCCGCCCACGGCGCGCGCAAGCGCGGCGCCGGCGCGCGTGAAGCCCGGCTCGTAGATCGCGAAGGCCGGCGGCAGGCCATGCTTCGCCGCGAAGGCCAGCGCATGGCGCACATGCGCCTCGGGATTGAGATAGGTGAAGGCGGGCTTCGCCTCGGCCGTGGTGATGGCGGTAGTGAAGTTGACGCTGCCGGGATCGACCACGGCGAATTCCAGCAGCCCGCGCTCGACCAGCGCCTCGACATGGGCGAAGCGCTGGGCCGCCGTCATGCCGGGTTCGCTTGCCGGGTAGGACGGATAGACCGGCACGTCGATCTCGGCCCGGATGCCCTCGATGATGCGGGCATAGACCTGCCAGTCGAAGGTGTGCCTGCCGTTCTCGTAGGCGTGCGTGTGCACGATCGCCGCACCAGCGCGCGCGCAGGCGATGCCGTCGGCGATCGTCGCCTCGACCGTGTCGGGGATACGCGGCTGGAGCTTGCGGCTCCAGGCGCCGTTCAGCGCCACCTCGATCCAGACCTTGTGCATGCGAGCCTCCTTGCCCGATGGCCCGGCGATAATAGGATGGCGGCGTGGAAAACGAGTACGACTTCGTCATCGTCGGCGGCGGCTCTGCAGGCGCGGTTCTTGCGGCCCGGCTGACCGAAGACCCCGATATCCGTGTGCTGTTGCTCGAGGCGGGCCGCGACTTCCGCACCGCGGAGACGCCGGAGCACATCCGCATCCCCAATCCGCTGCGGGCCATCGCCGACGACGACTACCGCTATCCCGGGCTGCTGGCGCGCCGCACCGAGCGGCAGGCGCCGAAGCTGCTGTGGCGCGGCCGGGCGATCGGCGGCAGCTCGACCATCAACGGCCAGATCGCGATCCGCGGCATTCCCGACGACTTCGCCGACTGGGCGCGCGAGGGTGCGACGGGCTGGGGCTGGGACGACGTGCTGCCGTACTTCCGCAAGCTCGAAAGTGACGGGGAGTTCGGCGACGAGCCCTATCACGGCAACAGCGGGCCGATCCCGGTCTATCGCGCGCCGGTCGAGAAGTGGGGCCATGTCGATCGCGCCGTGATGAGGGCCGGCCTGGCCCTGGGCTACGGTTGGTGCGAGGACCACAACGCGCCCACGGGCACCGGCGTCTCGCCCTACGCGATCAACAGTCGCGAGGGGCTGCGCATCTCGACCAACGACGGCTATCTCGAGCCGGCGCGCGGACGGCCGAATCTGACGATCGTCGGCAATGCGGTCGTCGACACGCTGTCGTTCGAAGGCAACCGGCCGCAGGCCAGCGGCGTGGTCGTACGCGTGGGCAACGGCGAGGCGCGGAGCGTCCGGGCGCGGCGCGAGGTGCTGCTGTGCGCCGGCGCGATCCATTCGCCGGCGGTGCTGCAGCGCTCGGGCATCGGCCCGCGGGCGTGGCTGGAGCCGCTCGGCATCGAGGTCATGGCCGACCGGCCGGTCGGGCAGCACCTGCTCGACCATCCGATCCTCAGCGTCCTGCTCGACCTGCGTCCCGACTTCCACGCCAGCACGCTCGCCCATCGCCACACCAACTGCTGCATCCGCTATTCGTCCGGCCTCGCGGGCTCCGGCATCAACGACATGATCGTGATCGCGGGCAACCTGCGCCCACCCGAGGACGGCGGCACGGCGCGGGCGCGCATCGCGGTGTCGGCCTTCCAGGCGCTGAGCGAGGGCACGGTGCGCATCACCACGCGCGATCCGGCGATCGATCCGCAGGTCGACGAGCGGATGCTGTCCGACGACAGCGACCTGGTGCGCATGCGCGACGGCGTGCAGCGCCTGCGCGCCATCGGCCTGCATCCGGAGATCGCGGCGATCGCGACCCGCGTCGAATACGGCGTGACCGGCCGCTCGATCGCCGACGAGCTCACCGGCCGCGGACTCGACGACTGGATGTTCGCCGAGTGCTCCGACGCGCAGCACGCCAGCGGCACCTGCCGCATGGGCGCGGCGGACGACCCGCGCTCGGTGGTCGATCCGCAGTGCCGCGTGATCGGCGTCACCGGCCTGCGCGTGATCGACGCCTCGGTGATGCCGACCGTGGTGCGGGCCAACACGCATTTCACGACGATGATGATCGCCGAGAAGATGGCCGACGCGTTGAAACGCTAGTCCCGAATCCCACCGCTTGGGACGCCTAAAACGCCGGCCCGCGTGCATTTTAGGCGATTCGTCCCAGATCCTGCGCCACATACCCGTTGGGACGATTGTCGAATTGGCGGGACGTGGGATGAGTTATCCCCAGATTTATCTCGCGCCGGAGAGAAAATTCACCCTCGCAGGACCTTGCCGGCCTTGGCCTCGGTCAGCTTGCCCTGCTCCCAGGTCGGTGCGCCGTTGACGATGGTATACTCGACGCCGGCCGACGGCATGACGATGCGCTTGGCGCCGCCCGGCAGGTCGTAGCGCCGCTCGCCGTGGTTCTTCGAGCCGATGCGGTCGGGATCGAAGATCGCCACGTCCGCCGGCGCACCCTTGGCGAGGCGGCCGCGGTCGGAGAGCCCGAACAGATCGGCCGGATCGGAGGTCAGGCGCCGCACGCCCTCTTCGAGCGTGATCGCCTGCTTCTCGCGCACCCAGGTCCCCAGCAGGTAGGTCGGGTAGCCCGCGTCGCACAGCATGTCGACATGCGCGCCGCCGTCGCCCAGCGCCATCAGGATCGACTTGTTGTTCAGGAGCTCGCGCATGCGGTCCTCGCGGGTGTTCCACGACGCCATGGTGAGCTCGCATTGGAGATTGTCGGCCAGCACCAGGTCGAGGAAGGTGTCGACGCCGTCCTTGCCCTGCTGCTGCGCGAGATCGGCGATCGAACGGCCCTCCATCGCCTTCAGCGCCGGATTCTTCACGGCATGGACGCCGATGCGGCCCCAGTTGCTGAAGCCGGTCGGGTTCTCGAGGTCGCGCCGGAACTGGTCGCGGAAGGTCTTGTCGGCATAGACCTTCTTTTGCGCCTCCTTGTTGGTGTCGGCGAACACCCGCTTCCATGACGGGAAGGAAGCGAAGGAGAAGGGGTTGTTCATGTCGACTTCGCGCGTGAGCGGCAGCGGCGAGGTCTGCGGCCGCGCGCCCTTGGCGATCATCGGCGCGCACATACGCAACGTATTGCGCACCGCCTCGGGAATGTCGTCGCGGTCGAACAGGGCGATGAAGGTGACCGGCCGGCCCGAGGCGTCGAGCAGGAAGTCGAGCAGGTCGCACTGGTCCTGTTCCAGCACGCCGACCTGGCGGGTGAGCGCAATCTCGATCGCGCCCTTGTTGCGCTTCTTGAGCTCGCCGGCGTAGGCCTTCAGCTCCTCGCGGCTGGCGTTGCGGCAGGCAAGGGGTTTCGCCTCGTAGCCGATGTGCTGGTTGAGCGTGGTCGAGGAGAAGCCCAGCGCGCCCGCATCCATCGCCTCGCCGATCAGGGCCGCGATCTTGGCGGTCTCCTCCGCGGTCGCCGCGCGCTCCATCGACGCCTCGCCCATCACATAGTGCCGGAACGGCGTAAGCGGCGCGATGAACGCCAGGTTGAGCGACGGCTTGCGCGCCGCGGCCGCGTCCATGAACTGCGGGAAGGTCTCCCAGTCCCAGGTGATGCCCTTGTTCAGCACGTCGAACGGAATGCCTTCGACGTTGACCAGATCCCTCATCGCGATCTCGCGAGCCGCGGGCTTGCAGGGCGCGATGCCGACGCCGCAATTGCCCATCACCACGCTGGTGACGCCGTGCCACGACGAGGGCGTAACGGCGCCGTCCCAGCAGATCTGCGCGTCGTAGTGGGTGTGCGGATCGACGAAGCCCGGCGCCACCACCAGCCCGTGCGCATCGATGGTGCGCTTGCCGCCTTCAGTGACCTTGCCGATCTCGGCGACCTTGCCGCCGGCGATGGCGACGTCGGCCTGGTAGCGCTTGGCGCCGGTACCATCGACCACGGTGCCGTTCCTGATGACGAGGTCGTAGCTCATCGTTTCCTCCCGGAAATGCGCATCACGTTACTCTCTTCCTCCTCTCCCCCGCTAGGGAGAGGTTGGGTGAGGGGATCGCGCACGATCTTCGATGCCCCCTCACCTAGCCTCTGCCCCCCGGCGGGTAGGGCCATCGCATATGTTATTCCCCATCGTCCCGAGCGAATCCGAGGGACCTCTTTTTGCGGTGCCGAAACAACTGAAGAACCGGACTCGCGGAAAGAAGATCGCGCCAATAAATCTCGCTAATCCCGATCGGCGCGACCTAGGCGGCGAAATTCACGATTATGGCTAGCGCGCGAAAAGAGGTCCCTCGGCTTCGCTCGGGACGACGGAAATAGCTAAATGCGATAGCCCTGCCCTGGCGGGGAAAGGAACATGAGTCAGAACTCCAAAAGGTTGTCGCGCAGATGCTTGTGGGCGTACGCCTTGCGCACCACGTCGCGGCGCTGCAGCTCGGGGACCAGGCCGTCGCAGATCTCCATGACGTAGCGCCTGTCGAAATAGGTGTTGAAGATCAGGAAGCCGTCGCCGCCGGTCTCCTGGATGATCTCCTGCATGCGGCTGGCGACGCTGTCGGCCGAGCCGACCATCTCGTAGCCCTGGCGGCGACTGCCGATGGCGAGCTCGCGTGGCGTCTTGCCGATCCAGCTCGCCAGCGAGGACTGGTGGCCGTTGGTGGTGAGGCCGGCGGGCAGCGGCTGGTCGAGATCGAACTTCGAGAAGTCGATGTTGGTAAGCCGCGACAGGCCCGACAGGTTGAGATCGAGGTGCTGGCCGTCCTGCTCCGCCAGCAGCCGCCGCCGCTCGCGCGCCGCCTCGTCGGTGATGTCGACCAGCGGATAGACGAGATACAGCACCTTGATGCTGTCGGGATCGCGACCGAACCCGGCGGCGAGCCGCCGCACCTCCGCGCGGAACTTCTTCATCGCCTCGACGGTGGTCGCGTTGGTGATGATGGTGTCCGCCCAGCGGGCTGCGAACGCCTGGCCGCGCGGCGAACCGCCGGCCTGGCAGATCGGCACGCGGCCCTGCGGCGAGCGCGGTGCGTTCAAGGGCCCGCGGACCTTGAAGTATTTGCCGTCGTGGTGGATCGCATGGACCTTGGCGCCGTCGGCGAACAGATTCCTGTCGCGGTCGAGCACGACGGCATCGGGCTCCCACGCCTCCCACAGCCGGGTCACCACATCGGCGAACTCGTCGGCGACGTCGTAGCGCTCGTCGTGCGGCCGCTGCGCCTCGTTGCCGTAGTTCTCCGCCGCGCCGTCGTTGCTGCTGGTGACGCAGTTCCAGCCGATCCGGCCCTCGGTCACGTGGTCGAGGGTGTTGACCAGGCGGGCCATCAGGTAGGGCGGATACTCGCTGGTCGAGAGCGTCGGCACCAGCCCGAGCGTCCTGGTCGCCGGCGCGAGATAGGAGACCAGCACGGCCGGATCGAGCTTGGGCGTCGAGGCGGCGTATTTCAGGTAGGTATCGTGGCTGCCCCTGTAGGTGTAGGGCACCATCGAGGAGTCCTCGATGATCATGTAGTCGAAGCAGCAGCGATCGAGCCCCTTGGCGAGGTCGATGAAGAGGTCCGGCATCATCCAGCGATGCAGGTCGCTGTCGCTGCCCGGCCATTGCGAGCGCCAGGTCTTGGGTCCGTAGCCCTGCGACAGGAACCAGGCGAGGTGGAAGCGGTCTGTCGCCAAGGCTCAGAACTCCAGCAGGTTGTCGCGCAAATGCTTGTGAGCGTAAGCCTTGCGCGTCAGGCCGCGGCGCTGCAATTCCGGCACCAGCCCGTCGCACACCTCGACCACGTAGCGGCGGTCGAAGTAGCTGTTGAAGATTAGGAAGCCGTCGCCGCCGACCTCTTCCATCAGCTCCTGCATCATGCCGGCGACGTGGTCGGCGGTGCCGGTGAAGTCGATGCCGTCCTTGCGGGCATAGGAGCGCACGAGCGCCCGCGGCGTCTTGCCGATCCACTTGGCGAGCGCCGACTGATGCCCGTTGGTCGTGAGGTGCGCCGGCAACGGCTCGTCGAAGTCGAACTGCGCGAAGTCGATACCGGTCAGGCGCGACATGCTGGAGAGGATCATGTCGACATGCTCCTCGGCGGCCGCTGCTTCGCGCCGCTGCCGCTCGCGCGCGGCGTCCATGGTGCTGTCGACGATCGGATGGGCGAGAAACAGGATCTTGATGTCGTCGGGGTTGCGACCGAGCTGTTGCGCGCGTTTGCGGATGCCGTCGCGATAGGCCTTCATCGACGCCGCGCTGCCGCCGCCCTCGGTGATGATGGTGTCGGCCCAACGCGAGGCGAACTCCAGGCCGCGCGGCGAGCCGCCGGCCTGGCAGATCGGCACACGGCCCTGCGGCGAGCGCGGCGCGTTCAGGGGACCGCGTACCTTGAAGTACTTGCCCTGATGGTTGATCGGATGGACCTTGGCGCCATCGGCGAAGAAGTGGTTCTCGCGGTCGATCACCACGGCATCGGGCTCCCAGGCCTCCCACAAGCGGGTGACGACGTCGGCGAACTCGTCGGCCACATCGTAGCGCTCGTCGTGCTCGCGGTGCTTGTCGCGGCCGTAGTTCTGCGCGGCGCCGTCGTTGCTGCCGGTGACGCAGTTCCAGCCGACGCGGCCCTCGGTCGTGTGGTCGAGCGTGTTGACCAGCCGGGCCAGGAGGTAAGGCGGGTACTCGCTGACCGAGAGCGTGGGCACGAGGCCAAGATGCGCCGTTGCCTGCGCGAGCCAGGGCACCAGCACGGCCGGATCGAGCTTCGGGGTAGATGCTGCGTATTTCAGGTACGTGTCATGCGAGCCCTTGTAGGTGTAGGGCACGTTCGAGCTGTCCTCGATGATCATGTAGTCGAAGCAGGCCCGCTCCATGCCCTGCGCCAGGTCGACGAACAGGTCCGGCATCATCCAGCGCGCGACGTCGGTCCCCGGGAAGTCGGTCCGCCAGCTCTTGGGCCCGTAACCCTGTGACAGGAACCACGCCAGGTGGAACGGCTTCTTGCTGCTCATGACGCCAGCGTAAGCCTTTTTATCGTTTCGACGGAACCATTTGGCCGTTTCCGCCTTCTATATGGATGGAGCGGCAGCCTGAGATTTCGGGGGCGACTTGTGCTGCCGGCACGGCCCTCTACTACATGCCGGGTGCGCTGGCGGGGCAAATTGCAGCCTGGCCTGCCCATCTGGAGCGCGCCCGGCGGCTCGGCTTCCGCCAGGTCTGCACCGCCCCCCTCGCCCGACCCGGCCAACGCGGCGATCTTTTCCTCATTGCCGACTACGACAAGCCCGACCCGAGACTCGGCGGCTTCGACACAACGGAAGCCGCGATGGAGGCGGCGGCCACGATGGCACGCAAGGCCGGCCTCGACTTGTACGTCGACGTCGTCCTCGATCGCATCGCCATCGATGCGACCGACCGCACCGGCTACGAACCGCCTCGCGGTGCCGGCGCCCTCGATCCCCGCCGGCCCGGCATCGACATCGACGCCGCCCTGGCCCAGTTCGACCGGTCCGACCTGCTGGACCGCTGGTCGACACGCCTTTGCGCCTGGAAGAAGCGGGGCGTCGCCGGCTTCCGCCTGCTCGGGCTGGAGCGCACGCCGGCGGAGTTCGTGCGTCAGCTCGTCATCGCTGTCGGCCGCCACTGCCTCGCCTGGACACCGGGCGTGGAATGGCCGCGTCTCGAGGCGCTGGCCGGCCTCGGGCTCGATGGCGTGTTCGCCTCGACGCCATGGTGGGACGGCCGTGCACCCTGGTACGTCGAGGAGCACGAGCTGCTGCGCCGCATCGCCCCGATCATCGCGCCGGTCGAAGCGCCGTTCGGTGCGCGGCTGGCCCAACGGGCGCAAGGCAGTGAACGGCGGACACTCTACGAGCAGGCGCTGACGCTCGCCGGGGCGACCGGCGACGGCCTGCTGATGCCGATGGGCTTCGAGTTCATGGCCGACCAGCCGCTCGATGCCCGCTTCCCGACAGCGCTGCCCAGGATGGACGGTCCGTCACCGCTGGCCGGCGCGATTGCCAGCGCGCTTGCGATGGTCGGCGGCGGCAGGATGCGCAGCCTGACCGGTCCCGGGAACAAGGTGACCGCGCTGGAGATGAGCGCGAGTGGCCGGCTGGTGCTGATCAACACCGATCTCGCGAACGAACGGCCCCCGCCGATCGCGATCGAGCCGGCGGTCGGCCTGCTGAAGCCCGGCGAAACCCGGATCGTTTCGTGGCCCGCGCTGCGTCCGGTCGCGACGGGGGCGTTGCCGAAATCGGCGGTGCTGGATGCGACCATGGCGCCGCGCACGGTCGTCGAGAACATCACCCCGCGGGTCGACGGCGGGCCGTTCGCGGCCAAGCGCATCGCCGGACAGACCATCACCGTCGAAGCCGATGCCTATGCCGACGGGCACGACGTGCTGGCGGTCGAGCTGTTGTGGAAGGCGGCCGACGAAAGCCAATGGCAGCGGACGCCGATGGCGTCGCTGGGCAATGCGCGCTGGCAGGCGAGGTTCACGCCGTTCCGGGTCGGCCGTTACCAGTACACCGTCGAAGCCTGGATCGACGAATACGCCACGCTCTGCCGCGCGATCCGGCTGAAGCGCGATGCCGGTGTCGACATCGCCGTCGAGCTGGAAGAGGTGCGGCTTGCGCTGGAGGCGGCGATCGCGCGCAAGTCGTGCACGCGCAGCGGCCTCTCGGAGGTGCTCGCGACCCTGAACAAGGGCGACGTCGACGCGAGCGTCCAGGCGCTGATCTCGCCGGAGACGCGCAACGTGGTCTCCACCTCGGGCGAGCGGCATTTCCTGACACGGCATGCGCCGCTCGATCTCGAGGTCGAGCGGGAGGCGGCAGGCTTTGCCGCCTGGTACGAGCTGTTCCCGCGCTCGCTGACCGGGGACCGAAAGCGCCACGGCACCTTCGAGGACGTCATCGCCCACCTGCCGCGCGTTCGCGACATGGGCTTCGACGTCCTCTACTTCCCACCGATCCATCCGATCGGAACCACGGCGCGAAAGGGCAAGAACAACACCCTGACCGCCGCACCCGAAGATCTCGGCAGCCCCTACGCCATTGGCAGCGCCGAAGGCGGCCACGACGCGCTGCATCCCGCGCTGGGCACGTTCGCGGACTTCCGTCGACTGATCGACGCCGCGAGGGAGCACGGACTGGAGATCGCCATCGACTTCGCGATCCAGTGCTCGCCCGACCATCCGTGGCTGAAGCAGCACCCCGACTGGTTCAGGCACCGGCCGGACGGCACGATCAAGTACGCCGAGAACCCGCCCAAGAAGTACGAGGACATCGTCAACGTCGATTTCTACGCACCCGGCGCGATGCCGAGCCTGTGGGAGGCGCTGCGCGACATCGTGCTGTTCTGGATCGGCCACGGCGTGAAGATCTTCCGGGTCGACAACCCGCACACCAAGCCATTGCCGTTCTGGGAATGGATGATCGCCGATGTGCGCGGGCGCCATGCCGACGCGATCTTCCTGTCGGAGGCCTTCACGCACCCCAAGATGATGTATCGGCTGGCGAAGGTCGGCTTCTCGCAATCCTACACCTACTTCACGTGGCGCAACTCGAAGCAGGAGCTCACCGAATACCTGACCGAGCTCACCACCACCGCGCCGGCCGACTTCTTCCGGCCGAACTTCTTCGTCAACACACCCGACATCAATCCGGTTTTCCTGCAGAGCTCGGGCCGCGCCGGCTTCGTGATTCGCGCCGTTCTGGCCGCGACCCTGTCGGGCCTGTGGGGCGTCTATTCCGGTTTCGAATTGTGCGAAGGGGCGCCGCTGCCCGGGCGCGAGGAATATCTCGATTCGGAAAAGTACGAGATCCGGGTTCGCGATTTCAATGCGCCGGGAAACATCGTGCACGAGATCACCGCGCTCAACCGCATCCGCAGGGCGCACCCGGCGCTGCACAGCCATCTCGGCGTGCGCTTCTACAATTCGAGCAATGACCAGGTGATGGCCTACGGCAAGGCGCTGCCGGGCCACGAGGACATGATCTTCACCGTCGTCAGCCTCGATCCGCACAACGTCCAGGAGACCAGCTTCGAGATCCCGCTGTGGGAGTGGAAGCTGCCCGACAGCGCCTCCCTCGCCGTCGAGGACCTGATGACCGGCAACCGCTTCACCCTGCACGGCAAGCGGCAGTGGCTGCGGCTCGACCCCGGCCAGTCGCCCTTCGTGCTGTGGCGCCTGTTCCCCGAGAGCTCCGCATGAACGCACCGTCGCCCGAACTCGCTCGCCTGCTGGCCGACGAACAGCTCTGGTACAAGGACGCCATCGTCTACCAACTGCACGTCAAGTCGTTCTTCGATGCCAACAACGACGGCATCGGCGACTTCCCCGGCCTGATCTCCAGGCTGGACTACATCGCCGATCTCGGCGTCAACGTGATCTGGCTGCTGCCCTTCTACCCATCGCCGCGGCGGGACGACGGCTACGACATCGCCGACTACAGGTCGGTCCATCCCGAGTACGGCAAGCTGTCGGACGTCAAGAAGTTCATCGCCGCCGCCCACAAGCGCGGCATGCGCGTCATCACCGAGCTGGTCATCAACCACACCTCCGACCAGCATCCCTGGTTCCAGCGCGCCCGCAAGGCCAGGCCCGGCTCGGCCGCGCGCGACTTCTACGTCTGGTCCGACACCGACCAGAAGTACCAGGGCACGCGCGTCATCTTCATCGACACCGAGCGCTCCAACTGGACCTGGGACCCGGTGGCCAATGCCTACTACTGGCATCGCTTCTACGCGCACCAGCCCGATCTCAACTTCGACAATCCGAAGGTGCTGGAGGCGGTGTTCGACGTGATGCGCTTCTGGCTCGACCTCGGGGTCGACGGGCTGCGGCTCGACGCCGTGCCCTACCTGGTCGAGCGCGAGGGCACCAACAACGAGAACCTGCCCGAGACGCACGACGTGCTGAAGCGCATCCGCGCCGAGATGGACGCGCACTATCCCGACCGCATGCTGCTCGCCGAGGCGAACCAGTGGCCCGAGGACACGAAGGACTATTTCGGCAACGGCGACGAATGCCACATGGCGTTCCATTTTCCGCTGATGCCGCGCATGTACATGGCGCTGGCGCGCGAGGACCGCTTCCCGATCACCGACATCATGCGCCAGACGCCGCCGATTCCCGACAACTGCCAGTGGGCGATCTTCCTGCGCAATCACGACGAGCTGACGCTCGAGATGGTGACCGATTCCGAACGCGACTATCTCTGGCAGACCTACGCCACCGACCGTCGCGCGCGCATCAATCTCGGCATTCGCCGCCGCCTTGCGCCGTTGCTGGAGCGCGACCGCCGGCGCATCGAGCTGATGAACTGCCTGCTGCTCTCGATGCCCGGCACGCCGGTGATCTACTACGGCGACGAGATCGGCATGGGCGACAATGTCCGGCTCGGCGACCGCGACGGCGTGCGCACGCCGATGCAGTGGTCGCCGGACCGCAACGGCGGCTTCTCGCGTGCCGACTGGAACGCGCTCGCGCTGCCCACCATCCAGGACCCGCTCTACGGCTACGAGACGGTGAACGTCGAGGCGCAGTCGCGCGACCCGTACTCGCTGCTGCACTGGATGCGCCGGATGCTGGCGGTGCGCCGCGGGCATGCCGCCTTCGGCCGCGGCAACCTGCGCTTCCTGTACCCGAAGAACCGCAAGGTGCTGGCCTATCTGCGCGAGTACCAGGACGAGACGATCCTGTGCGTCGCCAACGTCTCGCGCACGCCGCAGGCGGTCGAGCTCGACCTCTCCGAGTTCGTCGGCCGCGTGCCGATCGAGCTGAACGGCGGCTCGTTCTTCCCGCCGATCGGCCAGCTCACCTACCTGCTCACCCTTGCGCCCTACGGCTTCTACTGGTTCGCGCTCGCCAAGGAAAGCGAGGCGCCTTCATGGCACACGCCCGCGCCCGAGCCGATGCCCGACTATGTCACCCTGGTCCTGCGCGGCGGCCTCGCCGGCGGCCTGAGGCTGCCCGCGTCCGCCAGCCTGCTGGAGCGCGATGCGCTGCCGGCCTATCTCGCCAAGCGCCGCTGGTTCTCGGCCAAGGACCAGAAGATCGAGCAGGTGCATATCGCCTACACCGCGCCCCTTTCCGGCGGCGACCGCGAGCTGCTGATGGCCGAGATCGAGACCAGGATCGACGGCGCCGTGCAGCGGTGGCAGATGCCGCTGGCGATCTTCTGGGAAGACGAGCCCCCTGCACCGCTTCCCACGCAGCTCGCCCTGTCGCGCGTGCGGCGCGTCCGTCGCGTCGGACTGTTGACCGACGCCTTCGCCCTGCCCTCCTTCGCGTTTCAGATGCTGACGGCGCTGGCGAGCAAGGCCGAGATCGAGACCGAGCAGGGCCGCATCCTGTTCGAGCCGATGCCGGGCGCCGAGCAGACACTGACACCGAAGCCCGAGGCGACGGTGAGCTGGCTGAGCGCCGAGCAGTCCAACAGCTCGCTGATCGTCGACGATCAGGTGGTGCTCAAGATCTTCCGGCGGGTCACTGCGGGCGAGCATCCCGAGGCCGAGATGGGCCGCTACCTCACGGCGCACGGCTTCGCCAATTCGCCGACGCTGTTGGGCGAGGTGATGCGAATCGACAAGGACGGCGAGCGCCATTCGCTCGCCGTGGCGCAGGGCTTCATCCGCAACCAGGGCGACGGCTGGACCTGGACCCTCAACATGTTCAAGCGCGCGGTCGACGACCTCGCGACCCACGAAGCCGCGATCGAGGCGCGGGCCGACAATGTCGAGGACTACAAGACCTTCGCCGCCACCATCGGCCGGCAGCTCGCCGCCATGCACCTGGTGCTGGCGGGCGACACCGACGACGAGGCATTCAAGCCGCGCACCGCAACCGAGGAGGACGTCGAGCGCTGGATCGAGCGGGCGATGCGGCTCGCCAACAAGGCTTTCGACATCATCGCCACGCTCAAGACCGGCGAGAACGAGTCGGACGACACGGCGATCGCCGCCCTCACCCTCAGCAAGGACCCGCTGATCGACTCGATGGAAAGCCTGGCCCGGACCGGTGTCGATGGCCTGGTGACACGCATCCACGGCGACTTCCATCTCGGCCAGGTCCTGGTGTCGAGTGGCGATGCCTACATCATCGACTTCGAGGGCGAGCCCGCGCGGCCGCTCGCCGAGCGCCGCGCCAAGATGAGCCCGATGGTCGACGTCGCCGGCCTGATGCGCTCGCTGGACTATGCGGTGGCCACCACGCTCGATCCCAAGACGCCGACCTCCGCGCCGCTGCCCGAGGCAACGCGCGCCAAGTTCGTCAAGCGCCTGCGCGACGGCGCGCAAGAGGCCTTCCTCGACGCGTACCGCGCCGGCGCGGGCGACCTGCCCGGCCTCGACAACATGGACCTGCTGAACTTCTTCATGCTCGAGAAGGCCGCCTACGAGCTGGTCTACGAGGCGGCGAACCGGCCGGCCTGGATCACCATTCCCCTGCATGGCCTGCAGCGCCTGATGGGCCGCGTCCTCGGCGAAGAAACCCGGAGCGTCGGCTGATGGCAAGTGCATTCACCCTTTCGGACTTGCCGCGCACGGAGGCCGAGGCCCTCGCCTATGGCCGGCATGGCGACCCGTTCAAGGTGCTGGGGCCGCGCGACACTTCGACCGGTCGCGTGATCCGCGCCTTCCTGCCGGGTGCAAACGGCGTCGAGGTCCTGCGGCGCAGCGATCGCCAGACGATCGGCAAGCTCGACCCGGCACAGCCGGATGGCTTTTTCGAAGGCATCGTCGGCGACCGCGCAGCGTACCTGCTGCGCATTCGATGGCCGGGTGCGGTGCAGGAGACCGAAGACCCCTATTCCTTCGGCCCGGTGCTGGGCGACCTCGATCTGCATCTGTTCAACGAGGGCCGCCACTTCGGGATGGCCAAGGTGCTGGGCGCCAACGCCATGACGGTCCAGGGCGTGCCGGGCGTCGCCTTCGCGGTCTGGGCGCCCAATGCCGCGCGGGTCGCCGTGGTCGGCGACTTCAACTCCTGGGACTCGCGCCGCCATCCGATGCGGCTGCGCTATCCGGCCGGCGTGTGGGAGCTGTTCATCCCGCGCGTCTCGCCGGGCGCGCGCTACAAATTCGACATCGTCGGCGCAGGCGGGGTTCCGGTGCCGCAGAAGGCCGATCCGCTCGCCAAGCAGACCGAGCCACCACCCGCAACCGCATCGGTGGTCGCCTCGCCCCAGCCGTTCGACTGGCACGACGGGGAATGGATGGCGAAGCGTGCCGGGCGGCAGCGCCCCGACGCGCCGATCGCGATCTACGAGGTGCATGCGGGTTCGTGGATGCGCGCCTGCCACACCTGGGACGACATGGCCGACCGGCTCGTCCCCTACGCCGTCGACATGGGCTTCAGCCATCTCGAGCTGCTGCCGGTCACGGAGCATCCGTTCGGCGGTTCCTGGGGTTACCAGCCGCTCAGCCTGTTTGCGCCGACTGCCCGTTTCGGCTCGCCCGAAGGGTTCGCCCGCTTCGTCGATCGTGCGCACGCGGCGGGCCTCGGCATCATCCTGGATTGGGTGCCGGCGCACTTCCCCACCGACGCCCATGGCCTCGCCCGCTTCGACGGCACCGCGCTCTACGAGCATCTGGATCCGCGCGAGGGCTTCCATCGCGACTGGAACACCTTCATCTACAACTTCGGCCGGCGCGAGGTGCAGGGCTTCCTGATCGCGAGCGCGCTGCACTGGCTGGAGCACTTCCACGTCGACGGCCTGCGCGTCGATGCCGTGGCCTCGATGCTCTACCGCGACTACAGCCGCGCAGCCGGCGACTGGATACCCAACATCTATGGCGGCCGCGAGCATCTCGAAGCGATCGACTTCCTGCGGCACCTCAACGCCGTGGTGCAGGAGCGGCACGCCGGCGCCGTCGTGATAGCCGAAGAGTCGACCGCCTGGCCGGGCGTCACCCAGCCGGTCTCCGAGCTGGGCCTCGGCTTTTCCTACAAGTGGAACATGGGCTGGATGCACGACACGCTCCATTACATGGCGCGCGACCCGATCTACCGCTCGTACCACCATGACGGCCTGACGTTCGGCCTGATCTACGCCTTCTCCGAGCGCTTCATCCTGCCGCTCAGCCACGACGAGGTGGTCTACGGCAAGGGCTCGCTGCTTGGCCGCATGCCCGGCGACCGCTGGCAGAAGTTCGCGAACCTGCGGGCCTATTTCGGGTTCATGTGGGGCCATCCCGGCAAGAAGCTCCTGTTCATGGGCGGCGAGATCGCCCAGGAGCGCGAATGGAACCACGACGGCGAGATCGACTGGTTCCTGCTCGACGACGTCAGCCATGCCGGCACGCAGCGCCTGGTGCGCGACCTCAACGGCCTTTATCGCCGCGAGCCCGCGCTGCACCGCCGCGACGCCAGCGGCGAGGGTTTCCGCTGGGTGATCGGCGACGATCGCTCCAACTCGGTGTTCGCCTTCCTCCGCCTCGGCGGGGAAGGCGATCCGCCGATCCTGGTCGTGTGCAACATGACGCCCGCGCCGCGCCACCATTATCGCATCGGCGTGCCGCGTCCCGGCTACTGGCGCGAGATCGCCAACACCGATTCGCGCTTTTACGGCGGCAGCGACATCGGCAACGACGGCGGTGCCGCCACCACGGGCGATGCAGCGCACGGCGAGCCGCAGTCGCTCGATCTCACCCTGCCGCCCCTCGCAACCATCATGCTTCGGGCCGAAGGCTAACCGTGCCGGCCCCCGATGTACTGCTGCCGGGCAATCCCTACCCGCTCGGCGCAACCTGGGACGGTCTCGGCATCAACTTCGCCGTCTTTTCCGCCAATGCCCAGCGCATCGACCTCTGCCTGTTCGATCCGGCCGGCCGGCGCGAGATCGCGCGCCATACCCTGCCGGAGTGCACCGACGAGGTCTGGCACGGCTACCTGGCCGAGGCACGGCCCGGCCTGATCTATGCCTATCGCGCGTACGGTCCGTATGAACCGCAGCGCGGCCATCGCTTCAATCCGCACAAGCTGCTGCTCGATCCCCATGCGCGGCGGATCGTCGGCGACATCCGCACTTCCGACGCCATGTTCGGCTACCGCGTGAACTCGCCGCGCGGGGACCTCTCGCTCGACCGCCGTGACAGCGCGCCCGGCGTCGCCAAAGGCATGGTGCTGGCCGACGAGTTCTACTGGGGCGACGACCGGCCGCCCAACATTCCGTGGTCGGACACGGTGATCTACGAGGCGCATCTCAAGGGCCTCACCCACCTGTGGCCGGACCTGCGGCCGCGTGAGCGCGGCACCTTCGCCGCCTTGGCCAACCCCGGTGTGATCGATCACCTGCGCCGGCTCGGCGTCACGGCCGTCGAGTTGCTGCCGATCCATGCCTTCGTGCAGGACCGCCATCTGCTGCAGCAGGGCCTGCGCAACTACTGGGGCTACAACACCCTCAACTTCTTCTCGATCGAGCCGCGTTATCTCAGCGACAGCAGCGTGGACGACATGCGCATCGCCGTGCGCCGCCTGCATGCCGCAGGCCTCGAGCTGATCCTCGATGTCGTCTACAACCACACCGCCGAGGGCAACGAGTTCGGCCCCACGCTCAGCTTTCGCGGGCTCGATAACGCCAGCTATTACCGCCTCGTCCCCGACAATCCGCGCCACTACATCAACGACACCGGCACCGGCAATACGGTGAACCTGTCGCATCCGCGGGTGCTCCAGATGGTGATGGATTCGTTGCGCTACTGGGTGACCGGCTTCCATGTCGACGGCTTCCGCTTCGATCTCGGGCCTGTCCTCGGGCGCGAAGGTCACGGCTTCGATCCGGGCTCGGGCTTCTTCGACGCCATCCGGCAGGATCCGGTGCTGTCCAAGGTGAAGCTGATCTCCGAGCCGTGGGATCCCGGCCCGGGCGGCTATCAGCTCGGCAACCATCCGCCGGGCTTCGCCGAATGGAACGACCGCTTCCGCGACGGTATCCGCCGCTTCTGGCGCGGCGACGAGGGCCAGCGATCGGACTTCGCCGCACGGCTCGCCGGCTCGAGCGACATCTTCGAGCATCGCCGCCGCCGGGCGTGGGTGTCGGTAAATTATGTCGCGAGCCACGACGGCTTCTCCTTGCGTGACATCGTGAGCTACGCCGAACGCCACAACGAAGCCAACGGCGAGGACAACAAGGACGGCCACGCCGAGAACTACTCGGCCAACTGGGGCGTCGAGGGGCCGAGCGACGATCCGGCGATCAACGCCACGCGGTTCCGCCTGCAATGCGCCCTGGTGGCCACCGTGTTCCTGGCGCAGGGTACGCCGATGCTGCTGGCGGGCGACGAGTTCGGCCGCACCCAGAACGGCAACAACAACGCCTACTGCCAGGACAACGAGACTTCGTGGATCGACTGGCAGCTTGCGGGGACCGCCGAAGGCCGGCTGCTGGCGGACTTCGCCGCCCGCGTGATCGCGCTGCGCCACCGCCATCCCGTGCTGCGCTGCTCCAACTTCCTGCACGGTCGCGACGAGCCGGCGCCGGGCGTGATCGACATCGCCTGGTTCGACGAGCAGGGCGAGATCATCTCGTCCGAGGCATGGGACAATCCCCATGAGCGCACGCTGGTGCTGCGTCGCGCCAAGGGCGCCGCCGACGGCACCGTTCCGATCCTGACCTGCCTATTCAATCCGACTCCGGAGGACCGCGTCTTCAGGCTGCCGCCGCCGCGGCTCGCCAGCCGCCTGCTGCTCGACAGCGCCGATCCCGCCGGGCCCGAGCGCGACATCGGGGGCGACTCGCTCTCCGTACGATCGCGCAGCGTCGTTCTGGTCCGGAGCGTTTACCGCCCATGAATTTCGGAGCGACCTACCTCGGCGACAACCGCACGCGCTTTCGCTTGTGGGCGCCGAGCCAGCCGCAGGTGGCCGTGGAGATCGACGGACGACCGCTGCTGATGACGCGACAGCCCGACGGCTGGTTCGAAGCCGACGCACAGTGCGGGCCGGGCGCCAGCTACCTCTATCGCCTTTCCACAGGTGAGGCGGTGCCCGATCCTGCCTCGCGCGCGCAAGCCACCGATGTCCACGGGCCGAGCCTGGTCGTCGATCCCGGGGCTTATCGCTGGCGCCATCCCGAGTGGACCGGCCGGTCCTGGCACGAAACCGTACTGTACGAGGTGCACGTCGGCACCTATGGCGGATTCGCGGGCGTGCAGGCCGATCTCGATCGCCTGGCCGGGCTCGGCATCACCGCGGTCGAGCTGATGCCGGTCAGCGATTTTCCGGGGACGCGCAACTGGGGCTACGACGGGGTACTGCCCTATGCTCCCGACCGCGCCTATGGCACGCCCGACGAACTGCGCGCGCTGATCGATGCCGCGCACGAGCGGCGGCTGATGATGTTCCTCGACGTCGTCTACAACCACTTCGGTCCGGACGGGAACTATCTCGGACTCTACGCCCCGCAGTTCTTCCGCAGCGATATCCATACGCCATGGGGAGCGGCGATCGACTTCCGCCAGCCAGCGGTGCGGCGCTACTTCATCGAGAACGCGCTGTACTGGCTCACCGAGTACCGCTTCGACGGCCTGCGCTTCGACGCCGTGCACGCCATCGCCGACCAGCAGTGGCTGGACGAGATGGCGGCCGAAATCCGCCGCACCGTCACGGGGCGGCACGTGCACCTGGTGCTCGAGCACGACGGCAACGAGGCCAGGCACCTGCGCCATGGCTATGACGGTCAGTGGAACGACGACGCCCACCACGTGCTGCATGTATTGCTGACCGGCGAAAGCGACGGCTACTACAGCGACTACGCGACGGCGCCAGCGCAGCAGATCGCCCGCTGTCTCGCCGAGGGTTTCGCCTATCAGGGTGAACCGTCGGCCTATCGCGCAGGCGAGAAGCGTGGCACGCCGAGCGCCGATCTGCCGCCAACCGCGTTCGTGCTGTTTTTGCAGAACCACGACCAAGTCGGCAATCGCCCGCTCGGCGACCGGCTGACCACCCTCGCACATCCGGATGCGCTGAAGGCTGCGATCACCCTGCAGTTGCTCGCGCCCAACATTCCGCTGTTGTTCATGGGCGAGGAGCGGATGACCCGCGCACCGTTCCGGTTCTTCACCGACTTCCACGGAGAGCTCGCGACCGCCGTGCGCGACGGCCGGAGAAGGGAGTTCGCCGGCTTCTCTCGTCTCGGTGGCGAGGACATTCCCGATCCCAATGCCGCGTCGACATTCGAGCACAGCAGGGTGCCGCCAAGCGGCGACGACAGTTTCCACCGCACGCTGCTCGAGATACGCGAACGCGAGATCGTGCCGCGCCTGGCCGGCGCGAAGTCGATCGGTGCCATGCCGATCAGCCATGCCGCCGTAACGGCCCGCTGGCGACTGGGCGACGGCGCCGTGCTGGCGATGGCCGCGAACTTCGACGAGCAGCCCTGCCGCCTCGGC
The DNA here is from genome assembly GCA_018240745.1 of Pseudomonadota bacterium. GTDB lineage: Bacteria > Pseudomonadota > Alphaproteobacteria > Reyranellales > Reyranellaceae > Reyranella. Next base: position 67,554 of record JAFEFF010000184.1, read on the forward strand.
CCGCTCCACGGACAATGCCTGTTCTCCAGCCGGGGTGGCGCGCTCGCCGGCGAGCGTCTGGGCGGCCGCAGCACCGTCGTCTTCCTCGAGCCGGCCGCATGAACGACGAAGCGGTCCTGCAGCGCGCTCGCGCGGCGGGCATCGCGGTCGACTGGATAGATGCCTCGGGCCGCCCGCAGCGCGTGTCCATCGCATCGCTCCAGCGCATCCTCGATGCGCTGCATCCCGGCCCTTTGCCCAACGTCCCGCCGCTGCTGACGGCGACGGTGGGCGAGCCGACCGTCGTTCCCGGGGTGGAGCAGGAAGCCGCGGGCGAACTGCAACTCGAAGGCGAGGCGGCGCGGCCAATCACGATCTACGCCTCGGTCCTGCCGGCGATCGATCGGCCCGGCTACCACACGCTGCGCTTCGGTGGCCACGAGGTCGCCCTGGCGGTCGCACCAGCGCGCTGCTTCACCGTCGGCGACATCGCGCCGGGCGAACGGCTGTGGGGTCTCGCGGTCCAGATCTACTCGCTGCGGCGGCCGGGCGATCTCGGCATCGGCGACACCACTGCCGTGGCGATGCTGGCCAAATCCGCCGCCACGTACGGCGCCGATGCGCTCGCACTCAGCCCGGCGCACAGCCTCTTCGCCAACGATCCTGCGCGCTTCGGTCCCTACTCGCCGTCGAGCCGTCTGTTCCTCAATCCGCTGCTGATCGACGCCGGCATGGACGGGAGCGAGCCGGAGTCGGCGCTGATCGATTGGCCTTCTGCGTCAGCGAAGAAGTACGCGTTGTTCCGCCGCCGGTACGAGGAGTTCCTCAAAGCGCCATCGCCCGAGTTCGATGCCTTCGTGCACGAACGCGGCGAGAGCCTCGCGGACCATATCCGCTTCGAAGGACGCAACAGCGACCCGCATTTCCATGCCTTCCTGCAATGGCTGGCGGATGGCGCCTTCGCGGCTGCGCAGAAGGCGGCGAAGGACGCCGGCATGCGCATCGGCCTGATCACCGACCTCGCGATCGGCCTCGATCGCGGCGGGGCGCAAGTCGGTGCCGAGCCGGACGCCTTCCTGACCGACCTCTCCATCGGCGCGCCGCCGGACCAGTTCAATCCCAACGGCCAGGACTGGGGCCTCACCTCGTTCTCGCCGCAGGGCCTCGTCGCGAGCGGCTTCGCGCCATTCATCGCCACACTGCGCGCCAACATGCGCCACGCGGGCGGCCTGCGGATCGACCATGCGATGGGCCTGATGCGGCTGTGGCTGGTGCCGCGCGGCGGCTCGCCGGCCGAGGGCGCTTATCTTGCCTATCCGATCGACGACCTGATGCGCTTGGTGGCGCTGGAATCGCATCGCCATCGGGCCATCGTGATTGGCGAGGATCTCGGCACGGTGCCCGCCGACTTCCGCGCCCGCTGCCGCGCCGCCGGCATCGCCGGCATGGACGTACTGTGGTTCGAGCGCGACGGCGCGCGCTTCAAGGCACCTGGCGAATGGCGCGACGACGCGGTGGCGATGACCACCACGCACGATCTGCCGACGGTCGCCGGCTGGTGGAGCGGCGCCGATCTCGAATTGCGCCGCGGCATCGGCACCGCGAGCGAGGCGGAGATCGCCGAGCGGCCGAAGGAACGAGCCTCGCTTTGGCAGGCCTTCACCGAGGCTGGTGTCGTCAGCGGCGACCCTCCGCCGCCGGGCGAGACCGATGCCGTCGTCGATGCCGCGATCGGCTTCGTCGCGCGCGCACCGGGGCCGCTCACCATCGTGCCGCTGGAAGACATCGTCGGCACGACCGAGCAGCCCAACCTGCCCGGCACGATCGACCAGCATCCCAACTGGCGTCGCCGATTCACGCTGCCGGCCGACCGGATCCTGCAGCAGCCCGCGGCCGAGCGGCGGTTGCGCCGGCTGAACGAACGCCGCCCAGGGCGTCGACCATGACGCCGCGCGCGACCCTGCGGCTGCAGTTCCACAAGGGCTTCACCTTCGCCGATGCCGAGGCGCTGGTGCCCTACTTTGCGGCATTGGGCATCAGCCATGTCTACGCCTCGCCGATAACCACGGCGCGCGCCGGCTCGATGCACGGCTATGACGTCATCGATCCGACGGTCGTCAATCCCGAGCTGGGCGGCGAACGAGCGCTGCGGCGGCTGGTCGATGCGCTGCGGCGCGACAAGATGGGCCTGATCGTCGACATCGTGCCGAACCACATGGCGGCAACCCTGGAGAATGCGTGGTGGGTAGACGTGCTGCGCGAGGGTCGCGGCAGCCGCTATGCGCGCTGGTTCGACATCGACTGGGACAGCGAGGACCCCGAGCTGCACGGCAAGGTGTTCCTGCCGTGGCTGGCCAAGCCGCGGCGCGAAGCCGATATGGACGACCTCCGCCTGCCGACGCCCGGCGCCTGGTATGCCGGCTGGTGGCGGACGGCAGGCGATCGCATCAACTGGCGACGGTTCTTCGACGTCAACGACCTCGTCTGCCTGCGCATGGAGGAGGACGAAGCGTTCGAGGCGGCGCATGCGATGATCGCCAGGCTCTATGTCGAGGGCTTGATCGACGGCGTGCGGATCGACCATATCGACGGCCTCGCCGATCCCGCCGGCTACTGCCACAAGCTGCGCCAGCGGCTCGATCCCAACAATCCGTCCGGGCCGTATCTCGTGGTCGAGAAGATCCTGCTGCGCGGCGAGACCCTGTCGGGCGACTGGGGCTGCGACGGCACCACCGGCTACGACTTCATGGACGAGGTGAGCGCGCTGCAGCACGACCCGGCCGCCGAACCGGTGCTGTCCGAAGCCTGGGCCAGGCTCACCGGTCGACCGGCCGACTTCGCGGCGGAAGAAGCGGCAGCGCGGCGCGAGATCATCGCCCGCAGCTTCTCGGCGCCGCTCGAAGCCTGCGTCGCCGCCTTCGACCGGCTCGAGCAGAGCGATCTCAACCGGCCGGCATTGCGCCGCGCACTGACCGAAATGCTGGTGCATTTCCCGGTCTATCGCGGCTATGGCAAGCCGGCCGATGTGCCGTGGCTCGAACAGGCGTCGAAAGCGGCGAAGCGCACGGGGCTCGCGAGCGACGGCTGGGTGATCGACTGGCTCGAGCGACGCATGCTGGAGCCACACCGCGCCACCACCCGCTTCCAGCAGTTGAGCGCGCCGATCGCCGCCAAGTCGGTCGAGGATACGGCGTTCTATCGCTACGGCGCTTTGCTCTCCCGCAACGATGTCGGCTTCGACACCGAGCGCTTCGGCTGGTCGGCGGCGGACTTCCATGCCCGCATGCAGCACCGGCAAGCGGCGCAGCCGCGTGGCATGCTCGCCACCGCGACGCACGACCACAAGCGCGGAGAGGATGTGCGGGCGCGGCTCGCAGTGCTGAGCGAGGACCCGCAGGCTTGGACCGAACGGCTGGCGCGCTGGGTCGGCAAGGCCGAGAAGCTCTGCACCGCCGGCATGCCGGGCAAGGCCGACATCGCCATGCTGCTGCAGACGATCGTCGGCACCTGGCCGCTGGACCTCGCGCTGGAGGACGCCATCGGCCGTGGCGCCTTCGCCCGGCGCCTCGAGGGCTGGCAGCAGAAGGCGCTGCGCGAGGCCAAGCTGGTGTCCGACTGGTCCGACCCGAATGAGGCCTACGAGGCGGCGGCGCGCCAGCTCCTGCACCGGCTGATCGTCGAGGATCGCGCAGCGGCCCTGCGGGCCGAGCTATATGCATTCGTCCAGGAGATCGCCCCCGCCGGTATCATCAACAGTCTGGCGCAGACCCTGCTGAGGCTGACGGTGCCCGGGGTGCCCGATCTCTTCCAGGGAACCGAACTCTGGGACTTCAGCCTCGTCGACCCCGACAACCGCCGGCCGGTCGACTTCAGGCTGCGGCAAGAACTCCTGGGCACCGCGACTTGGCGGAACGGCGCGATCAAACAGGCCTTGATCGTTCAGGCGCTCGGGCTTCGCAAAGTCATGCCCGACCTGTTCGCCCAGGGCAGCTACGAACCGATCGCTGCCCAGGGGCCGCTGCGCGACAATGTCGTCGCCTTCCTGCGCCGGCACGAGGGGCAGGCCCTGCTGGTGGCCGCGCCGCGGCTGCCAAGCCGTCTGACGCCGGACGGGCTAGCCGCCACCTCACTGACCTTGCCGCCGGGGCTCGAGCTGTTCGGCGCTCTGCAGGAAGATGTCGTCGCGGCCCCTCGTGTGGCACTGCAGCAATTGTGGAAAGGCTGGCCTGTGGCGCTTTTGTCCACATATCGGCTGTCCGCGCCATTTCCCAAACAGGATTTGCCCCGTAAATAGAAGGTTCTCGCGGCGGCGTGGAATGCAGACACGCAGCTGAACGCACGGGAGCCGAGGGGAGGAACAAGAAACCCAATAGCGGAAATCCGTTGGCTAGCGGTCATGACCTCACGGTGCGTAGGTAGCCGAAACATGACCAGCCGGAGTGGCGACCGGCCCGCGAGTAGAAATCCTGCAGTCGAGAGAGTCCGATGCTGGTGCTGCATCACGCCTGGAGGTCGAGCGCCTCGCGCCGCGTGCCCGGCCTTCGCCAAGGCGCGCATCGAGGGCTTCCAAGTGGCGAAGATCTGACAAACTTTCCCTTCCTCCCCGCGCTTGCGCGCAGGGAGGAAGTTTCAGGCCTTCGCGATGAACGGCTTGGCGGCCGCGTCGTAGGCCGGATATCCGAGAGTCGTGCGCAGCTCGGCCGGCGGAAGGGCCGCCTTGGACTCGGCCTCGCCCGCCTTCAGCGCCGCCAGACCCGACTTCATGCCGGCCACCGCCGGCGACAGCATGCCGGTCGGATAGGTCGCGATCTTGAAACCGAGCTTTTCCGCCTCGGGCTGTGACGGCGTGGCGCGCGGCGCGCCGGGCGACAGCACGACGAAACTCGGCCGACCCTTGGCGGCAGCGATGCCGCGCTTGATCTCGGCATCGTCGGCCGGCGAGTCCATGAACAGGATGTCCGCGCCTTCCTCGGTGAACATCTCGATGCGCGCCACCGCCTCGTCGATACCCGCGGTCGGGCGGCAATCGGTACGAGCCATCACCAGAATGCCCGAGGCCTTTGCCGCCTGAACGGCCGCACGGATCTTCATGCGCGCCTCCTCGCGCGGCAGGCAGGGCTTGCCGGCGGCGGTCAGCGCACGCGGCGTGATCTTGTCCTCGATCAGCACCGCGGCGGCGCCGGCGCGGCCGTAAGCGGCGACCGTGCGCTGCACGTTCATCGCGTTGCCATGGCCATGGTCGCCGTCGGCCAGCACCAGCAGGTCGGGCGCGGCACCGCGCACCATGTTGAAGGAATCCATCATCTCGCCGAACGAGACGAGGTCGAGGTCGGGGCCGCCCAGCCGGCTCGCCGCGACGCAGGACCCTGACAGGAACGCCGTCTTGAAGCCCGCCTCCCAGGTGAGCTTGGCCGTCAGCCCGTCCCACACCGCCGGCATCACCACCAGGCCCGGCTCGGCCAGGATCTTCCGCAGCTGCTCAGGTGCGCTCGACATGTCGTATCCCCCTCTAAAGCGGCTTGTTCGCGCTGCTGCTCCAGCGCTTCATCAACGCGTTGCTGGGCAGGCTGTTGTCGACGACCTTGCGCGCCGTCTCGACGCCGGCGGTCGGCAGGCCTTTCGGATCGAGCAGGCCGACCTGTACCAGCACCGACGCCTGGTCCCAGTAGATGTGTTCATGCGCCACCTTCTCTCCGACGAATCGGACGATGGCGACCAGCGGAATCTCGACCTTCCTGCCGGTAGGCGGAACGCCTGGCAGCAACCAGTCGATCTCGGTGGTGTGGGTGAAGCTGAAGATCATCTCGTCGACGATCTGGTCGGCGCCGACCGTGCGGCTGACCGGCGTCATGCCCATGTCCGGCGGATTGCCGCCGATGAAGTGGTACTTGTAGAAGCGCTTGAGCTGGTCGTGACCGACGCCGCCGGTCATGGTCGGCACGTGGTTGACGTAAGGTTTGGCGACCATGGTCGCCATGGTGGCGTCCACGTCACGGGTCTCGAACTCGTAGCGGCAATGCGCTTCCCAGAGCGCGACCAGATCGGGGCCGGGCATGCGGTATCCTCCCAGGTGGCGATCAGGATAGCCATTCGCCGGCCCGATTGCTAAGCCATGGCAATGGAAACGTTCGACTACGTGATCGTCGGTGCGGGCTCTGCCGGCAGCGTGCTGGCCAACCGGCTGACCGAAGACGGCAAGACGACAGTCTGCGTGCTCGAAGCGGGACCGCGCGACTGGCATCCCTTCATACATATCCCGGCCGGCTTCATGTACACGCTGGTTAATCCTGCCGTGAACTGGCTGTACACGTCGGAGCCCAGCGAATGGACCGGCGGCCGCCGCATCGCCGCCCCCCGCGGCAAGACACTGGGCGGCTCGAGCTCGATCAACGGCCACATCTACAATCGCGGCCAGCGGCTCGACTTCGACGGCTGGGCGCAGCGCGGCAATCGCGGCTGGGGCTATGCCGACGTGCTGCCCTACTTCCGGCGCAGCGAGCGGCGCATGTCCGACACCGCGCACGCCGACGACGATACCTTTCGCGGCAGGGACGGCCACCTGCCGATCACCGATCTCGAATGGCGCGACCCGATCTGCGACGCCTTCATCGAGGGAGCCGTCGAGCAGGGCATCCCGCGCAACCGCGACTACAACGGCACACAGCAGGCGGGCGTGAGCTACGTCCAGCGCATCATCCAGAACGGCCGCCGGGTCAGCGCCGCGCGCGGCTACCTGAAGCCGGCGATGAAGCGCGGCAATCTCGACGTCCGCACCCACGCGCATGCGACCTCGATCGTGTTCGAGGGCAAGCGTGCCGTCGGCATCCGCTACAACGCCGGCGGCCAGCGCGGCCGTGCGCGCGAGGTGCGGGCCGCCAGGGAAGTCATCCTGTGCGGCGGCGCGGTGAACAGCCCGCAACTGCTCCAGATCTCGGGCGTCGGGCCGGCCAAGCTGCTGGGCGAGCTCGGCATCCCGGTGAGGCACGAGCTGGCCGGCGTCGGCGAGAACCTGCGCGACCACTACGCACCGCGCTTCGTGGCCCGTGTGAAGAACGCCGAGACCATCAACGAGCTGAGCCACGGACCCAAGCTGGTCGGCCAGGTGCTGAAATACGCCTTCACCCGGCGCGGCATCCTCTCGCTCAATCCGACGCTGGTATATGTTTTCTGGAAGTCCGACGAGGCGGTCGACAATTACGACCTTCAGCTCACCTTCACGCCCGCGAGCTACAAGGAGGGCGTGCAGTCCAAGCTCGACGACTTCCCGGGCATGACCATCGCCTCGTGGCAGCAGCGGCCGGACAGCATCGGCTGGGTGCGCGCCAGGTCGGCTGACCCCTTCACCGCGCCGCTGATCCAGCCGAACTACCTCGCCGTCGAAAGCGACCGCCGTGTGCTGCTGGCCGGCATGAAGCTCGCCCGCCGCCTGCTGCATTCCAAGGCGCTCAGCAAGTACTTCGACCGCGAGGAGTTCCCCGGTCCGCAGGCGCAGAGCGACGCCGACCTGATGGAGGCCGCCAAGAAGCGCGGGACCACGACCTTCCATCTCATGGGCTCCTGCCGCATGGCGCCGGACACCGATCCGACCGCCGTGGTGGACGACCAGCTCCGGGTGCGCGGGCTGGAGAGCCTGCGGGTGATCGATGCCTCGATCATGCCGACCATGCCGTCGGCCAACCTCAACGCCTCCGTGCTGATGATCGCCGAGAAGGCCGCCGACATGATCCGCGGCCGCGCCCCGCTCGAGGCGGCGGTGCTGAAGGATTGAACGATGGACGAACCGGCCGTCGAGACCATCGCGCGGCTGGTTCCGGCCATCCTGAAGGCGCTCTACTCGCTGGAGTTCACCGGCCGCCACATCGCGCCGCAGACCCTGCTTCGGCTGATCGAGGCGATCAAGGACCGCGACAGCGACCTCGAACCGGCACTCGCCCAGTCGCGGGCGACTGAATGGCCCGAGCGCCTGGCGCCGGCGCGCACCTGCCTGGAAGGTGCCGCGGAAGCCACCAACGAAAGCCTCGCCATGTTGCTGGCGGCGCCCCAAGCCGACCAGCCGATCGTCGCCGCCTACCGGGCGATGCGCGGCTATGCGAAGGCGTGCGAGCAGCTCTATCCGATGGCGCCGCACCTGCGGCCGGTCAGCCAGTTCTTTCTCGAAGCGCCTGCGCGCCAGGACGAGGCGCTGCTCGGGCGGCTGGCGGCGATCGATCCGCTGAAGGCGGATGTCGGCGTGATGCATGTCGGCGGGCCGGCCGGCACGCGCGGCGGCTTCTCGCTCTATGTGCCGGAGGCCTACGATCCTTCGCGCGCCTGGCCGCTGGTCGCGGCGCTGCATGGCGGCAGCGGCAATGGCGGCGCCTTCCTGTGGAGCTGGCTCCGCGAGGCGCGCACGCGCGGCTTCGTCCTGCTGGCACCCACCGCCTCGGGCTCGACCTGGTCGCTGATGGATCCTCCGCTCGATGCCGGCAACATCACCCGCATGCTGGACGAGATCGGCGGCCGCTGGAACGTCGACCGCTCGCGCATGCTGCTGACCGGCATGAGCGACGGCGGCACCTACACCTATGTCTGGGGCCTGGCGGCCGGTTGCCCGTTCACGCATCTCGCGCCGATCGCCGCGGCGTTCCATCCGATGCTGATGATGACCCTGGCCGACGCCGACCGTGTGCGCGGCCTGCCGGTTCACATCGTGCACGGCGCGCTGGACTGGATGTTCTCGGCCCGCACCGCGCAGGTCGCCGACGAGACCCTCGCCCAGGCCGGCGCCAACGTCGTCTATCGCGAGCTCGCCGACCTCTCGCACACCTATCCGCGCGACGAGAATGGCGTCATCCTCGACTGGTTTCTCCAGTAGCGCCCTCCCCCATCTTCGGGGGAGGGCGTTTCACTTCTGGTCGAAATGCCAGGCGCCGTCCCAGCCGGCCGGCACTCCGGTGCGGGCGAACTCGGCGCAGCGCCCAATCAGCACCCGGCAGGGCCCGTCGCCCTGTCGCAGCGCCGCCGCCGCCTTGAAGCGCGCGATGGCATCCTCGAACCGCCCCGCGAGATAGGCCTCCCGGCCGGCCAGCCACCGCTCCATGAACGGCGCCTGCTCCGCCGCCATCGCCGATTCGCAAAGCGGCTCGAAGATCTCCATCGCCTCGGTCATGCCCGCCGCGACGATGCGGTCGATCGGCCGCCAGACGATGCGGTCCGCCGTGCGCCCCGCGACTTCGCCGCTGGCCAGGATGTCGGTGCCGTAGATCTTGTTCAGGCCCTCGAGGCGCGAGGCCTGGTTGGCGACCGCACCGACCAGCGTGTAGTTGATGCGCTCGCGCGCGCCGACATTGCCGACCACCGCCGGCCCGGCATGCAGGCCGAAGCGGGTGCGGAAGCCCGGCCGGCCACGCTGGCGCCATTTCGCGGCGAGGCTGCGGCTCGCTTCCGCCGCCTGCAGCGCGGCCCGGCAGGCATGGAAGACGTGGTCCGGGTCCGGCTCGGGCGCGTTCCAGAACGCCATCACGCTGTCGCCGATGTACTTGTCGATCATGCCGCGATTGGCGGTGATCACCGAGCCCAACGCCTCGAAGTAGCGCGACAGCCGGCTGGTCAGCAGCTCCGGCGCGATGTTCTCGCTGAGGCGCGAGAAGCCCTCGATATCGGTGAACATCACCGTGACGTCGCGCCGCTCGCCGCCGACGCCGGCGCTGGCCGGCGAGCGCATGATCTGGCGCACCAGGTTCTTCGAGACGTAGTGGCCGAATACCTCCAAGCCCTCGCGCATGCGCTCGACCGCCTCGGACAGCCGCAGCACCTCGGTGATGCGGCTGGTCACGGGGACCTGGTCGGAGAAGTCGAGGTCTCGGATGCGCTGCGTCTTGGCCGCCAGCCGCGACATCGAGCGCGACAGCGCCAGCGACACCAGCAGCACCGCCAGGATCGCGAGGCCGACCGCGATGCCGGCCACCCAGGCGGCGCGCTCGATCAACGCGCCCGAGGTCACCGTCAGCTCGGCGATCGGCACGGCGGCAGCGACGGCAAATCCCCGTCCGTAGATCGGCGAGATCGGGTGCACGATCAGCTTGTAGGGACGTCCCGCGAGGTCGACGTCGCGCTGAAGCGGCCGCCCGCCCGCCTCGAGCGCGGCCTTCTTGAGGGTGGTGCGCACGATCTCGTCGCCCGCAAGGCAGGTATCGTCGCTCTTGAGATCGCACGGCCGCGTCTCGATGAAGACGTCGGAGCCCGACGTTGCCAGGACGATGATCGCGTTGGGCGACACCTTGTACTGCACCAGCAGCCGCGACAGCGTGCCGAGTGAGGCATCGAAGCCGAGCACTCCGCCTGCCTTGATCGGCACCCCGACCGACACTCCGGGCTCGTTCGACCAGGCGAAGCGATAGGGCGCGGTGACCTGTGGCTGGCCGGTCTGCAGCGCGGCGGTGTACCAGGGCCGCTGGCGCGGATCGAAGGCGGTCGTCCGCTCGTAGGTCCGGCTGACATGGCCATCGCCGGCGACGAAGCGCCAGACTTCGCGGCGTGCGTCGCCCTCGCCGGAGATGACCCGCAACGCGATCGGATCGCCGGCCGGGATGTGGAACTCCTCGCGCTGAGCCGGCGAGTAGGTATCGGTGCGGCCGGCATAGACCATGCGTCCGTCCGGATAGCCCACGAACGCGGCATCGACGGACGGATGGCGGTCCAGCACGCCGACGAGCTGGCGCAGGCGCTCCGTGTCGGCATCTGCACCGGCCGTGGGGGCGAAGAGGTCCTGCTCGGCGAGTACCTGCCCGACCGACACGATCAACCGCATGCTGTTGCCGAGGAACCCCCGCACCGCATCGTCGAGCTCCCCCATGCGCTGGTCGACGTCCTCGGTCTCCATCTGGTGGATCCCGCGCCAGCCGAGCCATGACAGCGTGAACGACAGCGGCACGACGATCAGCGCCATCAGCGTGAGGATGCTGACGCTCAGGGGAACCGAACGCCGGTTGGCCATGTCAGCCTGCCGTCACACGCTGGCCGCCGAGCGGCACGGGATTGAAGCCCGGCGGGTACTTGCTCCACGCATTGCCGCTCGCGATCGCCGTCCGGCCGACCTGGAAGAGCCGGTTCATGTAGCCTCGCTCGAAGGGCTCGCTCGGCCTCTCGCTGAAGCTCTCGGGAATCCAGGTGACGTTGTAGTCGATGCCGTCCCGGCGGGCGAGGACGAAGAGCTGGTAGAGATCGCCGATGCCGTGCGCGCTGATCAGGGCCGAGATCGCGCGGCCGGCAATCGTGAGCGTGCTGCGGTCGACGGTCTCGAGGTCGGGCCCCGGCCGCGCGTTGCGGATGATGTAGAGCCGGAACGGCCGCTTCGCGATGGTCGCGCGCAGGCGCTCGGTCTCGGGCGCGTGTTCGAAGCGAAAGTCGTTGCTGCTGAATGACGGCGGATAGAGCACGACCTGCGCCACCGTACCGCCGTCGACATGCATCTCCTGAAAATGGCGGCCGCCGCTTTCGATATCCATCATGACCGGCGGGAACGCGCCCGGGATCGAGGCCGATGCGAGCAGTATCTTGGCGATCAGCTCCGCTGCATCCCCGCGACCGCTCGCGGCGATCGCGCCGATGTTCCACAGCACGCCGACCGGCACGTCGAGGTTGGTCGTGCCCACCAGCAGGAGCCGGCCCTTCTCGCTGTATTCGCGGCCGATCGCCGTCACCACGTCCGGCGTGAGCCCGCTGCGGATCAGGCGCATCAGCGGCGCGGAGTCGTACAGCGAATCGCGCAGCAGGGCCGTGATCAGGCCGCGCGAGGTCATCACGTCCCTCCTGCCGATGGTGGTGTAGAAGCGCTCGAGCTCTTGGTCATAGTCGGGGCCAAGGAAGGCGAAGGGCGCGATCAGCGCGCCGGTGCTGACGCCGGTCACGCCCTTGAACTCCGGCCGCGTCCCGAGTGCCGACCATCCGGTCAGCAGACCCGCGCCATACGCGCCATCCTCACTGCCGCCGGAAATCGCCAGATACGTTGCGGGGCCGACCTCCTGCACGCCGGTCTTCGCGGCGTAGGCGAACTCGCGCCGCAGCCCTTCGGTCGCGATGCGGCCCAGGACGGCGTCGTCCGATCCGTCCAGCACCACGCGCGCGTCTGGCGGCAGGCCGCGGAACGAGGCCGCGCCGCGCATCTTCTCCGGCAGCGATGCGAGCCGCGCCGGCGCATCGCAGCCCGCGACCAGCACGCTCGCGCCTGCCCCAACCAGCATCGTACGCCGCCGCATGACCCGTCCCCCTGTCTCGCCGCGGACTATAGCGCTACGGTGGCGCAGCGACACATTGGGGATGCCATGGCCACGCTGATCCACGACACCGTGATCGTCACGGGAGACGACAACGACACCGTGCACTACGGCGCCTCCATCGTGGTCGACGGGACGAAAATCGCCGCGATCGGGCCGAATGACGAGCTGCAGCAGCGCTATCCGGCGGCCGAGCGGATCGACGGGCGCGGCCGGATGGTGATGCCGGGCTTCGCCAACACCCACACCCACCTCACCATGACCCTGGCGCGCGGCGTGTTCGAGGACCTGTCGCCGCCGCACAAGCCGCCCTTCTCCGGCGGCCTGTCGCCGATCCCGCTGCCCGACATGACGCCCGAAGAGCGGACGGTGATGGCGCAACTGGGCGCGCTGGAATGCCTGCGCAGCGGCGTGACCTTCATGCTGGAGGATTCCAACGACATCGACGACTATGCCGGGACCCTCGCCCGGACCGGCCTGCGCTTCCTGTTCGGCGAACGCGCCTATGACCGCACCGGCACCGCAATCGGCGATCCGGCACCCTTCCGGCTCGACCGTGCGATGGGCGAGCGGCACCTGGCGACGATCGAGAAGACCTTCGCCAAATGGAACGGCAAGGCCGACGGCCGCATCCGCATCGCCATCTCCGCCTGGGCGCCCGACATGTGCTCGCCCGAGCTGCTCAAGGACCTGGGCGCGCTCCAGAACAGGCTCGGCACCTGGATCACCATCCATCTCAACCAGATCTGGGGCGAGGTCGCGGCGGTGCAGGCGCATCGCAACCGGTTGCCGACCGAATATCTGGCGGACCTCGGTTTCCTCAACGACAAGGTGATCTGCGCCCATTGCCGCTGCATGGATCCGCGCGAGGAGAAGCTGCTGGGCGAAGCGAAGGCGATCGTCGCCTTCAACGCCGCGATCGCCGCACGCCGCGGCCTCAGTCCCCGGGTTGAATCGCTCGAATCGCAGGGCTGCACCATCACCATGGGCTCGGACAACATGGCCGAGGACATGGTCGAGGTGATGCGCACCGGCCTGTTCATGGAGCGGGTGCGACGCGAGGATGGCCGCAACCCGACGCCCGAGCGGGCGCTGCGCTGGGCGACGCGCAACGGCTACCGGGCGTTCGGGATGCCGGACGGCGGCTGGCTGGCGGCGGGCAACAAGGCCGACCTGATCGTGGTCGACACCCAGCGCGCGCACCTCGTGCCGATGCTGCGCGCGGTCTCCAACTTCGTGCACAACGGCCAGGCACGCGACGTGCAGTCGGTGATGGTCGACGGCCGCTGGCTGATGCGCGACGGCAGGGTGCTGACGATGGACGAGCCGGCCATCGTCGCCGAGGCGCAGGAGGTCGCGAACAAGGCCTGGTCGCGCCAGTTCAGGAATCGCTTCGACAAGGTGCCGGCCGGCTTCTCGCCGGCCGCGCTGCCGTAGCGGACCGAACTTCCCGCTTGCATGGGAAACGGAAAATGGCGGCCCGCCTGGCTTTTGCCGCGTTCGTCCTGCTCGCGCGTGATCTTCCGGTCGCGGACAGCAGGATGCCGCGCTCGAGGAAGGTGCGATGCATCTGGTCGAACTCGGAATTGCCGGGCGGCCTGGTGGGATCGACGCTGTGGATTTCGGCGCCGAGAGCGTAGGACAGCGGCCGCACGGAGATGGACATCAGGTGACTTTGCGTCGACGAGCCTTCGCACACGGTGCGCAACGATGCGCGAAGCGTCAACCATTGCCACTGCAAAGCTGCCGCTCGCGCGCGGCACCGATCCGGACAACGAACTGCGAATTGCGCTGGTACTGCGAAACGTGATTGCAGAGCGTGCGGCGTCGATTTCTCTGTTGGCAGTACGCGGCTGCAGGAGAATAGTGACCGCATGTTTTCGAGCGGCGCTCCCGCACTCATTGCTCCTCTCAGCCTGTCGAATGTGCTGACAGTGCTCGCCGCTCTGATCTGTCTTTGGACGATGTCACCGCAGGCCAATGGCGGCGTATGGCGCCTGTGGCGACTCGCCATGCCGGCGGCATTCGCTGCGGTCGTGGCCCTGGTGCTGCTCGCCGGCGTGTTCGACGCGACGTGGCAGCACGATGTCGAATGGCTGGCGGCCTTCACGCTCGGCGGGCTGGTCGGCCGCGCGCGCGGCTGGAGCCTGCCGGTCGCGATCGATCAGATGTGGGGCCTGGTGCGCCTGCCGAAGTCGAAGGACGGCCTGCTGGCATCGCTCGGCATCGTTGCGATGGCGGCGCTCGACTTCACGTCGGCGACGATCGAGGAGGTGGTGGTCGATCCGCAGCACATTGCCGCCGGCGCGGCGCTGTTCGCGGGCTTCATCGGCTTCCGGGCGCTCGCCATCATCGTGCGCTCAACCCGCGCCCCGCACGTCCGACTGCACGACGCTTAGCCCGTCGTCACTCCACTCCGCACAGAGGCCGGACCGGAGTCTAACGCTGCCGCGCCGCCATCGGCGTGCGGTAGTCCGGGTATGGTGCGGGTGCCGGTGCCGCCGCCTGCTGGGGCGCGTGGAACTCGCCGCCCGGTCCGACGCACCAGTTGAGCTGATTCAGCGGCAGGCGCTGCGCCTGCGCGATCAGGGTCACCGCGTCGTGGTCGATGCATCGGCCCATCGCCGCGTTGTAGACCGGCGCCATCAGGCCCCAGCTGTCGTGCCCCGCGCCGAGCACGTGGCCGAACTCGTGCATCACCACGCCGCTGAGGTCGCGATTGCCGATGCGGTCGCTGATCACATAGACGAAGCCGCCGCGATTGCCGGTGGTGACGGCGAGCGCATGCGTGCCCTCGCCGTGCTGGGAGATCGGATGACGGCTGTCGACCCGCGCCACGACCCAGCCGCCGGCGCGGCGGATCTGCGCCAGCATCATCGGCGGCGGATTGTACGGCAGCAGGCGCGCCTCGAACCGCACGAAGCCGTTCATCACGTAGTTCCACTGGCGCATCGCCGAGATGATGCGGTCGCGCTCATAGGGGCTGAAGTCGGGATCGACGAACAGGTCCACGGCCCGGCCGGTCGACACCGGCGACGGATGCTGCGTGTAGTGCCAGCCGTCGTTGTAGGCATACGGCGGGCCGGCGGGGGCCGCCCGGGCCGGCAGGCCACCGGCACTGGCCGGCAGGGTGGAGAGGAGGATGGCGGCGACCAGAAGGGTGATGCCGCTTGCGAGAAGCATCGTGATCCAGCGCGCAAGACGCAAAGGCTTTCTCCTCATAAGCGCCTTACGCGAGGTCTGGCCTGCCCATCCCTCGCAAGGATGAGCGGCACGCACTGAGGTGCCACCCCTCCCCGGTCCGTAGGCGATCGAACCGCACACCAAACGCATCGTCCAGCCGCGGATCGTCCAGCAGCCGCACCGCGGGCCCTCGTCCTTTTCCAGAGTATCGGCCGCAAGGCCATGCGACCGAGCAGCGCCGATCTCCAGAAGCTCGGCCACACCCAAGTCCCAGTGCGGCTCGAAGTGCTGTGGCAGGAAACCGATCGACTGCGCTCGCTCTGCCGCCGGAAGTTCGGTCAGCCTGCGCCTGCCCAGTCGCACCTGACCTTCCGTCGGCGCTATCGTCCGTGCGAGCGCCTTCAGGAGCGTGGACTTATCGGCGCCGTTGGGCCCAATTATGGCAACCGATTCGGTTGCATCGGAATTCAGTGACAAGGCGCACAGCAGCGTCGACTTGCCGCGGACAACCTGCAGATTTCAAAGCGTCAACGAGTAAAGACGAGGTCGCCGGTGTAGTGGCGCTGCTCCCAGTGATGGCGCTCGAGCTCGGGATCGATGTGCTCCTCGGCCGGCCAGCCGAGATCGAGATAGGCAACCAGCCGCCAGCCGTTCGGCACGTCGAGCACGCGCGTCACCTCGGCCGGATCGAGGATCGATACCCAGCCCATGCCGAGCCCTTCGGCGCGCGCGCCGAGCCACATCGTCTGCACCGCCGCCACCACCGAGTAGCGCAACGTCTCCGGCATGGTCTGGCGGCCGAGACCGCTCCCGGTCGCCGTCGATTCGTCGGCGAAGACGGCGAGATGGACCGGCGCCTCCTTCATGCCGGCAAGCTTGAGGTTGGCGTAAGTCGCCTTCTGCTCACCCTCGTACCCGGCAAGCGCGCGCTCGTTGGCCCTGGCGAAGCTCTCCCAGATCGCGCGCCGGCGTTCCAGCGAGTTCACCTTCACGAAACGCCAGGGCTGGCTCAGGCCGACCGACGGCGCATGGGTGGCGAGCTCGATCAGGTCGTCGAGCAGCGGCTCCGGCACCGGATCGGTGCGAAAGCGACGCACGTCGCGGCGCCACAATACGAGATCGCGGAACGTCCTGCGGAAAGTCTCGTCGAACGGCCTGTGCCACGGCGTCATGCGGGCCTCGTGCTGATGGCATGGAAGAAGGTGCCGCTCACCGAACCGCGGCGCGCGCCCGCCTCGGGCACGGCGGCGCCCGCGACGTCCCGGCAATCCACCAGCGGCTCGTCGCCGATCGACAGCGTGCGGGCGTAGTGAAACTCGTGCCCCATGATCTCGGTTCCGGCTCGGCCCAGCACACAGTCGGCCTTCAGACGGGCGCGGCGATAGCCGATGTGCAGGCGACGCCGCGCGAACGACGTCTCGAGCTGCAGCAGCCCTGCCATGGCGTGGCGTTGCCCGTCGGCATCCTTGAGCCCCTGCCCCAGCACCATGTAGCCGCCGCACTCGCCATGGATCGGAACCGCCGCGCGTCGCAGGCCATCGAGAAAATGCGCATTGGCCGCGAGCCTGCCGGCATACAGCTCGGGATAGCCGCCGGGCAGCCAGATCGAATCGGCACTCGGATCGGGTGCTTCATCGGCCAGTGGCGAAAACGGCAAGATCTCCGCGCCGGCCGACCGCCATCGATCGAGCAGATGCGGATAGAGAAAGGAGAATGCCCGATCGCGCGCCACGGCGATGCGTTGCCCCGGCGGCGGCAATCCCTCCGGCGATGGCTCCGCCAGCCTCGCCGGCCGCGCAGCGTCGCGGATCGCATCGAGTGGCAGCGCCTTCTCCAACGCATCGGCGAGGACATCGAGACGCGCCTCGAGGTCGGCGGTCTCGACGGCCTGCACCAGGCCGAGATGCCGCTCGGGTAACGAAAACCGCGCATCGTTCGCCAGGCCGCCGAACAGCTTGATGCCGGCCCGCGCGAACGCCCGCTCGATCATCGCAAGATGCCGCGGGCCGGCGACGCGATTGAGGATCACGCCGGCGATACCGAGATCGTCACGGAAGCTGGCGCATCCGGCGGCAACCGCGGCCGCCGTTTCGATCTGGCCCTTGACGTCGAGCACCAGCAGCACCGGCCAGCCGAGCGCCGCGGCAATGTCGGCCGTGCCGCCGCGCCCGCGCGCGCCATCGAACAGGCCCATCACGCCCTCGGTCACGGCGAGATCGGCCGGATGGCGCACCACCAGGTCGGCGAGCATGCCGCGCGACATCGCCCAGCTGTCGAGGTTGTAGCTCGGCCGCCCCGCCGCGGCCGCATGGAAGGCCGGATCGATATAGTCGGGCCCGCACTTGTAGGGCTGCACGCCCACGCCACGGCGGGCGAAGGCGCGCATCAGGCCGAGCGCAACGGTGGTCTTGCCCGCGCCCGAGCGCACGGCCGAGACGACCAGCCCCTTCATCGCCAGCCGACCAGGCCCGCCAGCACCCGACGCCGCAAGCCGACGACCGAACCGATCACCACGATTGCCGGCGAGCCGATCGCGTTGGCGTGCGCCTCATCGACCAGCCGGCCGAGCGTGCTCTCGACCACGCGCTCGTCCTCGGTCGTCGCCGATTGCAGCAGCGCCGCCGGCGTGTCGGCCGCCAGACCCCCTTTCATCAAAGCCGCCGTGGTGCCCGCGAGCTGGGTCATCGGCATGTAGAGGATGATCGGCTGGCCGAGCCGCGCTAGCGCCTCCCAGTCGGTGCTGGAATGATCGTCGTCGGCGCGATGGCCGGCGGCCAGCACGACGGCATGATTGGTCTCGCGCGTCGTCGCCGGGATGCCGGCCAGCGCCGTCGCCGCAAGGCCCGAGGTCACGCCCGGGATGATGCGATAGCGGATGCCGGCCTCGGCGAGGGCGACGACCTCGTCCCAGCCACGACCGAACACGAACGGATCGCCGCCCTTCAGCCGCAGCACGCGCCGGCCGGCGCCCGCCCGCTCGATCAACAAGCTGTTGATCTCCTGCTGCCGCGCCGACGGCTGGCCGCCGCGCTTGCCCGCCGAAACCAGCCGCGCGTCCTCCCGCTTCAGCGCCAGCACGCGCGCATCGATCAGCGCATCGTGCACGATCTCGTCGGCTCTCCGCACCGCATGCAGCGCCAGCAGCGTGAGCAGCCGCGGATCGCCCGGCCCGGCGCCGGCGAGCCACACCTCGCCCGCCGGGAAATCGGGCATCGGCGGAAACGGATCAAAATTCCTCGTCTCGCTCACTGGCGGCCTCTGAAGCGGCGCTGATAGCCGGCGTCGTACAGCGCCGAATTGCGGAAATCGCGGGCCGACAGGACCTTGCCCACCAGGATCAGCGCCGTGCGCTCGATCGGCTGTCTGGCGACCTCGGCGGCGATCGTCGCGAGCGTGCCGCGGATGACACGCTCATCCGGCCAGCTCGCGCGATAGACCACCGCCGCCGGGCAGTCCGCGCCATAGAAGGGCGTCAGCTCGGCCACGACCTTGTCCAGCACATGAATGGACAGATGGATCGCGAGCGTCGCGCCCGTCGCGGCGTAGGCCGCAAGCTTCTCACCCTCCGGCATCGACGAGGCGCGCCCGGACGTGCGGGTAAGCACGACGGTCTGCGCGACCTCGGGCAGGGTAAGCTCCTGTCCCAGTACCGCCGCTGCGGCCGCGAACGACGGCACGCCCGGCGTGATGGTATAGCGAATGCCCTCCGCCTCGAGCCGCCGCAGCTGCTCGCCCATCGCGCTCCACACGGAGAGATCGCCGGAATGCAGCCGCGCCACGTCCTCGCCCGCATCGGTCGCCCGCTTGCACTCGGCCACGATCTCATCGAGCGACATCGGCGCGGTGTCGACGATGCGCGCGCCGGATGGGCAATTGTCGAGCAATGCCCTTGGAACCAGCGACCCCGCATAGAGGCACACCGGGCAGCGCGCGATCAGGTCGCGGCCGCGCACGGTGATCAGGTCCGGCGCGCCGGGGCCCGCACCGATGAAATGCACGGTCATCGGCCGTCTCCGATCGCGATGGCGCAAGTCGCCTGCGCCGTCGCGACCCGCGTGCCGAGCAGGCGTGC
The DNA here is from genome assembly GCA_018240745.1 of Pseudomonadota bacterium. Taxonomy (GTDB): domain Bacteria; phylum Pseudomonadota; class Alphaproteobacteria; order Reyranellales; family Reyranellaceae; genus Reyranella. The sequence continues at coordinate 87,042 of JAFEFF010000184.1, forward strand.
ATTGCGGCCGGCGACGACCAGCGCCGAGGCCTCGGCGATCGAGGGCACGCCCTTCGCTTCGAGCACCAGCTTCGACGGCGTCAGCACCTGGCCTGCGACGCGATCGAGATCCTCGACCGTGCAGGCGGTCACCCGGACCGACAGGCGCTGCGCGACTTCGGCGAAGGCGGGTTCGATCGCCTTCTCCGACTCGGTGGCGAGCGCATCGAGCCGCTCGGCCGGCAACTGGAAGACGCCGAGCGCCAGGCGCACGGCCTTCTCCAATTCGTCGGCCGACACGCCGCGACGGCAGCCCACACCGGCGACGATCATGGCCTGGTCACCCGCCACTGGACGATCGGCGCGGCCGGCCGCCACACGAACACCTTGCCGCTGCGGCCGGCGGGCCCGGACTTGGCGATCTCCAGTCGCGTCAGTTCGCCACCATGCTGCTGGAACAACCCGATCAGCTTCGCCTCGGAACCCAGCGACACCGCATTCGCGACCAGCCGTCCACCTGGTTTGAGCGCCGTCCATACCGCATCGAACAGGCCCGCATCACCCAGCCCGCCGCCGATGAACACGGCATCGGGAGCGGCCAGGCCCGCGAGCGCCGCCGGCGCGCCGCCCTGCACGATTTCGAGATCGGGCGTGCCGAGCGTCGCCGCATTGCGGGCCGCGCGTGCGGCCCGATCGGCGCTTTCCTCGATACCGATCGCCTTGAGCGAGGGATGGCGCAGCAGCCATTCGATCGCGATCGATCCCGCACCCAGGCCGACATCCCACAACAGCTCGCCCTGCCGCGGCGCCAGCGCCGCCAGCGTGACCGCCCGGATATCGCGCTTGGTAAGCTGGCCGTCGTGCTCGAACAGGCTGTCGTCGAGCCCCGGCGCGAGACTGAGCGCTGCCGACGCCGGCCCGATGACTTCGAGAGCAATGATGTTCAGCGCCTCGACCCTGCCGAGATCGAAGTCCTTCGCCACGGCATGGCGGATGCGCTCGGCCGGGCCACCCATGCGCTCCAGTACCGTCAGCCTCGACTCACCGAAGCCGCGCGCTTGCAGCAACGCCGCGAGCTTGCCCGGCGTCCCGCCATCCCACGACAGCGCGAGGATGCGCGCTCCCGGCTGCAGATGGCGGATGATGCCTTCCAGCGCGCGGCCGTGCAGGCTGACCGGCGCCACGTCCTGCAATGACCAGCCGAGCCGCGATGCCGCGAGGCTGAACGACGAGGGCTGTGGCAGGCAGAGCGCCTCGTCGGCCGCGACCGCCCGCATCAGGAGATCGCCGACGCCGTAGTGGAACGGATCGCCGCTCGCCAGCACGGCGACCGGCCGGCCGCGCGCCTTCTCGATCTCCGCCAGGATGTCGGCGATCGGGCTCGGCCACGAGACCCGCTGGCCCTTGATCAGCGGGTCGGCCAGCGCCAGATGCCGCTTGCCGCCGATCACCAGCTCGGCGTCGGCCACCAACCGCCGCGCCACCGGCGAGAGGCCATCGACTCCGTCCTCGCCAATGCCGACGATGGACAGCCAGCGCTTGCGACGGCTACTCACGGCCATGGCCCTCAAGGTCCTGATCCTCGGCGGCACGACGGAAGCCTCGGCGCTCGCGCGCAAGGTCGCAGGCGATGCGCGGCTCGCGCCCCTGTTGTCGCTGGCCGGCCGTACGAGCAGTCCACGGCCGCAACCGATCCCGACGCGTGTCGGCGGTTTCGGCGGGATCGAGGGACTCGCGCGCTTCCTGCGCAGCGAAGCGATCGACGTCGTGGTCGATGCCACGCATCCCTACGCCGACCAGATGTCCGCGCACGCCGTCGCCGCCTGCCGTGAAACCGGTGTGCCGCTCGCCTCGCTGGCGCGTCCCGAATGGCAGCGCGCACCCGCCGACCGCTGGCAGGTCGTCGCCGACACCGAAGCCGCGGCGCATGCACTGGGCAGGGAGCCCCGCCGGGTCTTCCTCAGCCTCGGCCGCCAGGAGCTGCACGCCTTCGCTCGAGCGCCCCAGCACCACTATCTCGCGCGGCTGATCGAGCGGCCCGACCAGACGACGCTGCCGCCGGATCTGCACCTGATGCAGGCACGCGGCCCGTTCGATCGGTCGGCCGAAGAACGCCTGCTGCGCGAGGAGCGCATCGACGTCATGGTGTCGAAGAACGCCGGCGGTGCCGCGACCTACGCCAAGATCGAGGCAGCGCGAGCCCTCGGCTTGCCGGTGGTGATGATCGCACGGCCCCACAAGCCGGCCGGCGTCGCCATGGCGGATATCGAGGCCTGCGTCGCCTGGCTTCACGGCCTTGCTCCGCGCGGCGTGTAGATCCAGCGACCGACCTGCCGCGTCGTGCTGGCACCGACGATGACCATCGTGCGCATGTCGGCTCCGGCAGCATCGGCGCGGGCCAACGTGGTCGCGACCACCCTGGCCTCGGAGGTGCCCGCAGCCCGCACGAACAGCACCGGGATCTGGCCGGCTTTCAAGTTGCCCAGCAACTCGAACGCCTTATCGAGCTGGTGCGGCCGCGCCTTCGAGGCCGGATTGTAGAGAGCGATCACGAAATCGGCTTCAGCCGCGGCCCTGAGGCGCCGCTCGATGGTCGACCAGCTCTTGAGATTGTCCGACAGCGAGATGGCGCAGAAGTCGCCGCCCAGCGGCGCGCCGACCTCGGCCGCCGCGGCGAGCATCGCCGTCACGCCCGGCTCGACGCGAATGTCGAGCGAACGCCACGACGGATCGCCCGACTCGACGGCCTCGAACACGGCTGCCGCCATCGCGAACACGCCCGGATCGCCACCGGACACGACCGCGACCCTGCGGCCCGATGCAGCGAGCGACAGGGCATGGCGCGCGCGGTCGAGCTCGACGCGATTGTCGGACGCGTGGCGGTACTGACCCGGCGCCATCGGCACGCGGTCGAGATAGGGCCCGTAGCCCACGAGATCGGTCGCCTCGGCAATCGCGTCCCTGGTCGCAGGCGTCATGAGGTCGGCCTTTCCCGGGCCGGTGCCGACGATGACGAGTGAGCCAGTGAGGGGCGAGCCCGTCACAGTCGCCGTCCCTCGCCCGGGATCAGCACCATGGCGAAGTAGGCGCCCTTGGGCTCGCAGCAGTCGGCAAGCGGCAGAATGCGCTCGTCCTGCATGGTGCCGCGCTCGACGTAGACGGCGCGCGACAGCAGGCCGGCCCCTTCGACCGCGCGACGCACCTTCGCGAGGTTCTTGCCGACCTTCATGATCACCGCGGCATCGGTGTGGCGCAGCCGCTCGACCAGCCGGTCCTCGCTCAAGGTGCCGGGCAGCACCGCCAGCGTGTCGTTGCCCCAGGTCATCGGCAGGTTGGCGCGCGTCCAGCAGCCCGACATGCCGGTGACCCCGGGCACGACCTCGACCGGGAAGTCCGACGCCAGCCGTCGCCACATGTGCATGAAGGAGCCGTAGAAGAACGGATCGCCCTCGGCCAGCAGGCCGACCGACCGGCCGTCGCGCAGCAACGCCGCGAGCTTCGCTGCCGATTCGCGATAGAAGCAGGCGATCCTCTGCTGGTAGTCGGGATGCTCGGCCGGGACCTCGTCGGTAACAGGATACTCCAGCCGCAGCTCGGTGCGCTGCGACGCCATCAGGGGCGCCACAATTCGCCGGGCGTTGCCGGGCTGGGCGCGCTTGGCGAAGAAGGCGACAACATCGACCGCGCGCATCAAACCTGCCGCACGCAAGGTGAGGTATCGTACGTCGCCCGGCCCCACACCGATGCCGTAGAGCGTGCCGCCGCGCGCGCCGCCCGCGAGCTCGTCGAGGCTGGTCATTCGGCCTCGCTCGCCAGCGCGTTGACCGCCGCCGCCGCCATTGCGCTGCCGCCCCTGCGCCCCTTCACGATCAGGAACGGGACACGGCCGTCGTCGGCCAGCGCCTGCTTCGATTCCGCGGCGCCGACGAAGCCGACCGGCAGGCCGATCACCGCAGCCGGGGGCCTGGCTCCGGCATCGAGCAGCTCGAACAGATGGAACAGCGCCGTCGGCGCGTTGCCGATCGCGACGACCGCGCCCGCCAATCGCTCGCCCCACAGGTGCATCGCGGCGGCGCTGCGGGTGTTGCCGATGCGGCGCGCGATCTCCGGCACCTTCGGATCGTCGAGCGTACAGACCACCTCGTTCGCAGCCGGCAGGCGCGCTCGGGTGATGCCGTTCGCAACCATCCTGGAATCGCACAGGATCGGGGCGCCGCCAAGCAGGGCCCAGCGCGCATTGTCGGCGAAACCCGGCGACATGACGATATCGCGCGCGATCTCGGTCATGCCGCAGGCATGGATGATGCGCACCGCCACCCGCTCCTCGGCCTTCGAGAAGCGCCCGAGATCGGACTCGGCGCGGATGATCGCGAAGGACCTGGCGTAGATCTCGGCGCCGTCGCGGATGTAGTCCATGTCAGGCGCTCCGCAATCGCGCGAGCGCGTCGGGCGCGATCGTCCGCTCGACGGCATCGCGCGCTTTGCCGTTGCGCACCACACCGTAGCGGCCGTCCTTGCCGACCAGCACCAGATCCGCCGGCGCCGATCGCGCACAGCCCTTGGCACAGCCGGAGACGTGGATGGTGCGGTCGAAGCCCATCGCCGCCAGACGCCGCGCATCGGCGCGGGTATCGACAGTCGCGGACGCACAGGCCGGCGCGCCGGGACAGGCTTCGATGCGCAGCAGCGGATCGTTCTCGTCGACGATGAAGCCGGCGGCATCGACCACTGCGCCGACATAGAGCGCACGCCACGGCGAGAGGCGGATTTCCGATGCGCCCGCCATCGCGCATGACGCGACGAGGTCGGCCAACTGATGCGACTCGATCCGTCCGAACGGCACGGCGAGGCCGGTAAAGGAGCCAAGCCGACCCAACCGGCGACGGCCGGGCACCGGCGGGATGGTCATTCTCGCCAACGACTTCCGGCTTGCCGAGGCAGCGGCCACGGCGTGATCGATCTCCGTGACACCGAGCCACTCGCCATCGACCCGCACGGCAACGCCCTCAGGCGTCACGCACAGCGCGATATCTGCCCGCTCGCCAGAGATCGACAGCGGTCCACCGCCATCGACCAGGCAACCGAACTTTGCTGGTCGGCCCTCCGGCAGGGAGCGCCCGAGCGCGAGCGCCAATGCGCGAACCTCCGGGCCGGCGAGCGGATCGACCATGACATTGCGCGCGGTTTCGTCCTCGAGCAGGCCGAGGCGGTCGAGCGTCTCGTGCAATGCCGGCAGGTTCTCCTCGCCGAGGCCGCGGATCTGCAGGTTGGCGCGGCGTGTCAGGTCGAGATGGCCGTTGCCCAGCGTTGCCGCGATGTCGGCCAGGCCCTTCGCCTGCTCGAGCGTGAAGGCGCCGCACCATGGCCGCACGCGTACCAGCAGGCCGTCTCCGCTCGGCATCGGCCGTAGGCCTCCGGGGCACCAGCCTTTGATGTCGAAAGCCGCGAGGCTCATTTGCGCGCCCGCCGCTGAACGCGTTCGAGCTCCGACGCGACCGAATTGCGGCGCGTCACCCACAGACCGCGGTCCAGCGCGTCGCGCAGCCGGGCCGCGATCGCAGCCGTCGCTTCGCGATTCTTCTCCAGCATCGCGGCAAGCACCGCTTCGTCGGCAATCAAGGCGGCGTGCGTCGTATCGAACAGATGGCCGGGCACTGCATCGGCCGTGGCGGCGAAGGCATAGAGCGCATCGACGCCCTGCGCGATCTCGGCGACACCGCGATGGCCGTGGTCGAGCATGCCGGCGATCCAGCGCGGATTGGCGAGCCGGCCGCGCACGACGCGGGCGATCTCCTCGGCGATCCGGCGCGCCTTCGGGGTTCCGGGCTGGCTGGTGTCGAGATGATAGAGCTCGGGCGTGTTGCCCAGCATCGCCGCCGCCGCCGCGAAGCCGCCGGCGAAGTCGGCGACACCGTCGCCATCGAGCAGGTCGCGCTCGCGATCGTCCTGCGGATGCACCAGAACGTCGGCGGTCGAGACACTGGTGCGGAAACCGTCGCCGGCAGGACGCTGGACGTCGCTGCCGCCATACGCGTGGGTGACCGCCGACAGGTAGGCCTTGCCGAGATCCTCGCGAGTCTGCCACGGGCCGTCGAGCGCGACGTCGGCTGCCTGCGCGCCGTAGCTGCCGGGCGCGCCGCCGAACACGCGCGCGAGGTCGTCGCCGCGCCGGCGTGCCATCGCGAGAGGATTGTCGGCGTCGTCCTCGTCCAGATCGGCGACCTTGCGCACTGCGAGATCGAAGAGCGCGATCTGGCTTTCGAAGATGTCGCGGAACAGGCCCGAGATGCGCAGCGTGACGTCGATACGCGGCCGATCGAGCATCGCAAGCGGCATCACCTCGATGCCGGTGACGCGGTTCGACTGCTTGTCCCAGGCCGGCAGCACCCCGAGATAGGCCATCGCCTGGGCGAGATCGTCACCGCCGGTGCGCAGCGAGGCCGACGCCCACAGGTCGATCACCAGGGCGCGTGGATGGTCGCCGTGATCCTGCAGGTAACGGCGCACCACCTCGTCCGCGGCGCGTCGGCCGATCGCATGCGCGGTCCGGGTCGGAATGGCGCGCGGATCGATCGAGGTGAGGTTGCGTCCGGTCGGCAGCACATCGGGCCGGCCGCGCGAAGGAGCGCCGGACGGTCCCGGGGCGACGCGGCGGCCATCGAGGGCGGCCAGCAGGCCGGAGCGCTCGCCGGCCGCGCAAGCTGCGTCCGGGCCGCGGCCAAAGACGTGCAGCGTGTCGCGCACGGCCAGGTCCTTGATGTCGCAAAGCTGGGCATCCAGCTTGACGATGGCGGCTTGCGTGGGCTCGCCGCGCACGAGCCCGCAGTCATCGGCGAGACCGTTGCTCCAGGCGCGCTCGACGATCTCGTTGCCGAGGTGACGCAGGCGGCGCGCGTCGAGGCCGTCGGCCGCCGCATATTCGTCGATCAGGCCTTCGAGGTCGGCCAGCGGTCCGTTGAGGCCGGCGGCGCTGAGCGGCGGCGTGAGATGGCCGATGGTGACGGCGGCCAGCCGGCGCTTGGCCTGCACCGCCTCGCCCGGATTGTTGACGATGAACGGGTAGATCACCGGCACCGCCCCGAGCACCGTCTCGGGCCAGCACGCGGCCGACAGGGCGAGCGCCTTGCCCGGCAGCCATTCGAGCGTGCCGTGCGTGCCGAGGTGGATCAGCGCGTCGATCTTCTCTTGATCGCGCAGCCAGCGATAGACGGCGACATACTCGGCCCGCGGCTCCGCCGAGGTATCGTGATAGGCCGAGCCGCGATCGGGCTGCAGCAGCACCACGACATTGCCGCAGCGCAGATACGGCTGCGTGCGATCGAGCAGCCGCCCGATGTCGCCGCCCTGCCAGTCCTTGGCGCCGGTGTCGTAGCCTTCGGCTTTCAGCAGCCGCAGGATCTCGAGCGCACTTTCGGTCGTATCGAGGCCGACGGCATACCCGGCACGGCCGCCGCGTGCCGGATAGTCCGACAGCACCAGCGCGATCTTGCGTTCATGGCGAGGCTTGCGGCCGAGGCGCGCCCACGCCGCCGCGAGCCGCGCGACATAGGCGACGCGATCGGGTTCGGCGCGATGACGGACGCTGGCGAATTCGAGGCGCGGATCGGCCGGCGCTTCCGCCTTGAAGGAGATCGCGCGCGTCAGCAGGCGACCGTCGAGCTCGGGCAGCACCACGTTCATCGCCAGGTCCGCCGGCGACAGGCCGCGGCCGGACTCGGCCCAGAGCTCGCGCGCGCTGCCGGCCAGCACGACTTGCAGCACCGGCACGTCGGCGGCATCGAGCACCGTCGTGTCGTCCTCGCGCATCGCCGAGAACGCCGTGGTGTTCAGGATCACGGCCGGCCGATGCGTCTCGATCAGCCGAGTCAGTTCGGGCTCGATCGCCTTGTCCTTCAGGCTGCTGACGGCGACCGCGAGCGATGACAGCCCCTCGGCTTCGAGCGCGGTCATCAGCGCCGTCACCGGTTCGTAGTCGGCGGCGAGAAGATTGGCGCGATAGAAGACGACCAGGGCGACCGGACGGGCGTCTCGCACCGCACCCAGCACGGTGATCGGGCCCACCGCGACCGGCGGCTGCCAGGCGGTCGCATGGCCCAGCAAGGTACCGGCATAGCGCAGCGCATTGGCGAGATTGTCCGGACCGCCTTCGCGGAAGAAGCGATCGAGCAGATCGAGCCCCTCCGGTGGCACCGTGGACATCGACGCCAGTCGCGCGTCCGGCCGGTCGTCGCCCGGCAGGGCCGCGAACAGCACGCCATGGTCGCGCGCCGCATCGGCGATGTGCTCCAGGCCGTAGCGCCAGTAGTCGAGGCCGCCGAGGCAGCGCACGATCACCAGCCTGGCGCGCGCGACGACGCTCTCGACATAGAGGTCGACCGACATGGGGTGGCGCAGGCGCTTGAGGCTGGCCAGCCTCAGGGTCGGGAGGGACTCGGCCTCGCGCTGCCAGGCGACGGCCAGCGCCGACAGGTCGCTGTCGGAGAAGGACAGCACGACGATTTCGGCCGGCGACTGGCCGAGATCGACGGCGACGTCGGCCTCCTCGAGCGTCGCAAGCTGGGTCGCCAGGACATGCATTTTTTCAGCCCAGAATCAGCGCCTCGATGGCCGCCTTGTCGAGGCCCTTCTCGCCGATCACGACCAGCCGGCCCTGGCGCGGCGCGCCCGCCGCCCATCGGCGGTCGTATTGATGCTGGAAGCGCGTGCCGACACCCTGCACCAACAGGCGCATCGGCTTGGCAACGATGTCGATGAAGCCCTTCATGCGCAGGATATCGTGGGCGGCGGCGGCCGTGGTCAGGCGGTCGATCACCACCTGCGGCGAGTCGAACGCCGGCAGGTCGACGATGAAGGTGTCGAAGTCGTCGTGATCGTGTTCGCCCTCGAGATCATGATGGGACGGCCGGCTGGCGAGATCAGCCTCGGCGCCGGCGCCCAGGCCCAGCAGCACGGCGATCGGCACCCTGCCGTTCTGGGTCTCGACCACCTTCACCGCGCGCGGCAGGGTCTTGCCGATCCCGGCCGAAACCTGCTTGCGCTGCTCGGAGGACAAGAGGTCGGCCTTGTTCAGGATCACGAGGTCGGCGCAAAGGAGCTGGTCCTCGAACACTTCCTCGAGGGGATTGTCGTGGCCGAGCGATTCGTCCGCTTCGCGCTGGGCGGCGATCGCTTCGGGATCGTCGGCGAATCGGCCGGCGGCGACGGCGGCGCCATCGACGACAGTCACCACGCCGTCGACCGTGACTCGGGAGGCGATCTCCGGCCAGTTGAACGCCTTGACCAGCGGCTTGGGCAGAGCGAGGCCCGAGGTCTCGATGACGATGTGCTCGGGAGGCGACGGCCGGTCGAGCAGGCTCTTCAGCGCCGGCACGAAGTCGTCAGCGACCGTGCAGCACAGGCAGCCGTTGGCCAGCTCCACGATTGCGTCCTCGGGACAGTTCTCGACGCCGCAGCTCTTCAGGATCTCGCCGTCGATGCCGACATCGCCGAACTCGTTGACGATCACGGCGAGGCGGCGGTCGGCGTTCTCCAGCACGTTGCGGACCAGGGTGGTCTTCCCCGCGCCGAGAAAGCCGGTCACGATGGTGCAGGGCACCTTGGCGAGGTTGCTCATGCGGACTCCTTCGTAGCCAACGGCGGCACCCGCGCGATGGTGTTCTTGCGGACATGAGCCGGGCGGTCGCGCCAGACGGTGAGACCGTCGGCGCTGGCCCGGTGGAGGCGCGCGAATTGCACCATGTCGGAGACATTCCGGTCGGGATCGAGGTGGCCGACGATGTAGGTCCACTTGCCCGGCGCCGCGACCGCCACGGTGCAGGAGCGCGTGCAGTTGGACAGGCACTCGACGGGTTGCACGTCGAGATCGCCGGCCTCCGCCCCGAGGGCCGCGTAGAGGCGCGCGCCCGGCCGCACGTCGGACGGCGGATCAGCCTCGCGACGACAAGTGATGCAGACAAATAGAGTCGACACTCGATCCTGCTTTCATTCGGCGGTTCCCCGCGCCAGTGAATACGCGTTCCGACGGCAGGTTTCCTGGCTCTCGGGTCCTCGCCACAGGCCGCCTTCCCGGTCGCCCTTTGGGGACTTCCAGTGGTTTCTTGGCCTGAAGCTCGCCGATCACAGTTGCGGGGGCAGCCGCGGCTTGCACCGCGTTCCCTTTCCGTCGGGCGCTTGATAGCGTGGCCGCATGACCGAGACAACCGACGAAGCAGCGCGGCACAAGGCCAAGATGGCCAACCGCAAGGCCGCACAGGATGCCGAAGTGGCCGGCAAAACCATCGAAAAAGGCCTGTTGATCGTCCATACCGGCAAGGGCAAGGGCAAATCGACCGCGGCGTTCGGTCTGATGCTGCGGGCCCTGGGCCGCGGCTTCCGCTGCGGCGTGGTGCAGTTCGGCAAGGGCGCCTGGCAGTCGGGCGAGCGCGCGGCGATCGAGCGCTTCGGCGGTCAGGTCGAATGGCACACGCTGGGTGAGGGCTTCACCTGGGAGACGCAGGACCGCGCGCGTGACGTCGCCGCGGCCGAACGCGCCTGGGCGGCAGCCCAGAAGATGATGGCCGATCCGGCGATCCGCATGATCGTGCTCGACGAGCTCAACATCTCGCTGCGCTACGATCATCTCGACATCGCCGCGGTGGTTGCCGCGCTGAAGGCGCGCCGCAAGGACCTGCACGTCGTCGTCACCGGCCGCAATGCCAAGCCGGAGCTGATCGATGCCGCCGATCTCGTCACCGAGATGACGCCGGTGAAGCATCACTTCGCCGCCGGCGTGAAGGCGCAGGAAGGCATCGAGTTCTGATGGCTGCTCGCGCTCTGATGATCCAGGGCACGGGCTCGGACGTCGGCAAGTCGCTGGTGGTCGCAGGACTGGCGCGCCTCTTCACGCGGCGCGGGCTCGCCGTGCGGCCGTTCAAGCCGCAGAACATGTCGAACAACGCGGCGGTCACGGCCGACGGCGGCGAGATCGGCCGGGCGCAGGCGCTGCAGGCGCGCGCCGCCCGCGTGCCGCCCAGCGTGCACATGAACCCGGTGCTGCTGAAGCCCCAGAGCGAGATCGGCTCGCAGGTCGTGGTGCGGGGCAAGGTCGTCGGCACCGCCAAGGCGCGCGAATACCAGGCAATGAAGCCCAGGCTGCTCGACACGGTGCTGGAGAGCTTCGCCAGGCTGTGCGCCGAAGCCGACCTCGTGCTGGTCGAGGGCGCGGGTTCGGCATCCGAGGTCAACCTGCGCGCATCCGACATCGCCAACATGGGTTTCGCCCGCGCGGCCGGCGTGCCGGTCGTGCTGGTCGGCGACATCGACCGCGGCGGCGTGATCGCGAGCCTGGTCGGCACGCAGGCGGTGATCGATCCGGCCGACGCGGCGATGATCGTCGGCTTCATCGTCAACCGCTTCCGCGGCGATCCCTTGCTGTTCGGCGACGGCATGAAGGACATCGAGCGCCGCACCGGCTGGCCGGCGCTCGGCCTGCTGCCGTTCTTCGAGCAGGCGCACCGCCTGCCCGCCGAGGACGCGCTCGGCCTGCCGAACACGCATCGGGGCGAAGGCACGAAGATCGCGGTGCTCGCCTATCCACGGATCGCCAACTTCGACGACTTCGATCCATTGCGGCTGGAGCCGGGTGTCGACCTCGTTTTCGTGCGGCCGGGCGAGGCGATCCCGGGCGATGCCGCTCTGGTCGTCCTGCCGGGATCGAAGGCCACCATCGCCGATCTCGTCGCCCTGCGGGCCAACGGCTGGGACATCGACCTCGTGGCGCATGTGCGGCGCGGCGGCCATGTGCTGGGCATTTGCGGCGGCTATCAGATGCTCGGCCGCAGCGTCGCCGATCCGCAGGGCGTCGAGGGTCCGCCGTCGAAGGTCGAGGGGCTCGGGCTGCTGCCGGTCGACACGGTGCTGGAAGGCGACAAGGTGCTGGTCGAGGTCACGGGCGAGGCCGAGGGCGTGCCGTTCAAGGGCTACGAGATGCATATCGGCCGCACGACCGGCGGCACGACACCGCTGCTCAGGCTCGAAGGTCATGACCAGGGCTCGGTGAAGGGGCGCATTGCCGGCTGCTACATCCATGGCCTGCTGACCGACGATCGGCAGCGGCGGCACTGGCTGGAGAAGCTCGGCTCGCGGAGCTCGAGCTTCGACTACGAAGCCGATGTCGATGCGACGCTCGACCTCCTGGCCGGTCACATCGAGAAGCACGTCGATTGCGACCGGCTGCTGGCGTTTGCTAGAGAAAAGTGAGACCAAGCAGGGCTGCCAGCAGGCCGAGCTGCACGGCGCAGGCGGCGCGGTAGACCTTGAGCGCGGCGTGGATGTCGTTGGCGGTCAGCACGATGCGGCCCTTGCCCATCCATTCGCCGTGCACCAGCTCGCCGCCGTAGGTGCGTGGCCCCATCAGCCGCACGCCGAGCGCGCCTGCCATCGCCGCCTCCGTCCAGCCGGCATTGGGCGATTCGTGCTTGCGCGCATCGCGCCAGGCGATGACCAGCGCCTGCCGCGCCGACGCGCCGCGCACGAACAGCGCGCCGGCTGCGATCCATAGCGCCGCCAGCCGCGCGGCCGGCCAGTTCATCACATCGTCGGTGCGTGCCGCGGCCCAGCCGAAGTCGATGTGGCGCGGGGTCTTGTGGCCGATCATGCTGTCGGCGGTGTTGACCGCCTTGTAGGCGATGCCGCCCGGCAGGCCGAGCACCGCAAGCCACAACAGCGGCGCGACGATGCCGTCGCAGAAGCTCTCGGCCAGGCTCTCGATCGCCGCGCGGCAGACGGCGGACCCGCTGAGCTCCTTGGTGTCGCGGCCGACGATCATCGACACGGCGTCGCGGCCTGCCTCGAGGCTCTGATCGAGCGCCCCGGCGACCGCCTCGACATGCTCGTGCAGGCTCTTCTGCGCCACCAGGCTGCTGGCGAGGATCGCGATCGGCAGCAGCGCGACCAGCGGCGGCAGGAGGGCCTCGAACAGGCGCGAGATCAGCAGACCGATCAGCAGGCCGCCGATCACCAGCGTCGCCGTCAGCATGATACCCCGCACGCGCTGTTGAATGTCGGTGACCTCGGCGGAATTCCAACGGTTGTCCGCCCATGCTATGAGCCGGCCGATCCAGGTGACCGGATGCCCGATCGCGCGATAGAGGATGTCCGGATAGCCGACACCCGCTTCAACGGCGCCGGCGATCAGGGCGAGACCAAGGGACATGCAGTTGCCTAGCACGACCACCGAGGCCCCGAAACCAACGGTCCACGGCACCGCCCATGGCGGCGATCTCGGCGAGGTGAGCCGGCGCTTCCCGGCGGCGCCGCGCCCGTGGATCGACCTCTCGACCGGCATCAATCCCATACCCTATTCGGTGCCGACCCTGTCGGACACGGCGTGGACGCGCCTGCCCTCCGTCGCGGCCGAAGAGGCGCTGCAAGAGGCCGCCATGGTGCGTTACGGCGTGCCCAGTCGGAGAATGATCGTCGCCGCTCCCGGTACCCAGGCGCTGATCCAGCTCTTGCCGCGACTGCTGCCGCCGAGCCGGGTCGCCATCGTCGGCCCGACCTACGAGGAACACCAGACGTCCTGGAGCCGGGCCGGCCATGAAGTGCACATCGTGCCCTCGCTCGAAGACTCCGACGTGGTCGTGGTGGTCAATCCCAACAACCCGACGGGCCGCCTGTTCTCGCCGACGGACCTCGCCAGGATTGCGGGATTTCTGGTCGTGGACGAGTCGTTCATCGACTTTCTGCCGCGGGAGATGAGCTTCGGCAGCCAGTTGCGCAGCCGCCGCGGCGTCGTGCTGAGGTCGTTCGGCAAGACCTACGGTCTCGCCGGCGTGCGCCTGGGGTTCGCCATCGCCTCGCCCGACATGGCTCCGCGCATTCGCGAGGAGCTTGGACCATGGGCGGTCCCCGGCCCGGCGCTGGAAATAGGTCGGCGTGCCTTGAACGACGGCGCTTGGCTCAGCGCGACGCGCGAGCGGCTGGTGGCGGACACCGCGCGGCTCGATGGCGTGCTGCGTCAGGCCGGGTTCGAGATGCTGGGCGGCACCTTGCTGTTCCGCTTGGCGCGCCATCCCTCCGCCGGGATTTTCGTGCAGCGGCTCGGCCAGCAGGGCATCCATGTCCGCGCCTTCCCCGATGCGCCGGATCAGCTGCGGTTCGGCCTGCCGGGCAACGACGAGGCGTTCCGCCGGGTGGCCGCCGCGCTCGGCGTTTGATAACGATCGGGCATGCTCCAGCACCAGAAGCTCGGCGGACACATGGCGCTCGCGGTGGAGGGCGTCGACCTCGCCCGCGCGACCGCTGAGACGCAGACGGCACTGATCGATGCGCTGCATGACAATCTCGTGCTCTGCATGCGCGGCCAGACGCTCGCGCCCGTGGCGTTCCGCGACGCCATGGCGCGCTTCGGCACGCCGATGAAGCGGCTGCAGCTCGCCGCGACTCCGGAGTGCGACGAGGTCAACATCATCTCGAGCGAGGATCGCGACGAGCTGGGCGACGGCAAGAAGCTGGTCAACGGCGCGTCGTGGCACACCGACGACAGCTTCATGCGCGAGCCCTGCTCGCTCACCATGCTGTACGGCGTGATCGTGCCGAGCCGCGGCGGCGACACGCAGTTCGTCAACATGTACGCCGCCTACGAGGCGCTTTCGCCCGAGATGAAGGCGCGTATCGCCGGCCTGCTGGTGATCCACAAGTACCAGTCGAGCCGCCAGACCAACCGGGTCAGCCGCCGCCCCGAGTCCGAGATGAAGGCGATGCCCGAGGCGATCCATCCGCTGGTGCGCATCCATCCGGTGACCGGCCGCAAGGCGCTCTACCTCAACGCCAACCGCATGGAGCAGGTGGTCGGCATGGAGCGCGCCGAGAGCGACGCCCTGCTCGACCGGCTGATCGCCCACGCGATCGAGCCGCGCTTCCAGTACCGCCATGTCTGGCGCCAGGGCGACGTGGTGATCTGGGACAACCGCTGCACCATGCACAAGGCCAACGCCGACTACCCGGAAGGCGAACGGCGGCTGATGCACCGCGTGGTGGTCGCGTAGGGGTGGCGGAAATGCCGGAAATGCCGCAAACCCCGAGCTGGAGCGTGGAGGGGTAGCGCTAACTGCGCCAACTCGCCAAAGCCTGTCGCACTGCCGGCGACTGCCAAGCCTCGTGGCAGGGATTTGATGCTGGCTGGCCAACGTTTTATGCCCTTTCTGCCACACTGCCCGCACCCCTCCCCCGGCGCTGCGTATTTGCTCCAGCTTGCAATCGATGAACGGCGCGCAGGTCGAGGAAGGGTCCTGGATGGGGCGATACGCATCGTCATGCATCGCACCCTGGCACGAGCGCGCGCCGAACACCTATTCCGGGCATTGGCCGCGCGCTTTCGTTAACGAATCAAGGGGCGAATAGCGGGGCCAATGCCCAAGGCGGACATTCGACTCGACGCTTATCAACAGACTTATCCCCTACCGTCGTCCCGACGGCTTTGGACTACCCCTGCAGCAGCACCGTGTGCTCGGGGGAGAAGGAGAGCGTCACCGGGGCGCCCTCCTCCAGCAGGTTGACCGGCGGGCGGCGGACGATCAGGCGGCCGCAGGCGCATTCGACGATGTACTGCACGAAGTCGCCGTGGAACATGCGCTGGCGGACGTGGCCCGCCAGCTGGTTGTCGCCGGGCTGCGCAACCATGTCGATATAGGCGGTACGGACCGCGACTTCGCTGCCCGCCGTGCCGCCGACCGTCTTCAGGATCGCGCCGCCCTCGGCTTCGAACGTGCCCTGTCCCGTGACCTTGCCCTTGATCAGGTTGGCCGAACCCACGAAGTCGGCGACGAAGCGGCTCCGCGGCCTGTTGTAGATATCCTCCGGCGTGCCGATCTGCTCGATCACGCCGACATTCATGACGATCACGCGGTCGGAGATGGCGAGCGCCTCCTCCTGGTCGTGGGTGACGTAGACCGAGGTGATGTCGAGCCGGCGCTGCAGCTCGCGCAATTCGACCCGCATCTCGGCGCGCAGCTTGGCGTCGAGGTTGGAGAGCGGCTCGTCGAACAGCACCACCGTCGGCGAGAAGGCGATCGCGCGCGCCAGGGCTACCCGTTGCTGCTGGCCGCCGGACAGCTTCGACGCCGCGCGGTCGGCGAGATGGCGCATCTGCACCAGATCGAGCGCGCGCTCGACATGGGTCTTGATGTCGGCCGCGCTCTGCTTGCGCACGCGCAGGCCGTAGGCGACGTTGTCGTACACCGTCATGTGCGGCCACACGGCGTAGGACTGGAACACCATCGACACGCCGCGCTGCTCGGCTGGAATGTTGCGGCGCGCCGAGGCATCGTACATCGCCTGACCGTCGATGCGGATGCTCCCGGCCGACGGCTGCTCCAGCCCGGCGATGGCGCGCAAGGTCGTGGTCTTGCCGCAGCCCGAGGGCCCGAGCAGGGTCAGGTGCTCGCCGCGACCGACCGTGAAGCTGACGCCATGCACGGCGATCTGCTCGCCGTAGCGCACGACCAGGTCGGTCACCTCGATTCGCGTCGGGCTCACGTCATCTCCTTGGTCACGCCGCGCGTCAGCCGGAACAGGATGACGAGAGCCAATACCACAGTCCCGGTCTGGATCAGCGCCATCGCCGCGGTGAGCTCGGTGCCGCTCGAGGCGAAGGCCGCCACGATCGACGGCGCGATCACGCGGGCGTCCGGGCCCATGAGGAACACCGAGGCTCCGAGCTCGCGCACGCAGGCCATGAAGATCAGCAGCCAGGCCGCGAGAATGCCCGGGCGCAGCAGCGGCAGCGTGACCGTGCGCATCTGGTAGACCCAGCCGGCGCCGCAGACGCGGGCGCATTCCTCGAGGCTCTTGTCGATCTGCAGCACCACGCCCGCCAGCGTGCGCACGCCGAGCGGCAGCATCACGGTGAGATAGGCCAGCGCCAGCAGCCACAGCGTGCCGTAGATCGGGATCGGGATGTTGAGCCAGGCCCACAGCAGCGCCAGGCCGAACACCAGGCGCGGCACGGCCTGCGGGAACATGACGAGATACTCGATCGCGCCGCTGCCCCTGATGCGCGAGCGGTAGATGATCCAGACCAGCAGCGCCATCAGCACCACGCCGACCGAGGCCACGCCGAAGCCGAGCCCCAGGCTGTTGCCGATCGCGACGCGGATCGGACCGAGCTCCAGCGCGGTCCTGTAGTTGGCGATGGTCCATTCGGCCTGGCTCAGGATCACCGTCGCGAAGCGCTGCAGCGAGGTCATGATCAGGGCCGCCAGCGGCATCACCACCGCGAGCGCGCCGTAGAGCAGGCAGACGCCGAGCAGCAGCCAGGTGAGCCGGCCCATGTCCATCGGCCGCGGGCGGAACGCCTTGCCGGTGATGGTGGCGTAGCTGCCCTTGGTGATGCGCCAGCGATAGAAGGTGAGCATGCCGAACATCACGACGAACAACGACAGTCCCATCGCCGAGGCGCGGCCGTAGTCCGGCGGATAGGACAGCGTCGAATCCCAGATCGCGGTGGTGATGACGTAGATGCGCGCCGGGATGCCGATCACCAGCGCGGCGGCGAACGAGCCCAGCATCTCGGCGAACACGAACAGCGTCGCGCCCAGCACGCCGGGCATGACCAGCGGCAGCGTGACCGTCAGCATGGTGCGCAGCTTGGAGGCCCCCATCACCCGCGCCGATTCCTCGAGCGCCGGGTCCATCGACTTCATCGAGGCCGAGATCATGACGAAGGCGACCGTGCCCTCGAACAGCGCCATGATCCAGGCGATGCCGAAATGGCCGTAGACGTCGACAATGTCGCCCTTGCCACCCGAGGCATGCCAAAGCTGGTTGACGAAGCCGCTCTTGGGCCCGGCGATCACGCTCCAGGCGAGCGCGCCGACCAGCGGCGTCATGTAGTAGGGCAGCTCCATCAGGCGCTCGAGGAGCTCGCGGCCCGGGACGTTGGTGCGGGTCAGGATCCAGGCAAGCGTGAAGCCGATCAGGATCGCCATGATCGTCGCCATCACGGCGATCTCCACCGTGTTGACGAGGACGTTGATGTCCTCGTCGAACATGGCGATGTAGTTGGCGATCCCGTATTCCCGCGGCGGAAAGGCCATCGAATCGCCGACGTTCAGCGACTCCCCGACCAGGAAGACGATCGGCAGCAGCACGAGGAAGGCGACCACGACTACGACGGCAGCCGATACGACCGGCTGCCAGTTGAATCCCGGTTTCACGTCCTTCCTCCCTGCGCGCAGCGCGGGGAGGTGGCGCGGTTGCGCGCTTTTCGAACGGAGTTCGAAAACGCGGACGCGGCGGAGGGGTCAGAGGCGACAAGGCTGAGGCTCATGACCCCTCCGCCCGCGAAGACGCGGGCACCTCCCCACGCTTGCGCGTAGGGAGGAAGTCCCAGAGATCCGCTCAACGCCGCCGGGCGCCGACGATGCGGTCCCATTCCTTGGCGAAGCTCGGACGGTCCTTCTCGAAGGCGTCCCAGTCGGCCGGAATCAGCAGCTTCATCTTGCTGAGCGGCACCGCACCCGGAGGCGGCGGCACGTCCTCACGCGGCGAATGCAGCGCCAGCGCGTCGGCCAGCGCCTTCTGCCCGACCGGCGACAGGAACCAGTCCATGAACAGCTTCCCGGCATTGGGATGCGGGCCTTCGGCGACGATGCCGTAGGTCTCCGACACCGCCGGCAGGCCTTTCTCGGGGAAGACGAAACCGATCGGCGCGCCCTTGGCGGTGAACTCGACGGCGCCGGAATACTGCGCCCCCATGATCACCTTGTCCTGGCCGTCGACCAGGCGGCCGTATTGCTGGACGTAGGAGTCGAAGGCACGCGGCTTCTGGGCCTCGAACTTCTTGAAGTAGTCGTCGCCCAGCAGCGGCTTCAGCATGAACCACACGCCGTGCTGCAGGCCGGAGTTCGAGACCTTGACGCTGATGCCGTCGGTCCACTTCGGATCGAGCAGGTCCTCCCATTTCTTCGGGGCCTCCGCCTCGGTCGTGTTCTTCTTGTTGTAGGCGATCCCGCCCATGATCACCGAGCCCCAGGTCCAGTAGCCCTCGGGCTTGCTCTTGTACTCCGGCTTGAAGGCGGCCATCTCGGGCGAAACGTATTGCACGAGGCCGTTCTTGCGCTGGAGGTCGAGGATCATCCCCATGTCGGAGAGCTGGATCACGTCGACCAGGTAGGACTTCGCCTGCCGCTCCGACAGGAGCTTGGCGTAGAGCGCGCCCGCCTGCAGGCGGAAGAACTTGGCCTGGATCTTCGGGAAGGCCTTCATGAAGGCGCCGACCAGCTTGGCCTGCCCGGCCTCCGGGTCGGTCGAATAGAGCACGACGGTGCCCTCGGCCTCGGCCTTCTCGACGTCGGCACAGGTCTTGAAGCCCTCCATCTGGCGCGGCTTGTCGCACAGCTTCGCGTTCTGGGCGTGGGCCAACCCGGACCAGCCGACGGCGCACAAAGCCATCCCCACGGCAGCGACCAGCCTCATGACGTTCCTCCCTTGGATCGATTTGATCGCGACCCTAAAGGCGCACGCCCTCCGATTCAATCGTTGTGTAGTCGGCGCCCGAGGGCGGATCGCTGCTGCAGAGCGATGTCGGGCCGGTCGGTCGTGATCTGGCGGATCGGCTGCGCCAGCCAATGGGCGAGGTCGGCCGCCTCGTTGGGCACCCAGACGCCGAGCTTTTCCGGCCCGAGACGACCGAGGCAATAATCGAGCTTTTCGGCCAGCAGGCCCTTCTCGACCGCGACCAGGCAGCCCTCCATCGCGGCGAAACGCTCGAACGCCTTTTCGAGGCCGCCCATGGCATCGGCCGAGCGCCGGTTCACCGAGGCGAGCACGCGCTGCGTCGGCGCGATTCCGCGCACGATCTCCAGCGCCCTGGGCGCGAAGCACGTCAGGATCGCCGTGTCGTGCAGCTTGCGTTGGTTGATGACGTCGACCAGCCGCTGCTCGAGCCCGCGGTAGCGACGGCCGGTGACGTCGGTCTTGATCTCGATGTGCAGCTCGATCGCGGACCCCGCGAAGACATCGAGCACCTGGTCGAGCGTCGGCACGCCGGCCCCGCCGCCGTCGCGCAGCTTCGTCGCCGCCAGCTCGGCCGCCGTCCGATCGGCAACCGGCCCCTGCCCTTCGGTCGTGCGGTCGAGCGTCGGATCGTGGATGACGACGAGTTCCCCGTCGCGCGCGATGTGAACGTCGAACTCGACACCCTCGATGCCGAGCGCGCGCGTGCGCTCGAAGCCGTCGAGGCTGTTCTCCGGCCACAGGTTGCGCGCGCCGCGGTGCCCGATGATGGCGACCTCGTCACTTGCCGGCATCGACCAGCCCTTTCACCAGCCACCGCTGCAGCACCATCACCACGGCCACCGGCGGCAGCATCACCAGCAGTGCTGCGTTCATGGCGATGTTCCAGGCGGGCTCGGAGTCGGACTGCGGGATCAGGCTCTTCAGGCCAATCACCGCCGTCGCCATGCTCTTGTCGGTGGTGAACAGCAAGGGCCACAGATACTGGTTCCAGCCGTACAGGAACAGGATGATCGCCAGCGCCACCATGTTGGGCACCGAAAGCGGCAGCAGGATGCTGCGGAAGAAGCGCAGCGCACCGGCGCCGTCGATGCGGGCGGCCTCGCACAGCTCCTCCGGCACGGTGAGGAAGAACTGGCGGAACAGGAAGGTCGCGGTCGCCGAGGCGATCAGCGGCAGGATCAGCCCGCCGTAGCTGTTCATCATGTTCCAGTCGAGCGCGACCGAGAGTCCGGCGAGGCCGGCCAGCCATTGCAGCGGCAGCGCCACGTTCGCCACCGCCTCGTAGGTCGGCAGGATGCGCACCTCGACCGGCAGCATCAGCGACACGAAGATCAGCCAGAAGGCCACCATCCGCCAGCGGAAGCGGAAGTAGGCGATCGCGAAGGCCGACAGGAGCGACACCGCGATCTTGCCGCCGGCGATGCCGACCGCGACCACGAACGAGTTCACGAACAGCCGGCCGAGATTGCCCTTCTGCCAGGCCGTCGCGGCGTTCTCGAAGAAGCGGTCGCCCGGCAGCCAGGGCGGCGGCAGGGTCAGCACGTCGGCAGTGGTGTGCGAGCCGACCACGAAGGCGAACCAGATCGGCAGGCAGACCAGCAACCCGCCCAGGATCAGCAGGACGTGGCAGGCAATGTCGAGACCGCGGGTGCGTTCAACCATGGCGGTCAGACGTCGTAGTTCACGTTCCGCTCGACATAGCGGAACTGGACCATGGTGAGGACGAGGGCGAAGATCATCATCAGCACCGACTGAGCCGCCGACGAGCCGAGGTCGATGTGCACGAAGCCGTCGAGATAGACCTTGTAGACCAGGATCATGGTGGCGCCGCCCGGCCCGCCCTTGGTGACCGCGTCGATGATCGCGAAGGTCTCGAAGAAGCCGTAGACGAAGTTCATCGCCAGCAGGAAGAAGATGGTCGGGCTGATCATCGGCAGCCCGATGCGGAAGAAGCG
Source organism: Pseudomonadota bacterium (assembly GCA_018240745.1). Classification (GTDB taxonomy): domain Bacteria; phylum Pseudomonadota; class Alphaproteobacteria; order Reyranellales; family Reyranellaceae; genus Reyranella. The sequence goes on from JAFEFF010000184.1 coordinate 108,473, forward strand.
CAGCAACGGGCCGGCGCCATCGACCGCGGCCGCCTCGACCAGCGACGGCGGCACGGCGAGCAGGGCCGCGACGAGGAAGATGTAGTCGTAGCAGATGTGCTTCCACGAGGCGGCGAAGGTCACCAGCAGGAAGGCATCGAAGCCGCTGCGGATCGGATCCCAGGCGATGCCCATCCCCTTGAGCAGGAAGGCGATCGGGCCGACCGAGGGGTTGAACAGGAAGGCCCACAGGATGCCGGCGATCACCGGCGCGATCGCATAGGGCAGCAGGATCACGCTGCGATAGAGGCCGCGGGCGCGCACCACGCGGTCGGTCGCGAAGGCGAGCACCATGGCGATGGCCAGGGTGATCGCGTTCTGCGCCAGCGTGAACCAGATGGTGACCCAGACCGACGACTGGTACTCGGGGCTGGTGAGCAGCGCCCTGAAGTTGTCGAACCAGACGAACTGGACGCTGTTGCCGAACGGATCGGTGAGGACGAAGGCCTGGGCGAGCGCGCGGATCGCCGGGATGAAGAAGAACAGCAGCAACACCAGGAGCTGCGGCAGCAGCAGGAGAAGCGGCAGGCGCGCCTCGCGATAGTGCGCGCGCTTGAGGCCTGCCGTCCCGCCGGCGGCGCGCGCGCCCTTCCGGGCGCCCGGCTCACGTTCGGCTGCGGCCGAAGAAGACGCGCCACTGGCGTGGCGCGCCCCCAGCGCAGAAACGCTAGTACTTCCCTGCATTCAGTTTCTCGAACTGCCGCAGGATCTCGTTGCCGCGGCGCACCGCATCGTCGAGGCCCTGCTGCGGCGTCTTCTTGTTGGCGAACACCGATTCCATCTCCTCGCGCAGGGCGAAGGTGGTCTGGGTGTAGTTGCCGAAGTGGAAGCCCTGCGAATTGGCCGTCGGCGTGCCGCGATTGAGCTGCAGGATGGCGATCTCGCGGGTCGGGCTCTGCTTGTAGTAGCCCTCCGCCTTGGCGAGCTGATAGGCCTTGTTGGTGATCGGCACGTAGCCCGTCACCTTGTGCCACCAGAGCTGCAGGTCGGGGCTGGCGATGAACGCCAGGAACGCGGCGACGCCGTCATACTCCTCCGCCCTGTGGCCCTTCATCACCCACAGCGTGGCGCCGCCGATGCTGCTGTTGTGCGCGGTGAGATCGGCTTCGTGCGGCAGGTAGGTGGCGCTCCACGGCAGGTCCTTCGCCTTCTCGATGCCGCCATGCGCCGCCGTCGAGGCGAAGAAGGTCGCGCACTTGCCCGAGGTGAAGAGCTGCTCGGGGCTGAGACCCTGGCCCGCGATCTGGATGACGCCGTCGTTGACCCACTTCTGCAGCCGCGTCACCTGCCCGACCAGGCGGGTCTTGTTGTAGACGAACTGGGTGTCGAGCCCGTCATAGCCGTTGGATTTGGTGCCCCACGGCTGGTCGTTCACCGTGCTGTAGTTCTCCATCAGGCTCCAGAAGTAGTCGCCGGCCAGCGACGAGCCGCACTCGGCCGCGCCCTTCTGCTTGATGGTGTAGAGCTGCTTCTCGAGCTCGCCCCAGGTGTCGGCCGGCTCCTTGAAGCCCGCCTTCTCGAACTGCGCCCTGTTGTAGAACAGGATCGGCGTCGAGGAGTTGAAGGGCATGCTCATCAGCTTGCCCTTGTACTGGTAGTAGCTCGCCACCGGCTTGATGAAGTCGCCAAAATCGACGTCCTTCTTCTTCTCGGTCAGCAGGTCCTGCACCGGCACGATCGCGCCCGACAGCAGCATGCTCATGAAGCCGCGCTCGTAGATCTGCACGATCTGCGGCGCCTTCTTGGCGCGATACGCGGCGATGGTGGCGTTGATCACCTCGTCGTAGTTGCCCTTGTAGGTGGCGACCACGGTGTACTTGTCCTGCGAGACGTTGAAGCGCTTGACGATCTCGTCGACCCGCTCGCCCAGCACGCCGCTCAGCGCGTGCCAGAACTGGACCTCGACCTTCTGTTGCGCCAGTGCCGGCGCGGCGGAGAACGCGGCGGCCATCAGGCCGGCCAAGGCCGATCGTCTCAACATCATGTCTTCCTCCCGTCGTTGAACCAGAAACCGCCCGGCGCGAAAAGCTCGCACACCGCGCGGTCGAGCCAGCGGAGATCGTGCAGCACGTCGAGGCCGGTGAAGCGCCGACGGATCATCCGCGCCCGCGCGTGATCGCGCGCATGCTTGTCGCGCCCGACACCGAGCGCCGCCGCCGTCGACGGGCCGCCGACCGCGTCGAGCCACTGCCGAACGGTCGATGCCTGCGGCAATCGCTCGTGCAGCGTCCGCTCGAGGCTGCGCCAATTCTCCCTGAGCGCGCCCAGGCGCCGCTGAACGCGCGGTGGCGACGAAGCCTTGGCCAGCGTCTCGGTCTCGGCATTCGCCGCCATGAAGGCGAGCGGAAAGGAAGCGGCGATCTCGGCCTTCAGCGCCGCCCTGGACGGGGCGCGCGAGGCGAGGCGTGCCGGATCGATCGCGCCGAGGTCCTGGTGCAGCAGCCATTCATAGACCGCGACCATCGACACGCAGCCGACGCCGACGCAGGCGCCGTGCGACACCGGCTGGCCGTCGAGCGAAAGCTCCTCCATCTCCCAGAGATGGGCGAACTGGTGGTCGCTGCCGCTGGCCGGCCGCGAATTGCCGTGCGCCTGCATGGCCAGGCCTGCCATCAGCAATCCGCGCATCAGGCCGTCCAGCGCATTGCGGTCGCGCTCCCGCACCCCGGCGGGGTGGCGCAGCCAGGCCGAAAGATTGTCCTGAACCATGGCGAACGGTCCGGGATCGAGCGCCTCCTCGCCCAGCGCATCGGCCATGATCCAGTCGACGCCGGCAACCAGCTTGCCGACCAGGTCGCCGTAGCCCCAGGCGCCCATCGCCGCGGGCGCGCTGGCGATCACGTCGAGATCGGCGACCACGGCCACCGGCGCGGCACAGGCCAGCGTACGCTTGAAGCCGCCTTCGCGCAGCGCCGCACCGGAGGCGGCATAACCGTCCATCGAGGCAGCGGTCGGCACGCAGACATAGGCCCTGCCGGCGAGCTCGGCGGCGTACTTCACGAGGTCGTTGATCACGCCCGAACCGACCGCGACGGGAAGCGCATTCGCCGCTCCGATGCGCTCGGCGAGCTGGCGCGCGGTTTCCGCCGTCGCCTTGACCCGTGGCTTCTCGCTCAGGACCACCGCGTCGGCCAGGCCGAGACCGGCGGACTCGATCGCGCGGCTGGCCTGACGTCCCGCGACCCCCCAGGTGTTGTCGTCGGCCACCACGACGTAGCGCGCGGCCCGCGCCGTCCGCCGCAACACCGCCGGCAGCAGGCCGAGGCTGCCCGACGCGATCGTCACGTCGCGCGTGGTCGAGGCGGCCGCCACGGCCCGGCTCAGCTCGGCGTCGAGCCCGTTCATTCTCTTCCCTTACCAATCCCGTGAACATTTGTATAGAATGGGATACAAATGTTTTCATCCCTATGACACGCGTCATGTCGGAAGATGACGAGCAACTCCGCGTGCGCGTGGCCTGGCTCTATTTCATGGAAGGCCTGACGCAGGCGGACATCGCCACCAGGCTCGGCATCACGCGGCTGCGCGCCAACCGCCTGCTGGGCGAGGCGCGCGAAAGCGGGCTGGTGAACATCCAGGTCAAGGCACGCCTCGCCGATTGCGTCGCGCTCGAGCGCGAACTCGTGGCCGAGACCGGCCTGAAGGACGCCGTGATCGTGCCGACTCCCGCAGATGCCGGGCAGATCGCCACCGTGCTGGGCCGCGCCACCGCCGACTACCTGGCGCGCCACCTCGGCGAGAACAGGGCGCGCGCGCTCGGCATCGGCTGGGGCGCCACGCTGCGCGAGACAGTGCGGCATCTCGCGGCGGCCAACCTGCCCGAGCTCAGCATCAACTCGATGATGGGGGGGCTGACCTACGGCTCGGAGCTCAACACCTTCGAGATCGCCAGCGAATTCGCCCGCCGCGTGAATGCGCAGTGCAACTACCTCGCCGCGCCGATCTATTCCGGCAGCCCGAGGTCGCGCGATACCATCCTGGCGCAGGACGTGTTTCGCGAGGCCTTCCAGCGACTGGCCGCGATCGACGTGGCGCTGATGAGCGTCGGCGACCTCAGCCGCCGTTCGCTGCTGATCCGCTACGGACTGCCGCGCGACGTCACCGTCGAGGCGCTGCGTTCGGCCGGCGCGGTCGGCGACATCATGGGCACCTTTCTCGACGCGGCGGGTCATCCGGTCCGCCATCCGGTGAACAAGCGGGTGATCGCCCTGCCGATCGACACGCTGCGCAAGGTCGACACGGTGATCGTCGCCTCGGGCGGGCTGAACAAGACCGCGGTGCTGGCGAGCGTGCTGCGCGGCAGGCTCTGCAACGTGCTGATCGCCGACGAGGCCTCGGCGCGCGCGGCGCTCGGCATCGTGCGCGGCGCCGGCTGATGTTCCTCGGCCTCGACATCGGCACCTCCGGCGTCAAGGCGGTGGTGGTCGACGACCACGACCGCGTCGTGGCGCAGGCCGGCGCGCCGCTCGCCGTGTCGCGGCCGCAGCCGCTCTGGGCCGAGCAGGATCCCGAGGCGTGGTGGCAGGCCGTCGCCACGGCGCTCGATGCGCTGGCTGCAGAGGCGCCGCGCGCCATGGCCGCCGTGCAGGCGATCGGCCTCAGCGGCCAGATGCTGGGCGTCGCCCTGCTCGATGCCGCCGACCGGCCGATCCGCCCCGCCCTGCTCTGGAACGACGGCCGCGCCTCGACCGAGTGTGCCGAGCTCGAACGGCGGTTCCCGGCGTTCGCCGACATCGTCGGATGCCGCGCCATGCCCGGCTTCTCCGCGCCCAAGCTGCTGTGGCTGGCGCGTCACGAGCCGCAGGCGCTTGCGCGAACGCGGCGCGTGCTGCTGACCAAGGACTATGTACGCCTGCGCCTCAGCGGCGAGGCCGCGAGTGACCGCGCCGATTCCTCGGCGACCCTGCTGATGGATACGCGCGGCGGCACCTGGCACGAGGGGATCGCCGCCGCCTGCGGTCTCGCCCCAGCAAGACTGCCGCGGCTGGTCGAAAGCACCGAGATCGCCGGCAGGCTGCGCCGCGAGTTGGCCGAGCGCTGGCATCTGCCTGCCGCGACGCCGATCGTCGGTGGCGCCGGCGACAACATGTGTGCCGGCGTCGGAGCCGGCGCGGTGACCGGCGGCGACGCCTATATCGGCCTCGGCACCTCGGGCGTCTATTTCCTCGCCAACGACCGCTTCGTGCCGGCGATGGGCGGCGGCATGCACACACATCGCCACGCCGTGCCGAACCTCTTCTGCCAGAATGCCGTGGTGCTGAACGCCGGTGCGGCTCTCGCCTGGGTCGCGGATCTGCTGCGCACCGACATCGACGCGCTGACGGCCGAGGTCGACGCCGCGCGGCTCACGCCTGCAGAGACGCCAGTTTTCACGCCCTACCTCTCGGGCGAGCGCACACCGCACGACGATCCCACGCTCACCGCCGCCTTCTCCGGCCTCACCCACAACACGGGACCGGCGGCGCTCGTCCAATCGGTGCTGGAGGGCGTCGCCCTGGCGCTGGCCGATTGCCACGACGCGCTGCTCGACAGCGGGGCGGAGATCGGCGCCATCACCCTGACCGGTGGCGGCGCGCGCAACGCCCTGTGGGCGCGCCTGATCGCGGCCGCGCTCGGCCGTCCGCTCGAGGTGCAGGCCGACGCGCAGAGCGGCCCGGCGCTCGGCGCCGCACGACTGGCGCGGCAGGGCGTCGGCGGGCCGCTGATCGCCGCGTCCGGATCGCATCGGGCCGTCGCATCCGAGCCGTCGTTGCGCGAGCAACTCCTCGCCAAACGCAGGCTTTTCCGCAAACACCTCGGCTTGCGCTAAACTCCGCCCATGTCGGGAAAGATACTCGCGCTCGCCGGTGGTGTGGGCGGCGCCAAGCTGGCCTTGGGCCTTGCTCATCTGCTGCCGCCTGCCGCGCTCACGGTCGCGGTCAACACCGCCGACGACTTCGAGCATCTCGGCCTGAGCATCTGCCCCGACCTCGACACGGTGATCTACACCCTGGCCGGCGTCGCCAATCCCGAAACCGGCTGGGGCCGGCGCGACGAGACATGGACCGTGATGGAGGCACTCGGCCAGATCGGCGGCGAGACCTGGTTTCGCCTCGGCGACAAGGACCTCGCCACGCACATCGAGCGCACGCGCCGGCTGCGCGCCGGCGAGAGCCTCTCGACGGTCGTGCGCGACCTCGCCGCACGATTGGGCGTGAAGCCCGCGATCGTGCCGATGTCCGATGATCCGGTGCGCACCATGGTGATGACCACCGACCAGGGCGAGCTTGCCTTCCAGGACTGGTTCGTGCGGCTGCGCTGCGCGCCCGCGGTCAAGTCGGTACGCTTCGCCGGCGCCGAAAAAGCGCAGCCGCACCGGGCACTGACGAACCTCGACGACCTGCGCGGCATCGTCGTCTGCCCGTCCAATCCTTTCGTCAGCGTGGCGCCGATCCTGGCGGTGCCGGGCGTGCGGGCGGCGCTCGTCGAGGCAAAGG
>JAFEFF010000185.1 GCA_018240745.1 Pseudomonadota bacterium
CGGAAAGGCATACTCGAAAACGGTGTCGGAAAGGTCTCGCGCGACCCGAGCTTCCCACTGCCTTCCTTCGCGCAGGGCAAGTTGATGGAACGTCTCACCTCGATGATCGGGGAGAAATGCCTGGCGACCAAAAATGAGTACGAACAGCTTAAGCGCATGCTGCCGCCAGGCACCGTCGTTGGCGAAGGCATCTGGCCGACGGTCGAGTAGGTCGGACTCGTAGCCTGGTAGATCGAACACTTTGGCGAGGTCGATCTCGAGGAAATCTTCGGCGACGGACAGCGCGCCCCGAAAGTAGAGTCTCCAATGCCTGCCGTTGGTGAGCATTCCCCAACGCAGACCTCCGTTCGTCACGTCATCGACGCGCCGCAAATAGCGAAGCATCTGGGTAGAAGGGACGCCGGTCTCTCCCTTCCGCCGCCTTTCTTCTCGATCCAGGATGCGATTCCAGCGCTTGGCTTCGACCACACACAATCCGTGCTGGAAGCGCTGCCAGGCCTTGAGAGGAACTGCTATTCCTTTGGCTGCCGAATCCCGGAAGAGCAGGGCATCCGGAACATCGTCACGTGCTTTGGCGGACAGATTCTGCTGGACCGCCATATCGCTCCACCCGACCGCTTCCAGAAGCGGCCAGATCAAATCCTTTTCAGTCTCCGCTTCGGTAGGATTCTTGGTCTTGGTGATTGAGCCAAGCAGCTTCTTCAATTCCTGCGCCGCAAGGTCGATGGCGCCATCATCCAACGCTCGCCATGCCTCAGTTCCCTGGATTCCTTCGATTAGAAAATCACGCGTGAACAGGCTGCCGTTGAGCAATTGAAGTCCCTTGAAACATATCCGCGCAGTAGCAAGGCATTGAGCGCGAATTTGGCCAGCCCGTCAAAGCCTCATATGGTCGCCAATGCGCGGCGACGAAGGCCTCGAGCGCCTCCGCCTTGAGGGTGACCGTCATCTACGCATTCTCCTCTTATGCTGGGGCGCGCCACTCCAGTGGCGCGATTCATGACGCGCCACTGAAGTGGCGCGCCCCCAGCGAAAGACTACTTCTTCGTCGTGCGGGCGAGATTGGCGACGTAGCCGCGGTTCCACGTCGGGGTGATCCAGACCTCGTTGATGGTGACGTGCGGCGGCAGGCAGGCGACGTAGCGGATCAGGTCGCCGACGTCCTCGGACTGGGCCATCTTCGCCCGCTCCTCCTTGCTGACCGGGATCGGCCGCTTGTCGAGGATCGGTGTCGCCACCTCGCCCGGGCAGACGACACAGGAGCGGATGCCGTTGACGCACTCCTCCATGTTGATGACGTGGCTCATCGCCACCACGCCATGCTTGGCCGCCGAATAGGCGGCGCCGGAGAGCGGGCTCGGGGTGCGGCCGGCCATCGACGAGGTGTGGATCAGCACGCCGTCCTTGCGCTTGCGCATCATCGGCAGCACGGCGCTCGAGCAATAGAAGGCGCTCGTCAGGTTGCCGTCGAGCACCTGCTCGGCGCCGGCATGCGTGAGCTTGGCCCAGGTGCGGTCGAGGATGTTGAGGCCGGCGTTGTTCACCAGGATGTCGCAGCGGCCGTACTTCTTCTCGATGTCCCTGGCGATCCTGGTGACGGCCGACGCCTTCATCAGGTCGCCGGGCTTCACCTCGGCCTTGCCGCCCGCCTTCTTGATCGCAGCCGCCGTCTCCTGCAGCGGCTCCTTGCGCCGCCCGGTCAGCACGACGGTGGCGCCCTCCTTGGCGAGCGCGATCGCCGCCGCCTGACCGATACCCGACCCAGCACCGGTCACCCAGGCGACCTTGCCCGTCAACGCAGCCATTTTTCGAGTCTCCCCTTCTTGCCGGACCGCGGGCGTCCCGCCCGCTTCATGATTGAGCGCATTCACGTGCGCGCCTGAGCGGGCGGGACGCCCGCGCTCCGTCAAGAACCTTAAATCACCTTGCCGGTCGTGTCGTCGATCAGGTGCATGTTGCTGAGATCGGCGCGCAGCTTCATCGGCCGCTCCGCGGTGGCGCCGGCGTTGGGATTGACCCGGCCGCACACCTCGGCGCCGTTGATGGTGAAATAGACCAGCGTCTCCATGCCCATCGGCTCGACCACCTCGATCATCTGCTCGAAGTCGTGCTGGTTGGGCTCGGTATGCGGCCGTGTCTCGGCGATGTGCTCGGGCCGCAGGCCGAGCACCAGGCTCGGCTTGCCGGCATAGGCGCTGTAACGGCTGGAGCGGCCTTCCGGCACCGGGAAGGCGAGCTTGTCGTTCAACCGCACGCGCAGCGCGCCGGCCGCCTGCTCGAGCTGGCAGGGGATGAAGTTCATCGCCGGCGAGCCGATGAAGCCCGCCACGAACTTGGTGGCCGGCGAGTGGTACAGGTCGTTGGGCGTACCGACCTGCTCGATCAGGCCGGCATTCATCACCACCACCCGGTCGGCGAGCGTCATCGCCTCGACCTGGTCGTGCGTGACGTAGACCGTGGTCGTGCGCACCTTCTGGTGCACCTTCTTGATCTCGGTGCGCATCTGCACGCGCAGCTTGGCGTCGAGGTTCGACAATGGCTCGTCGAACAGGAACACCTTGGGATCGCGCACGATGGCGCGGCCCATGGCGACGCGCTGGCGCTGGCCGCCCGAGAGCTGCTTGGGCTTGCGGTCCAGCAGCTCGGTGATGTCGAGGATGCCGGCCGCCGTCCTGACCCGCTGGTCGATCACCTGCTTGGGCGTCTTCTTGAGCTTCAGCCCGAACGACATGTTCTCGTACACGTTCATGTGCGGGTAGAGCGCGTAGTTCTGGAACACCATGGCGATGTCCCGGTCCTTGGGCGGAACGTCGTTGACGACGTCCCCGCCGATCGCGATGTCGCCGCCCGAGATCTCCTCGAGGCCGGCGATCATGCGCAAGGTCGTGCTCTTGCCGCAGCCCGACGGGCCGACCAGCACGATGAACTCCTTGTCGGCGATGTCGAGGTCCACGCCGCGAACGGCGAGGACCTCGTCGTACTTCTTGATGACCTTGCGCAGCGAAACCTGAGCCATGTTCCCTGTTCCCTAGCCTTTGGTGGCACCCGCGGTGAGACCCGCGATGTAGTAGTCCATGAGGAAGGCGTAGATGATGAGCGGGGGCGCAGCTCCCAGCAGCGCACCGGCCATGATCTGGCCCCAGTTGAACACGTCACCCTTGATCAGCGTGGTGACGATGCCGACCGGCAGGACAAGCTCGGTCGTCGATGTCGTGAAGGCGAGCGGATAGAGGAACTGCGCCCACGACACCGTGAAGCAGAAGATCGTCGCGGCGATGATGCCGGGCAGCGCCACCGGGATGAAGATCTTGGTCAGCGTCTGCATCCAGGTCGCGCCGTCGATCAGCGCCGCCTCGTCGAGCTCCTTGGGAATCGACGCGAAGTAGCCGATCATGATCCAGGTGCAGAACGGCACGGTCAGCGTCGGGTAGATGATGCACAGCGTCCACCAGTGGTTCACCAGCTCGATGCCGGTGGTCTCGCGCACGAACGTCATCATCTTGAACAGCGGGATGAACAGCAGCGTGTCCGGGATCAGGTAGGTCAGGAACACGCCGGTCGCCAGCGCCGCCGAGCCCCAGAACTTCATGCGGGCCAGCGAGAAGGCAGCGATCACGCTGATCAGCATGGTGACCACCACCACGCAGATCGATACGAGCGCGGAGTTGCGGAAGAAGATCAGGTACTGGTTCTGCGTCAGCAGCTCGATGAAGTTCGAGAGCGTCGGCGAGTAGACCCACCACGGGTTGGTGATGGCGGCGATCTCCTCCTTGCTCTTGAGCGCCGTCACCAGCATGTAGAACGGCGGCATCAGGAAGAAGATCGCGAACAGCGTCAGGAAGAAGTAGGACCAGCGCAGCGCCCAGCGGCGACTCTGGCTGATGCTGCCGTATCGGGCGGGACGCGTCGGCGCCCCGGCGGTTGCGATTGCGGCGTTTGCCATCAGACTTCACTCCCCCGCTTGGAGATGTCGCGCAGGATGAAGGTCGCCGCGACGGCCAGGATCGGCACCATGAACAGCGACACGGTCGCGCCGAGCGGGATGTCGCCGCTCTCGATGCCGACCTTGAACGCCCAGGTGGCGAAGACGTGCGTGGCCGTGAGCGGCCCGCCCGACGTCAGCACGCGGACGATGTCGAAGTTGGCGAAGGTGACGATGGTCGAGAACAGGATCGTGATGGCGATGATGTTGCGCATCATCGGCAGGGTCACGTACCAGATGCGCTGCCACCAGGTGGCGCCGTCGATCGAGGCCGCCTCGTAGAGTTGTTCGGGCACCGACTTGAGTGCCGCCAAATACATGATCAGGAAGAACGGGGCGCCGGCCCACACGTTCACCAGGATGACCGAGAAGCGCGCCCAGCCGGCCTCGCCGAGCCACGAGATCTTGGGCAGGCCGATATGGGCGAAGATCCAGTTGAAGGCCGAGTAGCTGGGGTCGAACAGCCACAGCCAGGAAAGCGTGCTCATCGCCGCGGGGATGACCCACGGCACCAGCAGCATGCCGCGCCACTTGCGCTGGCCCTTGGTCGGGATGTTGTTGACGAAGTGCGCCACCACGAAGCCGATCATCGCCTTGAACAGCACGGCGGTGAGGGCGAACAGGCAGGATTGCGCCACGATCTCCCAGAAGGTCTCGCGCTTGAACAGGAACTGGAAATTGCCGAAGCCGACGAACTTGGTCATCGACTTGTTGAGCATCGACAGCCAGACCGCGTAGCCCGCGGGATAGGCGACCAGGATGGTGATCAGCAGGATCAGCGGCAGCGCCATCAGGAAGGCGACGGTCGACTTGCGCTGGACGAGCTTGTGCAGGCTGTTGCGCCCTCTCGTCGCGACGGCGGAATTGGGGGCGGCGATGTCTGCCATGGGTTGCTCCGTGCCTTCGGGGCGATGCTCGATGAGAGAAGGACGCCGGCTTTGCCGACCGGCGTCCCTCGCTCTTCTCCTAGTTACGCATGAACCCTTCGATTTCACCCGAGGCCCAGTCGAGGGTCTTCTCGAGCGGCTCGCCCTTGAAGTAGCGAACCGCCATCTGGGTCTGGATGCCCTGGTTGTAGATCTGCTCGGCGATCTTGTGCGGCGCGGGCGCCGCGGCGACCGAGAGGATCTGGTGATTGTACGGGTTGGGATAGTGGTAGAGCGTGCCCTTCGGCGGCTCGGCCTCGGCCCACACCTTGAACGTCGTGAACTTTTCGAACGACGGCAGGTCGTAGCCACCCGAGGCGTTCACCATCTTCTCGGCCGAATCTCTCGTCGAGAGATGGCGCAACAGGCTCTTGGCGGCCGACTGGTTCTTGCTGAAGCTCCAGGTGCACCAGAAGAACGGCAGGAACGGCGCGTAACGCCCCTTCGGACCGGCCGGGAAGCCGTGCGTCCAGCACTGCTCGGCGACTTGCGGCGCATCGCGCTTGGCGACGGCCCAGGCCGACGGCGGGTTCATGATCATCGAGGCCTGGCCCGATACCAGGAACTTGTTGTTCGAGGCATCGTCCCATGCCGCCACGTCGGGCGGCAGGAAGGCCATCAGCTTCTTGTAGAAATCGAGGGCCTGGCGGACCTGGTCGTTCTTGAGGACGATGTCGCCCTTCTCGTTGACCAGCACCGCACCGAAGGCGTGAAAGACGGCGCCGATCGTGTCGACGTTGTCCGACGTCGTGCCGAGACCGATGCCGAACGGATGGCCGCCCTTGTGGCACGCTTCCGCCGCCTTGAGGAAGGTATCGAAGGTCCAGTTGTCGGCCTTGGGCGCCTCGCCGGCAGGGTACATCGCCTTGATGTCGAGACCGGCAAACTGCTTCATGTAGTCCAGCCGCGAGCACGGGCCCTTGATCTGGCTACCGACCGTGGCGGGAATGCCCAGCCACTTGCCGCCGACCTTGCCGAGATACTCGACCGTGGCGTTGACCTTGCCGTTCTCCTTGATGAGGTCGTCCATCACGTCGTTCATCGGAACGAGGACTTCGGCATAGCGCGCCGGCAGGAAGGTGTTCTGCGCCAGAATATCGTGACCGGACTTGGCCTGGCCTTCGGCGGCGGTCGTGAGCAGCAGCTTGTTGCCCTGCGACGTGATGAAGTCGATCTGAACCTCGACCTTTTCCTTCTCGCCCCACTCCTTGATCAGCGTTTCCGTCGCACCGTTGGCGTTCGGCACCCAGTGATCCCAGAAGCCGACCGACAGCTTTCCGGCCGCGTATGCGCCGCGCACGAACGGTGCAGCGACCGCGGCTGTCGACAACGCGGCCGTACTGGCCACGAAACGACGACGACTGACTTTCCTCGAAACCATGCGCATTCCTCCTCTACTACGCTGACCCTTGACCGGCTGACACCCCGCTCGCGTTATCCCGCGATTTATTGGCCCTTGGTTGAGGCCTTGGATCGGATGCTATGCACAAGGGTGAAACCAAGCAATGGATTTTCGGTCGGTATGACGAGGTGGTTTGACAGGCGGCGGCGGTGCCGGGATGGTTGGACCACACCATCAGCCGAAAATTTCAGTGAAATAAGAGCCTGATCGAAGATGCCCGAGTCGCCTGTTGCCAACCCTTGGCTTGCCGCCGTCGAACCCTCACCGATTGGTGAAACCAGGCGATGGGTGCTCGGCCGCACCTTTCCCGCCGACCGGCCCCTGATCGACCTCAGCCAGGCGGTGCCCGGCTATCCCCCAGCCCTGGAATTGCGCCGGCATCTGGGCGAGCAACTGCTCGATCCGGGCATGCACGGCTACACCGCCATCCTCGGTTTGCCGGCATTGCGCGAGGAATATGCAGGGCACCTCTCCTCTTTCTACGGCGCCCCGATCGCGGCCAGCGAGGTCGGCATCACCTCCGGCTGCAACCAGGCCTTCTGCCTTGCCCTGATGAGCGTCGCCAAGGCCGGCGACGAGGTGATCCTGCCCCGCCCGCACTACTTCAATCACGACATGTGGATTCGCATGCAGGGCGTGGTCCCGGTGTCGCTGGACTTCCGGCCGGGCTCCGGCGCGGTGCCCAACGCCGAGGATGCCGACAAGCTGATCACGCCAAGAACGCGCGCCATCGTGCTGATCTCGCCCAACAATCCGACCGGCGCGGTCTATCCGCCGGCGACCATCCATGCCTTCTACGAACTGGCGAGGAAGCGCGGCATCACCCTGCTGCTCGACGAGACCTACAAGGATTTCCTGCCGGCCGGGCAGCGGCCGCACGAGCTGTTCGGCACGCCCGACTGGCGCGGCACGCTGGTGCATCTCTACAGCTTTTCCAAGGTATTCGCATTGACCGGCTATCGAGTCGGTGGCGTGACCGCCGGCGCTCCGCTGATGGCCGAGATCGAGAAGGCGATGGACTGTGTCTCGATCTGCCCGCCGCGGCTTGGCCAGGAAGCTGCCCTCTACGGCCTGCGCAACCTGCTGCCCTGGGCGCGCCAGAACACCGAGGGCCTGAAGGCGCGCGCCGATCTGCTGGGCAACGGCTTGGCGCGCTCGAACCGCTGGCGGCTGGTGAGCATCGGTGCCTACTTCGCCTACGTCGAGCATCCGTTCGCCGGCGAACGATCGACCGCCGTCTCCAAGCGGCTGGCCGACGAGGAGAACCTGCTGACCATCCCCGGCGACATGTTCGGCGCGGGCCAGGAGCGATTCATTCGCATCGCCTTCGCCAATGTGAGCGACGACAGGATCCCCACCGTCCTCGAGCGCCTCGAACGCTTCGGAGCCTGAGCATGCCGCACGCGACGACACCCGACGGCGTGAAGCTCTATTACGAGGAGGCGGGCGAAGGCACACCGATCCTGTTCGTGCACGAATACAGCGGCGACTGGCGGAGCTGGGAACCGCAGATGCGCTTCTTCAGCCGCAAGCATCGCTGCATCACCTATTCCTTCCGCGGCTATCCAGGGTCCGACGTGCCGGACAACGCGGCGATGTACGGCCAGAAGTTCGCCGTCGCCGATGCGCTCGCCATGCTCGACCATCTCGAGATCGCCAAGGCGCACGTCGTCGGCCTGTCGCAGGGCGCCTTCGCCACGGCGCATTTCGGCCGGCTCCATGCCGACCGCGCGCTGTCGCTCACGCTCGCCGGCGTCGGCTCGGGCGCGGGCCGCGACGGCCACGAGCAGTTCAAGAAGGATGCGCGCACGGCCGCCGAGCGAATCCGCAAGGAGGGCATGGCGAGGTACGCCCATGGACTCACCGGCAACCCGACACGCTCGCGCTTCAAGCAGAAGGACCCACGGGGCTTCGCCGAGTTCGTCCAGCAGCTCTCCGAGCATCCCGACATCGGCGCCGCCAACACCATGGCCGAGTACCAGGGCAAGCGGCCGTCGCTCTACGACTTCGAAGAAGAGTTCGGGAAGCTCGACGTGCCGACGCTGATCGTCTGCGGCGACGAGGACGAGCCGTGCATCCAGTCCAGCGTCTGGCTCAAGACGGTGCTGCCCAATGCGGGCCTCGCGATGTTCGCCAAGACCGGCCACACGGTGAACCTCGAGGAGCCCGACGCCTTCAACCGCGAGGTCTGGAACTTCATCACCCTCGCCGAAGCCGGCAAATGGACCCCCGGCCATCCCGTGCCCGCCGGCACCAGCCTGCTCTGATTCTTGCGCCACCGGAGTGGCGCGATCCGATGATCAAGCCGCCGTGCGGGTCTGGCCGGCGACCCATTGCCAGCCCTGCGGGCCGGCGGTGAAGACGCACATGGATTGGTAGGTCGAGTCGACCGTCTTCCCATCGATCACGAAGCGGTCGTGGGCGACGAAGGTCGCCTCCGCCACACCCGGCGATGCCTGCACCGTGAGGCCGCTGATCCTCTGCTCGGCGAAGACGATCCTGCCCGACGTGCAGTAGGCGTCGATGTAGCCCGCCTTGTCGAAGGTCCGGCCGGCCGCGTTGACATAGACGAAATCGGGATGGATCAGCGCGTCGAGCTTGTCGGCGGCGCGATGCCTGATCGCCTCCGCCTTCGCCAGCAGCAACGCGCCGATCTCGGCTTCGACGCTCACCGGACCGTCACCGCGTGATTGAGCGGGCCGTGCCCCGCCCCGTAGCCCGGCGCAGTCGCGATCGCCTCGCGCACATAGGCGCGGGCGCGGGCGACGGCATCGCGCAGTCCCATCTTCTGGGCGAGGCCGGCGGCGATTGCCGAGGCGAGCGTGCAGCCGGTGCCGTGCGTGTTCCGGCTCTGGATACGCGCATCCTCGAAGCGGTCGACCCGGCCGTCATGCAACAGCAGGTCGACGACCCGGTCGCCCTCGAGATGGCCGCCCTTCATCAGCACCGCCCTGGCGCCGAACGAGACCAGCTTCTCGGCGGCGCGTTTCATGTCCGCTTCGACGCGCACCGGAAAGCCGGCCAGCACCTCGGCCTCGGGCAGGTTGGGCGTCAGGACCGCCGCCATCGGCAACAGGCGGTCGCGCAACGCGGTCTCCGCTTCGGTCAGCAGCAGGCGATGGCCGCCCTTGGCCACCATCACCGGATCGACCACCAGCGGCACGTCCGCCGCATGCTTCCTGAAGGCTGCCACGACCGTGTCGATCACCTCGGCGCTGTGCAGCATCCCGGTCTTGAGCGCATCGGCGCCTATGTCGGTCAGCACCACCTCGATCTGCTGGGCGATGAAGGCCGGATCGACCGGCACCACGCCGTGGACCCCGAGCGTGTTCTGCGCCGTCAGCGCGGTGATCGCGGTCGCCGCGAAGCCGCCCATCGCCGTCACCGCCTTGATGTCGGCCTGGATGCCGGCGCCGCCGCCGGAATCGGAGCCGGCGACGATCAGCACCCTTCCCTTCACGATGGGCCCTTCCTCTTCATGCCGCCTGCCGCGGGATCGCCTCGACGATCCGGTCGACCACCGTGCGCACCAGATCCGAATCGTCGCCCTCGGCCATCACGCGGATCAGCGGCTCGGTGCCGGACTTGCGCACCAGGATGCGGCCGCCCCCACCGAGCTCCTTCTCCGCCGCCGCGATGGCCGCTGCCACCGACTGCGCGCTCAGCGCGGCATTGGCATCGTGCACCCGCACGTTCTTCAGGAGCTGCGGCACCGGGTCGAAGGCGCGGAAGGTCTGGCTCGCCGGCTTGCCGCTCTTGCGCAACACCGCCAGCGCCTGCAGCGCCGCCATCAGCCCGTCGCCGGTCGTGGCATGGTCGGTCATGATGATGTGACCCGACTGCTCGCCGCCCAGATTGAAGCCGTCGGCCCGCATGCGCTCCAGCACGTAGCGGTCGCCGACCTGGGTGCGCACCAGCGCGAGCCCGCGCGCGCCGACATAGCGCTCGAGACCGAGGTTCGACATCACCGTCGCGACCAGGCCGTTGCCGGCGAGCCGGCCGTCCTTCTTCCACAGGTCGGCGATGGTGGCCATGAGCTGGTCGCCGTCGATCAGGTCGCCCTTCTCGCACACCAGCACGACGCGATCGGCATCGCCGTCGAGCGCGATGCCGATGTCGGCGCCATGCATCACCACCTGCTCCTGGAGCACGCCGGGATGGGTCGAGCCGCAGTTGCCGTTGATGTTGAAACCGTCCGGATGGACCGCGAGCGGGATCACATCGGCGCCGAGTTCCCACAGCACGGTCGGCGCCACCTTGTAGGCGGCGCCGTTGGCGCAATCGACGACGATCTTGAGGCCTGTAAGATCGAGCCGCCGCGCCACCGAGGCCTTGACCGCCTCCATGTAGCGGCCCTCGGCGTCGTCGAGGCGCCGGGCGCGGCCGATCTCGGCGGACGCCGCCAGCGGGATGTCGGCGTGGCTTTCGACCAGCCGCTCGATCTGCATCTCGACCGCGTCGGAGAGCTTGAAGCCGTCCGGGCCGAACAGCTTGATGCCGTTGTCCTCGTAGGGATTGTGCGAGGCCGAGATCATGACGCCGACATCCGCGCGCATCGAGCGGGTCAGGAAGCCGACCGCCGGCGTCGGCAAGGGGCCGAGCAGCAGCACGTCGACGCCGACCGACAGGAAGCCCGCGGTCAGCGCCTGCTCGATCATGTAGCCGGACAACCGTGTGTCCTTGCCGACCACGACGCGATGGCGATGGCCGCCGCGGTTGAAGACGCGGCCTGCCGCCATGCCGATGCGCATGGCAATTTCCGCCGTCATCGGGCTCGCGTTCGCGCGGCCCCTCACCCCGTCGGTGCCGAACAGAGAGCGTGTCATCACGTGAGTATTTATCGCATCGCCGCCCAGACGGCGAGGGCCTGCCGGGTACCGGCAACGTCGTGCACCCGCAGGATGGAAGCCCCCAGCCGCGCCGCCTCGACCGCGAGCCAGACCGATGCGGGATCGCGCCGGCCGGGTTCCTTGACCCCGGTGAGCCGGCCGATGAAGCCCTTGCGCGACGAGCCGATCAGCACCGGGTAGCCGGTCGCGGCGAGCCTGCCGGCGCCTTCGATCAGCGCCAGGTTCTCGCCGGGCGTCTTGCCGAAGCCGATGCCGGGGTCGATCGCGATGTCGTCGTGGGCGACGCCCGCGGCTTCGGCAGCCTGCGCACGCTCGCGCAGGAAGTCGCGGACATCCTCGACGACGTCGCGATAGGCCGGGCCTTCGTACCTGTTCTCGGCCTGGCCGCGGCGGTGCATCAGCACGACCGGCGTGCGGCGTGCGGCGAGCAGCGGCAGCATCGCCGGGTCGTCGCGCAGCGCCGAGACGTCGTTGACGATCCTGGCGCCGGCGTCGAGGCAGGCCCGCGCGACCTCGGCCCGGCGGGTATCGACCGACACGACGACGTTGCGCCTGGCCAGCTCCTCGACGACCCGCAGGACACGGCTCAGCTCCTCGCCGGCCGGCGTGGCTTGCGCGCCCGGCCGGGTCGATTCGCCGCCGACATCGACGATGTCGGCGCCTTCGGAAACGAAACGCAGGCCATCGTCGATGGCCTGCGTGGTGTCGAAGCGTTCGCCGCCGTCGGAAAAGGAGTCCGGCGTCACGTTCACGATCGCCATCACCCGGGGGCGATCGAGAGCGAGGCCGCCGAACGCGTGAATCAAACGCCCGGCTGCGGCTCTGGATTGGCGCCGGGCGAGGCGCCCGGATTGCTGCTCGGGACCGAGGCGCGGCGCCGGCGATCGGTGCCGGGGCCGGCGCCGCCGGTGTCGTCGCGCACGATCTGCTCGCCGCGCAGCACCTGGCCGATCTCGTCGTTGCTCAGCGTCTCGTACTCGAGCAGCGCCTTGGCGATGGTGTGCAGGTCGTCGAGATGGTCGGTCAGGATCTGCTTGGCCGTGCCCTCGGCCTCCTCGATCAGGCGGCGGACCTCCTGGTCGATCAGCTGGGCGGTCGCCTCGGAGACGTTCTGCGTCTGGGTGACGGCGTGGCCGAGGAAGACCTCCTGCTCGTTGGCCTGGTAGCGCACGCGGCCGAGCTTGTCGGACATGCCGTAGGCCGTGATCATGCCGCGCGCCATCTGGGTCGCGACCTGGATGTCGCTGGCGGCCCCCGTGGTGACGTTCTCGGCGCCGAAGATGATCTCCTCGGCGATGCGGCCGCCGAACAGGATGGCCAGACGCGATTCGAGGAACAGCTTGGTGTGGCTGAGGTGGTCGCGTTCCGGCAACTGCATGGTGACGCCGAGCGCCCGGCCGCGCGGGATGATCGTGACCTTGTGCAGCGGGTCGGTCTTCGGCACGTGCAGCGCGACCAGCGCATGGCCCGCCTCGTGATAGGCCGTGAGCTTCTTCTCCTCGTCGGTCATCGCCATCGAGCGGCGCTCGGTGCCCATCAGCACCTTGTCCTTGGCGTACTCGAAGTCGGCCATGGTGACGAGGCGCTTGCCGACTCGCGCCGCGCGCAGCGCGGCCTCGTTGACGAGGTTGGCGAGATCGGCGCCCGAGAAGCCGGGCGTGCCGCGTGCCAGGACGCGCGGATCGACGTCGGGCGCCAGCGGCACCTTGCGCATGTGGACCTTGAGGATCTTCTCGCGGCCGCCGATGTCGGGGTTCGGCACCACGACCTGGCGGTCGAAGCGGCCCGGCCGCAGCAGCGCCGGATCGAGCACGTCCGGCCGGTTGGTCGCGGCGATCAGGATGACGCCTTCATTGGACTCGAAGCCGTCCATCTCGACCAGCAACTGGTTCAGCGTCTGCTCGCGCTCGTCGTTGCCGCCGCCGAGGCCGGCGCCGCGATGGCGGCCGACGGCGTCGATTTCGTCGATGAACACGATGCAGGGCGCGTTCTTCTTGGCCTGCTCGAACATGTCGCGCACGCGGCTCGCACCGACGCCGACGAACATCTCGACGAAGTCGGAGCCCGAGATGGTGAAGAACGGCACGTTCGCCTCGCCGGCGATGGCGCGGGCGAGCAGCGTCTTGCCGGTGCCCGGCGGACCGACCAGCAGACAGCCCTTGGGGATCTTGCCGCCCAGGCGCTGGAACTTCTGCGGGTCCTTCAGGAAGTCGACGATCTCCTCGAGCTCGGCCTTGGCCTCGTCGATCCCGGCGACGTCCTCGAAGGTGACGCGGCCGTGCTTCTCGGTCAGCAGCCGCGCGCGCGACTTGCCGAAGCCCATGGCGCGGCCGGTGCCGCTCTGCATCTGGCGCAGGAAGAAGATGTACACGCCGACCAGCACGAGGACCGGCAGCCAGCTCACGAAGATCGAGCCGATGTTGACGCCCTCCTCCGCAGGCCCGCCATCGACGCGATCGACGTTCTTGAGGAGCATCGGCATCAGCTGCTCGTCCGGCGGATTCGGCGGCGCATAGGTGGCAAACTTCTGCATGCCGTTGCGCGGCTCGCGGTAGGTGCCGGTGATGCTGTTGCCCGAGATGCGGACGTCCTGGACCTGCCGCTGCTCGACCGCCCGCACGAACTCCGAATAGGGGATCGTGTTGCCCGCGGTGCGGGTCGTGCCCCCCTGGAAGACGCTGTAGAGCAGCGCCAGGAGCAGGACGATGACGATCCACAGGGCGGCGTTGCGATTAAACGGGTTCACGGTTTCTGTCCGTTTGGAAAGGTTTCAATCTAGATGGGTCGCGGCGGAGACGCCGCAAGCGAAAAATGCCGCCGGGACGAGGGGCTGGCCCGGAGTCTTGGTGTTCCTCCTGCCACTTTCAGGCCGCACAATCCAGCGCAGCCGCCGGGTAGCAGGGTCCCGCCGCAGCATCAGCTGACAACCAGATAGTGTGAAATCCCGGCTTTTTCCGGGCCCGCCCGAATCCTGGGCCTGTGAAAGCCGGGCGACCGCCCGCTCCAGCCGCTCCCGCCGCGGCGGATAGGCTCCGCCGGCCACCGCCTGGACGACCCGGCCGAGCAGTCGGCCGGCAATTTCCTTGCTCAAATCCGACACGGCAAGTTGATCCATGGCGACGCCCTGCGGCCCGACGTCGAGGGTCTGCAGCGCCACCCGGGCGACCTCCCGGTCCCGGACCGCGCGGCCGCCGGCCGGCGCGAGGACTGCCCCTCCATCTTGTCGCACCCGGACCCGCTCGAAGCGGCGGTCCTCGTTGGAGGGGTCGTCGATCCAGCCGATCCCCCTCGCCTGCAGGGTCGTGGTCAGCCGCGCCCGCGGCACGGCCAGCAACGGACGCAGCAGGCGCGCGTCGCGATGCTCGACCAGGGCCGCCATTCCGGCGAGGCCGTCCGGTCCGCTGTCGCGCGCCGCGCGCATGGCCAGTGTCTCGGCCTGGTCGCCAGCGTGATGCGCCATCAGCAGGTGCAGGATGCCGCGCCGGCGGCAGGCCTCGAACAACAGCCGGTAGCGCGCCTCGCGCGCGGCCTGCTGGATGCGGGTCGCAGGCTTCGCGCCCGACCATGCCAGCAGCTCGGCCTCGATTCCGAGTGAGGCCAGCCGCTCGCAGGTCGAGCGCGCTTCGCCGGCGGATTCGGGCCTCAGGCCGTGATCGACGACCAGGGCGAGCACGCGTCCCTGCCGTGCGCGAGCCCATTCGTGCGCCAGGATCGCGAGAGCGACCGAGTCGCGTCCTCCGGACACGGCAACCGCGAGAGCAGGGCGCGCCTCGAACGGCGCGAAAGGCGCCATCAGCGCGGCGAACTCAGGAGCCGAAAGCGGCGTCACCCGCAGCCGTTCTTCTGGCGCTCCTGGTCGATCCGCCTCTTCTGGAGATCGGTGGCGTGCGGATAATCCTGGTTGAAGCGCTGGAACACCGCACAGGCTTCCTGCTTCTTGTTCAGCACTGCGAGCGTGATGCCGAGCTTCAGGAGATTGTCCGGTCCCTTCGGGCTGGTCTTGTAGACCTTGTAGCCCTCGGCGAAGGCCACCATCGCCTGCTGATACTCGCGCCGCGCGTAGTAGGTCTCGCCCAGCCAGTATTGGGCATTGCCGGCCAGCGGATGCCTGGGATTGCTCTGCACGAAGGACTTGAAGGCGCGCTCGGCGCCGGCGTAGTCGCCGTCCTGCAGGAGCTTGAAAGCGTCGTGATAGAGCTGCTCGCCCTGCGCGCCGCCGGCCGGGGGCGCGGCTGACGCCGTCGGCCCATGGGCCGGCGGCGGCGGTGCCGTCGGCGCCGGTCCCGGCGGCCGCGGGCCTCCGCCCTTGCCCTTCTCGATCTGATCGAGCCGGAAGTCGTAGTCGGTTTGCATCTTCTCAAGCTGTTGCTTGAGCTGCTGATTCTGGTACTGCAGCTGCTCGACCTGACCGGTCAGCATGGTGACGGTCTGCTGCAGCTGGTTCATCCGGTCCTCGATGTAGACCGACGAACCGCGTTGTGCGCTCGCCACCGACGGCAGCAGCGCGAGGGCGAACAGCAGCGCCCCGGAAAAAAAGCTCTTCATGGCATCCATTGTCGCATCGATGCGGGCCATTTTCAGGCAGGACGACCGAACCCACAAACGAAAACGCCGGTCGCGTGGACCGGCGTTCCGTCTCGTCCGGACGACGGCTACTGAAGGACCGTGATGCCGACCCGGTTGCGCGCCCAGGCGCCCTCGTCGGAGCCCACGACCTCGGGGCGCTCCTTGCCGTAGCTGATGGTCTTGACGCGGTCGGCGGGAATGCCCTGCGCCACCAGATACTGGCGCACCGCGTTGGCGCGGCGCTCACCCAGCGCGAGGTTGTACTCGCGGGTGCCGCGCTCGTCGCACTTGCCTTCGATGGTGATCGGATAGTTGCTGTACTTCTTCAGCCACTCGGCCTGCTTGGCGAGCGTGCCGCGACCATCCTCGCGGATGTTCGACATGTCGGTGTCGAAGAAGACGCGGTCACCGACGTTCTGCTTGAAGTCAGCGATCGAGCCGGGCGTGACGCTGGTGCCGGCCTCCGGCACTTTCTGCTCACTGCTGCATGCGGCCATTACCAGGAGTGCCGCGACGGCAGCGAAGGCTTTGATCATTCGCATCTCAATCTCTAACGCGGCGCTTGCACGCTGCGCTCCTCTTTGTTCATCCACCAACGCCCAGACGAAGGCGACCCGAGCGCGAAATGACGCTCGGGCCGCGGTACGCGATCATATTCCCCATCACTGCGGAATCAAGGGCGACCAGGCCGGATCCGACGCATCCGTCGGAGTCGGCACCTGACGCTCGAATCGCCCGGTTATGTCGATGGCGTGCAACGTCACCGAACCCGCCCGGCCGCCCGAATTGGGCTGCTGGCGGAAGAACATCAGCACCCGGCCGTTCGGCGCCCATGTCGGGCCCTCGACCAGGAAGCCGTTGGACAACAGGCGCTCCCCGCTGCCGTCCGGGCGCATCACTCCGATGCCGAAGCTACCGCCCATGATCTTGGTAAAGGCGATGTAGTCGCCACGCGGCGACCACACCGGGGTGGCATAGCGACCGTCGCCGAAGCTGATGCGTCTGTCGCCGCCGCCCCCGGCGCCCATGACATAGAGCTGCTGGCTGCCGCCACGGTCGGAGTTGAAGACGATTTGCGTTCCGTCATTGGAATATGAGGGCGAGGTATCGATGGCAGGCGAGTTGGTCAGCCGGCGCATGCCGCGGCCGCGCACGTCCATCTCGTAGAGGTTGGTGCGACCATCCTGTGACAAGCTCATCGCCACCTTTGTCCCGTCGGGCGAGAAGCGCGGTGCGAAGCTCATGCCCGGGAAGTTGCCCATCAGCTCGCGGCGGTTGGAATCGACGTTCTGCAGGTAGACCTTGGGAGGCGTGTTGCGGTCGCCGTACGCCATGTAGACGATCTCCTGAAGGGTCGGCGAGAAGCGCGGCGTTATGGCGATCGTGCTGCCGTCGGTGATGTAGCGGTTGTTGGCGCCATCCTGGTCCATGATGGCGATCCGCTTGGTACGGTTGTTGAGCGGACCGGTTTCCGAGACATAGGCGACGCGGGTGTCGAAGTAGCCCTCCTCCCCGGTCACCCGCTTGTAGACCGCATCGGCGATGATGTGGCCGAGCCGCCGCCAGTTGTTCGGCTGGCTGGTGAAGCTGAGCCCGGTTGCCTGGTCGCCCTTCAGCACGTCCCACAGACGGAAGTCGACCTTGATGTTGCCGCCGATACTGGCGATCGAGCCGACCACCAGGCCCTGGGCGCCGACATTGCGCCAGTCGGGAAAGCGCGGCGCGCTATTGGCACCGAGGTTCTGCTCGATGAAGGAGCCCGGCGCGATCGAGCGGAACAGGCCGGAGTTCTGCAGGTCGTTGCGGATCACGCCGGCGATCTGACCGCCCATCGCATCGCCCTGGAAGTCGACGACCGCGATCGGCACCGGCTCGAAATTGGGCCGCGTCATGTCGATGGTGAGCTGCGCACGCGCCGCCATTGGCGCGGCCAGCGGGGCGAGCGCGGCGCCGAGCAGCACTGTCCGTCGGGGGATCATCATCTCGAACCTCTTCATTAGTAGTCGCGGGGATCGAAGTTGAACGTGATCGTGTGCCAGCCATTGTAGCGGTCGCTCGGCAGCGGCCACGGCTGGCAGCGCGGATTCATGACGGCGCGATAGGCGGCGTCGGCGGCGGAGCGGAACACCGGGTCTCGCGAGTAGCGGCCGGTGTCCTGGATCTCGGCCTTCACCGGCGTGCCGTCCTGGTTCATCTGCACCGTCAGGGTCACGATCGGCTGGTCGCGCGCACCCGGCGTCGGGTTCCAGCACGGCCGGATCTTGGAGCGGACGCCCTCGATCTCGCTCGCGGTCACGACGGCGGAGAGCTGAGGCGCCATCGAGGCCTGGCGCGTGATCTCCTTCGGCCGCTGCGGCGCCTGCTGCGGCGTCTTGATCGGCGGGTTCTTGTCGTTGTTCTTCAGGATACTGTCCACCAGCGAGTCGACGTTCGGCTTCTTGGGCTCGGGCGGCTTGGGCGGCGGCGGTTTGGGCTGCTCCTTCTTTGCCTCGGGCTTGGGCGGCTCGGGCTTGGGCGGCTCGATCTTCTTTTCTTCCTTGGGCGGCTCGGGCTGCTTGGGCTTGAGCGCGACGACGTTCTCGGTTGGCTTGGGTGGCTCGGGCTTTGGCTTCTCGACCGGCGCCGGCGCGATCGGCTTGGCCTCGGCGACTTCCTTCTTCGGCGGCTCCGGCGGAGTCGGCTGCGCATCGGCCGTCTTGGGCGGCGGCGCCTTGGTCGTCTCCTCGGCGATCTTGGCTTCCTTGGGCTGCGGATCCTGGACGCCGATCTTGGGAGCCGCGGCGTGCTTGTCGATCTTCACGAAGTCGACCATCACCGGTTCGGGCTCTATCGGCGGATGGCTGAACAGATCGAAGTTCACGATCGCCGCCACCAGCGCGACGACATGCAGCCCGGCCGACAGGATTGCCGGCGTGCGCATCTCGACGGTGGAGGTACGGCGAAAGGCCATTGCCTACCGCTTCGGCGTGTGTGCGGGAGTCGCAGGCTTGCCTCCGCCTGCGGGCGCGGCTGATCCGCCTTCCGCCTGCTCGCCGAGCAGGCCGAGCTGACGGAAGCCCGAGTCGATGACCACACCCATCACTTCCATCATGCGGCCGTAGTTGATCGCCTTGTCGCCACGGATGAACACGCGCTGGTCGGGCTTCTCGCCGTAGACCGCCTTGAGCTTGGTCGCGAGGTCGGGCAGCTCGTACTTCGTTTCCCCGAGGAACACCTCGTCCTTGGAGTTCACCGACACGATCAAGGGCTCGTCCTTGCCGCCGACCTGCTGCGCGCTGGTCTTGGGCAGGTCGACCGGCACGCCGACCTGCAGCAGCGGCGCGGTGATCATGAAGATCACCAGCAGCACCAGCATCACGTCGACCATCGGCGTGACGTTGATATCGGCGATCGGGGCATAGCGCCGGCGGCGGAACCGGGCGCCGCCGCCACCGCTCGCGGGGATGATGGCAGCCATCAGCCGTGCTCCTCGAGCTGGCGCGACAGGATGGTGATGAACTCACCGGCGAACGCCTCGAGTTGCAGCGCGTAGCGCGAAACCTGGCCCGAGAGGATGTTGTAGGCACCGGCCGCCGGGATCGCCGCCACCAGGCCGATCGCCGTCGCGAACAGCGCTTCTGAGATGCCAGGGGCCACGACCGCCAGTGATGTGTTCTTCGACACCGCGATGTGGCCGAACGAATTCATGATGCCCCACACCGTGCCGAACAGGCCGACGAAGGTGGCGTTGGCGCCGACCGTGGCGAGGAAGCCCAGCCGCTTCTCGATCGCCTCCATCTCGCGCTGGATCGTGACGCCCATCACCTGCTCGATCCGCTGGCGCAGCGCCGACCGCGCAGTGGCGGTCGCGGCGAGCCCCTTGGAGACCGAGCGGCGCCATTCGCGCATGGCGGCAGAGAAGATGCTCGACATGGGATCGTCCGGTTTCGCACCCACCCGGTCATAGAGATCCTCCAGCGACACGCCGGACCAGAAGGTGTCCTCGAAGGCGACCGCGCTCCGCTTCAGGGCGCGAAGCCGGATCATCTTCTCGAAGATGATCGCCCACGACCAGAACGAGGCGAGCAGAAGGGCGATCATCACCGCCTTCACGACCCAGTCCGCCTGCATGAACAGGCCATAGACGGACATGTCGATCGGGGGACTGCTGCCGCCGAGGGGGGTACCGGCGACCTGCGCGTAGGCGTCCATTGTTGGTTCTCCGAGGTTGAAGCCTTATATCCGAATGTGGCGTGACCGGGGCGACTCACTCGCCGTCGAAACCCTTCCAAGAGCGCTGCGCGCCTGCGACGGCAGGCGCGCGGGCCGGCCGCTCTCAGCCATGCAGGCGACCAGCAGTTCGGCGCGCACCAGCACCACCTCGCCGCGACGCGCTTCCTGGATCATATCCAGCGAAGCGCCGCGTATTTCTCCACAGGCCGTGACAATGTCGACGGTCTCGTCGAGACGCGCCGGCTTCAGGTAGTCGATGGTGCAGCGGCGGACGACCCAGTTGATGCCGATCTGGTCGCGCACGGCACTGTGCTCGAGACCGAGCATGCGCAGCAGCTCGGTGCGGCCGCGCTCCAGAAACCGCAGCCAGTTGGCGTAATAGACGATGCCCTGCGCGTCGGTGTCTTCGTAGTAGATCCTCAACGGCAGGATGTGGCGGCCACCCTCGATGCGGCCGGTCGTCGGACTCGCAGGGGGCGCCGTCACTCTTCGTCCTGCCCGCCCGCCAGCAGGTCGAGTTGCTGCTTCTGCTCCCTGGGCATGGCCTTGCCGAGATGGCGGTAACCGCCTTCCGACAGCAGGCGGCCGCGCGGCGTGCGCATCAGCAGGCCGAGCTGCATCAGGTAGGGCTCGATCACATCCTCGATCACGTCGCGCTGCTCGCTGAGCGCAGCCGCGAGGGTCTCCACGCCGACCGGGCCGCCGCCGTAGTTCTCGGCGATGCAGGCGAGATAGCGGCGATCCATCGCATCGAGGCCTCGATTGTCGACCTCGAGGCGGGTGAGCGCGGAGTCGGCGGCTTTCGCATCGACGACGGCATGGCCGCCGACGGCAGCGAAATCGCGCACGCGGCGCAGCAGGCGGTTGGCGACACGCGGCGTGCCGCGCGAGCGCTTGGCGATCTCCGCGCCGCCGTCGGGCGCCATCTGCATCTTCAGCACGCGCGCGGCGCGATGGACGATCGTTTCGAGCTCGGCCGGCTCGTAGAACACCATGCGAAGCGGGATGCCGAAGCGCTCGCGCAACGGCCGCGTCATCAGGCCCGAGCGCGTGGTCGCGCCGATCAGGGTGAAGGGCGGCAGCTCGATGCGCACCGAGCGCGCCGCCGGGCCTTCGCCGATCATCAGGTCGAGCTGGAAGTCCTCCATCGCCGGATAGAGGATCTCCTCGATCGCCGGATTGAGGCGATGAATCTCGTCGATGAACAGCACGTCCCTGGGCTGCAGGTTGGTGAGTTGCGCGGCGAGATCGCCGGCCTTCTGGATCACCGGGCCCGAGGTCGCGCGAAAGCCCACGCCCATCTCGCGCGCCACGATCTGCGCCAGCGTCGTCTTGCCGAGGCCGGGCGGACCGTGGAACAGCACATGGTCGAGCGCCTCGCCGCGCGCGCGGGCGGCGGCGATGAAGATCTTGAGGTTCTCACGGACCTGTTTCTGGCCGATGAAGTCGTCGAGCGTCTGCGGCCGCAGCGCCAACTCGGCCGCATCCTCCTCGGCGCGCTGGCCGGCGACCAGGCGATCCCCCTCGAGACGATCAGGTGGGCTCATCGTGCCAGCTCCTGCAGGCCGGCACGGATCACCGCATCGAGCTGCGCGCCCTCACCCAGCCGCTGCGTCACCCGCGCGACCGCGCCGAACGCCTCGACCCGGCGATAGCCGAGATTGACCAGCGCCGAGACGGCATCCTCGTTCACCGATCCGGGCGCTGCCGGTGCTGCAGCGGCGGCGCCCCGCGCCGGTGACGGGGCGACGCCGAACGCAGCGGCCTTGTCCTTCAATTCCGTCGCAAGCCGGGCGGCGAGCTTCGGCCCCACGCCAGCCGGCCGACTGAGGCTGGCCTTGTCGCCGGCGGCGATGGCGCGCGCGATCTCGTCGGGCGACAGCGTCGAAAGAATGGAAAGCGCCACCCTGGCGCCGACGCCCTGTACCGTCGTCAAGATCCGGAACCAGTCCCGCTCGGCCGTGTCGAGAAAGCCGTACAGCGCGATCGCATCCTCGCGCACGATGGTCTCGACCAGCACCGTCGCCGGCTGGCCGACCACGAGGTCGCGCAAGGTGCGCGACGAGGCCGAGACGAGATAGCCGACGCCGTTCACGTCGATGACGGCGCTGCCTTCGTCGACCGATTCGATCGAGCCTTTGAGCCTGGCGATCAAAGCGCTGCCTCCACCCGCTGGGCGGTGGCGCGATGGTGCGCATGGCAGATCGCGACCGCGAGGGCGTCGGCGGCATCGGCCCTCGCCTCGACACCGGGCAGCAGGCGGCCGACCATCATGGCGATCTGGCGCTTGTCGGCATGGCCTGCGCCGACCACCGACTTCTTCACCAGGTTCGCCGAGTACTCGAACACCGGCAGCCCGGCTCGCGCCGGCACCAGCAGCACCACGCCGCGCGCCTGGCCGAGCTTGAGGGTCGAGCCGGGATTGACGTTCACGAAGGTCTCTTCCACCGCCGCTTCGATCGGCTTCTGCTCGGCGACGACAGCGGCAATCCCCTCGAACAGCTCGTGCAACCGGACCGCCAGCGAGCCTTCGATCGAGACCTTGACCACGCCGTGCGCCACGTGGCGCAGACGATTTCCCTCGACGTCGATCACGCCCCAGCCGGTCAGGCGCAGACCGGGATCGAGGCCGATCAACCGCACGGTCAGGCCGCAAACTTCGCCAGAGCGTCGTCCGACAATTCGAAATTGGCGTAGACGTTCTGGACATCGTCGTTGTCGTCGAGCGCCGCGATCAGGTCGACCAGCGTCTGGGCGGTCTCGCCCTCGACCGGCGTGGTGGTCTTGGGCCGCCACATCAGCTTGGCGGACGAGGGCTGGCCCAGTGACTTCTCGAGCGCCTCGCGCACCGCGTTGAAGCTGTCCTGGGCGCTGTAGATCTCGTGCGCGCCATCCTCGCCCTCGCCACTCACCACGTCCTCGGCGCCAGCGTCGATCGCCTTCTCCATGACCTCGTCGGCGGAGCCGACCGTGAGCGGGTAGCGGAACTCGCCCATGCGATCGAACATGAAGGAGACCGAGTTGGTCTCACCGAGATTGCCGCCATGCTTGGCGAAGATCGAGCGCACCTCCCCGGCGGTGCGATTGCGGTTGTTGGTCAGCGCCTCGACGATCACCGCGACGCCACCCGGGCCGTAGCCCTCGTAGCGCACCTCGTCGTAGTTGGCGTCGGCCTCGCCACCCGAGCCGCGCTTGATCGCCCGATCGATCGTATCGCGCGTCATATTGTTGTCGCGCGCCGCGATCACCGCCGCTCGAAGGCGGGGGTTGGAATTCGGGTCGGGCGAGCCGAGCCGCGCCGCCGTGGTGATTTCGCGGATCAACTTGGTGAAGACCTTCGCCTTGGCCGCGTCCTGCCGGCCCTTGCGATGCATGATGTTCTTGAACTGGGAATGGCCAGCCATCGCCCTGACAACCAGATTGAGTGAAGTGTTCGGCCGCCTATACCACTTCTCGTGGCTCTTGGGAGTGTCAGAGACCGCTGCGGCGGTGGGCGGCACAAAAAAAGGCGGGGGCCGAAGCCCCCGCTAAAAAACGTCGGAACCTAGATTCCGACGCCCCCTCTAACCTGAAGACAGTTCGCCGATGGGCGAAAAACCGTTTAACATCAAAAGGATGCCGGTTTTTCCCCAAGCCGTCAATCACCGTCTTCAGTACACCGGTAATAGGTACAGACGGGGCCTGTGAACTACAAGATGCTGAAATTCGGCCGGCAGGCGAAAAGCCCTCTCCGGGCGCTTCCCGGACTTCCCGCATCCCTTGCCACGCTCGCGGGAAACATAAAGCGGCGCCAAATTGACATCGTCAAGAAGCAGGCGGAAGACGCCCGCCGACGCGGATCGGGCGGACCGCCTTGGCGAGGCCGGTCTTGTCGTCGGTCTCGAACAGCGCCGCGCACAGGGTGCCCTCGCCCTCGGCCGGCGTGAGTCGATCGCCCGGCATCTTCTTGATGAAGCGCAGCACCGCCCCCTCCTTCTTCATGCCGATCACCGAATCGTAGTCGCCGCACATGCCGACATCGGTCTGATATGCGGTGCCGCCGGGCAGCACCCAACAGTCGGCCGTCGGGATGTGGCTGTGCGTGCCCAGCACCGCCGAGACACGGCCGTCGCAGTGATGCCCCATCGACTGCTTTTCGCTCGTCGCCTCGCCGTGCACGTCGACCAGGATGGTGTGAGCCGAGCGACCGAGCGTGTACTTGGCGATCTCGAGGTCGACGGCGCGGAACGGATCGTCGAGCGGCTCCATGAACAGCCGGCACATCACGTTCATCACCACGATCTTCTGGCCGCGCCGCGTCTCGAACAGGTTGGCGCCCCAGCCCGGCGTGCCGGGCGGAAAGTTGAGCGGCCGCAGCAGGCGCTTGTCCTGGGCGATGTAGGAGACGATGTCGCGCTGGTCCCAGATATGGTTGCCGGTGGTGATGCAGTCGACGCCCGCATTGTGCAGCTCGGCGCAGATCTTGGCGGTGATGCCGAACCCGGCGGCGGCGTTCTCGCCATTGACGACGACGAAATCGAGGCCGAGCTGCTCGCGCAATTTCGGGACGTTCCTGATCACGGCCTCGCGGCCGGACCGTCCAACGATGTCGCCGCAGAACAGAACCTTCATGAATCAGACAAAGGCGCAAGCGCGCTTGTCGGTCAACAACCAATCGAGCCTTTGATCGCCCGGACCATGCGGAACTTCGGGCACGAGCTGCTCGTCGAATGCCACTCCGATCGCGATGATCGGCTTCCTGGCGCGCAGCGCCTCGATCGTGCGATCGTAGAAGCCGCCGCCATAGCCCAGCCGCCACCCCTCCTCGTCGACCGCCAGTAGCGGCACGATCAGCGCCTCCGGCTCGATCACCTCGCGCCTCGGCGAAGGATGCAGCGTGCCGAACACGCCGGCTTCGAGGGGATCGCCGGGCCGCCAGGCGCGGAACACCAGCGGCTGCTTCCTGGCGACCACGACCGGCAGGCAGAGCTGGCAGCCCTGGTTGGCGAGCTCCATCATCAGCGGTCGGATGTCGAGCTCCTCGGCCATGGGCCAGAAGCCGGACACCACGGCCGGGGTCTCGACCGGCTGCTCGTAGCGCCACCTCTCGACCAGCCCCGCCGCCGCCGCCCGACGCTCCTCCTCGGAGAGGCCGCCGCGCCAGGCCAGCATGGTGCCGCGCAGGATGCGCTTGTCGTCGTTCAGGTTCATCGGCTCCCGGGGAAAGTGGGGCGGCTCCACGATGGGCCGTGGTTCGTAGAACCTCCAAGGCCTGCTAAGCAGGTGGGCGCCGTGTGACCAAGACCACAGTCAAGGCCAGGAACAGCTCCCTGGAGTTCCTTATTGGCCCCGGGGTTTTAAGCGAACCTCGCACCGCGCAGAAATCCGCCCCGTCGTCAATGTAGGCAGTCGCCAAGGCCTCGGCAATGCATGCAATTTCCTCCCTGCGCGCAGCGCGGGGAGGTGGCCGCGCAGCGGCCGGAGGGGTCATGGGCCACGGACGGGGCCTCTGACCCCCCCCGCGAAGACGCGGGCACCTCCCCGCGCTACGCGCAGGGAGGAATATGATTACGCTGCGCCCGACACCTTCTTCGACAGCTTGTCGACCCGCGAGGTGATCAGTTCCTCGAAGGCAGTCGCCAGGGTATCGGCGCTGTCGGCTGCCGAGGCGCGGGCCGTCTCGGCCTGGCGTGCGAGGCCGCGCGCCTCGCGGCTCTCGTCGGCCAACAGAAGAGCGGCGAACACCAGAAGCTTCACTTCCGCAGTGCCGGGCGGAAGCTGGCGGCGCAGTTCGTTCACCTTCTCATCGACGTAGGAGGCGAGTTCCTGGACCCGCGGTTCCTCGCCTTCGCCACAGGCGAGCTCATAGGTTCGGTTGGCGATGTTGATCGACACCTGCTGCGCCATGGGCGCTACTCCTTTTACTTATTGCGCCGGATTTTTCCGGCGTTCGAGGGGGACTTGAAGACTACTACTGCTGATCTGCGGCGAGAAGCGAGCGGATATATTCCATCGCCCGCTCCAGCCGACCTTCGACGTCGCTCGCGACTTTCTTCAGCTCCTCGTGCTGCTGTTCCAGTCGCGCGAGTCGCGCGGCAATCTCGTCGCCGCGCGCCCGCTCGTTGCGCAGGCGCTCGTCTATCATCGATTCGAGCTGGCTGAGCGCGACCTCCACGCGCCGCAACTGCCCGCCCGCCTGCGTCTGCTCCATCCGCAAAAGATAAGTGCAGCGTACGGAAGCGGTCAACATTTCGCGCCTGTGGAGCATTCCAGCCCTCAACATCTTGGCATTGACGCGCCACACCCCCGCCGCCATGTTCCGGCCACCTCGAAAACCACCCTGAAAACCACCCCGAAAACCCACGTCCCGGCGCACAAAATGACCCAACAATCCGTTGCTCCCCGCGACCTGGCGAACGCCATCAGGGCTCTCTCCATGGACGCAGTGCAGCAGGCGGATTCGGGCCATCCCGGCATGCCGATGGGCATGGCCGACGTGGCGACGGTGCTGTTCTCGAAGTTCCTGAAGTTCGATCCGAGCGATCCGCACTGGCCCGACCGCGACCGCTTCATCCTGTCGGCCGGCCACGGCTCGATGCTGCTTTATTCCCTGCTCTATCTTACCGGCTACGCCGACATGACGCTGGATGAGATCAAGCACTTCCGCCAGCTCGGCAGCCGCACTGCCGGCCATCCCGAGTACGGCCATGCCAGCGGCATCGAAACCACCACCGGCCCGCTCGGCCAGGGCATCGCCGATTCGGTGGGGTTCGCGCTGGCCGAGCGGCACCTGCGTGCCCGCTTCGGCGCCGACATCGTCGATCACTACACCTATTGCATCGCCGGCGACGGCTGCCTGATGGAAGGCATCGGCCAGGAGGCGGTCACGCTCGCCGGCCATCTCGGCCTCGGCAGGCTGGTCGTGCTGTTCGACAACAACGGCATCTCGATCGACGGCCCGACCTCGCTCTCCACCTCGGAGGACCACAAGAAGCGCTTCCTGGCGGCCGGCTGGCACGTGCAGGAGGTCGACGGCCTCGACCAGGAAGCGGTTAC
Organism: Pseudomonadota bacterium; assembly: GCA_018240745.1. GTDB lineage: Bacteria > Pseudomonadota > Alphaproteobacteria > Reyranellales > Reyranellaceae > Reyranella. The sequence continues at coordinate 26,974 of JAFEFF010000185.1, forward strand.
CCGCGCGATCCGCAGGGCACGCAACGTTGCCGACAAGCCATCGATGATCTCCTGCAAGACCATCATCGGCTACGGCGCGCCGACCAAGGAAGGCACCGCGGCGACGCACGGTTCGGCGCTCGGCAAGGAAGAGGTCGCGGGCGCCCGGCAGAAGCTCGGCTGGACGGCGCCGCCGTTCGAGATCCCGGAGCCGATCTTCACCGCGTGGCGCAAGATCGGCGCCAGGGGCAAGTCGCAGCGCCGCAAGTGGATCAAGCGCCACGCCGAGATGGCCGAGGGCGACCGCGCGGAGTTCGACCGCGGCCAGAAGGGCGGCATCCCCGCCGCTGTCGACGAGGCGATCCGCGGCTTCAAGCGGAAGATGGAGAGCGAGAAGCCCGCGTGGGCGACCCGCAAGTCGAGCCAGGAAGTGCTCGAGGTCATCAACCCCGTGTTGCCCGAGACGCTGGGCGGCTCGGCCGATCTGACCGGCTCGAACAACACCAAGACCACCGGCCTCGACATCCAGACCGTCGCCGATCCGGCCGGCCGCTACGTCCACTACGGCATCCGCGAGCATGCGATGTCGGCGGCGATGAACGGCCTCGCCCTGCACGGCGGCGTCATCCCCTACGGCGGCACCTTCCTGGTGTTCACCGACTATGCCCGCGGCGCGATCCGCCTGTCGGCCCTGATGGGCATCCGCGTGATCTACGTGATGACGCACGATTCGATCGGCCTGGGCGAGGACGGCCCGACCCATCAGCCGGTCGAGCACCTCCCTGCCCTGCGCGCCATCCCCAACATGCACGTGCTGCGCCCGGCCGATGCGATCGAGACGGCCGAGTGCTGGCAGATCGCGCTCGAGACCCGCACCGGGCCGACCATCCTGGCGCTCAGCCGCCAGAACCTGCCGACCATCCGCCACGCCGGCGACAGCAACCTGTGCGCCCGCGGCGCCTATATCCTGGCCGGCGAGCCCGCCGACCCGATCCGCCTGATCGCCTCCGGCTCCGAGGTCCAGCTCGCGCTGGGCGCGCGCGATCTCCTGGCGAAAGACGGGTTGAAGGCCGCAGTCGTGTCGATGCCGTCGTGGGAGCTGTTCGGCCACCAGAGCGACAGCTATCGCAACGAGGTCATGGGCGGCGACGGCACGGTTCGTGTAGCCTGCGAGGCGGCCAGCGGCTTCGGCTGGGAGCGCTGGCTCGGCACCAAGGGTGCGTTCGTCGGGATGAGCGGCTTCGGCGCTTCGGCGAAGGCAGCCGACTTGTACAAGCACTTTGGCATCACGGCCGAGGCGATCGCCTCGGCGGCGCGCCGGCTGGCCCAGTAACGGGCGGATTGACGGAGGAGAACAAATGGCTGTTCGGGTTGCAATCAACGGCTTCGGGCGCATCGGCCGCAACGTGCTGCGCGCCATCCTGGAGTCGGGCCGCAAGGACATCGAGGTGGTCGCGATCAACGATCTCGGCCCGGTCGAGACCAACGCGCACCTGCTGCGCTTCGACAGCGTGCACGGCCGCTTCCCGCACGAGGTCAAGGTCGACGGCGACACGATCGACGTCGGCCGCGGCAAGATGAAGGTGACCGCCGAGCGCGATCCCTCCAAGCTGCCGCACAAGGCGCTGGGCGTCGAGATCGCGCTCGAGTGCACCGGCATCTTCACCAGCAAGGACAAGGCCTCGGCGCACGTCGCCGCCGGCGCCAAGCGCGTGCTGGTCTCGGCCCCCGCCGACCATGCCGACCTCACGGTCGTCTACGGCGTGAACCACGACAAGCTCACCAGGGATCACGTCGTCGTCTCCAACGCCTCGTGCACGACCAATTGCCTGGCGCCGGTCGCCAAGGTGCTGAACGACGCGGTCGGCATCGAGAAGGGCTTCATGACGACCATCCACGCCTATACCGGCGACCAGCCGACGCTCGACACCATGCACAAGGATCTCTACCGCGGCCGCGCCGCGGCGATGTCGATGATCCCGACCTCGACCGGCGCGGCCAAGGCGGTCGGCCTGGTGCTGCCGGAGCTGAACGGCAAGCTCGACGGCGTGGCGATCCGCGTGCCGACGCCGAACGTCTCGGTGGTCGACTTCAAGTTCGTCGCCAGGAAGAAGACCGACAAGGACGAGATCAACAAGGCGGTGAAGCTCGCCGCCGCCAACCAGCTCAAGGGCATCCTCGGCTGGACCGACCAGCCGAACGTGTCGATCGACTTCAACCACGACAGCCACTCGTCGACCTTCCACATGGATCAGACCAAGGTCATGGACGGCACGCTGGTGCGCGTCATGAGCTGGTACGACAACGAGTGGGGCTTCTCCAACCGCATGGCCGACACGGCGGTGGCGATGGGCAAGCTCGGCTGAGCGCACATACGCACATGAAAGAGGCGTGACCGAAGGGCGGGCCCGCGTGGCTCGCCCTTTGCGTTTTGGCGTATGCTGTCGCCATGGAACTCATCCCGCAGCCTTTGACCAAGGAGGCTTTCGCGCCGTTCGGTGACGTCATCGACGTGCCGAAGGAAGCCGGCCGCACCTACTACGAAGACGCGCTCGGCAACCTGCGCCCCGAGGCGAAGGCCAGCCTGTCCATGACCTTCCGCCTGCCGACGCCCGACCGGCCGCTGAAGTCCGGGACGATGGAGCGGCACGAATTCTCCTCGCAGAGCTTCGTGCCGGTCGATGTCGGCCGCTGGCTGATCGTCGTGGCGCCGCATGCCGCGAAGGGCGGCCCCGACATGACCGGCGCGCGCGCGTTCATCGCCAACGGGCAGCAGGGTGTCACCTACAGACCCAACACATGGCATCACGGCCTCACCACGCTCGACAGGCCGGGCCGCTTCGCCGTCTTGATGTGGCGCGCCGGCACCAGGGACGAGGAGTTCGTGCCGGTGGCGCCGTTCACCATCGACATTCCCTGACATGGGGACACGCCCCCTCTGTCGTCCTGAGCCCATTCGGGGCGGCTACGCCGCCCCGAATGGGCTCAGGACGACAGAGGGTTCGTCGTTCTCTTCGCGATGCTGACCGTGGTGCGCGACTGGCGCTCCACCGAAGCGGCGTTGCGGGCGGCACGCGAAGCCGGCATCTCGCCCACGCTGGTCACGCCGGAGGATGCCGCCGCGTTCTACGGCGCGGGCTATCTCGCGGCGCTGCAGGACCGAGCCCGGGAGGAATTCCCCGACGTCGCCTTCACCCTGGTCGTCGATTGCGGCGATGCGCCCGGCTACGCGCTGGCCTGCCTGCGCGCCGGGGTGAAGACGATCTCGATGGAGCCGATGAACGAGAAGATCGCCGACATCGCCCGCCAGATGGGCGCCGAACTCGTAAGGAGACCGACATGAGCTGGCAACCGAATCGCGACCTCGTGGGCTACGGCGAGCGGACGCCCGATCCGCAATGGCCCAACGGGGCGCGCCTCGCGGTGAATTTCGTCATGAACTACGAAGAGGGCTCGGAGCCTTCGGTGCAGGACGGCGAGGGCTATACCGAGACCGGCCTCACCGAATCGACCAGCTCGGCGGTCGGCCTGAAGGGCCGCGATCTCGCCGGCGAAAGCATGTTCGAGTACGGCAGCCGCGTCGGCTTCTGGCGCCTGATGCGCGCCTTCCAGGAGCGCGGCCTGCCGATGACGGTGTTCGGCTGCGCGCTGGCGCTGGAACGCAACAGGGCGGCGGCCGAGGCGATCAGGACCTCCGGCTTCGACGTGTGCTGCCACGGCTGGCGCTGGGTGAAGCACTTCACGCTGAGCGAGGCCGAGGAGCGCGACCACATCGCCAAGGCGGTGACGTCGCTGAAGCAGACGGTCGGCGAGGCGCCGGCCGGCTGGTATTGCCGCTATGGACCGAGCGTCAACACGCGCCGCCTGCTCAGGGAGCATGGCGGCTTCACCTACGACAGCGACTATTACGGCGACGAACTGCCGTTCTGGCAGACCGTCGCGGGCAAGCCGCACCTCGTCATCCCCTACTCGCTGACCAACAACGACGGCAAGTACGCCGTGACCATGAGCCATGCCGAGCAGTGGTTCAGCCTGATGAGGGACGCGTTCGACGTCCTCTACAAGGAGGGCGCGACCCAGCCGAAGATGATGTCGGTCGGCATGCACATGCGCATCCTCGGCCATCCCGGCCGCACCGCCGGCCTGTGGCGGCTGCTCGACTACCTGCAGCAGCAGAAGGGCGTGTGGATCACCCGGCGCGTCGACATCGCCAACCACTGGATCAAAACGCACCCGTATCCGGGCAAGGGCCTGAACGAATGAGGCGCCGCTGCCGGCAACCCGGTCAGTTCCGCGCCTGGACGAACACGCCGTCCTTGGCCGAAACGGCGTCCTTCTCGAGACGGGCCGCCTTGGCCTCGAGCTGCTCGGCCTCGCCGATCAGTTGCTCACGCGCGGCGCCGCTTGCCTGCGTCGCCGATTCTTTTCGAAGCCGACGGGCTTCAGCGAGGAAGGCATCGGCCATTTTCAGAAGAGTGGTCTTGCTGATGTCCACGGATAACCCTTCCTCGAGAAAGAAGTTGGCGGCGGCACGATGGTTCGGTGCCGCCCGATGATGTCTCCCCGCCGCCCGGCCGCCAGTACATCCGTGGTCGGCCGCTGGCGGGGAAACGAGGCGCCGTTTCCGGCGCCCGGTTCAGGCGACCAGCTTCAGCCGACCGGCTTCAGATTCTCCGCCGACATCTTGCCGCGGCGGTCCTGCATCAGGTCGTACTGGACCTTCTGGCCCTCGGCGAGATGCTGGAGGCCCGCGCGCTCGACGGCGCTGATGTGGACGAACGCGTCGGGGCCGCCGTCATCCGGCTTGATGAAGCCGAAGCCCTTGGTCGTGTTGAACCATTTCACGGTTCCTTGAGACATGGAAAGTACCTTTCGCGAGTGTAGATGTGCTGGGCCGCCCTGTCGGGGACAGCCCGTCGAAGTCGCATTGTTCAGGAATGGGAAGCGACCGCTGCATCTACAGCCGGCCAAGTCGTCAGTTCCGTGGTATCGACTTACATTAAATGGGGTTTCTCGTCCGGCTTGCAACCCCCACGCCCGGCATCTCGGGCGAGCCGTCCTCTAAGGGCGCGCAGGACGATCGTGCCTATCGGCCGATTGCTTTGCCGGCAGCGTGATGGAAAAGGCGAGGCCGAGCTCGTCCGATGACGTTCCGAGCTCGCCCCCCACCGAATCGATCATGTAGCGGACCATCTTCATGCCGACGCCCGAGTCGCGGTCGGGATTGAAACCCTCGGGCAAGCCGACACCGTCGTCCGAGATCTCCAGCTTGATGCTTCCGCCGGCTGTCGATGCGCCGACGACCGCCATTTCCACGGGCAGGCCGCTCGGATGCGCGTATTTCACGGCATTCGTCACGATCTCGGCGAACGTCAGCGCCAGCACGAAGGCCTGCTCACTCGTCACCGCGCAGCCGCCGCCGATGCTCATGTCGAGGCGCAGGCGATCGCCGTAGAGCTCTTTCAGCGGCCGCAGCGTGTCCGCCAGCAGCCGTGCGAGGTCCACTTCGGCTCGCCCGCCGTTCGCCAGGAGCGCACGGTGCAGCGTCGAGACGGCGGCGACCTTGCAGGCGAGACCCTTGATCGCCGCGACCGCGTCTTCCCGGCGGACCATGTCGGCGCCCGCCTCCAGCTTCGCGGCCTCCTTGTGGGCGAGGGCGAGGATCGTCGCCAGATGGTTGCCGATCCGATGGTTGGACTCCATGACGGCGTCGACGGGCCTGTCCTGTGGGGACGCTGTATCGGTCATGGCGACCTCCCATCTCATCCGAGATGGAGGATGTCCATTTTGTCCAATCGAATCAAGGCGTTATAGGCTAATTGATCGGCTTATGGCCTTTGCGCCAATAAGCAGCGCACACCATCGATGACGTCGTTGTTGCTTTTGGCTGGAATTGATAGCTTTACGACAAATGAGTAAGAGACGCCTGAGGAGGGCGTGATGGCCGGAGTGTCGAGGGGCGAACGTCTGCAAATCATGCTGACGCGGAAGGAACTCGAAGCGCTCGACACCTGGCGCTTTGCGGCGCGCATGCCGAGCCGCGCCGCCGCGATCCGCGAGCTCCTGAAGCGCGGCCTGTCCGCCGAAGGATTCGCCATCGCAGACAGCCAGATGAAGTCGAGCGAGTTCGGCGTGCAGGCACGCTCCGTCGCCGCCAAGGGCAAGTAGGCGCCCCCTCGATCGACCAGGCCCGACCGACCGCCGTTCACTGCGTGAAGAGCTTTTTGCGCTCGATACATTGCAGAGGGAATTTGTATCCAACGTTGCGGACCATGCTGTTTGCCGTGGCGTGTCCGACGATTGCCTGCAACATGGCCGCGAGATTGACGGCGCACCCCACGCGCCGCCAGGCCGATCGGCGGCCCTCCATGCAGGCTCACCTTCCCATCACCTTCCGCCTGCAGGTCTCGAGTACGCGTCGCCAAAGCCGTGCCGATCACGGCGACGCGCCTTTCATGAGGTCGGACCGGTGAGCACGCTTCGAATTCTCATCACCCTTGCCGCTGCGCTTCTGCTCTCGATCGGCGGCGTCGGCCTCCTGGCCGACGAGCTCGAATACACGAACACGCACAAGACATCGGCAGGCTTGTAGGGTTGGGCGCACCACTTAGTGGCGCGCTCACAGTTAGCAGCCGAACAGCCGCGAAAACCATGACGCTTGCTTCGGCGGCGACACCTGGGCGGCCGCAAGAGCGAGCTTGTGCATCTCATGGTCTTCATCGATGTGCCCGACCGCGATCTCGCGTTGCGTCGCCTCGAGCAGCATCGCCGGCACGAAGTTCCGCCCGTCCGTCGCCTCCGACATGAGCAAGCGGTTATAGTCCTTGCGGCGCTCCTCCCTGAACGCTTCCAGGTCCTTCACGAGCCCCGAAAGCTCCACCGAATTCATCAGGATGATATGCATGCTCAGCAGCAGACCGCGCTCTTCGGATGTCTCTGCCTTGGCGTGCAATTCATGGATACGCGCGCGCGTATCGACCCAGGCATAGGTAAGCGCCGGCGATCCTTCCAGCTCGGCCAACAGTTGCTCAGTCTCTGGATTCATAGGAGCACCTACAGCTTCGGACCGGTGTCTCGGTGGATGAACTCCGATTCCAGGCGCGTTCGTACTCGGTACCTTCTTGGCTCGTGCGTCTCCAGGGTCTTCCCCTGCGCCTCTGAGTATAGCGTACGGCGCTCACTGCGTCCTGTGGCTGTACCGTCTATCGCGCCACCTCGGCGGCACGCCCGCAGCGAAGGGCTAGCGCAGGCTTCCCGCCACCACCCTCACCTTGCGCGGCGCGGCGATCCACACCGCGACGGCGCAGACGACGCTGAAGGCGATCCCCAGCGCGAAGGCGATCGTGTAGGTCCCGGTCCAGTCGTGCAGCAGGCCGGTGACGAGCGGGCCGACCGCGCCGCCGCCGATCAGCGCCACCATCAAGAGGCTGAAGATCGAGCCGAAGCGCGGCCCCTCGAAGATCTCGGCGACGATCGGGCCCATGATCGCGGCGACCGCGTAGCCGAGCAGGCCCTGGCTCAGCACCATGATCCACATCAGCGGCTGCGAGGGCGCCTGCGCCAGCAGCAGCAGCGCGACGTAGCAGATGGCGTAGCCGGCGCAGCTCATCGTCCAGACGATCTCGCGGCCGATGCGGTCGCTCAAGGCGCCGAGCACGATCTGGCCCGGGATGCCGGCCATCGCCACCACGCCGAGCGACCACGCCGCCAGCATCGGATCGAAGCCGATCTCGACCAGGTACTTGGTCTGGTGGATCTGCACCGAGTACCAGATCCAGCCGCCGGCGAAGTAGCTGAGCGCAAGCGACCAGAAGCGGCCGGTGCGAATGGCCCGCGGCACCGTCCACTCGACCGCCGCCCATTGGGCGTCGACGATGTTGGACGGCCGCTTCTTCGCGGTCCCCGCCGTCGTGTGGCGCTCGCCGTCGGGCAGCAGGCCGAGGCTCTCCGGGCTCTTGGCGACCAGCAGGTTGATCGGCAGCAGCACGACCAGGGTGATCAGGCCGAGCTTCCAGCATGCGGTGCGCCAGCCCTCGTGCAGGATCATCGCCTGCAGCCACGGCAGGATCAGGACCGCGCCGACCCCGACGCCCGAGAAGGCGAGGCCGATCGCCAGCGCGCGGTTGCGTACGAACCAGTTCGGCAGGAACTGCGAATGGACGGAGTAGCTCATGCTGTTGGCGCCGATGCCGACCAGCAGGCCGAGCGTGAGGTAGAGTTGCCACGGCGTCTCGATCAGCGTCGCGCCGGCAAGGCCCGCGACGGTGATCACCGTGCCGATCTCGATCACGAAGCGCGGGCCCCGGCGGTCGACCAGCCGGCCGAGCACCGGGCTGATCGCCGCCGAGACCAGGAAGCCGAACGAGAAGGCGCCCGCCGCCAGGCCGCGGTCCCAGCCGAACTCGTCGACGATCGGCGGGAACATGAGCGAAAAGGCCGTGCGGGCCGAGACGCTGAACGCCATGGTCGCGAAGGCGACCGCGACGATGACCCAGCCATAGAAGAACGGCAGGCGGTGGGCGAGCCGCGCCACGACGGGGTGCTGGATCAACATGGCCGACTGCACTATCCCGGCGTCGGGGCCGAAGCAATTTACACCGACGTAATTGGCCGCTCGTCCGGTTCCGCTTGGCGGGGCTTGAACGAGCGTCGAGCGGCCGCTAAACCGACGCGGTTTCGGGCCGAAAATCACCTGCCGCCGGGAGAACGACCGTGAAGATCAGCCGTACCGTCAAGAAGATCCTCGACAACTACGAGAGCGACTGCCCCGGCACCAAGGCGAACCTCGCCCGCATGCTGATGCACGGCAAGCTGGGCGGCAGCGGCAAGATGGTGATCCTGCCGGTCGACCAGGGCTTCGAGCACGGCCCCGACCGCTCGTTCGCCCCCAACCCGGACGCCTACGATCCGCACTACCACTACCAGCTCGCGATCGACGCGGGGCTCAACGCCTACGCCGCCCCTCTCGGTCCGCTCGAGGCGGGCGCCGACACCTTCGCCGGTGCGATCCCGACCATCCTCAAGCTCAACTCGGCCAACAGCCTGTCGACCAACAAGGACCAGGCGGTCACCGCTTCGGTCAAGGACGCGCTGCGCATCGGCTGCTCGGCGATCGGCTTCACGATCTATCCGGGCTCGGAAGACCAGTACGAGATGATGGAGGAGATCCGCGAGCTCGCGGCCGAGGCGAAGTCCTACGGCCTCGCCGTCGTGATGTGGTCCTATCCGCGCGGCGGCAAGCTCGACAAGGCGGGCGAGACGGCGATGGACGTGTGCTGCTACGCGGCCCACATGGCGGCGCTGCTCGGCGCGCACATCATCAAGGTCAAGCCGCCGACCAACGTGCTGTGGCAGCCCGAGGCGAAGGCCGCCTACGAGAAGGCCAGGATCGACATCTCGACCCTCGACAAGCGCATCGCCCACGTGATGCAGGCGGCGTTCAACGGCCGGCGCATCGTCGTCTTCTCGGGCGGCGAGGCGAAGGACCTCGAGGGCCTGTTTGCCGAGATCCGCGGCCTGCGCGACGGCGGCGCCAACGGCTCGATCATCGGCCGCAACACCTTCCAGCGCCCGCGCGCCGAGGCGCTCGACATGCTCGACAAGATCATCGGTATCTACCAGGGCAAGATGTAAAGCGATCGCGTAGCCTGCCTTCCGGGCCCGCCACCTCGCTGTGGCGGGCTTTGTGTTGGCCTGCCGGGCGACGGGGGAACCACGGTGAGGTCGAAACAGCGGAGGGCTGATGCTGAACGCTGAGTACGGGGCGCGTTTCGTCCCCGCCGCGCTGGCGGCCGCGGTCGTCGCCATCATCGGCTACTGGGCGTTCCGCCTCGGCGCCGAGCAGTGGTTCGCCTACATGGCGGACGACGCCTTCTACTATTTCGTCATCGCCCGCAACCTGGCCCGCGACGGCGCGAGCACCTTCGACGGGCTGGTGCTGACCAACGGCTACCAGCCGCTCTGGCAGGCTGTGCTCGCCCTGCAAAGCCTGCTGACGCCGTCGTTCGCGCCGGTGGTCTTCATCGAATGCGCGGCGCTGTTCGGCGCCACCCTGCTCGCGCTGCGGGAGATCGGCCGCAGCCATCCCTGGATGATGTGCCTGGCCGCGGCGCTCATGGCGGGCCTGTTCTACTACCCGCTGGTGCTGGACGGCATGGAATCCGATCTCGTGTTCCTGGCCTCCGCCGCCTTCCTCGCCGCGTTGGGCGCATCCGCGCGCTCGCGCGAGTCCACGGGATGGCTGCTCGCCGCCACGGCCGTCGCGGTCGTCGGCGCGCGCATCGATGCGGCCTCCTTCGTGGTGCCGGCGCTCGTCATGGCGCCGATTCCGCTGCGCCACAAGCAGCGCGCCCTCGCCCTGCTCGCCGTTTGCGGCGCGATCTATGCCGGGGTCAACCAGCTCGTGTTCGGCACGCCGCTGCCGGTTTCGGGATTGGCCAAGTCACTCGGCGGCTTCGGGCTCAACCACGCCTTGCTGCAGCAGGTTGCCGAAGCCTGGACGAGCACCGACGAATCGACACTGCGCCGCTTTCTCGCCTTCGTGCGCGGCCTGCCCGGCCAGACCGTCTGGATCGCGGGCGTTACGCTCGTCCTCCTCCTCGCCCAACCCGACCGGCGCAGCTTCGCCGGCCGGCTGGCGGCGGCCTTGCTGCTCGGCTTCGCGCTGTATGCCGGCCGGCTGCTGTTCTTCTCCTCGTGGCGTGTCTGGGAGTGGTACGCCTATCCGATCTTCCTGTTCCTGCTGGTCGACGTGCCGATGATCGCCGTGCTGCTCGAGGAGAAGAGCGGCCGGATGCGCCAGGCGGTGGCGGCCCTGGCCGTCGCGGCACTGATCGCGGCCAGCGCCCTCTACACCTGGCGCGAGGCTCTCCTTGCCGTCGTGGTCCTGACGGCAGCCTGGTTCGTGCCGCTGCGGCCGCGCCTGGCGACCATGCTGCTCGGCCTCGTGCTGATGGGCGCGGCGGCGATCGCGATGGCGAGGACCCAACCCCGCCCCAACCCGCTGATCGCCCTCTTCTCCAAGCCGGTGGCGGATCAGGTCAGCGCCGTGACCGATGGCGCCGCGGTGGCGATATCGGACTTTGCCGGCGCCTTCGCCTACTTCTACGACGGCCCGGTCAGCCAGCTCGAAGGGCTGGTCAACGACGTCGGCTATCTCGACGCGATGCGCAAGCGCCAGCCGATCGAGCCGCTGCTCTGCGCGCGCGGCGTTCGCTTCATCGTCTCGTTCCAGAAGGAGATCGGAGACTACAGCTCGTTCGTCTATCGACCGCTGCGGCCGTTCCTCACGACCTTCGACGGCCCGCAGATTACCGTCCGTCGCGAGGATGAAGTCGCCAAGATCGCCGATGCGTCGGCATACGGCGTGATCGACCCCGCCTGGCGCGTCTACGCCTGGCGCCTGCGGTCCTGCACAACCCCGATCCCTTCGTCGGGGTGAACTCGGATGCTGGTTCGTTCCGCCGTCGGCCCCCTGCAATCCCTTCGCAAGATGAGGGCGCCGTAGACCTCGGGGAGCGCCTTCGCGAGCAACCACTTGCGCGGATCGACCTCGAGCCGGTCCCGCTGTACAGAGCGGTTCCTGTCAACTTCTAATCTGCCAAACCGGTAACCGGTTCGAACTGCACCGCTTCGTCCAGGAACAGCACGCGCAGGGCCTCATCCAGGGTGTTCGTTACGATTGGCGTGGGAAAGCCGCACTCGCGTTGATGCTCGAGGAAGGTCCTGCCGAATTCCTCCAGTTCGGGCCGAGGCATCACCATTACTCTCTCGTAGCCCAGGCACAGTGGCGGAAGCTGCCCGCGCCGCGCCAACCTGCCGGCGGGCACGGACAAGGCGGTCGTCCCGGAAAAATCGAGGATCATGTGTACAGGGCCATTGGTTTCGACGAAGCGCAGGGCCATCAAGTCGAACCGATCCAAATCGTCCGCATGGTAAACGCCCGAAAGCCGCAGATGCAGTACGTTGTGCGCCCGGCTGAAGGCCAGCGTCATCGTTGCCACTTGACGATCCCCGCCTCTCCTTGATGGCAAGCACGCGGCCGAGTGCCGTGTCTTCCACCATGCTCGCAAGACTGTGACAACTCGAGGTTTCGGGTGCAACTCCGGTTGCGAGAGCCTAGCTCGCAGAACAAGCGCTGGCCGTATCCGATGGAGCAGGCGTGACGGGCGTCCCCGTCAGTGCAGTGGCGATGCCTGTGCTCCAGAGCTCGATGCACTCGATGGCGAGCCGCTGTGAAAGGTCGGCGTGGGCTCGACGGCACGAAAATCGAAGGTGATGCCGAGGTATTCCCAAAGCGATGCCGCAGAGAGCTGCAGATCGCTGACATTCGGCAGCCATTCATCCCAGACCGGGCGGCTGGCCAGGCGCGGTGCGAAGTCGGTCGGAAAGGCATATGCGTCGAGCCGCGCTCGCCGCGCCAGGTTCAACGCTCGCTTCATGTGATACGCCGAGGTCACCAGGGCGACCGGCTGGTCGCCGACGATTTCCCTGACGTTGGCGATGTTCTCGGCGGTGTTCCTCGAGGCATCCTCCGTCGTGATCGAGTCGGCCGGAACCCCGACCAGGACGAGCAGGCGCTTCATGTCCTCGGCTTCGGGCCTGGCCGCGGCCGGGTCGGCCGCCAGATCTCCCCCCGAAACGATGATCCTCGGCGCGACGCCTCGCTTGTAGAGGTGTGCGGCGTGCAGGATCCTGAGGTCGTTCCAGCCCCCTCCGAGAACGACGATGGCCGGGTAGCAGCACGGCGCGGCCTGCGCCGCCTCCTCCCTGGCGTAACGCTCGAGCGGCGCGACCAATGTCCGACTGACGAGGGGCACCGAGAGGATCAGCGTCTCGAATGCCGAGAGCAGGGCGAGAGCCAGACCGAGGCGCCGCAGACCGACGAACGCCAGCACCGCGCCGACCGTAAAGCCAAGCGCCATTGATGCCGGCGGCAGCACGAGGTGCGACAGGAACTTCAGGATCACGAAGCCATTCACCTCTGATCCTCCGCCGCACCCTTCTCTGGCCTGAGCGTGCGAAGCCGGGTATCCGTGACCGCCATGTCTGCTTATTCTACCGCAAATCTGCGCCCTACCGGGGCGCGGCGGCCACATTCGGAGAGCGTACGTGGTAGGACAGGCTGAGGCTGTCGCCCCAGGCGAGCGAGTAGAACTGCCAGAGCGCCAGTGCGATCAGCACGACGAGCGCGAGCAGGACCAGGGCAAAGGACTTGTTTTCCACGACGTTCTCGAGGGAAGCCGTTGCGTTTCGTCGCCCGACAACGCACAGGTCGCAGGAAGGTCGCACAGGCGATATGGCCGATACAACTTTCGACTCGTCTGTATCTCGCACGACTTCCGCGTAACCCGGTGAGGTCATGAAGCCCCCCACCAACCGGCCGCTTCTCATCCGGCCCGTCGTCGATACCGATTTCGAGCAATGGCTGCCGCTGTGGACCGGCTACAACACGTTCTACGAGCGCACCCTGCCCGAGGAGATCACGCGCAGGACCTGGGCGCGGTTCCTGGATCCCGGCGAGCCGCTGCATGCGCTGGTTGCCGAGCAGAATGGCGCGCTGCTGGGCCTGGTGCACTACCTCTTCCATCGCGCCACGGCGACGGTCGAGGACGCGTGCTACCTCGCCGACCTGTTCACCAGCCGGCAGGCGCGCGGCAAGGGCGTCGGACGGCTGCTGATCGAGGCGGTGTACGAAGCCGGACGCGCCGCCGGCTGCAGCCGCGTCTACTGGCAGACGCACGAGACCAACGCGGTGGCGCAGGTGCTGTACAACGAGGTCGCCGACCGCTCCGGCTTCATCGTCTACCGCAAGCAGCTCTGACGATGACCGACTGCCGGCTTTACCTGATCTCGCCCGAACGCATCGAGCATCCCTCGATTTTCGCGGCGGAGCTGCGCGCGGCGCTCGATGGCGGCGATGTCGCGGCGTTCCAGCTCCGGCTGAAGGATGTCGACGATGACGCGATCGCACGCACCGCTGACACGCTGCGGCCGGTGTGCCAGCAGCGCGACGTCGCCTTCATCCTGAACGACCGGCCCGATCTCGCGGTGAAGCTCGATTGCGACGGCGTGCATGTCGGCCAGGGCGACCTGCCCTGTCGCGAGGCGCGGCGCATCGTCGGCCCCGATCGCCAGGTCGGCGTCACCTGCAAGGCGTCGCGCCACCTGGCGATGGAAGCGGCGGAGGCCGGCGCCGACTACGTGGCGTTCGGCGCGTTCTTCACCTCGACCACCAAGACCGTCACCACTCCGGCAAGCCTCGAGATCCTCGAATGGTGGAGTGGGCTGATGGAGGTGCCGTGCGTGGCGATCGGCGGCATCACCGTCGACAACTGCCGGCCGGTGATCGCGGCGGGCGCCGACTTCCTCGCCGTCGCCGGCGGCGTGTGGAACTACAGGGACGGTCCCGGGGCGGCGGTGCGGGCGTTCAACGCGGTGTTCGCGGAACCATCGCGTTAGCGTACAGGCAGCCAGAGCACGTCCTCGATGTGCGGCGCGCCGCTCGCCAGCATGACCAGGCGATCGAAGCCGAGCGCGATGCCGGCGCAATCCGGCAGGCCGTGCTCGAGCGCGGCGAGGAAGTCCTCGTCGACCGGCCAGCGCACGCCGTAGAGCCGTTCCTTCTCGTCCATGTCGGCCGCGAGCCGCGCCCGCTGGATCGCCGGATCGGTCAGCTCGCCGAAGGCGTTGGCGAGCTCGACGCCGCAGGCATAGAGCTCGAAGCGCTCGGCGACCCGCGGATCGCCCGGCTTGGCGCGGGCAAGCGCCGCCATGTGGATCGGATACTCGCACAGGATGGTTGCGCGGCCGACGCCGAGCTGCGGCTCGATGCGGTCGAACATGATGCGGAAGAAGACGTCGTCCCACGAATCGCCCGCATGCATCGCCACGCCGGATGCCTGCGAGAGCTTCATCGCATCACCGATGGTCGCGAACAGGTCGACGCCGGCATGCCGCTCGAACGCATCGGCCACCGTCAGCCGCTCGGGCGGCGACGCCGGATCGCAGGCCTTGTCCTGCCAGCGCAGCTCCGTCGCGCCGGTCAGCGCCAGCAACGCGGCGCAATCGTTCATGATCGTCTCGTAGCCGGCGCGGGCGCGGTACCATTCCAGCATCGTGAACTCGGGATGATGCAGCGCCGAGCCCTCGCCGTTGCGGAACACGCGCGCGAACTGGTAGAGCCGGGGCACGCCGCCGGCCAGCAGCTTCTTCATCGCGAACTCGGGCGAGCTGTGCAGCCAGCGGATGCGGCCCTTGCCGTCGGGCGTCTTCCATTCGGTAGCGAAGCCCGCGAGATGCACCTCGGCGCCCGGCGCCACCTGCAGGATCGGCGTCTCGACCTCGACGAAGCCCTGCTCGGCGAACCAGCCGCGCATCGCGGCGCGGATCAGTTCCCGCGCCTGCAGGTGCGGCAGGCGACGGGCCAGCTTGTCGGGACGCCACTCGGTCATGCCGGACCATCGCATGCGGCGTTCGGTCCGTGTAGGGTGCCGGCGTGACGCCCGAACAGATCGACAGGTTCTGCGCCAGCCTGCCCGCCGCCACGCGCCTGGTGCAGTGGGAGGGTGTCGCCGTGTTCAAGGTCGGCGGCAAGATGTTCTGCCTGATCGCGCCCAAGGACCATTCGGTCGGGCGCATCTCCTTCAAGTCGGCGCCCGAGCACTATGAGGCGCTGAGCCGTTCGCCCGGCTTCCGGCCGGCGCCCTACCTCGCGCGCGCCAAGTGGGTGTCGGTCGACGATCCGGCATCGCTGAGCGATGCCGAGATGAAGGCCTATCTCCGGCGCGCACACGCGGTCATCGCCGCGGCGCTGCCGAAGAAGAAGCAGAAGGAGCTGCGCCTGCAATGAGCTAGGGCGCCAGGCCGCGCCTACGGAGGCTAGGCCGGGTGCGGGCCAATCTTGGAGCCGGAGTCCCTGCCATAAGCCGGGAGCGCACAAACCCCGCCAAGTTGCGGGGTTCCCCAGCCTTTGATACAAGCCCGCGCCGGCCTCGCCCCGACCTGGGAACGAGGCCGAATTCCATTTCATCGACCGAGCGGTAACCCTATGAAAGTGCCCGTCAATTCCATCCGCGCCGGCAACGTCATCGAATACAACGGCAAGCTCTGGGTCGCCTCCAAGGTCCAGCACATCACCCCCGGCAAGGGCGGTGCGTTCGTGGCGATCGAGGCCAAGGCGCTGCGCGAAGGCAACAAGCTGCAGGAGCGTTTCCGCTCGGGCGAGATGATCGAGCAGGCCCACATCGAGGAGCGCGAGGCCACCTTCCTGTTCAAGGACGACAACGGCTACACGTTCATGGACAAGGAGAACTACGAGCAGCTGACCATCGGCAGCGACGTGCTCGATCCCGACCAGGCGCGCTGGCTGCAGGACGGCATGGAAGTGAACGTGTCGCTGCACGAGGGCACGGCGGTGGGCGTCGAGCTGCCGAAGTCGGTGACCCTTGCGGTAGTCGAGGCCGATGCGGTGGTGAAGGGCCAGACCGCTTCTTCCTCCTACAAGCCGGCCGTGGTCGAAGGCGGCATCCGCGTGATGGTGCCGCCGCACATCGCTGTCGGCACCAAGCTGGTGATCAACACCGCCGACGGGACCTACATGGAACGCGCCAAGGACTAAGGCTTTCATTTTTCCTCTCCCCCGCCAGGGGGAGAGGCTAGGTGAGGGTACGAATCGACGTGCGCTGCCCCTCACCCGCCCTCTCCCCTGGCGGGGGAGAGGAGGTCAGAAAAGGAATAGAAATGGCGCTGCCTCCCCGAGACAAACCCGTCGCCCGCGTAGGCCGTGCCCCGATGACGATCGGCCGCGAGCGCTCCGGCCCGCCCGAGCGCAGGTCGCTGGCGCCGCGCTCCGCGACGATCACCGTCATGATCCGTGCCGCCTTCGCTGCGGCGAAATCGCTGAAGCGCGACTTCGGCGAGGTCGAGCATCTGCAGGTCTCGGAGAAGGGTCCGGGCGATTTCGTGAGCCGCGCCGACATCCAGGCCGAGCGTACGCTGCGCGCCGAGCTGGCGCGCACCCGGCCCGAGTACGGCTTCCTCGGTGAGGAAGGCGGCGAGACCAAGGGCGACGGCCGCAACCGCTGGATCGCCGATCCGCTCGACGGCACCACGAATTTCCTGCACGGCGTGCCGCACTTCGCGATCTCGCTCGCGCTCGAGCGCGACGGCGAGGTGATCGCCGGCGTAATCTACCAGCCGATCTCCGACGAGCTGTTCTGGGCCGAGAAGGGCAACGGCGCCTTCATCGACACGCCCAACGCCCGCTCGCGCCGGCTGCGCGTCTCGGGGCGGAAGGATCCGGCACGCGCTCTGGTCGCCACCGGCATCCCGCACATGGGCCGGGGCGACCATCCGGCCTATGTCAAGAAGCTCGAGGCGGTGATGGGCAGGACCGCGGGCGTGCGCCGCTGGGGCGCCGCTGCGCTCGACCTCGCCTTCGTCGCCGCCGGCCGCTACGACGCGTTCTTCGAGTTCGGTCTTTCGCCGTGGGACGTTGCCGCCGGCATCCTGATGGTGCGCGAGGCGGGCGGTCTGGTGAACGAGGTTCCCGGCGGCCCCTATGCACTCGGCACTTCGAGCAGCATCCTCGCCACCAACGCCAACCTGCGCGACACGATGGTCGAGATCCTAGCGTAGCTCGCATGGATGACCTGGTCCTCACCACCTTCGACTGGGTTCCCGAGTTGCCGCGGGGCTTCGTCCGTGACCTCCGTGTGCGCTGGGCCCTGGAAGAGGCAGGGTTGCCCTATCGCGTCGAAAGCACGCCCTTTCGCGGCCGGGATGCCCGCCATTTCGCGCACCAGCCCTTCGGCCAGGTGCCGTGGCTGACCGACGGCGATCTCTCGATCTTCGAGAGCGGCGCGATCCTGCTTCATCTCGGCAATCGCAGCGACGTCTTGATGCCGACCGATGCGCGCGGTCGCAGCGAGACTTTGGAATGGCTGTTCGCGGCGCTCAATTCGGTCGAGATGGCGAGCCTGCCGTGGTCGCTGCTGAAGTTCTCCGGCGATACCGGCGATACGCCTGCCTGGAAGTTCTTGGACGACTTCCTCAGGATCCGGCTGCGGCATCTCGAACCGGTGCTGGCCGGACGCGAATGGCTGACCGGCTCGTTCTCGATCGCCGACATTGTCATGGCCGACGTCCTGCGCCCGGTCGACCGGTTCGACGGGCTGGCCGCAAGTCCTGCCTGTCGCGACTACATGGTCCGCGCCACGGCCCGCCCGGCCTTCGCGAAGGCCTACGCCGACCAGATGGCACATTTCGCTGCGGCCGACTGACTCATTGGACCGCGGGCTTCCGCTCATGAGCGCGCAGAATGCGCGCGGTCCAAAAGGCCACGAGCGCCACGGAGTGGCGCGGTCCCAGCGATCTACTTCTTCTGCAGCACGTCGAGCAGCACCAGGCTCATCGCCGCGGCGCCGGTGCGGATGCTGGGCTCGGGCACCGGCGCGAACAGCGGCGAGTGATTGCCGGCCACCGGCGTCTTCTCGGCCGCCGCCTTCCGCAGCATCGCCGGATCGAGGCCGCCGATGCCGAAGTAGAACGACGGCACGCCGGCCCTTACGAACTCCGAATAGTCCTCGCTGGCCGAACCGGGCTCGCTCATCAGCCGCGCCCTGTCGCCGAACGCCGCCTTCAGCACCGCGCCGCTGCGCGCGGCCAGCGCGTCGTCGTTCACGACGGACTTCGCCCCTTCGGTGAGCCTGATGTCGGGCTCGGGCGCACCGGCCATCATCGCCGCTGCCCTGGCGGTCCGCTCGATGCCGGCCAGCATCTTGAGACGCGTGTCGTTGTCGTAGGAACGGATGGTGCCGCGAACGGTGGCGGTGTCGGGAATGACGTTGCCGGCATTGCCGGCTTGCACCGAACCGATGGTGATCACGCCGAACTTCGACGAATCCTTCTCGCGGCTGATCACGCTCTGCACGTCGACGATGAAGTGCGCCGCCTGCATCACCGGGTCGATCGTGGTGTGCGGCCGCGACCCGTGGCCGCCCTTGCCCTTGAAGGTGATCTGCAGGCTGTCCGACGCCGAATTGATGACGCCCGGCTTGTAGGTGACGTAGCCGTAGGGGCCCGGCCCGACATGCAGCGCGAAGCCGTAGTCGGGCTTGGGGAAGCGCGTGAATAGGCCGTCGGCCACCATGCGCCTGGCACCGCCGCCGCCCTCCTCGGCAGGCTGGCCGATGAACATCAGGGTTCCGCTCCACTGGTCCTCGAGGTCGCGCATGATCCTGGCGACCGCGACCCACGCGGCCATGTGAATGTCGTGACCGCAGGCATGCATGACCGGCGTCTCGACGCCGCGCAGGACCTGTTTGGCGTGGCTGGCATAGGGCAGCCCGGTCTTCTCCTCGAGCGGCAACGCGTCGAGCTCGGTCCGGATCATCACCGTCGGACCCGGGCCGTTCTTGTACAGCGCAACAATGCCGGTCTTGCCGACGCCCTCGGTCACCTCGAAGCCCAGCGCCTTCATTTCGCCTGCGAGCTTTGCTGCTGTGCGCTGTTCCTGGAAACCCAGCTCGGGATGGAGATGGATGTCCTCGTAGAGCGCCTCGAGGTGCGGGTATTGCGCATCGAGGCTGCGATCAATGGCGGCGCGGGTCCCCGCGACATCCGCTGCGGCCGCGATTCCCGGCAGGGCCGCCATCAGCAGCCCGACGCTCCACATCCTCACCATGCGAATTCTCCCGGCTCGCAGCGAGGTTAGCCGCGCCCTATTGGCCCCGCCACCATCATTGGCTATTGTCGATTTGGTGTTCCCGGCCAGGCCCAAAATCCTTTAAAGGACAAATGGTTATGCCAAGCCATACTGCCGCCGTGCGGACCCTGGCGTTCGCCGTCGCCGCTTTCGGGACGGTGGTCGCTCCCGCGCAATCCGCGCCGAAACCAGCCGCCCCAGCGCCGGCTGAGGCGACGTCGGCTGCGCCGCCTCCGGCTGCCAACCCGTCGGAGCCCGCAGGTGCGCCGGCGGCGACGGTTTCGTTCGATCGTCACTCGGTCGAGATCAACCCCTCCGCGCGCGGCGCGCTCGATACGCTCGCCCAGATGTTGACCGCGCAGGGTGTCCGTCAGATCGAGTTGCGCGGCTACGCCACGGGCGGCGACAGCGACGACGCCCGCAAGATCGCCCTGGTCCGTACGCTCGCGGTGCGCATGTACCTGATCGACCAGGGCGTGAAGGCGCGGATCGAGGTCGCAGCACAAGCCGCTCCGGCAAGAGGCGGCGGCGCCAAGGAACGTGTCGACGTCATGACGCCTTGAACGCGGAACGCATGAGCAGCCCCCTTCCCTATCTCATCCGCATGCTCGTGTTCCTCGCCGGCGTGGCGGGGCTCGCCTACGTGCTGCACGAGGACCTGATCCGCATCTTCCAGCACACGCCGACCCTCGACAGCGTGATCCTGGGCGTGCTGGTGCTGGGCATCTTCTTCGTCTTCCGCCAGGTCATCATCCTCTGGCCAGAGGTGAGCTGGATGCGGCGCTACCGCAACCGCGACGCCGACTCGCCGGTGCCGCCGTCCGAGTCGGTCAACCTGCTGGCGCCGCTCGCCGCCATGCTGGGCGAAAGGAACGACCGCATCCGGCTGTCGCCCACCGCCACGCGCGCGGTGCTCGACGGCATCGCCACCCGGCTCGACGAGCGCCGCGAGCTCGCGCGCTACATGATCGGCCTGCTGATCTTCCTCGGCCTGCTCGGCACCTTCTGGGGCCTGCTGCAGACAATCGCCTCGGTGGCCGATGCCATCAACAGCCTGCAGGTCTCGGCCGGCGACGCGGTGCAGATGTTCGCCAAGCTCAAGACCAGCATCGAGGGCCCGCTCACGGGCATGTCGACGGCGTTCGGCGCCTCGCTGTTCGGCCTGTCGGGCTCGCTGGTGCTGGGCTTCCTGGAACTGCAGGCAAGCCAGGCGCAGGGGCGCTTCCACATCGAGCTCGAGGAGTGGCTGGCGCGCGCCACCAGCCTGTCGACCTCGTCGCTGCCGCCGGGAGTCGCCCAGAGCGTGCCGGCCTATGTCGAGGCGCTGCTCGAGCGCAATACCGAGGGCGTCGACGGGCTGATGCGCTCCATACATCGCATCGAGGAGAGCCGCCAGGCTGCCGCGGCGGGCAATGCCACGCTGGTCGAGCGGCTGGCGGCGCTCGCCGAGACCATGCGCGCGCAGCAGAACCTGCTGGCCCGCTTCACCGAGCTGTCGATCGAGTTGCGCACCGCGCTCGCGCGTCTCTCCGAGCGCGCGATCGATGACGATGCCGAGCGCGAGGAGGCGCGCGCCCATCGACGTGCCATCGAGGGCCATCTCGGGCGTCTGGTCGAGGAAAGCCTGCGCACACGCGGCACGCTGGCCGACGAGATCGCCAAGGCGTCAAATGCGCATCGCGAGGCGCTCGAGGCGCGCATCGCCGAGCTCGGCGCCGAGGCCTCCACGCATCGCCAGCAGCTCTCGGCCGAGCTCGAGCGCCTGCACCAGGAGAGCATGAGCGGCCGCGCCCAGGTCAGCGAGGAGCTCAGGCGCGCGGTCGCCCGCTTGAGCGACCGCTCGGCCGCCGAGGCTGACCGCGAGGCGATGGCCAACCTGCAGCACGCCGTCGAGGGGCAACTGGCGCGCGTGGTCGATGAGAGCGGGCGCGCACGCACGGCGCTTGCCGACGAGCTGCGTAACGCCGTCGGCCAGCTGGCCGACCGCTTCGCCGACGTCGACCGGGAGGCCATGGCGCTGCACCGGCGCAACATCGAAGCGCACCTGGCGCGGCTGGTCGAGGAAACCGCCACCAACCGCACGGCGGTGGCCGAGGAGATCCGCGGCGAGATCCGGCTGCTGGCACGCACGATCGCGCTCGCCCGTGAGCCCGCTCCTGCGCAGGAACAGCCGACGGGCGACTGATGGCCGCCATTTCCCGTCGCCGCGACGGCGCCGACTACACCTGGCCGGGCTATGTCGACGCGCTGACGACG
Organism: Pseudomonadota bacterium; assembly: GCA_018240745.1. Classification (GTDB taxonomy): domain Bacteria; phylum Pseudomonadota; class Alphaproteobacteria; order Reyranellales; family Reyranellaceae; genus Reyranella. The sequence continues at coordinate 48,914 of JAFEFF010000185.1, forward strand.
CTCCTGATGGTGCTGATCTTCCTGCTGTCGATCTTCAGTGTGGCGCAGTTCACCCTCTCGACCGTGTTGTCGAGCCGCGAGACGGCGATCGATTCGCTCAACAAGCAGGTCGGCGACCTCGCAAGCCAGCTTTCGCTCGAGAAGCGCTCGGCCGAGGATCTGGCCAAGGACGTGGCCCGCCTCACCCTGCTCAGCCGCAAGCTCCAGGCCGAGCGCGAGAAGCTCACCGCCGACGTCACCAGCTCGCAGGCCGAGCGCGACCGGCTGGCGGCAATGCTGAAGGACGCCACCCAGCGGATCGAGGCCAAGACCTCGGAGACCACCGACATGCAGAAGGAGATCGAGCGCCAGAAGCTCGAGCTCACGCGGCTGGCGGCGGCGCTCGCGGCGGCCAACAACGAGAAGGGCAAGCTGTTCTCCGACCTCACCGAGGAGCAGAAGCAGACTGCCGAGCAGAAGGCCGCGGTCGTGCGGATGACCGCCGAGCTCAATGCGCTGAAGGACGAGCTCGCGCGCCTCAACGCCGCGCTCGAGGCGGCCGATGCCAAGGCCAAGGAACAGAACGCGCAGATCATAGACCTCGGCCAGAAGCTGAACCGCGCGCTCGCCAGCAAGGTCGAGGAGCTGGCGCGCTACCGCTCGGAGTTCTTCGGCAAGCTGCGCGAGGCGCTGGCCGGCCAGCGCGACGTGCAGATCGTCGGCGACCGCTTCGTCTTCCAGTCCGAGGTGCTGTTCCCGTCGGGCTCGGCGCAGCTACAGCCGGGCGGCGAGAAGCAGCTCGCCGCAGTGGCGCAGCGGCTGATCGAGATCAGCAAGAAAATCCCCACGGATATCCCCTGGGTGCTGCAGGTCGACGGCCACACCGACAACAAGCCGATCAACACGCGCGAGTTCCCGTCCAACTGGGAGCTGTCGGCGGCGCGCGCCATCGCGGTGGTCAAGTTCCTCAACGCCCAGGGCATCCCCAACGACCATCTGGTGGCCGCGGGCTACGGCGAATTCCAGCCGCTGTCGATGATCGACACCGCCCGCAACCGGCGCATCGAGCTCAAGCTCACCAACCGCTGATGCTCTCGCGCCCGAAGCGCCGGGTCGACGGCCCGGGCCGCTTGTCGCCGTCGCCGGACGGGCTACGGCACTGAATTCGCGCGGGGCTGGCGCATCGGCGCGCCGAGGCCCTGCAGGTCGGGTGTCCGGGCGAGGGTGAGATCGTCGGGCAGCAGCTTCAGCGCCTCGAGCGCCTGGTCGAGCAGGCCGAGCTCCTTGAGCAGCGCCGGCCGGCGGTTCTCCGGCAGGGTCGCCGCCAGATTCTCCAGCATCGCCCTCAGCCGCCGGGCGATCTGGTAGTTCCCGGCGCCGTACAGCCTGATCTCGCGGCACGACAGCTCGACGAAGTCGTCCCAGTTGGGCGTTCGGAAGATCACGCGCGGCTTGCCGTTGGCATCGTTGATCACGTCATCGTGCAGATGCCGGCGGCCGACCGCGCGCAGCAGGCGATGGAGCTGATCGATCGCCAGCACCGCCGTGGTCGGATCGTTGATCGCCTTGCTGAGCGCCTTGATGGCGATGTCGACGATCACCCGGAAGGAGAAGGTCGCGTCCTGCTCCAGCGTGCGCTCGGCGCCGAGCGCCACCGCGCCGCGCAGGCGGTTGTCGTCGGCCGACGCGCTGCCGCCGTAGAGGTGGAACAGCGGCTCGTCGACCGAGAGGAAGTTGCCGACCTGGTGGGCGAACTCGATGACGCCGTCGGTTCGCTGCGCCTCCTGCTGCACCGTCGCGAGATCGACCGCGAGTATGATGGCGGACGTGCCCTTGTGGAGGATCGTGCGGGCGGGCGGTGGCGGCGGCGCGGTCAGCCGCGCCGGCATGTATGGCCCCTTGACCTTGGCTGGATAGACCTCCTCGATCACCGCCAGTCCGTCCTGGCCCACCCGCCACACGATGCTGACCGGCCGCAGCAGCCGCGCCGCGTAGTCGATCAGATAGATGAACGCCACCGTCGAGGCGCCGGCGAGCAGGACGGCAACGGTCAGCAGCAGGTAGGGAACCGTGTCCTGCGCTCGCGCCAGCGTGCCGACACTGAACGCGAGCGTCAGCACGAACAGCGCGATGATCATCCGGATGGTATTATCGCGCAGCAGTGTGGTGGCGATGATGCGCGGTGTGAGCTGGGCACTCGCGATCTGGATCGCCACCAGCAGCGAGCTGAAGGCGAACACGATGAAGGCCACGGTCGCCGAGACCACGCTCTCGAGGGCGGCATCGACCGTTGCGACCTCGAGCTTCCACGCCCAGGTCCATTGCAGCCAGTCGTCGAGCCAGCCGACGACGCGGATCAGGAAGAACGAGGTGATGTAGGCCGCGACCGGCACGAACCACATCGTCGATCGCAGGTAGCTCCTGAGCGAGTACGACCGGCGCCACTCCATTCAGGCTATTCTCTGCCCAGTCCCGGCGGCGCCTTGTGCCACTCCAGCCCGGCCCTGGCCTGGCGGTAACCATAGTCGTACAGCGCCCGCATGTAGGCCTGGTCGAATTCGCCCTTCTTCTCCGGCCCATCGAAATCGTGGCCTATATAGGCGAGGTTGTAGTCGACGTGGTCGCGCTGGGCGACGAAGTAGACGCGCAGCACGTCGTTGCGGCCGCTCGCGGCCAGCATCGTGCTGATCGCCCGGCCGGCGATCGAGATGGTGCGGCGCTCCGAGTTGGCCCAATCCGGGTCGAGCCGGGCGTTGCGGATGATCCAGGCGTGGCGCTCGCGCTTGATGCCGGTCCGGCCGAGATCGAGCGACGGCGGATAGAGGAACAACTGGGCGATCGCACCGCCGTCGACGTGCAGCTCCTGGTACTTCTTGCCGTCGAGCTCGACGTCGATCAGCACCGGCTGGAAGGCGCCGGGAATCGCGGCGGAGGCGCGCAGGATCTGGTGCACCAGCGCGAGCGCGCCGGGCTTGCCGCTGTCGGCGATCGCGCCGATGTTCCAGATGACCGGCCGTTGGGCGTCGAGGTCCGTGGTGCCGATCAGCAGCAGCCGGCCCTTGCGATACTCGGCGGCGATATCGTCGAGCATCTTCTGGTCGAAATACCTGGCGATCAACGTCGACAGCGGCGTGGTGTCCGCCATGGCATCGTCGAACACCGCCGCAGTGAGGCCGCGGAAGCGGTAGACGCGCTCGGCATTGATGGTGGTGTAGACCTCGCGCAGCACCGGATCGTACGGCGGCCCGAGGAAGGCCAGGGGCGCGATCAGCGCGCCGGTGCTGACGCCGGTCACGCCCTTGAACTGCGGCCGCGTGCCGGTCTCCGTCCAGCCATTCAGCAGCCCGGCGCCGAACGCGCCGTTGTCGCCGCCGCCCGAGACAGCGAGGAAGTTGGCCGGCGGCACCTTCGCACCGGGGGGCAGGGCCGCGATCTCGCGCTGCAACGCCTCGGTTGCATCGAGGGCCATCGCCTGCGGATCACTGTCAGGATAGAACCGAGCCTTGGCGATGCCGAGCGGCTGTGCGCGCTCGGTATCGGCGCGCGGCACGGCGGGCAGGCGCTCCGGAGTGGAGCAAGCGCCGACGGCGACGCCGATCGCAGCCATCGCGACAGCCAACCAGACACGCATCGCCCGTAAATTCCCCTTCCCCATCGCGGCTATTCTCTTGTGCGTCCATCGATCAGCCGTCGTTGACCTTTATCAAGGCCATCGGACAAATAATTGACCAAACTGATTATATGAAGCGCCGAACTTTTGTCACCCTGTCGGTCTTTGTGCTGGCGTCGAGTGTGGTGCGCGGTGCGTGGGCACAGGCGCAGGCGCAGGGCACCAAGAGCTTCAAGCCGGAAGAGCTCGACCAGATGCTGGCGCCGATCGCGCTCTATCCCGATCCGCTTCTTTCGCAGATCCTGATGGCGGCCGGCTATCCGCTGGAGATCGTCGAGGCGGCGCGCTGGCAGCAGGCCAATTCGACCCTCAAGGGCGACGCCGCCGTCCAGGCCGTCAAGGACAAGGAATGGGACACCAGCGTGAAGTCGCTGGTCGCCTTCCCCGACGTGCTGAAGCAGCTCAACGAGCATCTCGATTGGACGCAGAAGCTCGGCGACGCGATGATCGAGCAGCAGGCCGATGTCGCCGATTCCATTCAGCGCCTGCGAGCCAAGGCGGCTGCCGCCGGCAATTTGCAGAGCACGCCCCAGCAGGCGGTGACGACGCAGGGCTCGGGCGACAACGTCCAGTACGTCATCCAGCCGGCCAATCCCGAGGTCGTGTACGTGCCGCAGTACAACCCGAGCTGGGCCTACGGGCCGTGGCCCTACCCCACCTATCCGCCGGTCTACTATCCGTTCGGCGGCGCGCTCGCGACCGGCTTCTTCTGGGGTCTCGGCATCGCCGCCGGCGCGGCGATGATCGGCGGCTGGAACTGGGGCGGCTACGGTCAGTCCTACGCCAACATCAACGTCAACAAGGCCGTCAACATCGACAACAACTTCAATCGCAACCGACCTGACCGGCCCGATCGCCCGGGCGCTGGCGGCGGTGGGGAGCGTTGGCAGCACCGCCCCGAGCACCGCAAGGGCGTCGCCTATCGCGACAATGCCACCCGCCAGCGCTTCAACCAGGCGCAGCGTCCGGGAGCGGCCCAGCGCGACCAGTTCCGCGGCCGCCTCGAAGGCGGGCCGGGCGCGGGCAATCGTCCGGGCGCCGGACAGGGCATCGGCAACCGGCCGGGCGGCCCCGGCGGTGGACAGGGGATCGCCAACCGGCCGGGTGGTGGCCAAGGTGCCGCCAACCGGCCCGGCGGCGGACCGGGCGCCGGCAACCGGCCCGGCGGCGGCCAGATCAACCGTCCGCAGCAGCGGCCCAACGCGCTGGGTGGCGTCAATCGCGGCCAGCAGATCAATCGTCAGTCGCAGCGCGGCAACCAGCAGATGAACCGCGCGCAGTCGCGTGGCGGTGGCGGCGGCGGCCGTCCAGGAGGCGGCGGAGGCGGCCGCCCGGCTGGCGGCGGTGGCGGCGGGCGTCCCGGGGGCGGTGGCGGACGACCGGGTGGTGGTGGAGGCCGTCGATGAACAGGTTGCTGCAGTTCCTGCTCGCGGTGGTCGCGGCCGGGAGCTTTGCGTTCTGCGCCAACGCGCAAACGCCCCAACCGTCGCCGGCGCCACAGACACGTGGCACCGCGGCACAACCCATCAAGCAGCGCCACTTCCCGACCGCGGAGGCGGCCAACGACGCCATCACCGAGGCGCTGCGCAAGGACGACGACAAGGCGATCGCCGACATGCTCGGCTCGAACTGGCGCGATTTCGTGCCGGGAACACGCGAGGACGAGGACCAGGCGCGCGAGAAGTACCTCAAGGCGTGGGACGAGAACCACAAGCTGGTGCCCGACGGCGACAACAAGATGCTGGTCGAGGTCGGCACCACCGGCTTCAAGATGCCGATTCCGATCGTCAAGGACGACGACGGCTGGCGCTTCGACGTCGCGGCCGGCCGCAAGGAGATGATCGCTCGCCAGATTGGCGCCAACGAGCTGTACGTGATCCAGACCCTGCTCGCCATCGTCGATGCGCAGTACGACTATGCCTCGCTCGATCCGATGAAGACCGGCGTGGCGGTCTATGCGCGCCGGCTGCTGAGCTCTCCGGGCAAGAAGGACGGTCTCTACTGGGAAGCCAAGCCCGGCGAGCCCGAGAGCCCACTCGGGCCGCTGGTCGCGAAGGCGCAGCCGGGCGACCGCGAGGGCGAGGGCTATCACGGCTATCGCTATCGCCTGCTCTACGGCCAGGGTCCCGACGCGCCCGGCGGGGCCTACAGCTACCTGGTGCACAACCGCATGATCGGCGGCTTCGGCGTGATCGCCTGGCCGGTGAAGTACGGCGAAACCGGGGTGATGACCTTTATCGTCAACCAGAGCGGCGACGTCTACGAGCAGGATCTGGGCCCCGACACGGCGCAGGAGGCCGCGTCGATCACGGTGTTCAATCCGGACAAGGACTGGCAGAAGGCGGACACGACTCCGCCGTAGGAGGAGAGGGTATATGCTGAGAGCAAGAATACTGGCGGTCGTGGCGGCGGCAGGCTTGTTGGGAGCATGCGACCGGCCGTGGTCCACCCCCGAGAAGGGCGCGGCGGTCGGCGCCGCAGCGGGCACCGGTATCGGCCTGGTGACGGGCGGCAGCTTCGGCCAAGTGGTCGGGGCCGGCCTGATCGGCGGCGCAGTCGGCTATCTCGGCGGCGCGGCCGTCGATTCGAGCAGAAAGTGAGGCCGGCCATGAAGACCATCGCTCTTGCCGGCGCCGTGCTGATTGCCGCGACCGCGGCCCAGGCCCAGACCGCGGCCGCACCGCTCAACTTCGATCAGGCGGCCTACATCACCTGCCGCGAGGCGCAGGCCATGAATGTCGAGGCGCGCCGGTCGCTGGCGGTCTACCTCGCCGAGCACTCCGCGCGCTATCGGGGCGTGTCGATCCCCGACGACCAGCGCGGCGGAGAGCTTGCCCTGCTGGTGCGCGGCGGCTGCACGCTGGCGCCCGACGCCTACCTGTTCACGGTCATCGACAGAGCGATTCTCGCGGAGAAAGCCAAGCTGCCGAAGCGCTAGAGCCGGTCCTCGCGATGCGCGTCGATCACGACGCGCTCATGCGGGGTGGGCCGGATCATCGCCTCCTCCGGCGTCAGCACCGGAGCAGTATGGCGCGTCGGCGAAAGGCGCAGCGCGCTCAGCCAGCCGCCGACCGATGACACGACCTTCAGGAACTTCGGGCGGGAAGTGTCGAGTTGCTGATCCTTCGTTGGAGTGACCATTTTCCCCTCCTGACGATGGGCGGGCGGAAGCTGCCATTCGGGGCCTTATGCATCTGTGACGATTCGCACATCGGAGCAAATCGTCTGAATCCGTGTGTCACGGCGTGGTCACTCGCCGCTTGCGGCAAGCTCGGCAATCCTGCGCGTTCAACTCGTGAACGCCGGGCGACGCCGGGTGACGCCAGATGGAGCAAGTGACAGAAGGAGGAGGAGTCTACCGATCCGACCGCCGTGTCGATCTCGATTGGCTGCGCATCGCCGCGTTCGTCCTGTTGATCGTCTTCCACGTCGCCATGTTCTACGCGCCCTGGGCGTGGGAGGTGAAAAGCCCGCGTATCCTGCCGGCGACACTGCTGTTGATCAAATGGAGCGCGCCGTGGCGGCTGATGCTGCTGTTCCTGATCTCGGGCGCGGCACTCGGTTTCATGAGCGCCCATCGTTCCGCGGGGACGGTGCTGCGGCAGCGCACGGTCTACCTGCTTCCGCCGCTGTTCGTCGCGGTCGTCCTCGTGATCCCGCCGCAAGCCTATCTCCGGGCCGTCGAGCTGTTCGACTATAGCCGCGGATACCTCGCCTTCTGGCGCGAGTACCTCGCCTTCGACCACAGGCTCTGCGACGGCCACGACTGCTCGGTGCTGCCGGACATGCAGCATATGTGGTTCGTCGCCTATCTCTGGCTCTATACGGTCGTACTGGTCGCGCTGCTGACGATTGCACCGCGACTGCTGCCGTGGCTGAAGGCAAGGGTGGCGCCGTTGCTGAAGGGCTGGCGCGTGATCGCCCTGCCGGCGGTCTACCTGTCACTGGCACGCATCGCGCTCGAGCACTTCTTCCCGGAAACCCATCGCCTGTACGACGACTGGTACCTGCACGCGATCTTCCTGTCGGCGCTGCTGTTTGGCTTCCTGTTCTTTACCGATCACGGCTTCATGCGCGAGTGCGAGCGCCTGCGCTGGCTGGGCCTCCTGCTGGGCGTCGTCGCCTACACCGCACGCACGTCCTACACCTCGCACTATCAGCACCTGCCGATCCCGATCGGCCTGAAGGTCGCCATGGCATTCTCCTATGGATGCGAGCAGTGGGCCTGGATCGTCGCCGCAGCGGGCTTCGCCTATCGCCATCTCCTGACGGCCGAAGGCCCATGGCGCCGCACCCTGACCGAGGCGATCTTTCCCTGCTACATCATCCACCAGACGGCGATCGTGGTGTTTGCGCACGAACTCGCGCGACTCCGCTGGCCGCTACCGATAGAGATGCCAATGGTGGTTCTGCTGACGGCGCTCGCCTGCGTCGCAGGATACGCGTCGATCCGGCGGGTACCCTGGCTGCGTCCGGCGTTCGGCATGAAGCCGCTCCCACCGCGCATGACCGTGCCGCCGATCGCTACGAAGGCCAGCTCCTCGCCGGCAGAGTAACCTACAGCCAGTCGCTGCGATGCGCGTCGATGGCGACGCGCTCGTGCGACGAGGGCTTGATGATGAACGGGCACTGGGTCGAATCGGCCGCCGAGGCATAGCCATGGTTGACGACGGGTCCCGCCGCCGCGGTCTTGACACCACCGAAGGCCGAGAACAGGCCGGTGAACCGGCGCCGGATCGACTCCATGTCGAAGTCCTTGGGATTGGTCATGTGCCCCTCCTGACGAGTGACGAGAGTGACACTTGCAGAAACCGCCCATGGCTTCTGTGGCGTTTCGCACGTGCCCTGACGCCCAGAGCCGTTCCGAACCACCTCTTTCCGGGGAGTCCACACACGCGTCCTCTCCGGGTAGTGGCGGCGGATTCGTGGACTCGGAGCCAAAACCCTTATGGAATCGGCGTCTGAGGCGTCCACAGGCAGTGTGGACTCCGGTGGACGCTCATGGACATCGTCGCCGCAGGCCCGACGCCGCCGTCTTCAGAGCAGCCCGAGCCGCCGCAGCTCGTCGGCCATCTCTTTGGGCATGTCGCCGGTGTCGCCCCTGGACAGGTCGGGCGGGGCATCGTCGCCGTCGAAATAGCGCCAACCCTGGAAGGCCCGGCAGGCGCGCGGCGCAGTCGGGATGATGGTGCGCTTGACCTGGATGCGGCAGTACTTGTGCGCCTCCTCCTTGTCGAAATCCTCCTCGAAGCCGACCAGCTCCTGGCGGCAGCGGATGACGCCGCGCACCACCCAGTAGAGCGAGCCGCCCTGCAGCAGCTCGTCGACCCGCTTGGGCATGTGACGGGTATAGACCCAGTGCGGCGTGCGCGGTCCCTGCCGGCGCTGCTTGCGACGCACCGCCTGGACCTTCTTCATGTGGGCGAGATCGTCGACGCCGACCGCAAGCTTGATCAGATGCAGCATGGCGCGGTGATAGCGTGACTTCGTCGCCACAGCATCGGAATATTTCGCGCCTAATACACGCTCTCCACAGTCCCTGCACAATTGCGACGATAGAGTCCGCGTGCTCGGTGCGCGGGGGAGATTTATGAACAGGTCGACGTGGGCTGGTCTGGTCGTGGCCTTGATGCTGGGATCGGGGATTGCCGGCTACCTCATCGGCAGCCCCGCGGACACGGTCGACCGGACGCCGCCGACCCGAACCGCATCGACTGCACCGGCCACCGGCTCCGCCCAGCCGCGCCCGGCGGCAACGCCGGCCGCGCAACCCACGCCCCCTCCGCCGGCCCCGCGGCCGGTGCCGGCCGAGCCCTTCCGCTACAGCCGCCTCGGCCTCGACAACAGCGGCGCCGAAGCCGAGGCGTGCCTCTACTTCAACAGGCCGCTGGCCGCCGACGGCGTGAAGTACGCCGACTACCTGCGGATCACCCCCGAGATGAAGTCGGCGATCCGCGTGATCGACGACAAGCTCTGCATCGGCGGCCTCGCCTATGGCCAGGACTACACCGTGACCCTGCTGGGGGGCCTGCCCGCCGCGGGCGGCGGCAAGCTCGAGGACGAGCGCAAGGTCTCGCTGGCGCTGGGCCCGCGTCCTGCCGCGATCACCCTGCCGGGCAAGGGCTTCATCCTGCCGCGCGGCACCGCCGCCGGCCTGCCGATCACGACAGTCAATGTCGGCAAGCTCGGCATCTCGGTCTATCGCGTGAACGAGCGCGGCCTCGACCAGTTCGCCGGCGGCCGCTCCTACTACTACTCGTCCAGCAATTTCCCCGGCACCGAGCCGGTGACCGAGTCGTGGAACCTGCGCCAGTGGCTGAACGGCGAGAACGGCAAGCGCATCTGGCGCGGCACCATGGTGGTGAAGAACGTGCAGAACCAGGCGATCACCACCGCCTTCCCGATCCGCGAGACGATCAAGGACTGGAAGCCCGGCGCCTACTTCGTCGTGGTGTGGAACTCGGCCAAGCCGCCGGCCAAGGACGACGACGACAACAGCGCCGACAATGACGACGAGGAGAATGGCAAGAACCTCGCCGGCATGTGGGTGATGGACACCGACATCGCCCTCACCAGCATGACCGGCCGCGACGGACTTACCGTGTTCGCCCGCTCGCTCGCCTCGGCCCAGCCGCTGCCCAACGCCGAGGTCGTGCTGCTGTCGCGCGGCAACGAGCCGATCGGCAAGGCGGCCACCGACGCCCAAGGCCGCGCCACCTTCCCGGCCGGCATGCTGCGCGGCCGCGGCGCCGCCGAGGCGGCCTCGATCATGGTGACCGACGCCGCCAAGGAAGAATTCACCCGCCTCGAGCTCACCAAGGCGGCATTCGACCTCAGCGACCGCGGCATCGAGGGCCGCGCCCTGCCCGGCCCGATCGACGCCTTCCTCTACACCGAACGTGGCGTCTACCGGCCGGGCGAGACAGTGCACCTGGTGGCGATGATCCGGGACGACGCCGCCAACGCGATCAAGGACATGCCGGTGACGCTGACCGTCAACCGGCCCGACGGCACCGAGTTCACGCGCTACACGCTGGCTCTGCCATCATCCGGCGCGCTGTATCAGGCGATCGAGATCCCGAAGTCGTCGCGCCGCGGCCTGTGGTCGGTGTCGGCGCGCATCGATCCCAAGGGCTCAGCCGTCGGCCGGGTCGAATTCTCGGTCGAGGACTTCGTGCCGGAGAAGCTCAAGGTCGAGCTGTCGACCGACGCCACGATCCTGCGCACCGGCCAGACCACCGCATTCGACGTCAGCGCCGACTTTCTCTACGGCGCGCCGGCTTCGGGACTGAAGGTGGAGAGCGACCTGCGCGTCACGGTCGATCCCAATCCCTTCCCGGCGTTCGCGGCCTACACGTTCGGCAGCCAGGACGAGCGCAAGACCTATGAGCCGCCGTTGATCACGCTGACCGGGTTCGACACCGACGACAAGGGCAAGTCGAGGATCGAATGGGCCGGCGACCAGGTGAAGGACACCGACTTGCCGCTGCGCGCGCAACTCACCGCCCGCGTATTCGAGCCGGGCAACGGCCGCGCCACCAAGACCGAGAAGTCACTGCCCTTGCGCACCCGCGACGTCTATCTCGGCATCCGGCCGAACTTCGACGGGCGCTACGCCCGCGAAGGCACCGACACGGGCTTCGACATCGTGGCGCTCGGGGCCGACGGCATGCAGATCGCCGACACCGTCGACTACTCGCTCGAGCGCATTACTTATAATTATCAGTGGTACCTGAGCGACGGGCGCTGGCGTTGGCAGACCGTCACCGGCGAGCGCCAGATAGATGCCGGTACGATGCAGCTCAAGGCCGACTCGGCAGTGAGCTTCGCCAAGCGGCTGGACTGGGGCCCGCATCGCCTGACCATCACCGACAAGCGCGCCAACGTCTCGACCACCGTCACCTTCTATGTTGGCTGGTGGGGTGGCGACGCCAACGCGGAGGCCGCCCCCGACACGCTCAAGGTCGCGAGCGACCGCGAGAAATACGCGCCGGGCGACACCGCCAAGCTGCGCATCGAAGCGCCGTTCGCCGGCGAGGCCGTGGTCACCATCGCCACCGACAGGGTCT
>JAFEFF010000186.1 GCA_018240745.1 Pseudomonadota bacterium
GAGGTCGTGGCGCCGCAGGTCGACGACACCACGCGCGCCTGGCTCATCGACGCGACCCGCTCGATCTGATCTTCCGCCGGGGGCGCGCCCACTTCAGTGGTGCGTCTTCTCAGTGGACCGCGAGCTTCCAGCTCGCTCATGAGCGCGCAGGATGCGCGCGGTCCAGAAGACCATGAGCGGCACGGGAGTGCCGCGCTCTCCGCAAAGGTCAGGTCGTGGCGATCAGCAGCTCTTCGGAATTGAATGGCGGGCGCAGGCCGTCGGGGCGGTTCTTGAAGTAGCGTTCGACGAGATCGGCGGCCGAGACGTGCCGCGCGTCGCGAAAGCCTGCCTCGCGCGCCATGGCCATGATCTCGGCCGGCAGGAAGAAGCTGATGAACGGCGTGCCGCTTGCCCGCGCGCCCTTGGCCGCCATTTCCATGCCCGGCCGCACTGCCGGCTCGGCCATCTCGAGCGGCAGCAGAAAGCTCATGGCGAACGTCGATCCCGTCGCCAAGGCGGCCACCTCGCCGAGCAGCGCCATGATCGCCTCGCGCGTGAGGTACATGCTGACGCCGGTCGACGTCACGACCGCTGGCCGGGTGGTATCGAAGCCGGCTGCGACGAGCTTGTGGCTCCAGCGGTCGCCCGCCTCGAAGTCCACGGGCACGAGCTTCAGCCACTCGGGCACGCCGTAGCCCAGCTCGACCAGGCGCTGGCGCTTCCAGGCCTGCGTGCCGGGCTGGTCGACCTCGAACACGCGAAGGCGCGAGGCCAGCTCGGACCGGCGCTGCACGAACGTGTCGAGGCCCGCGCCGAGCAGGACGTACTGATCGACGCCGCGCTGCGATTGCTCGGCGACCAGGTCTTCGATGAAGCGCGCGCGGGCGACGATGGAGGCGCGGAACATCCGCGTGCCCTCCGGATGCATGTCGCCGCGCTGCCGCCATCCTTCTTCCGGTGCCGCCAGACGAAGACCGATCGTGTCCTCGAGCACGTGCGGCGGCGCATCGACCTCGACATGCAGCGCGCGCCACAGGGCGACGCGCACCGCCGTGCTGTCGGGTGCTCCCAACCTGTCGGGTGCTCCCGGCTTGCCGGGCATGTCAGTCCTTCAGTTCGGTCCGGCCGAGAACCACGTCCTCGTAGACATGCAGCGACGGCAGGCCGCCGGTGTGCATGAACAGTACCTTCGCGTTCGGCTTGAAGAAGCCCTGGCGCGCGAGGCCGATCAGGCCGGCCATGATCTTGCCGGTATAGACCGGGTCGAGCGGGATGGCCTCGGTGCGCGCCATCATCTGCACCGCCTCGACCATCTTCGCGTTGGGCACCGAGTACTTCGGCTGCCAGAATCCGCCGACGCTCTTCACCAGCTCGCGCGGCACCTTGCCGATGCCGAGCAGGTCGGCGACCGCCTGCGCCTCCTTGTGGACCAGCGGCTCCTGGTCGGCCGGATCGCGGCTCACGCCGATGCCGATCAGCGGAATCTTGATGTTGTTGCCGTAGAAGCCCGCGGTCATGCCGCCATGCGTGCCCGAGCTGCCCGAGCCGACGACCACGGCGTCGAACGCCACGCCCATGTCGAGCCACTGCTGTTGCATCTCCTGCACGCAGGCGACGTAACCCAGCCCGCCGATCGCATTCGAGCCGCCGCCCGGGATGATGTAGCCCTTGCGGCCGAGCGAGGCGAGCTCCTGGGCGATCTTCGACATCGCGCCACCCATGTCCGAGCCGCCCGGCAGCACGGTGATGGCCTCGACGCCCATCAGCTCGAACATGAAGTTGTTGCCGCCGGCTTCCTTCTTGTAGCTGTTCGGCACGCGCTCCTCGATCACGAAGCGGGCCTTCAGGCCTTCCTTGATCGCGGCGGCCAGCGTGATGCGGCAATGGTTGGACTGCGGCGCGCCGCAGGTGATCAGCGTGTCGCACCCTTGCGCGAGCGCATCAGCCGCGAGGAACTCGAGCTTGCGCGTCTTGTTGCCGCCCGGGAACAGGCCGAGCATGTCGTCGCGCTTGATCCAGATCTCCGGGCCGACGCCGCCCGGGCAGGTCCTGGCGAGGGCCTTGGTGAAGTGCGGCAGGAACTCGATCGGCGTGACGAACGGGGTATAGCGACGACGTGGAAAACGGGCCAAATCCATTGCGATCGAACTCCAGCGGTAGACCTGCGATTGAGCGGTGCAAGCGCTCTAGCACTCCGCCGGCCCGCGCGAAAGCGGACCTGATGTCGTCGCCAAAGGGCTGCCGTGGCGGTCGAGACGATGCGGTCGACGCACCGTTCATTGCACGCGTCCGATCGGTACAGCCCGACGGCATGTAAGGCCCGCTTGGCTCGTTGTAGAGACCGATGCTGGCTGCGCTCCTTGGCTCTCAGCATGACGCGAGCTTGACCCACTCCTCTTCGGTCAGGGTCTGGACGCCGAGCTCGGCGGCCTTGCGCGCCTTGCTGCCGGCATTCTCGCCGACCACGACGAGGCTGGTCTTCTTGGACACCGAATCGGTGACCTTGGCGCCGAGTTCCTCGGCGCGGGCCTTGGCGGCGTCGCGGGTCATGGTCGAGAGCTCGCCGGTGAAGACCACGATCTTGTCCTTGAGCGGGGCGTCGGCGGCGATCACGCGGCGCTTCACCGCCTCGACCGTAAGCTGCCTGCGCAGGTCGCGGATGATCTCGATGTTGTGGCCCTCGCTGAAGAACTCGCACATGGCGTCGGCGGTGGTTACGCCGATCTGCTCGATATTGCACAGCCGGCCGTAGCTTTCGCCGACTTCCGTCGCAGCCTTCTCCTTCTTGACGTCCTCGGGGTGCTTCTTGCGCTCCCGGGCGGCCTTCAGCATCTCGGCCAGCCAGTCGTCGGCGTCGCCGTATTCCTGCGCCAGGATCTTGGCCGTCGCCTCGCCGATCAGCGGGATACCGAGCGCATTGATGAATCGGTCGAGCGAGATAGTGCGCCGCGCCTCGATGGCGCTGACCAGATTGCGCACCGACAGATCGCCCCAGCCCTCGCGCTTCCTGATCTCGTCGACCCGCTCGGGCAGCCGAAAGATGTCGCCCGGGATCTTGAGCAGGCCGTCGTTGAAGAAATTCTCGATGTGCGTGCCGCCCAACCCTTCGATGTCGAAGCAGTTGCGCGACACGAAGTAGCGCAGCCGCTCGACCTGCTGAAACGGGCATTCCAGCCCGCCGGAGCAGCGCCGCACCACGCCTCCCTCCTCGCTCTTCACCTCGGTCTTGAGCGGACAGGGGCATTTGGTGGGAAAGCGGTACTTCTCCGTCTTCTTCGGCCGTTCCTCGGGGACGTAGCCCAGCACCTGCGGGATCACGTCGCCGGCGCGCTGGATCGTGACCATGTCGCCGACCCGCACGTCGAGCCGCTCGATCTCGTCGGCATTGTGCAGGGTCGCGCGCGCCACCATCACGCCGCCGACATTGACCGGCTCGAGCTCCGCGACCGGCGTCAGCGCGCCGGTGCGGCCGACCTGGATGTTGATGCCGTTCAGCCGCGTGCGCGCCTGCTCGGCCGGAAACTTGTGGGCGATCGCCCAGCGCGGCGCGCGGCTGACGAAGCCCAGCCGCTCCTGCCAGTCGATGCGGTCGACCTTGTACACCACGCCGTCGATGTCATAGGGCAGTGACGGCCGCTCGGCGCCGATCTCGCGATAGAAGGCGCGCACCTCGTCGGGCGTGCGGCAGAGCCTGGTGAGCGGATTGGTCTTGAAGCCC
Source organism: Pseudomonadota bacterium (assembly GCA_018240745.1). Lineage (GTDB taxonomy): Bacteria > Pseudomonadota > Alphaproteobacteria > Reyranellales > Reyranellaceae > Reyranella. The sequence continues at coordinate 3,701 of JAFEFF010000186.1, forward strand.
CACTCCTTCAGGAGCTTGAGGTATTCGCTGTGCGTCTTCCAGGCGCGCGGCTCGGCCTCGCCCCAGGCATAGGCGAAGAAACGAAGCGGCCGCGTCGCCGTGATGCCCGAATCGAGCTGACGCAGCGAGCCCGCAGCGGCGTTGCGCGGATTGGCGAACACTTTCTCGCCCGCCGCCTCCTGGCGCCTGTTCATCTCCTGGAACGCCTTGCGCTCCATGTAGACCTCGCCGCGCACGTCGAAGGCCTTCGGCACCCCGCGGCCCTTCAGCTTGTGCGGGATGTCCTTGATGGTCATGAGGTTGGGCGTGACGTCCTCGCCCGTCGTGCCGTCGCCGCGCGTGGCACCCTGCACGAATTCGCCGTCTTCGTAGCGCAGGCTGATCGACAGGCCGTCGATCTTGGCCTCGCAGCTCAGGGCAATCTCGGCATCGGGCTTGAGGTCGGTCTCGCGCTCGAGGACACGGCGCACCCGGTCGATGAAGGCCTGCAGCTCCTCGTCGGTGAAGGCATTGTCGAGCGACAGCATCGGCCGCGTGTGGCGGACCTTGGCGAAGGCGGTGGTCGGGGTCGGCGCGACGTGCTGCGTCGGGCTGTCGGAATCGACCAGTTCCGGGAACCTCGCCTCGATCGCCTTCAGCCGGACGCGCAGCTTGTCATAGGCGGCATCGGAAATCTCCGGCGCGTCCTTCTCGTGGTAGAGCACGTCGTGGTGACGAATCTCCTCACCCAGCCGCTTGTGCTCGGCCTTCGCCTGGCGCTGGGTGAGATCGTCGACGGCGATCGACGCCACGACTTTTGCAGCCTTCGACATGGCGGCAGTTTAAAACACGTTTCGTCCTGCCGAAATGCTTCCCGTGTCATCCCGAGCGCAGCGAGGGATCTATGACGACCAGCGTCTCGAACAGGTCGGCCCAGCTTGGATTAGTCGCTTCGACCAGCGCGTCCTTCTCCGAACGTCGCCAGCCCTTGATCTCCTTCTCGCGGGCGATGGCATCCTCGATGTACTGATATTCCTCGGCGTGAACGAGCCTATGGACCCGGTATCGCCGGGTAAACGCGCTGCCCTCGCCATTACGATGTTGGGTCACTAGATTCTCGAGATTGTTCGTAACGCCGACATACATGACCTTCCGGTTCACGCTTGTCAGGATATAGACGTAGTACGCTCGCACCGGACGCCGCCGCTAGGTCCCTCGCTGCGCTCGGGATGACACCGGTGCTGTCGGCAACGTCTCGTATCACTACCCCGCAGTCGCCAGCAGCTTGTCGGCGGCGGCGCGGGCCTCGGCGGTGACCTCGGCGCCCGACAGCATGCGGGCGATTTCCTCGCGGCGGCCCCTGGCGTCGAGCGACAGGACGTCGGTGCTGGCGTTGGTGCGCGTGGTGGTCTTGCGGATCAGCCAGTGGCGGTCGGCGATTGCAGCGACCTGCGGCGAGTGCGTCACCACCAGTACCTGCACTTCTCTTGCAAGTCGCTTCAGCCGCTCGCCGACCGCTGCCGCCGTGGCGCCACCGATGCCAGAGTCCACCTCGTCGAACACGATCGTGGCGGCGTCGCCGACCTTGGCGAGGCAGACCTTGAGCGCCAACAGGAAGCGCGACAGCTCGCCGCCCGAGGCGATCCGGGCGATCGGCGCCGGTGGCGTGCCGGGATTGGTGGCGACGGTGAACTGCACCCGGTCGGTACCCGAGTCGGACCAGTCGGCTTCGGCAAGCGGCGTGAGCTCGGTCACGAACTTCGCCTTTTCGAGCTTGAGCGGGCCGAGCTCGGCGGACACCGCCTTGTCGAGCCGGACCGCGCCCTTGCGCCGCGCCGCGGCCTGCGCTTCGGCGGCGGCGACGTAGGCCGCGCGGGCAGCCTTCGCCTTCTCGGCGAGCTTCTTCAGGCCGGCCTCGCCATCGTCGAGCGCGGCGAGCTGCGCGGTCATCTTCCCGGCGAGCGGCGCCAGCTCGGCCACGGTGACGCCGTGCTTGCGGGCGACAGCGCGCAAGGCGAACAGCCGCTCCTCGATCTTCTCCAGGCGATTGGGATCGAACTCCAGCGCATCGCGTGCCGCCTCGAGCTGCGCCTGCGCCTCGGTCGCCTCGCTCAGCGCCTTGTCGAGCGCCGCCAGCGAGGCGTCGAGCCGACCGGCCGCCTTGTCGACGTTGCGCTCGACCAGCCGGTGCGCGGCACGTAGGGCGGCTGTTGCACCGCGTCCCGCTTCCAGCTCGCCCAGTGCCTGGGCCACCGCCTCGCCCAGCGCGGAGCCGGCGCGCAGAAGCTGCCGTTCGGCGGCCAGAGTCTCCTCGTCGTCCGCCTTGGGGGACAGCGCTTCGAGCTCCTTCACGGCATGGCGCAGGAAATCCTCATCGCGGCGCGCCGCGGCGGCCGCGGCTTCCGCCTCGGCGCGTTCGCGCTCGGCCTCGCGCCAGTCGTGCCAGGCGTCGCGCACAGTGGCCGCCTGCTTTTCGAGGCCGGCGAAGGCATCGAGCGAAGCGCGATGCGTGGCGGTGTCGAGCAGTCCGTGCTGCTCCATCTGTCCCTGGATCTCGACCAGCGTCTCGCCGAGGCGGCGGAGCAGCGCCACCGAGGCCGGCTGATCGTTGACGAAGGCACGGCCGCGGCCGTCGGCGCCGATCGTCCGGCGGAGCGTCAGCACGTCCTCGTCGTCGAGCCCCTGCCCGGACAGGATAGCGTGCGCCGCGTGGGCTTTCGGCAAATCGAACGAGGCGGCGACCGAAGCCTGCGGCGCGCCACGGCGCACCGCCGCCGAATCGGCGCGGGCACCCAGCGCCAGTCCGAGCGCGTCGATCAGGATGGACTTGCCGGCACCGGTCTCGCCGGTCAGCGCGCCAAGGCCCGAGTTGCCGCCGTGCGCAAAGGTTAGGTCGAGCTTTTCGATCAGCACGAAGTCGCGGATCGAAAGCGAGAGCAGCATGCCGCCCGTCAGAAGAGCCCGAAGAACCAGCCGCCGCCGGACGGATTCTCCGCCGGACTGCCTTCGCCGGTGACCAGGTAATAACTGTCCTGGTACCAGTCGCTGCCCGGGAAGTTGTAGCCGAGCACCGCCGCGGTCTCCTTGGCCTCGTTCTTCACACCGAGTGCCAGATAGCATTCGACCAGGCGATGCAGGGCCTCGGGCACGTGCGTCGTCGTCTGGTACCGCTCGATCACGGTCCGGAAGCGGTTGATCGCGCCAACATACTGGTGCTGCTTCTCGTAGTAGCGGCCGATGTCCATCTCCTTGCCGGCGAGATGGTCGATGGTCAGCTCGACCTTGAGGCGGGCGTCGCGCGCGTAGGGCGTGTCGGGGAAGCGCTTGGCGACGTCCGACAGCGAGTCGAGCGCCTGCTGGGTCGTGCGCTGGTCGCGGCCGACGTCCGAGATCTGCTCGTAATAGCAGAGGCCCTTGAGGTAGTAGGCGTAGGGGATGTCGCGATGGCCGGGATGGAGCTGGATGAACCGGTCGAGCGCGATGATCGCGTCGTCGTACTTGTTCGACTGGTAGTAGGTGAACGCGGCCATGATCTGCGCCTTGGTCGCCCACACCGAATAGGGATGCTGGCGATCGACCTCCTCGAACTCCTTGGCGGCCAGCTTGTATTCCTGGCGGCCGAGGTCATCGAGCGCGCGGTTGTACAGGACCTCGACCGGCTGCTCGGTGAAGGTCTCGTCCTTGTCGGAACCGAACCAGCCGCACGCCGTGAGCGACGACGCGAGCGCCAATGCGAGAATTGGGAGCGCGCGACGAACCAGAAGAAACGCTTTCGACATATCCCATCCGTGAAGCCGGTTTGCGGGGGTTATATCACGCGGAACCCAAAAAAAGAGGGGCCGAAGGCCCCTCAAGAAGATGCATGGAGAACGCTGTGGAAGCCTGTGTCAGTTGGCTTGACGGCGCAAAAATGCCGGAATTTGCAGATCGTCGTCATCGCGCGCCGGCTTTGCGCGTTCGGTGACATCGAGGTTCATCGACGGCTGTGCGACCGGCTTCGGTGCGGGCTTGGGCGCCACCGGCACGACGTTTTCCGGGGCGACGGTGCGAGGAGCAGCCGAGGGATCGACCAGAGTCTGAGGCACAGGCGCCGGCGCGGCCGGTGCCGCCTTCGGCGCGGAGAATGCGCCGGTGATGCGCTGGAACAGGTTCGGCGCACGGCTCTCGCCCGCGGCGGGACGCGCAACCGGGCGCGCGATCGGCTCGCCGGCGCGCACCACCGGCCGGGTCGCCGGACGCGTCACACGCCAGTCGTTCTCGTCGACCATCGGCTTCTGCGGAGCCGGCGCGGGCGCCGGTGCAGGAGACGCGACGGGCGTCGGCGCCGGCGCCGACACGGCAATCGGCGCCGGGGCTGGCGCCGGAGCGACCGGAGCCGAGACCGCGACTTCGACCGGCGGCGCAACGACCGGTGCCGGCGCTTCCATCATTGCCGGAGCCGGTACTTCCATCATTGCCGGCGCCGGTTCCATCATCACCGGAGCGGGCGGAGCGACAGGTGTCGGCGGCGCGACCGGGGCAGCGACCGGCGCCATGGCCACCGCTGCCGGCGCCGCAACTGCCGCAGCCGGCACGGCGACCCGGCCGACCGGCGGCGCGGCCGGGCGGCTCAGCGCCGGCTGGCCGGTCTGAATCGGCCGGCTCATGTCGAGGTTGAGGTAGTTCGGCGCCGGCGCCTGCTGCGCCATCGCGGCGATGCCGGTCGCGACGACCGACACGCGCATGCGGCCCTGCATCGAGGCGTCGAAGGTCGAGCCGAAGATGATGTTGGCGTCCTGGTCGACTTCCTCGCGGATGCGGTTGGCCGCCTCGTCGACCTCGTGCAACGTCATGTCGAGGCCGCCGGTGATGTTGATGAGCACGCCCTTCGCGCCCTTCATCGAGTGATCTTCCAGCAGCGGGTTCGAGATGGCGCTCTCTGCCGCGACGCGGGCGCGATCCGGACCCTCGGCCTCGCCGGTGCCCATCATCGCCTTGCCCATCTCGCCCATCACCGTGCGGATGTCGGCGAAGTCGAGGTTGATCAGGCCGGGCATGACCATCAGGTCGGTGACTCCGCGCACGCCCATGTGCAGCACGTCGTCGGCCATCTTGAAGGCGTCGGCGAAGGTCGTCTTCTCGTTGGCGATCTTGAACAGGTTCTGGTTCGGGATGACGATCAGCGTGTCGACCACCTTCTCGAGCTCGGTGATGCCCTGATCGGCCGACTGCATGCGGCGGCGGCCCTCGAAGTGGAACGGCTTGGTGACGACGCCGATGGTCAGGATGCCCTGGGCGCGCGCCGCCTCGGCAATCACGGGCGCCGCACCGGTTCCGGTACCGCCGCCCATGCCGGCGGTGACGAACACCATGTTGGCGCCATCGAGTAGCTGCAGGATCTCCGGCAGCGCTTCCTCCGCGGCCTGGCGGCCGACCTCGGGACGCGCACCGGCGCCCAGACCCTGGGTGATGGTGATGCCGAGCTGGACGCGGCGGTCGGCGAGCGACTGGCCGAGCGCCTGCGCGTCAGTGTTGGCGACGATGAACTCCACGCCTTCGAGCGCGGCACTGATCATGTTGTTGACGGCGTTTCCGCCCGCGCCACCGACACCAATGACGGTGATGCGCGGCTTAATCTCGGACTCCTTCTGGGGGAGACTGAGGTTGATGGTCATTTCGGCTCTCTCCACGCAAACGAGGGGTTATCTGCTCGGAGCGGCAGCGTGAGCCCGTGTTGTGGGTAAGCCCTTACACTGCCGTCGGCTTTTCTTGGTCTTTTATCTCTACAGCCTGTGGGAATTGCCTCTTCCCACACAACATATTGCCCTAAAAGTTTTCCCTTATCCAACTTCCAATGCGTCCGATGCGGCTCGACGGTGCTTCGGGCACAACTGGTTGAGCTTGCGTCACGGCGTGATGCTGTTGCGCAAAGGCGAGCAGGCCGGCCGCCGCGGAAAATGCAGGCCCGCCGGTGGAATCCGCGAGTCCGGCGAGCCGCAGCGGGCCGCCGGTCCGCACTTTCTTGTTGAGAATCGCGCTCGCAACTTCGGGCACGCCGTCGAGTTGGCAGCCGCCGCCGACCAGAACGGCGCGTCCGCCCGCCAACTTATCCACACCTGAAGCCTCGAGGCGGCTGCGCACCAGCTCGAACGTCTCCTCGACGCGCGGACGAATGATGCCGACGAGGATCGACCGTGGGATGTGGTTGGGCCGGGTGCGGTCCTCCTCGCCGATCAGCGGCACGTCGATGATGTCGTACTCGTCGTTGGGCTTGGCGACGGCGCGGCCGATTTGGGTCTTCATGCGCTCGGCGTGGGCGACCGGGGTCGATAGGCCGCGGGCGATGTCGCGGGTGACGTGCTCGCCGCCGACCGGGATCGAATCGACGTGCACCAGATTGCCTTCGTAGAACACCGCGATCGAGGTCGTGCCGCCGCCCATGTCGATCAGGGTGACGCCCAGATCGCGCTCATCCGCTACGAGTGAGCTGAGGCCCGCGGCATGGCTCGCCACCACCCGCTCGGCAATCTCGAGATGGGCGCGGCGGACGCAGACCTGCAGGTTGCGCATCGCCCCGCTCGCCGCGGTGACCAGGTGGACGTCGACGCCGAGTCGCTCGCCGAACATGCCGCGCGCGTCCTTGACCGGCGTGCTGTCGACCGTGAATCCGATCGCCGCCGAATGGATGATGTCGCGGTCGGCGGTCTCGCCCGGCAGCGCGATGTGCTGCTGCACACGGCGAACGTCACGCTCGCCGATCTCGTGATGGCCGATCGCGACCTCGAGGCTCTGGTTGTGCGAGGCGGGCGAGCCGCCGCTCACCCCGACGATCACCTCGCGCACATGCTCGCCGCACATCTCCTCGGCGGTCGACACGGCGGAGGAGATGGCGCGGGTCGCGGCCTCCATGTCGACAATGTTGCCCGATCGCATGCCGTAGGCCGGCTGGTGACCGATGCCGACCACCCTGAGCCCCTGCCCGTCGACCCGGGCGACGAAGCAGACCACCTTGCTGGTGCCGATATCGAGAGCGGCGATCACCCCGTTTCTTGTCTTTGCCACGATGTATCCCCGTGCTTGTACGCTTACGTTTCTACGTTTCTAGACGGGCCCGTTCGGCGGAGGGTCGCCGGCCGGCGCTCGCTTCCTCAAGTACAGCTTGTCCGGTAGCCGCAGATCGACGACTCCGAATTCTCGCGACAACAGTCTATCCGAAGCTTCGAGTTTGGCCATGCGTTGGAGGGCCGCGACCGCATCTTCTTCAGGCAGCCAGATTTCGGTGTCGTTGGTGAGCACTAGGTTCCAGCGCCGCTGGCCGACCCAGACGGCGGCCTTCAGGCGCTTGGCGATCGACGGCTCGTAGGCGAGCAGCAGCAGCAATTCGCCGACATGCTCGGGCGCGGCGGGACCGCCCAGCAGCAGGAGGGATTCGGCACCCGGCGGCATCCTGCTCGCCCGCACCGTGCGGCCGTTCTTGTCGATCAGCGTGTATTCGTTGCCGTTCTGCCAGATCGCGACGGCGCGGCGCTCCTTCAGCGTGACGTAGAGCGTGTCGGGCAGCCGCCGCTCGACGGTCGCGCTCGCCACCCAGTCGATCGCCTCGAGCCGCTTGCGGGCGGCCTGAAGGTCGATGCCGAGCAGCGAATCGCCCGCCTGCACGTTGAGCGCGGCCAGGATCGCCTCGCGGGTCACGTAGTCGCGACCCTCGACGGTGACGTCGGTCAGCTTGAACGGCGTGACGGCGGCAATGACGCTGTGCGTAACGCCGGCCATCTTCTCCTGGGCCGCGACCAGCCAGCCTTCCTTCCAGGCATACCAGCCTCCACCGCCACCCAGGCCCGCCATCAGCACAGCCAGGCCCAGCATCAGCGGCTGGCGCCAGATCGGCCGGCCGAGCTTGCGGATCTGGGCCCGCGTCCGGCGCTTGCGCCGGTCATAGTCGCGCCGTGCCGGCTGGCCGGACTTGCTGGCGCGCGCGCGGCTCATCCCGGATGCCTCGCGTGGTCGACCATCCAGGTCATGAGCTGAGACCACGAGATGCCGGCCCACTTGGCCTGCTCGGGCGCGAGCGACAGGGGCGTCATGCCGGGCTGGGTGTTGAGCTCGAGCACGACCAGGCCCTCGGTGCCGGACTTGCTGTCGTCCCAGCGCAGGTCGGCGCGGGTGAGGCCGTTGCAGCCCAGCGCCTGGTGCGCCATCAGCGCCCATTCCCTGGCCTTTTCGTAGACCTCGGCCGGGATCGGCGCCGGAATCAGATGCTCGGTGACGCCGTCAGTGTACTTGGCCTCGTAGTCGTAGAAGCGGGTGCGCGGGCGGAGCTCGGTCACCGCCACTGCCTTGTCGCCCATGATCGCGACGGTGAGCTCGCGGCCGGGAACGAACTTCTCGACCAGCACCTTCTCACCGAACTGCGCTTCCGCGACTTCCACGGCGGCAAGATTATCGCCTTCGCGAACGATGTGCACGCCGACGCTCGATCCCTGGTCGATCGGCTTCACGACATAGGGTCTCGGCATGGGGTCGCCCGACGCCAGCGAGCGGCGTTCCACGACCTTGCCCGGCGCGACCCGGATGCCGATCGAAGTGAAGACGTGCCGCGACATCGGTTTGTCCATGGCGATCGCCGAGGCGAGCACGCCGGAATGGGTGTACGGCACCTTCAGTATCTCGAGCACGCCCTGGATGCAGCCGTCCTCGCCGTACCTGCCGTGCAGGGCGTTGAACACGACGTCCGGTCCGCCGCCGCTCGAGGGTCGCAGGAAATCGACCAGCGCGCGCAGGTCGCGCTTCACGTCGTACTCGATGACCGTGTGGCCGCCTTCGCGCAGGCCCTCGGCGCAGGCCTTACCGCTCACCAGCGAGACCTCGCGCTCGGGCGACCACCCGCCCATCAGGACCGCAACGGTCGTCATTTCTTCTCCCCGATCCGGCGGATTTCCCACTGCAGCAGTACACCGCTCTTCTGGAACACACGGCTGCGGACTTCCTCGCCGAGGGACTCGATGTCGGCTGCTGACGCGTTGCCGAGGTTGATCAGGAAGTTGCAATGCTTCTCGGACACCTGGGCGTCGCCGATGCGCAGGCCCCGGCAGCCGGCGCGATCGATCAGCTCCCAAGCCTTGAGATTCGGCGGATTGGCGAAGGTCGAGCCGCCGGTGCGGCTGCGCGGCTGGGAGTCCGCGCGGGCGGAATCGATCTCGGCGATGCGCCGCGCGATGGTGATCTGGTCACCCGGCGTCGCCCGCAGGCGAGCCGAGGTGAAGATCCAGTCCTCCGGCGCCTTGCTGTGGCGATACGAGAGGCCGAGCTCGGCAGGACCGACGGTGAGCACGTTACCGACGCGGTCGACGGCTTCGGCCGAGATCAGCACGTCCGACAGTTCGCCGCCGTAGGCGCCGGCATTGGTCGGGAATGCGCCGCCGATGGTGCCGGGGATACCGCTCAGGAACTCCAGGCCGGCCAGCGAATGATCGCGCGCGGTCAACGCCACGTTGAGAGCGGGCGCGCCGGCGCCAGCGACGACCTCGGTGCCCTCGACCGTGATGCCGGTGAAGCCGCGCATCAGGCGGATCACCACGCCTTTGATGCCTCCGTCGCGCACCAGCAGGTTCGAACCGACACCCAGCACCGTCACCGGCACATCGGCCGGCAGGGCCTTCAGGAATGACGCCAGGTCCTCGGTGTCAGCCGGACGGAACAGCACCTCGGCCGGGCCGCCGGTGCGGAACCAGGTCTGGGCGCCGAGCGGCGCATCGGCGGCCAGCCGGCCGCGCGGCTTGGTCAACCGGTCGATCAGATGGGCGTGGGCCGTCTCGAGCGCCATCATGCGGCTGTCCCTGGTCCGCCGGAGGAGCGCTCGTTGCCGTTGGCGATCGCGCGCGGGCCGGCCTGCTCGGCGGCGATCTGCTGCAGCTGGCCCGGCAGCGCATGCGCCCAGGCGGTGATGTTGCCGGCGCCGAGGCAAACCACGACGTCGCCCGGCCGCGCCATCTGCCAGATCAGGCCCGGCAGGTCGCCCGGGCCCTGCAGTGCATGCGCGTCGCGATGGCCGGCGCGCTGCACGATCCCGACCAGCATGTCGCGGTTGACGCCCTCGATCGGCGTCTCGCCCGCCGCATAGACGTCGGCGATCAGCACGGTGTCGGCATCGACGAAGCACGTGGCGAACTCGTTCTTGAGCGCGCCCAGGCGGGTGTAGCGATGCGGCTGCATCACCGCGATCACCCGCCCTGCCCCGCCATAGCTCTGTCGCGCGGCGCGCAGCGTGGCGGCGATCTCCACCGGGTGGTGGCCGTAGTCGTCGATCACGGTGATGCCATGCGCCTCGCCGGTCTTGGTGAAGCGGCGCTTCACGCCGGCGAAGCTCGCCAGCGCGCGGCGAATGGTCTCGTCGGGCAGGCCCATCTCGGCCGCCACGGCGATGGCGGCGAGCGAATTCTGCACATTGTGCTGGCCGAACATCGGCAGGCGCAGGTCGACGATGGTCCGCGAGGTGTTGGTGGCGCGGTTCTCGACCAGTACGTCGAAGTCGGCGCCGCCGCGGTCGAGCTTGAGGTTGAGGGCGCGCACGTCGGCATTGACGCCGAGTCCGTAGGTGATGATGCGCCGGTCGGCGACGCGCGGGATCAGCGCCTGCACCTCGGGATGGTCGGCGCACAGCACGGCGAAGCCGTAGAACGGGATGTTCTCGACGAAGCGCACGAAGGCATCGCGCAGCGCATCGAAGGTGCCGTAGTGGTCGAGATGCTCGGGATCGACGTTGGTGACGACGGCGATGGTCGCCGGCAGGCGCAGGAACGAGCCGTCGGACTCGTCGGATTCCACCACCATCCAGTCGCCGCTGCCGATGCGGGCGTTGGTGCCGTAGGCGTTGATGATGCCGCCGTTGATCACCGTGGGATCGAGCCCCCCGGCATCGAGCATCGAGGCGACCATCGAGGTCGTGGTGGTCTTACCGTGCGTGCCGCCGACGGCGATCGACCATTTGAGTCGCATCAGCTCGCCCAGCATCTCGGCGCGGCGGACCACCGGCACGAAGCGGGCGCGGGCGGCCAGCACCTCGGGATTGTCCTTCTTGACCGCCGACGACACGACCACGACCTGGGCGTTGCCGACGTTGTCGGCGCGATGACCGATATGGACCTTGATGCCGAGGTCGGCGAGGCGGCGCGTATTGGCGCCCTCGGCAAGGTCGCTGCCCTGCACCTTGTAGCCGAGATTGTGCAGCACTTCGGCGATGCCCGACATGCCGATGCCGCCGATGCCGACGAAATGGATGAGACCGATATCGAGCGGCAGCGCCCTCATGCGGCGACTCCTGATGGCGAAAGAGAGGGTGTGGCGATCAGATCGCCGACAAGGTCGGCCAGCCGGGCCGCGGCGTCGGGCCGGCCGGCGGCGTAGGCCGCGGCCGCCATGGCTGCCATGCGCTGAGGCGCCTCGATCAGAGCGCGCAGATGGCCCGCCAGCGTAGGCGCGGTGAACTCGGCATGCGGGATCACGGCGCAGGCTCCGGTCGCCTCGAAGGCGCGGGCGTTGGCGGTCTGGTGATCGTCGGCGGCGTAGGGATACGGGATCAGGATGGACGGCCGGCCGACGGTGGCGAGTTCCGCGACGGTCGAGGCGCCGGAGCGCGCAATGACAAGATGCGCCGAGGCAAGCCGCTGCGGCAGGTCGGCAAAGAATGGCGCGAGTTCGGCGACGACGTTGGCCTGCAGATAGGTCGAGCGGACCTTCTGGAGATCCTCCGGCCGGCACTGCTGCACGATGCGCAGTCGCGCCCGCATCGGCTGCTCCAGCGAGAGCAGCGCCGCGGGAATGACCTGGCTGAAGGAGGCGGCCCCCTGGCTGCCGCCGAAGATCAGCAGATCGATCACCCGATCGGGGGCCGGCGCGCGATAGGCGCTGCTGCGCAGGGCACGCACCGAATTGCGCACCGGATTGCCGACCAGCCAGGCGCGATCCTCGTCCACGAAGCGGGTGGGCGCGAACGACGTCGCGACCCTGGACACACCGCCAAGCACCAGCCGGTTGGCCTTGCCCAGCACCGCATTCTGCTCGTGCAGCATCGCCGGCGTGCGGCGCAAGCGGGCGGCGATCATGGTCGGTACCGAGGCATAGCCGCCGAAACCGACGACCGCTGCGGGATCGATGCGGCCGAGCGCGCGCCACGCGTCGACCAGCCCGAGGCCGAGCGCCAGCAGCGCCTTCAGACGCGCGCCGAGCGAGCCCGACGGGCTGGCCGAGTGGATGTAGTGGATCGGCTGGTGCGAGAGAGCGCCCTGCCACTGCCGGCCGCGCGAATCGGTGATCAGGGTGAACGGCACACCGCGCGCCTCGAGCTCGCCGGCCAGCGCCTCGGCGGGAAATACATGCCCGCCGGTGCCACCGGTCGCGAGAACGATGGGGCGCGGTCCGGCCATCACACCGCCTCTCTCAAGCCCGCATGCTCGCGCGTCAGCGACAGCATCATGCCGACGCAGATCGCCATCGCCAGCGCCGACGAGCCGCCATAGGAGATAAACGGCAGAGTCATGCCCTTGGCCGGAATGAGCTGGATGGTCGAGGCCATGTTGATCGCCGCCTGCAGGCCGAACTGCACGCCGAGCCCGGTCGCCGCCAGGGTGATGAACAGGCTCGTCTCCTTCGAGGCGCGCGACAGGGCCCGCAGGGTCACGAAGGTGAACAGCGCCAGGATCAGGATGCAGACGATGAGACCGAACTCCTCGCCGCACACCGCCATGACGAAGTCGGTGTGCGCGTCGGGCAGTTGCGCCTTGACCGTGCCCTCGCCCGGGCCCCGGCCGAACAGCGCACCGTTCTGGAACGCCTCGAGCGCGGTGTTGACCTGGTAGTTGTCGCCCGACGACGGATCGAGGAACCGGTCGAAGCGGCTGCGCACGTGATTGAAGGCGAAGTAGGCGCCGACCATCGCGCCCGCGCCGCCAATCACGCCAAAGCCCGCGACCCACATCGGCAGGCCGACGACGAAGAGCTGCGCCGCCCACACGACGGCGACGACAATGCTCATGCCGAGGTCGGGCTGCATGATCAGCAGCGCCAGGACGCCGCCGACCAGCAGGGTGCAGAGGAAGTAGCCCGGCACGCGCCGCTCGACGCGGCTCTGCGCCAGCAGCCAGGCAGAGATGACGGCGAGGCTGGGCTTCACGAACTCCGACGGCTGCACGCTCGACAAGCCTGGCACCGAGATCCAACGTCGTGCGCCCTTGATCTCGACGCCGATCACGAAGGTGGCGGCGAGCAGCACCACGCTGCCGCAGAACACGAGAAGCGCCAGCCGCCTTATATGGCGCGGCGAACCGAGCGAGATGAACAGCATCAGCGCCAGCGCGAGCGGCAGGAAGATGAACTGGCGCTTGGCGAACATGAAGGAGTCGGCGCCGATGCGCTCGGCCGCCGGCGGCGAGGCTGCCAGGGTCAGCATCACGCCGAACGCCATGATCGCCAGCACCGCGCCCAACGCCCAGCGGTCGACCGTCCACCACCATTGCCCGATCAGGCTGCGATCATCGCGCGGAACCTGGATCATGCCGCCCTCCCCACGCTGTCGGCTCCCGGCAAGGCGCGCGCCATCTCGCGAAACGCATCGCCGCGATGTTCATAGCTCTTCCACTGGTCCCACGAGGCGCAGGCCGGCGACAGCAGCACCACTGCCGGCTCGGTCGCCTCGGCTTGCGCGCGCGCATGCGCCGCGTTCAGGGCCGACTGCAGGTCGCCGCAACGCTCGAACGGCAGCTTGCCCTCGAGCTGGCTGGCGAACAGTTCGGTCGCCTCGCCGATCAGGAACGCCTGCTTGATGCGGTCGAAATACGGCTCGAGCGGGGCTACACCGCCCTCCTTCGCCTGACCGCCGATGATCCAATAGATGTTGCGATAGGACGACAGGGCGCGCGCCGTGGCGTCGGCATTGGTCGCCTTGCTGTCGTTGACATAGGTGACCTTGCCCAGTGCCGCCACGCGCTCCTGGCGGTGCGGCAGGCCGGGATAGCTGGTCAGGCCCTTCATGATCACCTCGCGCGAGATCCTGAGCCAGCGACAGGCAGCCCAGGCGCAGGCCGCGTTCTGGGCGTTGTGGTCGCCCGGCAAGGTCGGGACCGAGGCGAAGTCGGCGAGGTAGCCGTCGGCATCGACCAGCTTGCCGGCGCGGAACGAGATGCCCGAGGCGATCGGCCGGTCGAGCGCCACCGGCACGGCGCCGATGCGGTTGCGCCGGGCATCCTGGGCGACCTCGGCGAACACGGCGCGCGAATACTCGTCGTCGACGCCCATCACCACGCAGTCGCCCTCGCGCTGGCGGTCGAAGATATGCTTCTTGGCTTCGACATAGCCTGCCATGTCGCCGTGGCGGTCGATATGGTCGGGCGTGATGTTGAGCCATACCGCGACATGGGCCCGAAAGGTCTGAAGCAATTCGAGCTGGTAGGACGAGAGCTCCAGTACATAGATGCCGTGCGGCCCGAGCGGCGCCAAGTCGAGGGCGCTGCGGCCGATATTGCCGCCGACCTCGCAGGTGGCGCCGGCCGTCTTGAGGATATGGCCGATCAGCGCTGTGGTGGTCGATTTGCCGTTGGTGCCGGTGACGGCGACGAAGCGGTTGTCGGGCTGCGCCCGCGCCAGCAACTCGACGTCGCAGATCAGCGGCTTGCCGGCAGCGCGCGCGGCGGCAGCCACCGGATGCGGCTTGGGCAGGCGGTTGGGGATGCCGGGACTGATCACCAGCGCGGTGAACCTGTTCCAGTCGATCCTCGAGGGCTCGGCGAGCGTGGCGCCGATCGCCACCGCCTGCTCGCGTGCGGCTTCGTTGTCGTCCCAGGCGACGCAATCGATCCCCGCCGCCCCAAGGGCGCGCACCGTGGTGAGCCCGGAGCGCGCCAGCCCCAGCACCACGTACGACGAGCCCCTGAGGACGGAAAGATCGATCATCCGCTCACCTCAACTTCAGGGTGGCGAGGCCCACCATCGAGAGGATGGCGGCAATGATCCAGAAGCGGAAGACGATGGTCGGCTCGGCCCAGCCCTTCTGCTCGAAGTGATGGTGCAATGGCGCCATTCGGAAGATGCGCTTGCCGGTGAAGCGGAAGGACAGGACCTGCACGATCACCGAAATCGTCTCGAGCACGAACAGGCCGCCGACGATCGCCAGCACGATCTCGTGCTTGGTAACCACCGCCACGCCGCCCAGCGCGCCGCCGATCGACAGCGAGCCGGTGTCGCCCATGAACACCATGGCGGGCGGCGCGTTGAACCACAGGAAGCCGAGCCCCGCCCCGACCAGCGCCGACAGAAGGACAGCAAGCTCGCCCGAGCGCGGCACGTGATGGACGTACAGGTAGTTGGTGTAGATCACGTTGCCGACCACGTAGGTGATCAGCGCGAACACACCGGCCGCCATGATCACCGGCCCGATCGCCAAGCCATCGAGGCCGTCGGTCAGATTCACCGCGTTCGAGGTGCCGACGATCACCAGGATCGAGAAGGCCAGGAATCCGACCATGCTGAGCGGCACCAGCACGTCCTTCAGGAAGGGCAATGCCAGCGTGTAGCGCAGGCCGGGCGGCGAGCCTTGGGCGATGAACCACGCGCCCACGCCCGAGATCACGATCGACAGCACCAGCTTGACCTTGCCCGGCACGCCCTTGGGATTGCGCTTGGTGACCTTCAGGAAGTCGTCCCACAGCCCGATCGCGCCGAACGTCATGGTGATGCCGAGCACGCACCAGACGTAGCGATTGGTAAGGTCGGCCCACAGCAACGTCGCCACCGAAAGGGCTATCAGGATCAGCAAACCGCCCATGGTCGGCGTGCCTTTCTTGCTGACGACGTGAGTCGCCGGGCCGTCCTCGCGGATCGGCTGGCCCTGGCCCTGCTTGCTGCGCAGCCAGCGGATCAGGCTGCCGCCGATCAGGAAGCTCAGGATCAGCGCGGTCATGAATGCCGCGATCGAGCGGAACGTGATGTAGCGAATGACGTTGAACGGGCTGAAGACGTCCGCGAGCGGGTAGACGAGATTGTAAAACATCCTTCACTGTCCCGTTTCGCCATCGGCTGCCGCCACCACGGCATCGACGACTGCTTTCATTCTCGAGCCCAACGACCCCTTGATCGCGATCACGTCGCCGGCCCGCAAAGCGCCCGCCACTTCTCCCGCGAGCGCCGCCGAATCCGGCCGGTGCACGCCCTTCTGCGCCGCGGCGAGTTTGTGCCACAGCGCCTTCATGTGCGGCCCGCACAGGAAGACCTGTGAGGCCCCGCTTGCCGCGACCGCGTCGGCCAGGCCGGCATGCAACGCATCGGCATGCTCGCCCAACTCCCGCATGTCGCCCATCGCCAGCAGGCGACGGCCGCCCGGCGCCGGCTCGGTGCGAGCCAGCACCGCCAGCATGGCCCGCATCGACGCGGGATTGGCGTTGTAGCTCTCGTCCAGCAGCTCGACTTTCCCGGAGCCGAACTTGAGCCACCGCCGCGCGCCGCGTCCCGGCAAGGCCCTGACCGTCGCCAGGGTCGTCGCGGCCTGCGCCAGGTCAGCGCCGAGCGCGTCGGCGGCGGCTAGCGCCGCCAGGCTGTTCAGCACCCAATGCTCGCCAGCCGCGCCCAGCCGATACTCGATCCGCCTGCTACCGATCAAGGCTTGGACGTCGCTGCCCGAATCCTGCAGGCGGCACGCGACCAGGCGCGCCTCGGCAGCCGGGTGCCGGCCGAAGCCGACGATCTTCGCCACCCCGAATGCGCCCGCATGGTGCACGAGCCGGTCGTAGTGGCGATTGTCGCGATTGAGCACGGCGACTGCGCCCGGCCGCATGCCGGCGAACAGGCAGGCCTTCTCGTCGGCGATCGCCTCTTCTGAGCCCATGTGACCAATATGGGCCGCCTCGACGTTGGTGATCACGCCGACATGCGCCTCGACCTGCCGGGCCAGCGGCTCGATCTCGCCGGGATGGTTCATGCCGATCTCGAACACGCCGTACCGGGCGTCGCGCGGCAGGCGGGCGAGGCTGATCGGCACGCCGACATGGTTGTTGAAGCTCGCGGCGCTGGCCGAAGTCGGTGCCTGCGCCGACAGGATGGCGCGCAGCGCGTCCTTGGTGCTGGTCTTGCCGACCGAGCCGGTGATCGAGGCAATGCGCGCTTCGCTGCGCTGGCGGCCGGCGCGGCCCAGCGCGACCAGCGCCTTCATGGTGTCGCGGACGCGGATCAGCTTGTCCGCCGCGCCCATCATCTCGCGCGACACGACCGCCACCCCCGCACCACGCGACAAGGCGTCGGCCACGAAGGCATGGCCGTCGGTCGTCTCGCCCGGCAGGGCGAAGAAGATGTCGCCGTCGGCCACGGCACGACTATCGAAGGTGACGCCGTTCGCCTCGAACGGCGCCGACATCGCGATCGGCGACAAGGCGCGCTGCACCTCGTCGGAGGTCCAGAGCGCGCTCACTTGTTCGCCTTCCCGGGTGCGGCGAGCTCCCGCGCCACCTCGGCGTCGTCGAAATGGTGGGTCACGCCCTTGATGGTCTGGCCGGTCTCATGGCCCTTGCCGGCGATCAGCAGCAGGTCGTCGGCCGAGCCGAGCGCCGCCATGCCTTGCGCAATGGCGTCATGTCGATCGCTGCGCACCTCGGTCCAGTTCTTTCGCTCGGCCGGAATGCCCCGTACGATTTCGGCGCGGATTGCAGCCGGCTCCTCACTCCGCGGGTTGTCGTCGGTGACCAGGGTGAAGTCGGCGAGACGCGTGGCGATCTCGCCCATCACCGGCCGCTTGCCGCGGTCGCGGTCGCCGCCGCAGCCGAACACCACGACCAGCTTGCCCCTGGCGAACGGCCGCAGGGTCGCGAGCACCGTCTCCAGCGCCTCGGGCTTGTGGGCGTAATCGACATAGACCGGCGCGCCCGTCCTGTGGCGCGCCACGAGCTGCAGCCGGCCCGGCGCGCCCGTCAGCGTGCCCAGCGCCGCCACGGCGCGCGCCGCATCGCCGCCCGTCGCAACGACCAGTCCCAGCGCGGCCAGCGCATTCGAGGCCTGGAAACCGCCGACCAACGGCAGATCGACCTCGCGGCGGGTGCCCAGCACCTCGATGACCAGATGCTGGCCGGCCGCCGTCGGCTCGTCGCGCAACAGCCGCAGTTCGCGGCCTCTGGAACCGTAGGTCCAGAAGCGCACCCCACGGCGCTTGCAGGTTTCACCCAGTTGGGCAGCACGCTCGCTGTCGGCGTTCACCACGGCGGTGCCGCTGGCCGGCAGCAGCGCTTCGAACAGGCGCGCCTTGGCAGCGAAGTAGGCGTCCATCGTTGGGTGATAGTCGAGATGCTCGTGCGTCAGGTTGGTGAAGGCTGCCGCCGAAAGCTTCAGCCCGTCGAGCCGGTACTGGTCGAGGCCATGGCTCGAGGCCTCGATCGCGAGGTGAGTGACGCCCTCGCGCGCCAGGGTCGCGAGGTCGGCATGGAGCTGCACGGGATCGGGCGTGGTCAAACCCGCCTCGCGCGTAAAGCCCGGTGAGACGATTCCGAGGGTGCCGACGCTCGCGGCCTTCAATCCAGACGCCGCCCACATTTGGCGCACGAAGTGGACGGTCGAGCTCTTGCCGTTGGTGCCGGTGACGGCGGCGATGGTGGCCGGCTGCACGCCGGCAAACCTGGCCGCCATCAGCGCAATGCGCCGGCGCGGATTGTCGTCGCGCACGACGACGATGCCCTTGCCGAGCGGCGGCAGGACCGCATCTGACGCCGCCAAGATTGCCGTGGCGCCGCGCTTGACGGCGTCATTGACGAAGGTGGCGCCGTCGGCCCTGGCTCCGACGAGCGCGGCAAAGAGATATCCCGGCTGGACTTTGCGCGAATCGAGCGTCAGGCCGGCCACGACCGGATCGTGCGGCGCGACGGACGTACCCACGAGCTCACTCAACCGCAAGGCGCCGCACTCCGGCGACCGCCGCCTGTCCTCCGCTGCGGGCAGCCGGCAGGGCCTTGCGCTCCGGCACCCGGCCGTGCGCCGACACCGCCATGACCGGCGCCGATGCGGCGGGCGCCACCGGCATCGGCACCGAGGAGATCTCGAGCGGCGTCTTCTTGCTCCAGTCTCCCGGCAGGATTCCGTAGAGGGCGATGATGTCGTCGATGATCACCTTGACGCTCGGCGCCGACACCATGCCGCCGGTCGCGTAGCCGCCGGTCTCCGGCAGGCCTTTCGGCTCATCCAGCGAGACCAGCACGAGGAACTTGGGGTCGCTCATCGGGAAGACACCAACGAACGAGCTAAACAAGGCTTTTTTGGCGTAGCCGCCGCCGTGGCCGACTTTTTCCGCTGTTCCGGTCTTGCCGCCGACTTCGTAGCCCTTGACCTCGGCCTTCTTGCCGGTGCCCTGAATCACGTTGAGGCGCATCAGGTAGCGCATCAGCTCCGAGGTCTTGGGCTGGATGATGCGGCGGCCGGGATCGGGCGGCGCACCGGCGCGCTTCACGAAGGTCGGCGAATGCAGGATGCCGCCATTGATGATCGCCGCGACGCCGGTGGTGAGATGCAGCGGCGAGACCGACATGCCATGGCCGAAGGCGATGGTCATGGTGTTGATCTTGGCCCAGTGGCGCGGCCATAGCGGCGTCCCCAGCTCCGGGATCTCGGTGGTGAGCGGCTTCAGGAAGCCCAGCTTGTCGAAGAAGGCGCGTTGCGCCTCGGTGCCGACCTCGACCGCCATCTTCGCGGAGCCGATATTCGACGAATAGGTGAAGACCTCCGGCAGGGTCAGCACGCGGTGCGGCACGTCCGGATCGTCGTGGATGGTGAAGCGGTCGATCTTGATCGGCGCACTGGCATCGAGCTTGTCGTTCATCGTGAACTTGCCGCTGTCCAGGGCGAGCGCGGTGTTGAACACCTTGAACATCGAGCCCTGCTCGTAGACGCCGAGCGTGGCGCGGTTGAACAGCGATTCGTTGGTGATGGTGCGGGCGTTGTTGGCGTCGTAGGTCGGCAGCGACGCCATGGCGAGGATCTCGCCGTTGGTGGCGTCCATCACGATCGCCTGGGCGCCGATCGCGGAGAACTTCTTGGCCGCGCGGGCGATCTCGTCCTCGACCATGCGCTGCAGCCTGAGGTCGAGCGAGAGCTGGACCGGCTCGCCGCTCTGCAGTTGCTGGTCGAAGTAGCGTTCGATGCCGGCGAGCCCCGAGTTGTCGATGTTGGCGTAGCCGACGACGTGGGCGGCGGTCGTGCCCTGCGGATAGATGCGCCGCTCCTCGGCCTGGAACTCCAGGCCCGGGATGCCGAGGCGATTGACCAGGAAGTGCTCGCGCGGGGAGAGGCCCCGCTTGATCCAGACGAAGCTCTTGTCGGCATCGAGCTTCTCCTTGACCTCGCCGTACTTCAGCTCCGGCAGCGCCGAGACGATCTTCTTCGCGGCGTCCTGCGTGTCGATCAGCAGGTGCGGATTGACGAAGGCCGAGGCGACCGGCAGCGAGGTCGCCATCACCACGCCGTTGCGGTCGACGATGTCGGCGCGCTCGGACTGGATCGCGCCGCCGCGCGCGGCCATGCGCTGGGTCGGCTCCGAGCTGTCGCGCCACAGCGAGACGTACGACATGCGCAGCGCCACCGCCGTGAACATGACCATGAACAGAGCCGAGGCCACCACGATCCGCTGACGTGCGACCTCCTGCACGTCGCCCTTGAGGCGCTCCTTCTCAGACCCGTAACGCACGCCGGCCGCCGCGGGGGACGCGGCGGCCGGTTTGGGCGGGCCAGATTTTTTTCGCCACAACCTCACCGACGCTCCCCTTCCTTGCGCGAGAGGATTTCGTCGATCGACGTTGCGGCGACCTGGCCGTCGCCAACCGGACCCTTTGTTGCCGGCTCTGGTTTGGCCGGTCGAGGGGGCGTCGTGGATCCGGTTGTTATGCGCCCTGAAGAGGGTGCGGAGGCCGGCGAGGGGCTGCCGGCCTCCGCGGAGACGCGACCACCACCGGGCACACTCGACGAGGGGACGTCGTTGCCCGTTCGTGGGGGGGAAGGAAGTGGTGAGTCGCGCCTTTGCTGATCTGCTTTGGTCGAGGGGGAGTTGGGCTTGGCCGAAGCGACCGCACCCGAATCGGGCTTGAGCGTGTCGAGCCGCGCCACCTGGCCGATGCTCGCCTGCTCGAGCTTGAGATACTTCTGCGCCAGCCGCTCGATGCGCTCGGCCTCGTTGAGGTGCGCCCATTCGATCTTGAGGATGTGGGTCGCCTGCTGGCTTTCGATGATCTTCTGGTTGGTGCGGTCGATCTGCTCCTCGAGATCCTGCACCTTGTACTTGACCGAGAACAGGCCTACCGCCGTGGCGACGGCGGCGACCGACCAGAATAGAAGGCCGCGGTGGATCATGCGGTCACCTTCTCGGCGACACGCAACCGCGCCGAACGCGCGCGCGGATTGGCCGACACCTCGGCGGCCGACGGCACCACCGGCCGGCGCGAGACCTCGCGCAGGGTCGCCGCCTGCCGCTCGGCGCGCGGCGGCGCATGGCGCGACGGCGCGGGCGTGCGGCCCGAATGCGCACGCACGAAATCCTTGACCGCGCGATCTTCCAGCGAATGGAAGGATACGACGGCGAGACGGCCGCCCGGCGCCAGCACCTGCTCGGCGGCGAGCAGGCCGCGCTCGAGCTCGCCGAGCTCGTCGTTCACCGCGATGCGCAGGGCCTGGAAGGCGCGAGTCGCCGGATCGCTCTCGTCCTTGCGCGACGGGCCAACCGCGCGGCGCACGATATCGGCCAGTTCGCCCGTGGTCTCGATGCGCTTGTCGTGGCGGCGCTCGACGATCGCATGGGCGACGCGGCGACTCTTCCGCTCCTCGCCGTAGCGCCAGAAAATATCGGCGAGTTCGTGCTCGTCGCTTTCGTTCACCAGATCGGCGGCGGATGGACCGTTCTTCTCCATGCGCATGTCGAGCGGGCCGGACGAGCGGAAGGAGAAGCCGCGCTCGGGCTGGTCGAACTGCATGGACGACACGCCAAGATCGAGGGCCACGCCGTCGACCGCCGACACGCCCTCGGCACTCAACAGCTGCTCCATATCACCGAAGCGGCCCTCGATCAGGCGCAGGCGCGGCGCATAGCGCTCGGCGAGCGCCTGGCCGGCTGCGATGGCATCCGGATCGCGGTCGATCGCGATCACCTCGCACGCGGCGCGATCGAGGATCGCGGTGGTGTAGCCGCCGGCGCCGAACGTGCCGTCGACATAACGGCCGCCGTCGCGCAGCTTGAGTGCGTCGACCACTTCATTCAAGAGCACGGGAACATGACCGCTCACGCGTCACCTCCCGTGAGGCCGCGGACGAAAGCCTCCATCTTGGCGCGATCGGCCTCGCGACGGGCCTGCCAGCGCCTGGGATTCCACAGCTGGAACTTGTCGCCCTTGCCGATCAGCATCACGCCGTCCTCGACCTCCAGCACCTGCGCGAACTCGGCCGGCATGGTGAAGCGTCCATCGGGCTCGAGCGGGATCGTGCGGGCCGAGGCGGAGAGAAAACCGGCCGGATCGAACGCCTCGTCGTCCAGCGCCACCTTGAGCGAGCCCTTGGGGCCGAGGGCTTCGCTGCGCACGCGCTCCAGCATGCCGTCGAAGCCGATGCGGGAATTGCCGTTCACGACGCCGGGCAGATTGGGGGAGTGATAGAGCACGAAGGCACCGCGGTCGTCGGTCGGCAGTTCGTCGCGAAAGGCCGCGGGCAGGAGGGCCCTGCCTTTCTTGTCCAGCTTGATCAGGATTTCGGACCGGAACGCCACCGGGCCTCTCCCCTTGATCCCGCCGTCGGTGCCCCACGCTCCGGCTCATCGGGATGATGTGGGATAGCATGGGAATTTCAGGGATGCAAGATTCAACCCGGCAAATCCATCAGGTTTTCAAAGGAGTTACACACAACATCTATTGTGCGCTCTTTAGTTGCCAACGCAAGATGTAGGACAAGGACTATCCAATCGCGGTCGGAAGCGCACAATGAACTGTCGCGGCAGGCACTTTCGGCCTGTCCGGACCTGGAGTTGAGCGTCAGGTCGCCGGGACGGATCCACCTATCCGGTCTGCGGAGATCGGCGGCAGGAGCGCCGCGGAATGAAAGGGTCAGACGGCCTGTAAGCCGGGTTCTGTCCTCGCTCTCTCGAGCGATGGATGGCCATTCCTCTGGGACGCCCGTTGCCGAGCGCCTCGCGCGACCGACCCGGGCGGCGGCGCGGAAACCCGCTTTGCCGGTTGCCCGGCGTGCCGCCCCTATTTGGTCTTGCTCCCGGTGGGGTTTGCCGTGCCGCTTGCGTTGCCGCTCGCGCGGTGGGCTCTTACCCCACCGTTTCACCCTTGCCTGCCGTATTCGTCCAAAAGGTCGAAGCCGACCGGCGGTCTGTTCTCTGTGGCACTTTCCCTGGGGTCGCCCCCGCCGGCCGTTAGCCGGCACCGTGTCTCCGTGGAGCCCGGACTTTCCTCACCCCGCGGTTGCCCGAAAAAAGCAAACCAACTGGGCGCAGCCATCCGGCCGTCTGACCCGAAGCGGTTAGCTAGGCTCCCCGACCCATCCGGTCAAGCAGGCCGGCAATGAGGCCACGGGTTTCCCGATCGGCCACGCCGTCGGATCTGGCCGGCCGATAACGGCGCTGGAAGGTTGCGACGATCTCCCCGAGCGGCAGGTCGGCGGTGTAACCGAGCCGCCGGAGCGCTGGGTGCACATCCCCTTCGATTGGCTCGGCAGCGCACGGCCACAGGCCGATGCCCGCGTCTGCCAATGTCTTCCACGGGAAACGCAGACCGGGATCGATCTTGCGCGTCGGCGCGATGTCGGAATGGCCGACGACGTTGCGCGGCTCGATCGCCGGATGGCGCGCGAGGACGTCCCGGCAAAGCTCGATCAGTGCCGCGATCTGTTGCGCCGGATAGTCGTGGCGATCGCCATGCAGGTTGACGATCTCGATGCCGATCGACGTGCCGTTCAATGCCTCGCGGCCGCGCCATGACGAGCGGCCGGCATGCCACGCGACGCGCTCCTCCGGCACGAGGCGATAAGCCGTGCCGTCCTCGGCAAGCACATAGTGCGCGCTGACGCGATGTTCGCGGGTGCCGTCGCTCAGGATGTCGAGCGACTCCTGCAACGCCAGCTCGGTATAGTGCAGCACGAGCGTGTCGATCACCGTGCCGTCGGGCCGGGGAGCCGAGTTGGGCGACGGCCGGTCGACGATCTTCACGACCGATGCTCCATCAGGCTGCTTGCTGCCCACGCTCGCGGCGCAGCCGGTCATAGGCGTCGTTGATCAGCGCGAGCTTGCGATTGGCGACCTGAATCGCCTCCTCGGGCAGTCCCTGGGCGATCAGCCGGTCAGGATGGTGGGCCTTCACCTGGCGCAGCCACGCTTCGCGGATCTGCTCGTCGGTCGCGAGCGGATCGATGCCCAGCACGATGCACGGCTCGCACTCGGCCACACCCAGCGCCGCCGCACGCGCACGCTCGAAGCGCTCGCTGCTCAAGCCGAAGATGCCGGCGACCTTGGCGAGATATTCGGCCTCCTCGGCGGCGACCTTGCCGTCCGCCTTGGCGATGTCGAACAGGCCCTCGAGCACGTTCTCCAGGATCTCGGGCGCATCGGGGAACAGTGCCGCGACCTGACGCGCATAGGGCTCGAAGCCTGCCGCGTCGCGCTTGGCGAGATCGAAGAAACGCTGCACGTTCTTCTCCTCGCCCGGCGGCACGTGGAAGAACGAGCGGAAGGCCTCGACCTCGTCGTGCGTCACGTCGCCGTCGACCCGCGCCATCTTGGCGCCGAGCGCGATTACGCCGATGGTGAAGGCGATCTCGCGCAGGCCCGGGTGCTCCTTGGGATCGGCCGGCGTGGCGACGGCCGTGCCATCGCTCTGCTCGACAAGCTGGTCGATGGCGTGGCCTGCCATCACGCCCAGCAGCGCCGCGATCGGCCCGCCCAGCGCGAGGCCCGCGGTGCCCCCGACGATCTTTCCCCAGATATTCATGCCTGCTCGCTACGCGACCCGCGCTACAGGATCAAGGACCCGATGGCCACGGCGACCAACAGGCCGAGGGCGAGCCGGCGATAGAATTTCTCGCTGGCCAGGGGAAACAAACGTTCACCCAGCAGGCCGCCGGCAATTACGGCCGGGGCAAGGCACAGGCCGAGCACGCCGGTATCCCAATGAACCAGGCCGCGGCTGACGAAGACCAGCAGCGCAATGGCGTCGACGAAGATGAAGTAAGTCGTCAGATTGGCGCGGACGCGCTCCACCGTCTCGTTGCCGGCGAGGTAATAGAAGGCGATCGGCGGCCCCGCCATCCCGGAGAGCCCGTTGAGGAAGCCGCTGGTCACGCCGATGCCGAGCGTCACAGGCGCGCGCCACTGGCCATGGAAACGCCAGCCGCCGGCCAGCAACCCGACCGCGCCGAGCACGATTGCCGAGATCGCCCAGCGCATCGGCTCGGGCGACACCTTGGTCAATACAAGGTTGCCGAGGGGCGCCCCGGCGACCGCGGCCACCATGAGAAGGCCGATGCGCCGCCAGTCGACGTACTTCGCCGCCCGCGGCAGCAAGGGCAGCGCCACGGCGATCTCCAGCAGCAGGCAGAGCGAGACGCCGATCTCGGGCCCATACAGCGCCGAGAAGACCGGCGTCATCATCATGGCCGCGCCGAAGCCCGCGAAACCGCGCACCATGCCGGCAATGACCGCGACGATGGCCGCGGACAGGAAGGAAATTGTCAGGAATTCGGGCATTTGGCGGGCGCACGCTAGCATTGCGGGGCCGACTGCCGGACCTCATATAATATCGATCATGCCCTCGAAGAATTTGGCCGTCTCCACCCAGCCGCTCGACATGCCGTACATCCAGCGGCGGCCGGTGCTCGAAGGCGTCGCGTCCACGCCCTTCAAGATCGTCTCCGACTACGTGCCGGCGGGCGATCAGCCCGAGGCGATCCGCCAGCTCATCGAGGGCATATCGGCCGGCGAGCGTGATCAGGTGCTGCTGGGCGTCACCGGCTCGGGCAAGACCTTCACGATGGCCAACGTGATCGCGAACCGGACGCGGCCGGCTCTGGTGCTCGCCCCGAACAAGACTTTGGCAGCGCAGCTCTATGGCGAAATGAAGGGCTTCTTCCCGGAGAACGCGGTCGAGTACTTCGTCTCGTACTACGACTATTACCAGCCCGAAGCCTACGTGCCGCGGACCGACACCTATATCGAGAAGGATTCGTCGATCAACGAGCAGATCGACCGCATGCGCCACTCGGCGACGCGCGCGCTGATGGAGCGCGACGATGTCATCATTGTCGCCTCGGTGTCGTGCATCTACGGCATCGGCCCGCTCGAGAACTACCAGGCGATGACCTTCCGCCTGCACAAGGGCCAGAAGATCGACCGCAGCAGCCTGCTGCGCCGCTTCGTCGAGCAGCAGTACAAGCGCAACGACAACGCCTTCCAGCGAGGCACCTTCCGGGTGCGCGGCGACACCGTCGACCTGTTCCCGGCGCATTACGAGGACAAGGCCTGGCGCTTCGAGATGTTCGGCGACGAGATCGATTCGATCACCGAATTCGATCCGCTGACCGGCGAGAAGGCGGTGACGCTGAACGACATCATCGTCTACGCCAACAGCCACTACGTGACGCCCAAGCCGACGATGAACAAGGCGATCGAGCAGATCAAGGCCGACCTCAAGCAACGGCTGGCCGAATTCAACCGCGCCGGCCGGCTGCTCGAGGCGCAGCGGCTGGAGCAGCGCACCCTGTTCGACATCGAGATGCTGGAGACCACCGGCTCGTGCGCCGGCATCGAGAACTATTCGCGCTACCTGACCGGCCGCAAGCCGGGCGAGCCGCCGCCGACCCTGTTCGAGTACTTCCCGACCAACTCGCTCCTGATCGTCGACGAGAGCCACGTCACGGTGCCGCAGATCGGCGGCATGTTCCGCGGCGACTTCAACCGCAAGAGCGTCCTTGCCGAGTTCGGCTTCCGCCTGCCCTCGGCGATCGACAACCGGCCGCTCAAGTTCGAGGAATGGGAGACACTGCGCCCGCAGACCATGTTCGTCAGCGCCACACCCGGGCCGTGGGAGATGGAGCGCACCCAGGGCATCTTCATCGAGCAGGTGATCCGGCCGACCGGCCTGATCGACCCGACGGTGATCGTGCGCCCCGTGGAGAAGCAGGTCGACGACCTGATCGCCGAGTGCAAGGACTGCGCGAAGAAGGCCCAGCGCGTGCTGGTCACGGTGCTGACGAAGCGCATGGCCGAGGACCTTGTCGAGTACCTGCACGAGGCCGGGATCCGCTGCCGCTACCTGCACTCCGACATCGACACGCTGGAGCGCATCGAGATCATCCGCGACCTAAGGCTCGGCGCGTTCGACGTGCTGGTCGGCATCAACCTCTTGCGGGAGGGCCTCGACATCCCCGAATGCGCCCTGGTGGCGATCCTCGATGCCGACAAGGAGGGTTTCCTGCGCTCACCGACCTCGCTGGTGCAGACGATCGGCCGCGCCGCGCGCAACGTCGAGGGCCGGGTGATCCTCTACGCGGACAAGCTCACCGATTCGATCAAGTACGCGATGAGCGAGACCGAGCGGCGCCGCGCCAAGCAGATCGCCTACAACCAGGAGCACGGAATCACGCCGGCATCGGTGAAGAAGAACATCGCCGAGATCCTGCAGTCGACCGCCGAGCGCGACCACTACACCGTCGACACCGGCGTATCCGGCGACGTGCACCTGGTCGGCCACAACCTGCGAACCCACATCGCCGAGCTCGAAAAACGCATGCGCGACGCCGCCGCCAACCTCGAGTTCGAGGAAGCCGCCCGCATCCGCGACGAGATCCGCCGGCTAGAGGCCAACGAGCTCGAATTGCCGGGCCAGGCGGTGGCGGCGACCGCCAACATCAATCTCGGCAAGATGCAGAACAGCCGCGTCTTCCGTGGCGTGCGCACAGGCTCGGGCGGCCGCGGCAAGCAGGCCCGCCGCAGCGGGCGCTGATCACATGATTCCCATCGGGCTGCCAAGCAGCTCGTTGGCGGTCTTCTTCTGCTCGTCGCTGAGCACCGCGTAGAGCGGCTCGAAGGCGGCCTTCACGGCGCGCACGGCCTCGAGCCGGACGGTCAGGCTCTTCTCGTATCGATTCATGACGTCGATCGCGGTCGGGGACTGGCCGTGCATCGGGCCGCCCATCATCATCGGCCGCATGACGTCCGACGCGCTCTTGCTGGTCGCGCGCACCGCGTCGGCGAACTTGGACCATTGCGGCTCCTGTGCCGCCGTGATCTTGAGTTCCGTTTTGAGGAAGGCAAGGCGCCCCTCGATGTGCCGATAGGGCATCCCGCCCATCATCATGCCGCCGTGCATCATCGCCATCATGCGGCTCATGTCGCCCATCATGCCCATCCCGCTCGCGCCCTGGCCGTCGGCGGGCTTCATCATCTGGGCGTGCGTAGCCAAAGGAACCGCAGCGAGAAAAGCTGCGGCTGCGAGAGCGGACACCATGCGCATCGCGCACCTCCTTCGATCGCGTTATTTCAAAGCCTACGACGCGGCGCGGAAGTCGCGTTGATCCATGTCAATCAGCTAGGCTGCCGGCAGCTCGAGGTCGAGCGTCGCCGTCCAGACCGGCATCGGCAGGGTTTCACGCGCAGCGAGGTTGGCCGGCAGGTCCTTTCGGTCGGCCGCCTTCTTGAACGGCAGCACGAGGCCGCCGCGCACGCCGAACACGGCGTCCTGCTCGAGATACTTGTCGTCGTCGGGGAAGAACTCGGTGATCAGCGGCTTCCGGCCCGGCGCATGGATGATCATGTGCAGGTGCGCCGGCCGCCAGGCGTGGCGGCCCAGCGCACGCAGCATGTCGCCGGCCGGGCCGTCGTCCGGCACCGTGTAGGAGACCGGTCGCACCGTCGAGAACGCGAAGGTGCCGTCGTCGGCCACCGTGAGCCGCGCATGATAGTTGGTCGGGCTCTGCTTGGGATCCTGCTGGGCGTACAGACCGTTGCCCGAGTTCTGCCACAGCGCCAGGACCGTCCCCTTGGCCGGTGTGCCTTGGGCGTCGGCGATCCTGCCGCTCACCACCAGCGGCTCGCCGACCTGGCCCTTCCACAGGTCTCCGCCGTTGGGCAGCTCGGGCGCGCCTTCGATATGGAACGGGCCCAGCACGGACGAGGGCGTACCGGTCTTGGCCGCGTTCACCATGTCGACCAGCGACGACACGCCGAGCAGGTCGGAGAACAGGATGTATTCGTTGCGCTTGTCGTCGGTGAACTTCATCGCCCGGGTAAGCGCGTCGATCGCAGCGCCCCACTCGGCCTGGGTGAGGCTGTTCTCGCGCACGAAACTGTGCAGGTGGCCGGCCAGGCTCACCAGCAACTGGCGGGTGCGGGCCGAGGGCGCGTTCCTGGCATACTCGGCGAAGGCGTTGGTGATGGTCTCGGGCGTGAGGTTGCGCATCAGCGGCTCGCTCTCAACAGAGCATCGTAGTCGGCGCGCAGCAGGGCAAACAGCAGGTGGTCGGCCCACTGGCCGTTGATGCGCAGGTACTGCCGCGCCAGCCCTTCCTCGTGGAATCCGACCTTGGACAGCACCGCCTTGGAGGGCTCGTTGTGCGGCAGGCAGGCGGCCTCCAACCGGTGCAGGCGCAACTCGTCGAACACGAACGGCAGAGTGGCGCGCAGGGCGTCGGTCATCAGGCCCTGGCCGGCATAGGGCTGGCCCATCCAGTAGCCGACCGAGGCGGCCTGGGCGACGCCGCGGCGGACGTTGCTGAGGTTGATGCCGCCGACCAGACGGCGCTTGTCGTTGAGGAATACGAACAGCCCGTACGCCTCGCCCGCCCGCCATTCGCGGATCTGCTGGCGAAGCCGGCGGCGGAAATGGTCGCGGCCCAGCGAATCGTCAGGCCAAGTCGGCTCCCATGGCGTCAGGAAAGCGCGGCTGCGGGCGCGCAATTCGGCCCATTCCGGCCAGTCTTCCATGGTGGGCGCCCGCAAAAACACCTTCCTGCCCTGGATGCGGGTCATTCCCGAAAGCGAGATCGGAACGTCGGCGAAGCGAAACATCGGTCCGGAAGTGTAGCCCTGTGCGCAGAATTGTTACATGTTTTCCATGAGTTGGCGTAAGATTTTACGCTAGTCGCGTCAATTCAGTGCCTTGAAAACAGCATCCCGACGTAAGAAGTTCCCCGCCATGCAAGCCAGCGACAATCCCAGCGTCGGCCAGAAGGGCCGCTTCTACCTGACCAAGAACATCTGGGTCCCGCAGGAGCCGATCGAGAACTTCAACCTCCGCATGTCGGACATGATCCTGCGCCGCATGCCCAAGCTGCCGCTGGGCGGCGAGGAGGCCGTCCGGGCGTTCCCGGTACTGGGCGAGCTCAAGAAGAGCCACGACAAGATCAAGGCCGACCTGCAGTACCTGCTCGATCACCACGACGAAATTCCGGCGCTGCATGAGGTCCATCCGCGCGACCTGTTCGTGCCGGGCCGCGCCTGGCGCACCTTCCTGCTCAAGATTTGGGGCCACGAGATCAAGGAGAACACCGCGGCTGTGCCCGACACCTACGAGGCGATCTCGCGCATCCCCGGCGTGCACACCGCCCTGTTTTCGATCCTGCAGGGCGGCGCCGAGATCACCCCGCACCGCGGATCGGCGGCAGGCGTGATCCGCTTCCACTATCCGCTGATCGTGCCGACGACACCGGAGGATTGCTGGATCGAGCTCGGCGGCCACCACTTCTTCTGGGAGGAAGGCGTGCCGCTGGTGTTCGACGACACGCGCGAGCACTGGGTCAAGAATCAGACAACGGAAACGCGCGTCGTGCTGATCATCGACTTCGATGCCAACATGCCGTTCCCGGTGAACCTCTACACCGCGCTGCGCTACAACCTGATCCGCCATTCCAGCGAGGTGACGGCGGTCCGCCAGCGCGCTGCGATCGGCGTACCGCCGCGCGCGAAGTCGGCCCCCCCGGCGGTCTCGCAGGGCGTCATCAGCATGGCGAGCCACACCACCACCCCGGTCGCGGCCGACAAGAAATAACCTCATCGGACCGCGCTACCCCAGTGGCGCTCATGGATTGTTGTACGAACGAGGATGAGCGCCACTGGGGTGGCTCGGTCCGATGATTACGCTGCCAAACGAGCGGCGATCCTCTCCAGAGATTCGAGCTCCTCGATCGGCCCCAGCGCGGCGAGCGTCAGCGTGCCCTGCAGCAACCGCCGCGCGACGCTGCGCACCGCCTCCTGGTCGACCGCCTCGATACGGGAGACGATCTCGGCGTAGGGGATCGGCCGGCCGTGGATCAGCAGGTGGCGCGCAGCCTGCTCGCAGCGCGAGCCGCTCGATTCGAGCGCCATCAGCGTACCGGCCTTGATCTGGTTGCGGGCGCGGATCAGCTCCTGCTCGCTGAGCGAATCGGCGACACCGGCGAATTCCTCGCAGACGACCGGGACCAGCTCGGCGAGATCCTCCTCGCCCGTGCCGGCATAGATGCCGAACAGGCCGCCGTCGGCATAGGCCGCATTGAAGCAATGAATCCCGTAGACCAGCCCGCGCTCCTCGCGGATGCGCTGGAACAGGCGCGAGGACATGCCGCCGCCGAACAGCGTCGCATAGACCGCGGTCGCGTAGTAGTCGGGATCGCGATAGCCGATGCCGCGGCAGCCGAGCACCAGATGGACCTGCTCAAGCGTGCGCACCTCGCGGCCGTCGCCGCCGACATAGGCGAGCGGAGCCGGCGTCCCGGCATTGGCCGGCGTGCGCGGCACCGAGCCGAAATGCTTCTCCGCCAGCTCGACGATCTGGTCGTGCTGCACGCGGCCGGCGGCCGACAGCACCATGTTCGAAGCCGTGTAGTGGCGCGCCAGGAAGCCGAACAAATCATCGCGTCCAATCGCCTCGACCGAGTCGGCGGTGCCCAGCACCGGCCGCCCGAGCGGCTGGTCGGGCAGCGCGGTCTCCTGGAACTGGTCGAAGATCAGGTCGTCGGGTGTGTCGAGCGCCTGGCCGATCTCCTGCAGGATCACGCCACGCTCGCGCTGCAGCTCGTCGGGATCGAACACCGAGTTGCGCAGGATGTCGGCCACCATCTCGACGCCGAGGCCCACGTCCTCCTTCAGCACCGAGGCGTGGTAGGCGGTGATCTCCCGGCCGGTGTAGGCGTTCAGGCTGCCGCCGACATTCTCGATCTCCTCGGCGATGGCGCGCGCCGAGCGAGTCCTGGTGCCCTTGAAGGCCATGTGTTCCAGCATGTGCGCCATGCCATTGAGCTCGGCCGATTCATGCCGCGTACCGCAGGCGACCCAGATGCCGAGCGAGGCGGATTCGACCTCCGGCATCTCGTCGACCGCGACACGCAAGCCGTTCGCCAGCGTGGTGACCTTGACCTCGCTCATATGCGCACCCGCATCGGCTGCTCCCGGGCGGCCATGCGATCATCGATCAGCTCCTTCAGCGCCGCGATGTCGTTCGGCAGGCCGTCGACCCGCTCGGTGCGCTGGAACAGGTCGGCCAGCCGCGGCGGCAAGGCCGGTCGCTCGCCGGTCGCCTTCTGCACCGCGTCGGGGAACTTGGCGGGATGCGCTGTTGCCAGCACCACCATCGGTATCCTGGGGTCGCGCCGATGATGCTGCGCCACGGCATAGCCGACGGCAGTGTGTGGATCGAGCGTCTCGCCATAGCGCTTGCGGCAGTCGGCGATGGCGGCGAGCGTGCCCGCATCGTCCAGCCGGCCGGCATCGAACACTTCACGCACGCCGCCGAGCGCATTCGCGCCGACCTTCAGCGTGCCGGTACTGCGAAAGGCGGTCATCGCGTCGGCCAGCGTCCTGCCGTCGCGGCCATAAAGATCGAACAGCAGGCGCTCGAAGTTGCTCGAAATCTGGATATCCATGCTCGGGCTGTAGGTCGGCACGACGTCCGAGATGGTCATCGCGCCCGTCTCGAGGAAGCGTGCCAGAATGTCGTTGGTGTTGGTCGCGACCACGAGATGCGACACCGGCAGGCCCATCTGCTTCGCAGCGTAGCCGGCATAGACGTTTCCGAAGTTGCCGCTCGGCACGGTGAAGGCCACCGGCACGTCCGGCGCGCCGAGCTTCAGCGCCGCCCAGAAGTAATAGACGATCTGCGCCATCACCCGCGCGAAGTTGATCGAGTTCACGGCGGTCAGCGCGTGACGATCCCGGAACGCCAAATCGTTGAAGCAGGCCTTGGCCAGATCCTGGCAGTCGTCGAACGTGCCCTGGATGGCAATGTTGTGGACGTTGGGCGCCAGCACCGTCGTCATCTGCCGGCGCTGCACCTCGCTCACCCGGCCGCGCGGATGGAGCATGAAGATGTCGATGCTGCGCCGGTCGCGCACCGCCTCGATCGCCGCCGAGCCGGTGTCGCCCGACGTCGCGCCGACGATGGTCGCGTGGTGGCCGCGCTGGAGCAGCGTGTGGTCGAGCATCAGGCCGAGCAGCTGCAACGCCACATCCTTGAAGGCGAGCGTCGGACCGTGAAACAGCTCGAGCAGATGCAGGTTGCCGTCGAGCGACTTCAGCGGCGCCACGTCGGCCGCGTCGAACGAGGCGTAAGCCTCGGCGATCAGCCGGCGGAAGGTCATCTCGTCGAAGGCGCCGCCGACGAACGGCTGCATCACGCGATAGGCGACCTCGCGATAGGGCTTGCCCTTCATCGCCGCAATGTCGGCCGTAGAGAGCTGCGGCCACTCGGCCGGCAGGTAGAGGCCGCCATCGCGCGCCAGGCCTGCGAGCATGACGTCCTCGAAGCCGAGCGGTGCCGGGCTCCCCCCGGCTCCCAGGGCCGAGCCGTGGCGGGTGCTGATGTAGTTCATTGCGGGTTCAGGCGACCTGCTTGCAGGCCGCATGGTCCTTCTTCACGCGCTTGGTCGAGGCCGGGTACTTGGCCAGCATGCGCTCGGGCCGGGTCGGCCGCTTCACCAGGTCGCCGCCGCAGTTGGGGCAGGCGCCGCCCAGGCGGCCGTTGGCGCAGTCGGCGCAGAACGTGCATTCGAACGTGCAGATCAGCGCGTCAGGAGCGCCGTTCGGCAGATCCTTGTCACAGCATTCGCAGTTGGGGCGAAGGTCGAGCATGGCCTTTCTCTTACGCTGTCAGATAGCGGCTTTCCAGATGGGCCTTGAAGGCGGCCGTGCCGAGGGGCGACCCGGTGGCCTGCGACAGGATCGTATCCGTATCGGCGAGCGAGCCTTTGCCGTGCACATTGGTACGAAGCCAGGCCAGCAAGGGGGCGAAATCGCCCTTGCCGATCGAGCCCATCAAGTCCGGCACGGCCTTGCGCACCGCCGCAAAGAGCTGCGCCGCCGCCAGCGCCCCCAGGGTATAGGTCGGGAAGTAGCCCCACGCGCCGTCCGGCCAATGGATGTCTTGCAGGCAACCGACCGCGTCGTTGGGCGGCACGATGCCCAGCAGTTCCTTCATGCCGTCGTTCCAGGCCGCCGGCAAATCCGCGAGCGCCAGGTCGCCCGCCAGCACCGCGCGCTCGAGCCGATAGCGCAGCATAATGTGGAGCGGATACGTCACCTCGTCGGCGTCGACGCGGATGAAGCCCGGCTCGACGCGCGTGTAGATGCGATGGATGTTGCCGGCTTCCCATGCCGGGCCCGATTTGCCGAACGCCTCGCGTATCCGCGCAGCAGCGAAGGCCACGAACGCATCGGAGCGGCACGCCTGCATCTCCATCAGCAGCGACTGGCTCTCGTGCAGCACCATGCCGCGCGCATTGCCGACCGGCTGGCGGCGCCAGTCACGCGGCCGACCGGCCTCGTACAGCGCATGGCCGGTCTCATGCACCACGCCCATCAGGGCGCGGGTGAAATCGGCTTCGTCGTAGCGCGTGGTGATGCGCACATCGTCGGCGGTGCCGCCGGTGAAGGGATGTGCCGAGACGTCGAGCCGGCCGTGATGGAAGTCGAAGCCCAGCGCGCCCGCCATCTCGAGGCCGAGCTTGCGCTGCGCCTCGACCGGAAACGGGCCATCGAGCGGTAGCTCCGCACCCCTCTGCTTCTGGCGCTCCATCACCCGCGGCAGCATCGCCGGCAGGAAGGCCTCGAGCTCGCCGAACAGCGTGTCGATGCGCTGGCATCGGCCGCCCGGCTCGTACTCGTCGAGCAGCGCATCGTATAGCGACAGCCCGAGCGCGGCGGCCTTGGCCTCGCCGACCCGCTTGGCGATGGTCACGACCTCTGTGAGCGTCGGCAGCAGGGCCTTGTAGTCGGCGTTCCTCCTGGCCTCGCGCCACACCATCTCGCAGGCCGACGAGGCGCGCGCACGGGCCTCGACGAGGTCCGCCGGCAGCGCGTTGTCGTGGATCCAGGCGTGGCGCATCTCGCGCAGGTTGGCAGCGCGCCACGGATCGAGGCCGGCCTTGCCGCCCTCGGCGCGCGACAGCAGCTCCGCCATGTCGGGCGCGGTCATCATGCCGTGGGCGATCACGCCCAGCGTCGCGAGCTGGTCGGCGCGGTCCTCGCTCGCGCCGTCCGGCATCATGGTCGAGCGGTCCCAGTTGAGGATCGCGCCGGCGCGACTCACCGCGCTCATGCGGGCGAAGCGGCGCTCCAGCTCGGCATAGGGATCGTTGGCGATCATGCTTTCTTGACCTTGGTGCGGCCGTTCACCGTCAGCCGCCCGTTCTCCCAGTGGTAGGAGAGATACACGCCGATTCCCGCCACCGCGATCAGGAACCAGGTGATGGCGTACTGCAGGTGGTCGTTGGGAATGTCGAGCCGGGTCTGTCCGCCGATCGGCAGGCCGCCGGGATTGGGCGTCGCGTCAGCCTCGAGGAAGAAGCTGTCGAGCACCGGGTCGGGCTTGCCTCCCGCCATCTCGCGCATCAGCGGCACGTCGACATGGAACCAGAAGTCCCTTGCCGGGTCGTTGTCGGGGGCGAAGTACCGCTTCACCTGGCTGCGCCGCACGATGCCGGTCAGCTCGACCCGGCCGCTCGGCTGCCCGGCGGCCCGCGTCTTCGGGTCCTTCTTCTCCGACGGGACAAAGCCGCGGTCGAACAGCACGATCGTGCCGTCGTCGGTTCTGAGCGGCGTCACGACCTGGAGGCCGACATCGTCCTTCAGGCTGCGCGCTGCGAGATAGTATTCCCTGTCGTTGAGCAGCGTGCCGGCAATGCGCACGCGGCCATACTCCCAACGCAACGGATCGCCCTTGATCAGCTCGTCGAACGGCATCGGCGTCGCCGCCTGATTGTGAGCGATGCGATCGAGGATGCCCCACTTCCACTCCCGCCGTTCCATCTGCCAGGCGGAGAGGCCGAGCGCGAACACCACGATCGGCAGCATCATCGCGGTGGGCCAGAACAGCGGCCGCAGCTTGAACATCATTCCTCCAGCGCGGTCGAGCGGTGGACGTATTGCTGGTTGATCAGCAGCGCCTTGAGCAGCCGGAGCAGCCACACCGCCGCCGCTATGCTGAACGGCACCCACAGGGCGACGTGCACCCACCACGGCGGCTCGAAGCGGAACTCGACCCAGAAGACCAGCATCATCATGACAGCGCCCAGTCCCAGGATCACGAACACTGCCGGCCCGTCGCCCGCGTCGTGCGCGCGCAGGTCGAGGCCGCACACGGGGCAGCGCTCGACGACCGTCAACAGGCCGCGGAACAGCTTGCCCCGGCCGCAGCGTGGGCAGACTCCGCGCAGGGCGACGTTGATCGGCGACGGTTGGGGCCAGTTGGACAGGGGTATCTCCTCCAAAAGACAAACCGCCGGGACATGCCCGGCGGTTGCAATCATAGCGCTTCTGCCGCGGTCAGTGGTGCGCGATCGGCGCGTTGCCCGAGCCCCACCAGTAGATGCAGAAGAACAGGAACAGCCAGACCACGTCGACGAAATGCCAGTACCAGGCCGCGGCCTCGAAGCCGAAGTGCTGGTCGGGCTTGAACTGGCCCTTCATCGCCCGGATCAGGCAGACGATCAGGAAGGTCGTCCCGACCATCACGTGGAAACCGTGGAAGCCGGTCGCCATGAAGAAGGTCGACGAGTAGATGTTGTCACGGAAGCCGAACGGCGCGTGGAAATACTCGAAGGCCTGGATGCCGGTGAAGCAGAGGCCGAGCAGGACTGTCAGCGCAAGGCCGCGCACCGCGTCGCGCTGATTGCCCTCGAGGATCGAATGGTGCGCCCAGGTCACCGTGGTGCCCGACAGCAGCAGGATCAGCGTGTTCATGAACGGCAGGTCGAATGGCGCGATCACCGTCACGCCCTTGGGCGGCCACATGCCGCCATTGGCCTCGGTGCGCAGCGGCATCTCGGGCCCCGAGTGATAGATCGAGGAGTCGAAGAACGCCCAGAAGAAGGCGGCGAAGAACAGCACCTCCGAGGCGATGAACAGGATCATGCCGTAGCGCAGGCCGAGTTGGACCACCGCGGTGTGGTACTTGCGCGATTCGACGATGACGTCGCTCCACCACCAGTACATCACCGCCAGGATGATCAGCAGGCCCGGGGCGATGACCCACCACTCGACCGACTTGAGGGCGCTCTCGACGCCCTTGCCCAGTATGTCGGGGTGCATCCCCAGAACGGCCCCGAAGAACAGCAGGAAGGCGCCGAGCGCACCGAGCGCCGGCCACGGGCTGGGATCGACCAGATGGTATGGATGCTTCGGTGCGCCGTGCGTATCGGCCATTGGTTCAGCTCCCCTTTCCGGATTCGCCGGCGGACTCACCGCCGAGCAAGGTCTTGGCGCGCTGCGTCTTCGATTCGTAGAACGTGTACGACAGCGTGATGGTGTTGATGTCGTCGTAGCGCCGATCCTTGTCCATGTCGGAGTCGACGAAGAACACGACGGGCATGTCGACCGTCTGGCCGGGCTTCAGAAGCTGCTCGGTGAAGCAGAAGCACTGGATCTTGTTGAACCACCCGGCGGTGCGCTCAGGCGTGACGTTGTAGGTCGCGGTGCCGACGATCGGTCGCTGCGAGAGGTTGGTGGCGCGGAAAAAGACCAGCTTCTCCTCGCCGAGATGGACCTTGACCTCACGCTGCTCCGGCTCGAAGCGCCACGACAGGTTGGGATCGACGTTGGTGTCGAAGCGCACCGTCACGGTACGCTTGATCACCGGACGGTCGTCCGACTGCGCGACCAGCGGCGTGCCGGCGAAGCCCGTCGCCTTGCAGAAGGCCTGGTAGAGCGGCACGGCGGCGTAGGCGAGCCCCAGCATGCCGGCCGTCACCAGCACGAGCGTCCAAGCCATGCGGGCGTTCCTGTCCATCAACCCTTGCCTCCCATACGCACGATGGTGAGGCCGAAGAAGATGGCGGCAAGCGACAGCAGAAAGAAGAGCATGAACAGGTTCTTGCTCCGCTGCTGGCGGTGGCGGTCGGTGTCGCCGGGACGGCGGTTGTGGTCGGCCATGGCGCTCATCCCAGCAGCAGCCGGTCGATCGGCAGTGCCGCGAACAGAACCGCCAGGTACAACAGCGAGAACTTGAACATGCGCTTGGCGGGGCCGTGGCCGCGGCGGTCGTCCGGCGCAAGCAAGACCGCGACGGCGTAGCCGATGAAGACGACGCTGAGCGCCACCGCGACCGCCCCGTACAGCCAGCCGACCGCGCCGAGCAGAGTCGGGGCGAGCGCCACCGGCACCAGCATCAACGTGTAGACCAGCATCTGCCGCTTGGTTGCGCGCGGGCCCGCCACCACCGGCAGCATCGGCACGCCGGCGCGGCGATAGTCCTCACTGCGATAGAGTGCGAGCGCCCAGAAGTGCGGCGGAGTCCACAGGAAGATCAGCAGGAACAGCGCGAGGCCGACGGCGCTGACGTCGCCGGTGACGGCGGCCCAGCCGATCATCGGCGGGAAGGCGCCGGCAGCGCCGCCGATCACGATGTTCTGCGGCGTGCGGCGCTTCAGCCAGATCGTGTAGATGAAGACGTAGAACAGGATCGCCGCGGTTAGCAGCGCGGCGGCGACGAAGTTGGTCGCCAGCGCCATCAGCAGCACCGAGAAGATCGACAGCAGGATGCCGAGGCCCAGCGCATCGTCGGGCTCGACCCGGCCGGCCGGCAGCGGCCGGTTGGCGGTGCGTGCCATCAGGGCGTCGAGGTCGCGCTCGAACCACATGTTGATGCAGCCGGCCGCGCCCGAGCCGAGCGCGATCGCCAGCACGGCGAGGAACGCCTCGAACGGATGGATATGCGCCGGCGCGATCATCACGCCGACGAGGCCGGTGAAAACCACGAGCGACATCACGCGCGGCTTCAGCAAGTCGACGTAGTCGCGCACGCGCGCCGGCCCGGTCGTCGTCCAAAGAGTCTGTGCGCTGTCGGTCATTGTCCTATTCAAGGCGAAGGCGCCGCTGGGGCGCCCTCGCTGCGGTCCCTGTCAGTGGTGAGCCGTCGGCGAGATATGCGGCAGCTCTTCGAAGGTGTGGAACGGCGGCGGCGAGGCCACGGTCCATTCCAGCGTCGTCGCACCCTCGCCCCAGTAGTTCGCCGCGACGCGGCGGCCGGCGAATATGGTGCCGAACACCACGAAGATCAGCCAGAAGACGGTCGAGCCGAACGAGATGAACGCGCCGATCGACGAGATGAAGTTCCAGTGCGCCATCGCGTCGGGATAGTCGAGGTAGTGGCGCGGCATGCCGGCGAGGCCCGAGAAATGCATCGGGAAGAAGGTCAGGTTCACGCCGATGAACATCGTCCAGAAGTGCACCTGCGCCGCCCATTCCGGATACATGCGACCGCACATCTTCGGGAACCAGTAGTAGAAGCCGGCGAACATGCCGAAGACGGCGCCGAGCGACAGCACGTAGTGGAAGTGCGCGATCACGTAGTAGGTGTTGTGCAGAGCGTAGTCGACGCCGGCATTGGCAAGCACCACGCCCGTCACGCCGCCGACGGTGAACAGGAAGATGAAGCCGATCGCCCACAGCATCGGGATCTCGAGGCGGATCGAGCCGCCCCACATCGTGGCGATCCACGAGAAGATCTTCACGCCGGTCGGCACCGCGATCACCATCGTCGCGGCGACGAAGTAGGCGCGGGTGTCGACGTCCATGCCGACCGTGAACATGTGATGCGCCCACACGACGAAGCCGACGACGCCGATCGCCACCATCGCATAGGCCATGCCCAGGTAGCCGAAGATCGGCTTCTTGGAGAAGGTCGAGACGATGTGGCTGACGATGCCGAAGGCCGGCAGGATCATGATGTACACCTCGGGATGGCCGAAGAACCAGAAGAGGTGCAGGAACAGCGTCGGGTCACCGCCGCCGGCCGGATCGAAGAAGTGCGTGCCGAAGTTGCGGTCGGTCAGCAGCATGGTGATCGCGCCGGCCAGGACCGGCAGGGCGAGCAGCAGCAGGAACGCCGTCACCAGGATCGACCAGGCGAACAGCGGCATGCGGTGCAAGGTCATGCCCGGCGCACGCATGTTGAAGATCGTGGTGATGAAGTTGATCGCGCCCAGGATCGAGCTGGCGCCCGCGAGGTGCAGCGAGAAGATCACCATGTCCATGCCCGCGCCCTGCTGGATGGTCAGCGGCGGATAGATCGTCCAGCCGGTGCCGACGCCGCCGCCGATGACGGCTGATAGCAGCAGCAGGATGAAGGCCGGCGGCAGCAGCCAGAAGCTGATGTTGTTCATGCGCGGGAAGGCCATGTCCGGCGCGCCGATCATCAGCGGCACGAACCAGTTGCCGAACCCGCCGATCAGCGCCGGCATGACGACGAAGAACACCATGGTCAGGCCGTGCGCGGTCACGATCGTCTGCCAGAAGTGTCCGTCGGGCGTGCCGTCGGCGGTGTGGAAGTACTGCACGCCGGGCTGCAGCAGCTCGAGACGCATCACCACCGAGAAGATGGCGCCGATGAAGGCGGCGATGATCGCGAACACCAGGTACATCGTACCGATGTCCTTGTGGTTCGTGCTGTACAGCCAGCGGGTGATGCCGTGCGGGGTGTGGTGGTCGTCGTGGTGGGCGGCGGCGCCGTGCGCGGTGGCCATTGTTCGTCTCCTGCGGAGCGCTTAGCGGTTGTCGGGGGTCATGGAAGCCGAAGCAAGATCGGTCGCGGGCAGCAGCCCGGCAGCCTTCTTCTTCTCCGCAACCCACGAGTCGAAGTCGGCCTTGGAGACCACCTTTACAGCGATCGGCATGTAGTTGTGGTCCTGCCCGCAGATCTGCGAGCACTGGCCGAAGTAGATTCCTTCCTTGGGGACCTCGATCCATCCCTCGTTGAGCCGGCCCGGGATCACCGTCTTCTTGATGCCGAAGCCCCAGACCGTCCATCCATGCATGACGTCGGCGCCGGTGCCGATGACGCGGATCACCGTGTTGGCGGGGATCACCATCTCGTTGTCGACTGCCAGCAGGCGCGGCTCCTGCGGCTTCTGCTTCACGCGGTCGGCCTCGGCCAGCATGCGGCTGTCGATCGAGACATTCCCTTGATCGGGGTATTCGTACTGCCAGTACCACTGGTGGCCGGTCACCTTGACCGTCATCGCCGCGTCCGGCGCCTTGTCGCCGTAGTACAGCAGCCGGAAGGACGGAATCGCGATCACCACCAGGATCAGGATTGGGATGATCGTCCAGGCGATCTCCAGCACCGTGTTGTGGGTGATCGTGCTCGGCGTCGGGTTGCGCGAGACGTGGAAGCGGAAGACCACGTAGAGCAGCAGAGCCAGCACGAACAGCGAGATCAGGGTGATGATCACCAGCAGCAGGTCGTGCAGCGACGCGAGGTGCTGCTGGACCGGCGTAAAGGAGTCGGGGAAGCCCATCTGCCAGTCGTGCGGGATGCCGATCACCGGCACCTTCGCCTGGGCGAATGCGCTACCCGCAAGGCCGAGGGTCGCCAGCAGCGATCCGATAAACGTGCCTAACCACCGCGTGCCGACCATACGTTCGTCCCCTAAGCCCGCATTCGTGCGAGGAATCTTCCGATTGGCAAAATCCCCCGCAATTCAAAGCGGTTAGTACCAGATATAGGAGTTGGTGGTAACGGGTTTTCGAGGCCCGTCGGTATGTGGCGGCCGGTCGCACCGAGCCTTCTATGTCAACAACTTGGACAGGGTTACGCCGTGTCCGCGTGCTTGCAGGCTGGCGGCAAATGTGGGCGCGCCGCGCGCCAGCTTGCCGTTCTCGTGGCGGAAGATCATCGTGCCGGTCGCGTCCTCGATCGTCACCACGCGAAACGCGCCGTCCACGCGATCGATGCGCGCCACTAGAAGCGCGGTCTTGCCGCAGTTATTGCGGGCCGATCACCAGCATGTTGAACCGTGCACGGGCGCCCAGCCGCAGCACGCCGGCAACAGCCGATCGATCGCACCGGCTGTCACCAGCTTGTCGAGCGTCGCCTCTCCCGGATCGGCGCGGCGCATGGTCAATACCGGACCCGATGGCGCGTGCGGCGCGGGACAACTCGTTGAGGTGCGCCTCGTCGCGGAACACTTCGTCGACCGCGTGCAGCGTGCCGCCGCGCTCGATGAAGACCGACAGCCCGCAGTTGACGAAAGATCGGGTGGATGGGGCGGTTCGACCAGCCCATCGGCAAGCGCTACGGCAATTTGCACGCCCGAATGGAAATATTCGCTGCTTGTCTTTCGGGGTGCCGCCAGTATGGTCGCGCGGCCCTCGGCCCTCCACAGGAGATGTCATGCGTCTGGCCCTGCCCGCCTTCCTCCTCGTGCTGCTGGCCTCGGCGAGCGCCGTTGCGGCGGACCCGGAGAACACGCTTTATATCGACCTCAAGGACAATTGCCGGGTGGTCATCGAGATGCGGCCCGATCTGGCGCCCAAGCACGTCGCCCAGATCAAGAAGCTAGCCCGCGAGCACAAGTACGACGGCATCGTCTTCCATCGTGTGATCGCGGGCTTCATGGCCCAGACCGGCGACCCCGACGGTACCGGCATGGGCGGCATGGGCGACAAGCTCCCGGCGGAGTTCAGCAAGGAGCCGCATGTGCGCGGCGCCGTCTCGATGGCGCGCACCAGCGATCCCAACAGCGCGCGCAGCCAGTTTTTCATCGTGCTCAAGGATTCGAACTTCCTCGATCGCCAGTACACGGTGTGGGGCAAGGTGACCAAGGGCATGGAGTGCGTCGACCAGATCAAGAAGGGCGATCCGAAATCGGGTGCCGTGCCGCCGCCTCAGGACAAGATGATCCGCGTCCGTGTCGCGGCCGACGTGAAGGAGTAGGAACCATGGACAAGGAAAACACGCTCTACATCGACCTGAAGGACGGCCGGGTGGTGATCGAGATGCGGCCCGACCTGGCGCCCAAGCACGTCGCCCAGATCAAGAAGCTGGCGCGCGACGGCAAATACGACGGCGTCGTGTTCCATCGCGTGATCGACGGCTTCATGGCCCAGACCGGCGATCCCGACGGCACCGGCATGGGCGGCATGGGCGAGCGCCTGCCGGCCGAATTCAGCAAGGAGCCGCATGGCCGCGGCGCCGTGTCGATGGCGCGCACCAACGATCCCAACAGCGCGCGCAGCCAGTTCTTCATCTGCTTCAAGGACGCCAACTTCCTCGATGGGCAGTACACGGTGTGGGGCAAGGTGACGTCGGGCATGGAGCACGTCGACAAGATCAAGAAGGGCGAGCCGCCCGCGAACCCCGACAAGATGATCAAGGTCCAGGTCGCCGCCGACGCCAAGGACTGAGCGATCAACGCCGTCTCACCGCGCCGCGTGAGACGCTGACGAGCGCGCCGACGGCAGCGAAGCCGCAGGCGACGCCGAGGCACCGGATCGTCGCGCCCGTTGGCGACACCGCGAAGATCAAGGTCACCAGCGCCGAGCCGATACACCAGCCGAGCGTACGCGCGACCGCCAGGATGCCGCCGGCTGCGCCCGAGCGGCTGGGCGGCCCAGCGGTCAGAATGGTCGCGTTGTTGGGCGTCTGGAAGAAGCCGAAGCCCACGCCGCACAGCGCCATTCGCCAGGCAATGCTCCAGTCCGCCGGCTGGTCCGGCATTGCGGCGAGCAGGCCGAGTCCCACCGCCATGACGGCGAGGCCGATGCTACTCAAGATCGCTGCCGGATAGTGCGCGCTGAGGCGTCCCGCGATCGGCGCGGCGATGACGATCATCAGCGGCCACGGCGTGACCAGCAGGCCGGTCGCCACCTGGGAGCGATGCATCACCGTCTCGAACAGGAACGGCAGCGAGACGTAGGCCAGTATCTGCGCCGAGTAGGAGCAGATTGAAGTCACCACCGAGAGCGAGAGCAGCGGAATCTTCAGCAGATCGAGCGGCAGCAGCGCGTTCGGACGGCCGACCTGATGCCACGCCAGCAGCGCGCCGCAGACGAGACCGAGTGCAATCTCGCCCAGCGCCAGCGTGTGCCGGCCGCTGCCGAGCGTGTCGACGCCGACCAGCAGCGGCCCGAGCGCCATCGCGCCCAGCACCGTCGCGACGAGGTCGAACGGCCGCCGTTGCGGCTTGCCGGGCCGCGCCAGGCTGACGAACAGCGGCACCGCGACCATCCCTACGGG
Organism: Pseudomonadota bacterium; assembly: GCA_018240745.1. Lineage (GTDB taxonomy): Bacteria > Pseudomonadota > Alphaproteobacteria > Reyranellales > Reyranellaceae > Reyranella. The sequence goes on from JAFEFF010000186.1 coordinate 48,130, forward strand.
AAGATTGACCAGGAACAGCCACGGCCAGTTCGCGACGGACAGGATCAGCGAGGCGATGGTCGGGCCGGCCGCGCCGCCGACTGCGACCGACAGCGCCACCATGGAGATTCCGACGCCGATCAGCCGGCGCGGATAGATGTCGCGAACCACGGCAGGGCCGATCGCGGCGATGCAGGCGCAGCCGACACCCTGTGCCAGCCGCGCCACGATCAGCAGTCCAAGCGACGGCGCGAGCGCGCACGCAAGCGACGACAGGGTGAGACGACGAGCCCAACGGCATAGACCTTCTTCAAGCCGAGGATTTCGCCGAGCGCCGCCGCCGGCAACAGGCAGAGCACCGAGCCGAGCTGGTAGGCATTGACCACCCACACCGTGGTCGACTCGCTCGCCGCGAGGTCTCGGGCAATGGTGGGGAGCGCGATGTTGGCGATGGCGCTGTCGAGGCTCATCAGGGAGACACCGCACACCACCGCCAGCATCACCCATACGCGGCGCGCCGGCGGCAGTCCCTCGCCCTCGCTCTCCTTCTGTCTCTCCCTCTCGACGACCGCGGTACTCATTACGCCAAACTCTCAAAAACAGAACGGCCGGCCACTCGGGGCCGGCCGCTGGATATCGTGATGCGCCCGCGATTACGACAGGGCGGCGCAGGCGCGCTGGATGCGGCGGCCCGCTTCTTCGAGAAGCTCGGTCGCGGTCGCATAGGAGATGCGGAACGCCGGCCCCTGGCCGAACGCCGAGCCCTGCACCACCGACAGGCCCTCGGCCTCGAGCAGGTAGTTCACGAAGTCGGTGTCGTCCTTGATCACCTTGCCTTCCGGCGTCTTCTTGCCGATCGTGCCGGCGCACGACGGATAGACGTAGAATGCGCCTTCCGGCCGCGGGCACTTCAGGCCCTTGGTCTGGTTCAGCATCGACACGATCAGGTCGCGGCGCTGCTTGAAGACGGCGACGTTCCTGGCGATGAAATCGGTCGGGCCGTTGAGCGCCGCGACCGACGCCGCCTGGCTGATCGACGAGGCGTTCGAGGTGCTCTGGCTTTGCACCGTGATCATCGCATCGATCAGCTTCTGCGGCCCGGCGGCGTAGCCGATGCGCCAGCCGGTCATGCTGTAGGCCTTCGACACGCCGTTCATGGTGAGCGTGCGGTCGTAGAGCTTGGGCTCGACCTCGGCCGGCGTCGCGAACTGGAAGTCGTCGTAGACGAGCTTCTCGTACATGTCGTCGGTCAGGATGTGGACCTGCGGATGCTTCAGCAGCACGTCGCACAGCGCCCGCAGGTCGGCCTTGGTGTAGGCCGCACCGGTCGGGTTGGAGGGCGAGTTCAGGATCAGCCACTTGGTCTTGGGCGTGATCGCGCGATCGAGATCCTCGGGACGCAGCTTGAAGCCGTTCGCCTCCGAGCACTGCACGATCACCGGCGTGCCGTCGCCGAACATCACCATCTCCGGATACGAAACCCAGTACGGCGCCGGGATGATGACCTCGTCGCCGGGATTGAGCGTGGCGAGCATCGCGTTGAAGATGATCTGCTTGCCGCCCGAGGTGACGACGGTCTGGGAGGGCTTGTAGTCGAGGCCATGGTCGCGCTTCATCTTGGCGACGATCGCCTGGCGCAGCGCCGGCGTGCCCGGCACCGCAGTGTACTTGGTGTCGTTGTTGCGGATCGCCGCGATGCCCGCTTCCTTGACGTGGTCGGGCGTCGGCATGTCGGGCTCACCGGCGGCAAGGCCGATGACGTCCTTGCCCGCCGCCTTCATCTCCAGGAACTTGCCCTGCGCGGCATTGGTCGGAGAGGGCTTGATGCGGCCAAGACGGTCGGCAATGAACGCCATAACGCTGACGCCTCCTTCGGGCGGGTGACGAAACGGCCGCGAAACTACTGGCGGGAGGATTATCCCGCAAGGCGAACGGGGACTAATTCTGGTAAATGCGGCACATAGTTTCGCTCAATTCAGGCGGCCCTGCGGGGAGCGCCGGCGGGTGGTTCGGTGCGGACGAAGCTCGGTCTATGCGCGTGCCGATCGTAGTAGGCGCTGAGATGCGTGGCCGACGCGAGCGCCGCCGCGCCTTCCGGCGGGATCTTCAGGCGATGCAGCAGCGGCATCAGGTTGATGTCGGCCAGGGTAAAAGAGTCGCCGACCAGATGGCCCCTTGCCACCGCCTTGTCGAGCACCGCGACCTGTTCCCGGAGCGCCGGCATCACGGCCTCGATCGTCGCGCGGTTCGGAGAGCCGTCGGGCGTGCCGGGAGCGATGTAGGCGAAGAGATAGGTGCGGATGATCGTGCGATCGATCAGCGTGTTGACCAGCGACACCCACTGCTCGGTAAGCGCCAGCAGCTTCGGATCTGACGGCAGCACGAACGGGGCGGGGAACACCTTGTCGAGATAGGTCGCGATCGCCTTGGACTCGAACAGCTCGACGTCGCCGTGGCGCAGCACCGGCATCTTGCCGAACGGATGGATCGCCGCCAGCTCCGGCGCGCCGAGCAGCACGTCGGTCATGGTATGATCGATTGCCTTCTCCTCGCACACCATGCGAACCACGCGGGTGTAGGTCGAGCGCATCGACCCGATGATTTCCGGCTTGCTCATGACCCACTCCACCACGCGCGTCCGAGCCCGTCCGCTCCCGAGCGCATCTCGTCGTAGGATTCGGCTGCCATCCGGCATTCCGCCCCTTGCGGATTCGCAATATAAACAATCGTCAGGCCAACCAGGAATGGCACGCCGGGGGCACCATGAAACAGGTGTTGATCGAAAGCTACGGCACACCGTGGGAAGTGGCGCGTTGCGCCGAGGTCCCCGATGTCGGCGCTCCTGCCGCCGACGAGGTCGTGTTCGACGTGCTGGCCTTTCCCATCAATCCGGCGGACATGTGGTTCTGCCGCGGCAGCTATCGCCTGAAGCCGCCGCTGCCGGCAACTCCGGGCGCCGAATGCGTTGGCCGCGTGACAGCGGCCGGCGCCGGCGTGAAACACGTCAGGGCGGGCGACCTTGTGATCAACCTGCAACGCGAGAACTGGGCGCAGAAGCGCAAGGTCAAGGGCGTCGACGCGATCCCGCTGCCGCCGGGCATCGACCTCAAGCAGGCGGCGATGGTGCGCATCAACCCGCCGACCGCCGAGCTGATGCTGTCCGACTTCGTCACCCTCGAGCACGGGGACTGGGTGATCCAGAACGTCGCCAACAGCGCGGTCGGCCGGCTGGTGATCGTCCTCGCACACCAGCGTGGCCTGCGCACGGTCAACGTCGTGCGCCGGCCCGAGCTTGCGTCCGACCTGCGCCAGCTCGGCGCCGACCTGGTGGTCGTCGATGCCGACGACCTCGCGGCGCGGGTGGCGAGCGAGACCGGCGATGCTCCGATCAGGCTCGGCCTGGAGGCGATCGGCGGCAAGGCCACCGGCCGGCTGTGCGACTGCGTCTCGACCGATGCGACGGTCGTGCACTACGGCTCGATGAGCGGCCTCAACCCCGACGTCACGCGCAACAACTTCATCTATCGCGGCGTCAAGCTGACCGGTTTCATGCTCGGCCGCTTCATGGCGCGGCGCAATCCGCAGCAGATCCGCGAGCTCTACGCCGTCCTGGCGCAGCAGGTCATGGACGGCCGGCTGTACGCGCCGGTGGACACCGTGTATCCGATCGAGCAGATCAAGGAGGCGCTCGCCCACGCCGACAGGGGCGGCCGCAACGGCAAGATCTTGGTCAGCCCCAACGGGGCGATTTAGGGAGAAGACGACATGAGCTCCGACGTCACGGAAGTCGAGAAGGTGCTGCAGACGTATTTCGACGGCCTGTACGAGGGCGACACCAAGAAGCTCGGCCAGGCGTTCCACCCGGCCTCGCATCTTTATAGCGTGGGCGCCGACGGCAAGGCGGCGGACTTCCCGCGCGCCGACTGGTTCAAGATGGTCGAGAGTCGCAAGTCGGCCAAGGACAGCGGCAGCGAGCGGCGCGACCGCATCGTGTCGATCGACTTCTCCGGCCCGGGCACCGCCTTCGCCAAGGTCGAGTGCCAGATCCCGCCGCGCTACTTCACCGACTATCTCACCCTGCTCAAGGCCGACGGCCGCTGGCAGGTGATCTCCAAGTCCTTCCATACGGTGACGAAGGACAAGTAGGGGCGAAGGGTACAGGAGGGAAGCGACAGACCTCGCCTTAGGCCCTCCCCCTCCTGCCTTGAGGCGGAGCCATGAGGAGTTGGGCTGCCTATTTGGCCTTGGACTTGTTCAGAGCCACTGCCGCGCGAATCAGTTTCCTGAAGGCGTCCTCGTCCAGCTCGTCGTCCTCGCGGATGTCGATGGCCCGGCGGACATTGCCGTCGAGGCTTGAGTTGAACAGCTTCGAAGGATCGTCGAGCGAGGCGCCCCTGGCGAAGGTCAGCTTCACGACCGCCTTGTAGGACTCGCCCGTGCAGATGATGCCGTCGTGCTCCCACACCGGCACGCCGCGCCACTTCCACGCCTCGACCACGTCGGGGTCGGCCTGCTTGATCAGCGCGCGGACATTGGCGAGCGTCTTGCCGCGCCAGTCGCCCAGTTCCTGGATCCGAGCGTCGATCAGCCTGGACGGCGATTCGGCCTTGGTGGGTGCGCTGGTCTTCTTCTTCATGTCGTTCACAAACTCCATAGCGCCCCCACTCTCATTCTCCCGATCAGTCCTGACGGTGCAACTGCCGACGTGCGGTTCCGACCGTGCAACTTCTTTTCTTTTCCCGTCCGCCCGTTGACTCGTCCGGAGCGGAGTGAAAGCATTTCGCGACAAAGGGCTTCGCTCCGATCGAGGCGCCGCGGGTTCATCTCCTGCGTTCGCGTCACGGCCGAGGGTAGTTGGCGACCGTCACGGACGCTGGAGCTTCGCCCGGCGATGTCTCTCGGGGCTTCTCGCTTATTTGCGGAGAAGGAGGACATCGACATGACCGACCTGAAGACCGGAACAATCCTCAGCGGCAGACCAGGCAGCGGCGCGCATCGCGTGGTGGCGCTGTGCGGGCCGTACCTCTCGGGCAAGACCAGCCTGCTCGAGAGCCTCCTCTTCGCCACGGGCGCCATCGGCCGGCGGGGCTCGACCCGCGCCGGCACGTCGGTCGGCGACGGTTCCCAGGAGGCACGCAAGCGCAGCATGGGCACCGAGATCAACATCGCGTCGGCCGACTATCTCGGCGACCACTGGACCTTCCTCGACGTGCCCGGCTCGATCGAGTTCCAGCACGATTCGCTGGCTGCGCTCGCGGTGTGCGACGCCGCCGTGATCGTCTGCGAGCCCTCGCCCGAGCGCGTGGTGGCGCTGTCGCCGCTGGTGAGATACATCGAGGACAACCGCATCCCCCACATCTTCTTCGTCAACAAGATCGACTCGGCCGAGGGCCGGGTGCGCGACACGCTGGCGGCGCTGCAGACCGTCTCGTCGCGCAAGCTGGTGCTTCGCCAGGTGCCGATCCGCAAGCCGACATCGGACGGCGGCGAGGAGACGATCGGCTATGTCGATCTCGTCAGCGAGCGCGCCTACCGCTACAAGTCGAGCGGCGCTTCCGACCTGATCGAGATGCCGGCCGAGATCCTGCCACGCGAGAGCGAGGCACGGCGCGAGATGCTCGAAACCCTGTCGGAGTTCGACGACAAGCTGCTGGAACAGCTGATCGAGGACATTGCGCCGGAGAAGTCGCTGATCTACCGCGACCTGCATGATGAGTTCAGCGCCGACCAGATCTCACCGGTGCTGATCGGCGCGGGCGACCGCGAGAACGGCGTGCGGCGGCTGCTGAAGGCGCTGCGCCACGACACGCCCTTCGTCGAGGAGACCGCCAAGCGCCGCGACCTGCCGTCGAACGGCGTCGCCATGGCCGAATGCTTCAAGGTTCTGCACCAGGCACATGCCGGCAAGCTCTCGCTGTGCCGCGTCTGGTCGGGTAGCCTGAGCGAGGGCCAGACGGTGGGCGGCGTGCGAATCGGCAGCCTGTTCCGCCCGTTCGGCCAACGCCTCGACAAGGCGGGCGAGGTCAAGGCCGGCGAGATCGTGGCGCTGGCCAAGGTCGATGCGCTGTCGGCCGGCCAGGCGATCGCTGCGGCGGGCATCACGCCGGTTGCCGACTTCCCGCCCGCCGAATCGCCGGTGTTCACGCTGGCGCTGGCGGCCAAGAATCGCAACGACGAGGTCAAGCTCTCGGGCGCGCTGCAGAAGATCACCGAGGAGGATCCCTCGCTCGCCTACGAGCAGCGGGCCGAGACGCACGAGCTGCTGCTCAAGGGCCAGGGCGAGATGCATCTCAAGGTCGCGGTCGAGAAGCTCGCCGGCCGCTACAACGTGGCGGTCGAGACGGTGCCGCCGCGGGTCGCCTACCGCGAGACCATCCAGCAGGGCACCAGCCAGCATGCACGCTACAAGCGCCAGACCGGCGGGCACGGCCAGTTCGCCGACATCAAGATCGAGATCCGTCCGCTGCCGCGCGGCTCGGGCTTCCGCTTCGTCGACAAGATCGTGGGTGGCGTGGTGCCGCGCAACTTCATCCCGGCGGTCGAGGAAGGCTGCGCCGAGTTCCTCAAGGAAGGCCCGCTCGGCCAACCGGTGGTCGATCTCGAGGTGACCCTGGTCGACGGCCAGTACCACGCCGTCGACAGCTCGGAGATGAGCTTCAAGATGGCCTCGCGCATCGCTCTCACCGAGGGCCTGCCCAAGTGCAAGCCGGTGCTGCTCGAGCCGATCCTGAAGGTCACGGTGGCGGCGCCGTCGGATGCGACCTCGCGCATCCAGCGCCTGATCACCGGCCGGCGCGGCCAGTTGCTGGGCTACGACGCGCGGCCGGGCTGGAACGGCTGGGATGAGGTTTCGGCGCTGATGCCCGAAGCCGAGGTCGCCGACATGATCGTCGAGATCAGGTCGGTCACGCAGGGCGTCGGCACCTACCGCACCGAATTCGACCATCTGCAGGAGCTGGTCGGCCGCACCGCCGACCGGATCGTCGAAGAGACAAAGAAACGGGCAGCGGCTTAGCGCTCTCCTAGCCCCCTCACGCTCCTCTCCCCCGCTAGGGGGAGAGGTTGGGTGAGGGGTTACTAATGGTTGTAGTTTCAGTCGTAATTTCTCCTATATTCCCGGCCATCGTCGCCGGATGGCGATCATCACCAATCACGCCCGCCACTTGCGACGCGACCCCAGCCGCGCCGAGAAGTCCTGCTGGCACCTCCTCCGCGATCGCCGCATCAACGGCGTGAAGTTTCGCCGTCAGCATCCAATCGGCCCCTACTTCGCCGATTTCGCCTGCGTGTCACTCAAGGTCGTGATCGAGATCGACGGCGAACATCACGCCTATCGAGTCGAAGCCGATGCGCGACGGACGGCCGCCATGGAGAGCCTGGGTTGGCGAGTGGTGCGCTTCTGGGCTAACGAGGTCGTCGCCAACCCCGAGGGAATTTGGGCGGAGATCGAGCAGGTTACGAAAGACTCTGTAACCCCCTCACCCCGCCTCTCCCCCTAACCGGGGAGAGGAGTCTGAATGCTGCTCAATGCCCTTTTCCCGACGCGCGATATCGGGACCGATCCGGCGAAGATCCGGGACTTCGCCCAGGCTGCCGAAGAACTCGGCTATCACGGCATCGAGGTTGCCGACCATGTGTTCGGCGCGGCGCCGCGCGGCGACTGGAAGCCGACCTACAGCGAGCACGACCCGTTTCACGAGACCTTTACGACCATGGCCTTCATCGCCGCCGTGACGAAGAAGGTCGAGTTGGTGAGTGGCGTGCTGATCCTGCCGCAGCGCCAGACCGGACTGGTCGCCAAGCAGGCGGCGCAGGTCGACATCCTGAGCGGCGGCCGGGTGCGGCTCGGTGTCGGCGTCGGCTGGAACCATGTCGAGTACGAAGCGCTCAACACCGAATGGAAGACGCGCGGCGCGCGCCAGGCCGAGCAGATCGAGGTGATGCGCAGGCTGTGGACCGAGGACCTCGTCACCTTCCATGGCAAGTTCCACACCCTCGACGCCGTCAACCAGCTGCCGGTGCCGGTGCAGCGGCCGATCCCGATCTGGTTCGGCGGCTCATCGGACGCGGTGGTCAAGCGCGCCGCGCGCATCGGCGACGGCTACATGCCGATCATGAGGCCCGAGGTCGCCGAGCCGAAGCTCGCCCTGCTGCATGAGACCATGAAGACGCACGGCCGCGATCCGGCCAAATTCGGTCTCGAGGGCTGGCTGCGCTTCGACGAGCCCGATCCGCAGGCTTGGGCCACGGCGGCCGAGGGCTGGAAACGACTCGGTGCACGGATCGTGATGCTCTATCCGATGTACCGCATGGCCAAGCTCGACGACCAGATCGAGACCCTGCGTCGCTTCAAGGAGGTCGCCGCGAACATATAGGGTCACAAGGCAGTGAGGCCTGCTTCCCGCGGAGGTATGGGGCATCCATATTGAAAGCCTCCACGAGGAGTTGGAACCATGTTCAACAGACGGGCCCTGATGGTGGGTGGCCTCGTTGCTGCCACATCGTCTCTGACGCGCATCGCGCAGGCCGAGGGCAAGCCGATGCTGGTGTTCGTCGGCCACGAGCTTTGAGGCGGCTGCAAGATCTGGCGTGCCCAGTCCGAACCGCTGCTGCTGAAGTCCGAGGCCGTCCGCAAGATCGCCTACCGCGTCGTGCATCCCGCCAACAGCGACCTGATCCTGAAGGAGGAGCACTGGCCGGTCGACGCCCGCTGGATCCTCACCGAGTTTCTGATGAGCGACGAAGGCGCGCAGCGGGGCAACGAGACGCCGCGATTCATCCTTGGTCAGGACAGGAAGATCATCTTCACCACCACCGGCAATGCCGGCTGGCAGGAGGAGATGTGGCCCAGGATCGAGGAAGTGACAGGGACGAAGGGCTGAGCACATGCTGATCAAGCTTCCAAAGGGCTGGGAACTGCCCGAGCGTACGGCGACCCCGGAAGGCCTTTACCTCCGTCGCCGCGAGGCCGTGAAGGCGATGGGCCTCGGCGCCGTGGCGATCGCGGCACCTGGCCTCGCGCTCGCGGACGGGAAGTATCCCGCGCCGCGCAACGACAAGTTCGGAAAGCCCGAGCCGATCACCGCCGAGAAGCTCGCGACCACCTACAACAACTTCTACGAATTCAGCGACGGCAAGGATCTCTGGCGGGCGGCGCAGAAGATGAAGATCAGCCCGTGGACCATCAAGGTGAGCGGCAAGGTCGAGAAGCCGTTCGAGGTGGGCTTCGACGACCTGCTCGCCAAGATGCCGCTGGAGGAGCGCGTCTACCGCCACCGCTGCGTCGAGACCTGGTCGATGATCGTGCCCTGGTCGGGCTTCCCGCTCAGGGCGCTGGTCGACTACTGCAAGCCAGTCAACAACCCGCAATACATCGTCATGAAGACGGCGATGGACCCCAAGACGATGCCGGGCCTCGAAGAGGTGGTCTACCCCTGGCCGTACATCGAGGGCCTGGCGATGGACGAGGCGATGAACGATCTCGCCTTCGTCGCGACCGGCCTCTATGGCAAGCCGATCCCCAAGCAGAACGGCGCGCCGCTGCGGCTGGTGGCGCCGTGGAAATACGGCTTCAAGAGCGTGAAGTCGATCGTTTCGATCGAGTTCACCGACAAGCGGCCGGTCTCGTTCTGGGAGAAGCTGCAGGCGAGCGAATACGGCTTCTGGGCCAACGTGAACCCCAAGGTGCCGCATCCGCGCTGGAGCCAGGCGACCGAGAAGCCGCTCGGCAGCGGCGAGCGCATCCCGACCCAGCTCTACAACGGCTATGCAGAGTTCGTCGCCGGACTGTACACGAACCGCACGGCAGAAAAACTCTACATGTAGGACGCTCCGTCTTCGGAGTGGCCGGCAGCGCATAGTGCTGCAGCGAAGCGAAGCGCGGGCGCCGCGCAGTGCAGAATAGATCAAGGTGGTGCGCTCCCCTCTCCTCGCCTCTCCCCTAGCGGGGGAGAGGAACAAGAGGCTAAAACGCTTCGTGAGAGGGAGCGCCATGAGCAAGGTCATCATCGAGAAGAACGGCCCGGTAAAGACGGTTTGGATGAACCGGCCAGAGAAGCGCAACGCGCTCGATTCGGAACTGCTCGGCAACATGATCGAGGCGCTGCAGGCGCCGGTTGCCGCCGACGACCGCGTGATCGTGATCCGCGGCAAGGGTGACGTGTTCTGCGCCGGCCTCGACATGGCCGAGCGCAGCAGGACCGCCGGTGCCGGCAAGGCGAGCGGTATCGAAGTGATGCTGCGCGCCATCGAGCTCTGCCCGCTGCCCGTCGTCGCCGTGGTGCAGGGCGACGCGATCGCTGGTGGCAACGAGCTGGCGCTGCATTGCGATATCGTGGTCGCGAGCCAGAAGGCGCGCTTTGGCATGTCGCTTGCCCAGGTCGGCCTCGCGCCCAACTGGTTCCTGGCCAAGAAGCTGATGGAGGTGCTGGGACCGGTGACGACGCGCGAGATGCTGCTGCTCGGCGATCCCCTGCCCTCGACCAAGCTGCACGCGCTCGGCCTGATCGCCCGCTGCGTGCCGCACGACCAGCTCGAGGCCGAGGCCGACAAGGTGATCAACCGCCTCGCCAACAACGCGCCGCTGTCGCTCAAGGCGATGAAGGCCCTGACGGTGCGCCAATTGGAAATCCGCGATCATATAAGGCACGACGACGTCGATGCGCTGGTGGTCGCCGCCATGCAGAGCCAGGACGCGCAGGAAGGCATGAAGGCGCGGCTCGAGAAGCGCACGGCCAGGTTCCAGGGCAAGTGACGCGATGCGGTTGCGCCTCGACAAACCCTGGCAGCCGCTGACGGCCGAGACCGCCCGTCGCCTGCCGGGCCAGCTCGGCGTCTATCAGGTGGCCGACGCCCGGGGCACCGTCCTCTATATCGGCCAGGCCGGCGCGCGCTCGCCGTTCGGTCTGCGCTCGGAGCTTCAGCGCGAGTACGAGGAGCGCGGCGACGGCTGCCAGTTCCGCGTCGAGGTCAACCAGCAGTACCGCTCGCGCTGGTTCGAGCTCTTGATGGTCCATCAGGCCGACCACGGCAGCCTGCCCGCCGACAACGCCAAGAACCCGCCGCCGAACCTCGGCCGGCTGAGCCCGTCATAGTCATTCTCCTCTCCCCCGCCAGGGGGAGAGGACGGGCGAGGGGCCATCGAAAGCTTGTGCATCCCCCTCTCCTAACCTCTCCCCCTGGCGGGAGGAGAGGAATAAGAAAGGAAACGCTCCAATGGATTTCGAACCGTCCGCCGAACAGCAGATGCTGATCGACCAGGTGCGCCGCTACGTGCGCGAGGAAATCCTCCCGCTCGAGGCCAAGCTCGACCCCGACGCCTCGGAGCTGCCGCCCGAGGACTTCAAGCGGCTGACCGAGAAGACGAAGGCGATGGGACTGTTCGGCATCGACATCCCCAAGGAGTTCGGCGGGCCCGACATCGACATCGTCACGCGCGTGCTGCTGGCGATCGAGATGGCGCAGCATCGTGCCGGCCTCTACGTGCCCTGCTACGGCACGTTCGGCGGCGCGGGCCTCGCGCAGATCTTCGAAGCCAACGAAGACCAGAAGGAGCGCTACCTCTATCCGACGCTGCGCGGCGAGAAGAAGGCCTTCTTCGGCCTGACCGAGCCGTCGGGCGGCAGCGACCCGGCGCGCGCCATCCAGACCCGGGCCGAGCGCAAGGACAATGGATGGGTGCTGAACGGCGCCAAGATCTTCATCTCCAACGCCGACCGGGCGCAGTACGGCATCGTGTTCGCCCGCACCGACGCCTCCAAGGGTCGCGCCGGCATCACCTGCTTCATCATTGACAGCGACACGCCGGGCTTCCACGTGCGGCGCGTCGTCCACACCCTGCGCTCATCGCACTACGCGACCGAACTCGAGTTCAAGGATTGCTGGGTATCGGACCACCAGGTGCTGGGCGAGGTGAACAAGGGCTTCGCGGTCGCCAACGACCGCCTGACCCGCCAGCGCATCCCCTACGCCGCGGGCTGCATCGGCGTCGCGATCGCCGCGCACGAGATGGCGATCGAATGGGCCAAGATGCGCTCGACTTTCGGCGAGAAGCTTTCGCATCGCCAGGCCGTGCAGTGGATGCTGGTCGACAACGAGATCGACATCCGCACTGCCAAGCATTTCACGCTCGAAGCCGCCGAGAAGGCGCGCCGCGGCCTGCCGTTCCGCATCGAGGCGTCGATCGCCAAGCTCACGGCGTCGGAGGGCGGCGGCCGCGTGGTCGACCGCGCCATGCAGATCCATGGCGGCATGGGCATGACCAAGGATCTGCCGCTGGAGCGCTGGTACCGCGAGATGCGCATCCGCCGCGTCGGCGAGGGCCCGAGCGAGGTCCAGCGCATGGTGATCGCCCGCGAGATCCTGGGCAGCAACCTGCGATGACGCGCCGGCAGCGCACACCCCACCCTGAGCGAGCGTAGATGCCATGAGCACCAAACCGCTAGCCGGCATCAAGGTCGTCGAATTCGGCCAGAACCTCGCCGGACCCTATGCCGGGCAGATCCTGGCCTTCCTCGGCGCCGAGGTGGTGAAGGTCGAGCGGCCCGAGGGCGACGATGCGCGGCGGTGGGGACCGCCGTTCGTCGAGGGCGACGGCACCGGCTTCATCGCGCTCAATCGCGGCAAGAAGTCGATCACCTGCGATCTCGCCGATCCCAAGCAACGCCGAGCGCTGATCGAGCGGATCGGCGCGGCCGACATCTTCGTCCACAACCTGCGCGCCGACGTGCCGGCCAAGTTCGGCATCGACGGCGCGACGCTCACCAGGAAGTTCCCGCGTCTGATCTATGCCGATCTCGGAGCCTTCGGGCATACCGGCCCGTGGGCCCACCGGCCGGGCTACGAGCCGATCATCCAGGCGGTCGCCGGCCTGATCTCGCTGAACGGCGATCCGTCCGGGCCCGAGGCGCGCATCGGCGTGTCGATCATCGATCTCTCGACCGGCATGTGGACGGCGATCGGCATCCTGGCGGCCCTCGCCAAGCGCACCGCCACCGGCCAGGGCAGCCTGGTCAACACCTCGCTGTTCGAATCGGGGCTGATGTGGGCCTCGAACCACGTCGCGGGTTACTCGGTCACCGGCAAGATGCCGCCGCGCCAGGGCACCGGCCATCCCACCCTCACGCCCTACCAGGCGTTCGAGTGCAGCGACGGGCCGCTGATGATCTGCCCCGGCAACGACCGGCTGTGGCGCAAGTTCGCCGAAGTGCTGGGCCATCCCGAATGGCCGGGCGAGGCGCGCTTCAAGACCAACGTGCAGCGCGCCGAGCGGCGCGAGCTGCTGCTGGGCATGATCGCCGACATCATGAAGACCGAAAGCCGCGCCCACTGGTCGGCCAAGCTCGATGCGCTGGGCGTGCCCAATGGGCCGCTGAACACGGTGCCGCAGGTGCTGGAG
>JAFEFF010000187.1 GCA_018240745.1 Pseudomonadota bacterium
AGCTCGTCGGCCACCATCGGCGGCGACGACTTGATGGTGCTGACCACCGAGACGCGCAGGCCCTTGCGCTGCACCGCCTCGACCAGCCGGCGGAAGTCGCCGTCGCCGGAGAACAGGATCACGTGGTCGAGATGCTCGGCCATCTCCAGCACGTCGATCGCGAGCTCGACGTCCATGTTGCCCTTGAGCTTGCGGCGGCCCCCATCATCCGTGAATTCCTTGGTCGGCTTGGTGATCATGGTGTAGCCGTTGTAGTCCAGCCAATCGATCAGCGGCCGGATCGACGAATACTCCTGCTCCTCGACCAGCGCGGTGTAGTAGTAGGCGCGCACCAGGTGGCCCTTCTCGCGGAACACCTTCAGCAGCCGGCGATAGTCGATGTCGAAGCCCAGCGCCCGGGTGGCGGAGTAGAGATTGGCACCGTCGATGAAGAGCGCGACGCGCTCGTTCTCATAAAGCTTGCGGTTCATGGCAAAATCCTTTGGGAAAAAATATGCTTCAAAAATTGCGCCGACTTGATCGCCGGCGAACATGAACTCTTGCGAGCGACGCCGGGTGTGATCAGGATGTGGCCTTACATTTGTTACATTCGGTCCTTCACGAGCCACGCGAGGAAGAACCCGAATCCGCGCGCGGGCAAGAATGTCCCCTCCGCGCCAACCCAAGCAGCTCCAGCCGCTCGCGGCACTCTGCCTTGGCGAACCCGCCAACTCTCTTTCTCGACCTCGACCGCTTTACGAGGGAGCATTCGTGGTAAGGCTGCCTACTGCTCGTCGAGCGTCGTCGTTCAGGCGTAACCCGAAGCCGAGTTGGTCTCTTCAGTTCGAACGGCGCTGATCGTCATCGGACCCGGGGCTCGATTTGGAGGTGAGGAGTGCGGTGGAATATGCACTGCAGCGGTGAAGCGATGGCTGGAATTTCCGTAGGCGGACGTCCATGACGCCATTCGAGCAGATCGACCATGCACTTGCCCTTTACGTGAATCAGTCCGCGGGGCAAAGCAGGGCCTTTGACAGATTCGTGTTCAACGTCGTCGATAGCCGGCTGTTTTCTGGCGGGGTGTTCCTCGTTCCCTACTGGTGGCTGTGGTTCAAAGCCGATGGGAGCGGTGCGTATGTTCAGCGCCGCAACATTGCGGTCGCGGCCCTGGCAGTTGGCGTCGTCGCGGGCACCGTGTTGCTTCTGAAGGGCCTTTTGCCATTCCGGCGCAACCCTATGAGCACTCCATCACTTGGCTTGCACTTGCCGTTCGGCGTCGATCCTGCATGGGTGAACTACACCAACTCGTTCCCGAGCGGACATGCTGCACTGTTCTTCGCCCTGAGCGTGCCGCTTTGGATGTACTCGCGCCGGTTGGGCGCAACGGCCGCCGCCTGGGCGCTGGCGGTGATTTGCCTGCCACTGGTCTATCTTGGCTATCATTGGCCGAGCGATATCGCCGCCGGGGCGGTGGTGGGGATTGTGCTCATGCTCCTGCTGTGCCGACCCATCGGTGCCACTGGACTACCGGATCGACTGGTGCACTTCAGCGAAACCCATGCTCCCACGTTCTACGCCCTTGGCTGGCTGGTCGCTTTCGAGACTGCGGTCATGTTCGATGACGTCAAGGCCTTCTCGGTCCACGCGGTGCGTCTTGCAAGAGTGCTTCTACCTTGAGCTAATTGCACCATACTGGGTCATGAATCGATCCGTTATTCGCATACGCTCCCGTGCCACCGTTGGCAGCGATTGCACGGGGAGCGCATGGCCCAAAGAATTGTCGGCTATCCGAAGGAGCGCGCCGAGGCCCCTGCTAGAGCTTCCGCTTCACAGAGCCGGGCGCGCATCTGGACCGATAATGACCGCGACACGGGGCGCGGCCAGACACTTGGCGGCCCTTCGATCCCAATCGGCAAGACGACATGAGCGACAAGGCGAACCTGGCAGAGCTGGACGCTCGCATCTCGCGCCTCATGACCGAACTCGAAAGGAGGGATCTCCCGCTGGATGTTCGGGAAGGTGTGCAGAAAGAGCTCGCAATCGTCGTCGAGATGCGTCTCGAACTTACCAAGGAAGAGGCCCGCCGTGACGGTCCTCGAGTTGGCCGGCGACCTGATCGCTAACCGACAAGGAGTGCTGCCAGCCGGCTGCCGATCCAGACGTGCCCTCGAGGACGTTCTCACCGTGGCACCCCAGACGTCTTGGCACCCTGCATTCTGACGGGGACGCCGGTAGCCCTGTAACGGGTCGGCAGTCCCCAGTACCGAGCTCGCAGGGAAATTGGCCACGCTGCACCGGGGCCCCCTTCCTTGCTATTGGGCTTTCCATGTCCGAGCATCCTCCGCTGGCTATCGCGATTTGCACTGCGGCCTATGTCCTGCAACGCGGACGCCCTCACGATTGGGTCGGACTGTCCGACATCAAGACCGCGTTGAGGCGGGACTGGTCCGAACTGGAAGCAGCTGTTTCCTATTGCACAAGGCAGGGCTGGCTGGAGGCCACGGTGTCGGAGGTGTTCGCGGTCTTCTTGACCGATGAAGGGGCAGCTGTCGCCCTCGAGACCCTGAAACGCATCGAGCGAGAGGGCAAAGGAGATGGGTAGTGACACTGCCGTAGAGGCGTCGCAAGCTGGTTGTCGATGACACAATAAGGACACAGATTTGCTGCAACCCAGCCCCTACCATCCCGGCTCACCCAAATCTCCGGTCAGTGACGGCCATCGGCAGGTTACTGTATGAGGCGCGTTCGCCTGACGATCATTCTCCTGGGCCTCGGCTTCACCTGTTGCGGCGCGAGCGCGGCCCGCTCCGAGCCGTCACGCATCGCCCTCGTCGTCGCCAACGGCCAGTACGCGAATTTTTCCGCCGTGTCGCGCTGCGCGCCCGCCGCTGCAATAGTGCGCGACAGCCTGCGCGCCAAAGGCTTCGACGTCATCGAGCGCAACAACCTCGGGCGTGGCGAGTTCGACACGGCCATCGGCCTTCTGGCGCGCCGCGTCGCAGCAGCACCGCCGGCGGCCGCTGTCCTGTATTATTGTGGCTACGCGGCCGACTTCAACACTCGCTCCTTTCTGCTGCCGGTTTCTGCCGTTCTGGCCCGCGACAACGATCTCCTCAGCCAGGGCATCCTCGTCAAGAGCGTCATCGAAAGCCTGCGGCGCACGCCGGACAGTGCGGGTCTGGTGCTGCTCGATGTCTTCCAGCCGCCCAATGCGCCGAGCGGCCGTATGGGCCAGCTTGCCGGGCACCTGCCGGCGTCGAGCTACGCGGTGATCGCCGCCGGCAACGAACCCAACGGCGAGGGCGCGACGGCACTGGCTCTCGGACTGCGCGACGAACTCTCCGCCGCGGACGTCGGGGTCGACAGCGTCACCAATGGCCTGCGCCGCCGGCTGGCCAAGGAACCGGTGACAACGCAGGTCATCGCCGCCACCGGAGATGCGGCGCTCGCGGCCGAGAAGCGTCCCGCGCCGCCGCCGGCCGCGTCGATCGCGCCGCCGCCGCCGGCCCCCCTGCCCCCGCCCTCCTTCAAGACGGCGCCGCAACAGCACGTCATGGTCGACGAGGATCAGATGTCCGACAGCGACCGGCGCCAGGTCCAGACCGTCCTTGCCAACATCGGCTACTACTCCGGCCGAATCGACGGCACTTTCGGCCCCGAAACGCGGGCCGCCATCCGCCGCTACCAGTTCGAGATCAAGGCCGAGCTCACGGGGCGCCTGACGGCGGAGCAGGCGACCCGGCTCGTCAATAGCATGCGGTGATGCCCAAGAAGCACAGGGGGCAGCGATGGGATTGCGGGCCAAATTCAATCTGGTGATGATCGCCGCCTTCGCGGCCGGGCTCGGCGTGGCGACGTTCCTGGCGCGCGAAATCACAACCGACGAAGCCAAGCGCGAGGTGCTGAACGAGGCGACGCTGATCATGCGCGCCGGCACGGCGATCCGCAGCTACACCCAGAAGGAGATCGGCCCTCTCCTGAGTGAACAGATGTCGGTCCGCTTCCTGCCCCACTCGGTGCCATCGTGGTCGGCGCACACGGTGCTGCGCGCGTTGCAGAAGGACTATCCCGACTACTCCTACAAGGAGGCTGCGCTCAATCCTACCAATCCCGCCGACCGCGCCGCCAACTGGGAGGCCGACATCATCGCCGCCTTCAAGCGCGACGGCGAGCTCAAGGAATTCGTCACCACACGCGACACGCCGAGCGGCCAATTCCTCGCCTTCGCCCGGCCGTTCCGGCTGACCGACCGGGGCTGCCTCAGCTGCCATTCGACGCCCGCCACGGCGCCGCCGACGATGGTCGACCTCTATGGCAACGCCAACGGCTTCGGCTGGACGCAGGGCGACGTGATCGGCGCGCAGATCGTCTCGGTGCCGATGACGCTCGCGCTCACGCGCGCCAACCGCTCGCTGCTGGCCTTCGTCGCCGCGCTGAGCGCGGTATTCCTGGTCATGCTGGTGGCGCTGAACGTGCTGATGCACTTCTTCATCCTGAAGCCGATGCAGCGGATCACCACGCTCGCCCGCGACGTCAGCGCCGGCAAACCCGACGTGCCGGAGTATGCGGTCAAGGGCAAGGACGAGATCGCCTCGCTCGGGCGCTCGTTCAATCTGATGCATCGCAGCTTGCAGAATGCCATGCGCATGCTCGAGAACTAGTGACGGTGCGCGCGGATCCGATCATGGAACCGATCCCTGTCCAAATTGGCCGATACGTCGTCGAAAGCCTGGTCGGCGCGGGCGGCATGGGCCAGATCTACAAGGCCCACGACCCCGACATTCGCCGCACGGTGGCCATCAAGCTGATCTCGACACGGCTGATGAGCAGCGTCGACCGCAGCGAATACGTGCGGCGCTTTCGCCGCGAGGCCGAGGCCGCCGCGCGGTGCGCTCATCCGAACATCGTCGCGATCTACGACTACGCCATGCACGAAGGACAGCCCTTCCTGGCCATGGAGTTCGTCCACGGCATGAGCGTACGCCAGATGATCGACGAGCGCCCGATGGCGGTGCCCGACGCCATCCGGGTCATGCTGGAGGTGCTGGACGCGCTGGCCAGCGCGCATGAGCAGGGCGTCATCCACCAGGACGTCAAGCCGGCCAACATCCTGCTGACGCAGCAGATGCGCGCCAAGGTCACCGACTTCGGCATCTCGCGATTCGCCAACACCGACATCACCAGCATCTCCTCCTCGATGGGCACGCCCAACTACATGGCACCGGAGCAGTGCCGTGGCGGCCCGGTGGACCATCGCGCCGATCTGTTCGCAGCCGGGGCCACGCTGTTCGAGATGGTGGCCGGCGAACGCGCCTTCGGTGGACGCAGCTCGGCCGAGGTCACGCATCACATCATGCACGACAGGCTGCCGCTGCTGCCGGCCGCCGTGCGGAGCAAGGCGCCGCGGCTGCAGTTCGTGCTCGAGCGTGCCATGGGCAAGCAACCGGAGGACCGCTTCCACTCGGGCCAAGAGATGGCCGAGGCGTTGCGGCAGATCCTGGGCACGCTGGCCGCCGAGGCACCGGACAAGATGCCCCATCCATCTGCCGGGATGACTGCGACCTTTGTCATGCCGCCGGCGGTGGCCACCGGACAGTCCGCCCCGCCGGTCTCATCGCCGACGGCGGCGCGAGCGCAAGGTCCCTCCCCCATCGACTCCGGTACGCTTCAGATGCTGGAGCAGAAGCTCGTCCCCTACCTTGGGCCGATCGCGCGAGTCATGGTGCGCTCTGCCGCCGGCCGCGCCGCGGGAGTGGAGGCATTGTGTGCGGAGCTTGCCGCCGCCGTGCCCGAAGGCAGCGAGCGCGAGAGCTTTCGCCGCGAAGTCGCACCCCTGCTGCGGATGCGCCCTCCAGCGGTGGAGGATGCGCCGTCGCGCGGCAGCATCGGTTCCTTCCACGAGCCGGAGCTCGAACGAGCACAGCGCGCGCTCACGCAGTATGTCGGACCGATCGCCCGTGTGCTGGTGCGGCGGGCCGCCCGCGAAACCTCGTCGATCGACGGGTTGTGGCAGGCGCTGTCGATGCACATCGAGCTGCCGGCGGAACGCGCCGCCTTCCTGCGGCAGCGTCACGACTAGCGCGCTCGATACGGCGAGAGCGCTTATCGTTTCCCATATCGCCGGAACAGCGACGTCCCGTGTTGCTCGCATCTCGGCCCGCGTTCGAACCGGCTCGCTCACGGATTTAAGGAGAATCCCTTAGGGGAAGTCCTGAATTTGCGCGGGGCGAGGCATGGGGTACCGAAGTCCTGCAACATTCGAGGGACAGCCTTATGCACACCGTTTCCACTTACAGTCCCGATGCGGCCATTTCCGCCCGTTCCGCAAGCCTCGGAAGGTCGGACGCCTCGCTCCGAGCGGCGCCCCAGCGGGCCTTTGCGAAAGGCACCGAGGTATTCGGCGAGGGGGAGCCCTCGACCTTCTTCTACAAGGTTGTCTCAGGCACCGTCCGTACGGTGAAGCTGCTGTCCGATGGTCGCCGCCAGATCGACGGGTTCTATATGCCGGGGGACTGGTTCGGCCTCGAGAACGGCCAGAGTCACCGCGTGACGGCCGAGGCAGTGGACCAAGTGCTGGTCATTCCCTATCGCCGCGGCGACCTCGGCAGCCTGCTCAAGGCCGATCCGGCGTTGATCGAGGCGCTGGTGGAATCGACCCTGGTGAATCTCGATCGGGCGCATGAGCATATGATGCTGCTGGGCCGCAAGACCGCTCTGGAGCGCATGGCCTCCTTCCTGATGGAGCTCGCAGCCCGCATGGATGTCAGGGACCGTCTGCGCCTGCCCATGCAGCGCAGCGACATCGCCGATCATCTCGGGCTCACGATCGAGACGGTATCGCGTACGGTCATGCAGATGGTGCGCGCCGGCTTGATCAAGCTGGACGATAGCGGCCGCACAGTCATCCTGGCAGACCGCAAGGGTCTGGAACTGCTTGGTGCGTGAGCCTGACCGCAGTTGCGGGACGTGCGATCCCTTTCTTTGGAAGAATCATGCACAACTTCTTGTATCGCTGCCCGGTCCTTGGCCTGATGGTGCAAGGCACGGTCGAAAAGGCCTCCATCAAGGCCGGTAACCGCGTCCTCCATGACTGCCCGGGTTGCGGTCGCATGCACTTGGTCGACCCGCATGCGAACGATCCAAAGAAGAGGTCGGAACGGTCGCAAGCCTAGGCCTGCGCCCCACCGTCCCGGCCTCGCAGCCTCAGCCAGCGATTTACATGGCGAGGCTCGAACCAATGGATCGCTGGATCGCCGAGCGTCGGGCGATCCTCGTCGTCGGCGAGTGGCGTCACAGCTACACCTTCCGGCCCGTCCCGGCCGGCTTCGTCGACCCTGTACGCCAGATAGGCCCGCCTGGCATCACGCAACTCGACGACCCATCCGAAGAAGCTGATGCTCCCATCGATCAGCTGCCACGCCCAAGGCACACAGACGATGTCGATCGGAGGGAATCCACCTCTCAGCAGCGCGCCCTGAACTTCGGCCACGAAGAAATATCCCAGAGCTGCCGGATGTGGATCGACCATGAACGAACATATTCGGCCCCTTGGCCCGGCCGGCGTTGATCTCGGTCAAGCGCGTGAACTCTTCGGCCAAATGAGCACCACGTGCGGCCGGCAAACGGCTGCGCTCAGGCGATCGGCTCGAAATGTACGACCACCCGCATCGACTCCCCTACTGCTGGCTTGCCAGCCCGTGCCCGAAAGCGAGCCTGCGAGACGACGAGCGCCTGCACCCGCGTCATGTCGACAGGCATCGGACGGTCTCCCGACCATGGTCCAAGGCCACACAGAGGTGGACCAGGGCAAAAGCCGAGCGAAGCAGCGGTCCGTTACGTGAGGGTTCCGTGCGCCTCATGAGGTCGCTTCCCGACATCCGCGCTCAGGAGCCCTTCGTCTCGCCCGAATGAACAAGACGCGGGCGCTCGGGTGGCGTGGGTTCCCGGCGCATGCGCCGCGCTGCATCGGCCAGAACCTCGCCCGACAGGGTCTCATGCGCCAACAGAGCCCGGCTCAATTCATCGAGCATCGGCCTATGCGCGGTCAGGATCGCGGTCGACTGCGCGAACGCCGCTTCGACGATCTTCTTGACCGCGGAATCGATGCTCGTGGCCGTCGTTTCACTGTACCAGCGCGGCGTCGGTCCAAGCGGCTGCATGGCACCGAGAAACCGGTTCGGCTCGCTCTCGTAGGAGACCTGCCCGAGCTCCGGCACCATGCCGAACCGCGTCACCATGTTTCGGGCGATTTCCGTCGCCTTCTGCAGGTCGTCGGCAGCACCCGTCGAGATCGCCGGGAACACCAGTGCCTCGGCCGCCCTGCCGCCCAATAGCACCGCGAGCTTGTGCTCGAGCTCGGTGCGATCCATCAGGAAGCGGTCCTCGATAGGCCGCTGGATGGTATAGCCGAGCGCGCTGACGCCGCGCGGAATGATCGATACCTTCTGCACCGGATCCATGTCGGGGAGTGCCATGGCCACCAACGCATGACCAGCCTCGTGCACGGCGATCACCTCGCGCTCGCGGGGGATCAGCACGCGATTGCGCTTCTCGAGCCCCGCGACGATCCGCTCGATTGCCTGCGTGAAATCGTCGAGCGTCACCGCATTGCCGCCGCGACGGGTCGCCAGCAGGGCGGCTTCGTTCACCAGGTTCGCGAGATCGGCGCCGGTGAAACCCGGCGTCAGGGCGGCCACCTGGTCGATGCTCACGTCGGGCGCCAGGGTGAGCTTGCGCAGGTAGATGCCTAGAATCTGGATGCGGCCGGTCTTGTCGGGCCGGTCGACCAGTACCTGTCGGTCGAAGCGGCCGGCGCGCAGCAGGGCCGGATCGAGGGTCTCGGGGCGGTTGGTCGCCGCCAGCAACACGACGCCAGCACGCGTGTCGAAGCCGTCGAGCTCGGCCAGGAGCTGGTTCAACGTCTGCTCCTTCTCATCGTGTCCTCCCAGCGCGAAGGTGCCGCGAGCCCGGCCCAGCGCGTCGAGCTCGTCGATGAAGATGATGCACGGCGCGTTCTGGCGGGCCTGCTCGAACAGGTCGCGCACGCGCGCGGCACCGACGCCGACGAACATCTCGACGAACTCCGAACCGCCGATGCTGAAGAAGGGCACGCCGGCTTCGCCCGCAACCGCGCGAGCCAGCAGGGTCTTGCCGGTGCCTGGGGGACCGACCAACAGGATGCCCTTCGGCAGGCGCGCACCGAGGCGACTATGCTTCTCCGGGTTCTTCAGGAAGTCGACGACCTCGCGCAGTTCTTCTTTCGCCTCGTCGACGCCCGCAACGTCGGCAAAGGTAACGCCGGTCTGGCTCTCGCGATAGACGCGTGCCCGGCTCTTGCCGATCGCGAGCAGGCCACCGCCAGCACCCTGTCCCATCCGGTTCATGAGAAATACCCAGACGCCGAGGAACAGCAACGTCGGCAGAATCCAGGACAGAACGGCCGATAGCCAGCCGGATCCAGCCTCGGCGCTATATTTCACATTGTACTTCGACAGCCAGTCGACCAACTCCGGACTCATCCGATTGGTAACGACCATGCTCTTGCCATCGTCACGCGGCGTCAGCAGTTTGCCGCGGAGCGCCGATTCGGAGACCACGACCTCGGCCAGTTTGCCGGTCTCGACCAGAGAACGGAACTCGCCGTATGAGATTTGCTCGACCTGCCGCCACTGGCCCAACAGCGCCTGCAGGAGCATCAACCCCACGAACGTCAGCCCGAACACGATGTAGCGGATCCGTGGGTCCTTTTTCATGGCGGGAACACCCTGCAGGTCATCGCGGGAACACAGGTTTACCGTCAGGACGGCGGTCGGACGGGTCGACCGTCTGTTCGGCCCGGTCGACAGTGTCCGGCGTCGAAGCCGCGCCGGTCTTTGGATCGCGGAAGACCGGGAGGTCACGCGGCACCGCTCCCGCACAGGCGAGCGCAACAAAGTGGATAGTGCGGCTCGAACGCATTCGGGGCTCCTCGTGGCTCCGAGGAAACTAGAGAGCGGTCCGCTCCGGAGCGTTGATGCAGGTCAAGCGGTCCTCGATGCCATCGGAACGACCTCTCGCACTTCCGCTGATCGACTTGGATGGAGCCTGGGTGCGCAGTTTTTCGCTCAGTGCGAAACGAGCGAGCACCCGGCCGGCCGCAGCAGCAAATCACGCGTTACGCCGCCGAGAACCCATTCGCGCAGCCGGCTGTGACCGTAGGCACCGCCCACCACCATCCCGGCCTTCAGATCCTCGACCAAGCCCGAAAGCACGACACTGTCCTCGTCCCCGCCGCGTTCCACGCGGGCTGTAGCCGCGATATCGTGCGCCGCAAGCCATGCGACGACATCCTTCAACCGCGCCTCCGCCTCGGAGAGCTCATCCCTGCCGGCCACCTCGACGACGGTGATCTTGCTAGCCATCCGCAGGAACGGAACCGAATCTTCGACAGCGCGACGCGATTCGCGACGATCTTTCCAGCAGATCATCACATTGGCGAGGTCGAGGTTGCTGACGCCCACACCGGCCACCAGCACTGGACGGCCGGCCTTCAAGATCAGGTCCGCAACGTCCATATAGCGAGCCGAGTCGAACACATTACCCCGCGGACTGCCTGGCGTGATCAGCAGGTCTGCAGCGCGCATCTGCTCCGCCACATAATCCGACGCAAGCCCCGGTACGATAGCCGATCGCCACTCGATCTTCCCCGACATCCCGTCGAATGCGCCGCGAAACTGCTTCTCGGCCAAGGCAAGTTCCCTCTCCATGACCTCCCAATCTTGCTGGAAGAAGCCCTGGGGCACATAGGCGTTCGGACCGGCATAGATCTGGAGTGGCCGCAGAGCGGCAATGCCGATGATCTTGCGGGCGTTGGTCCAGGATGCGACGTCCTTGGCGAACTGCAACAACGAAGAGGTGTCGTCACCGGGTGGCACATGGACCATCAGAGGCGCTGGCAACATCGCATCCTCCTCGAACCGGCTCTCACAGATGTTCCTTCTCGACGGCGTCGCAGGAGTATCCCAGCGCCGTCAGGCCGTCGATCAGGTGATCCGCGAGCATCGGCTTTGCCAGTAGATAGGCCGCCGTGTGGTCGTTGTGTGCGCGACGCGCTTCCCGACAAAGATCGTCCCAGTCGTCGACATCGCCATCGCCACGGCCGAGCCACGTGAGAGCGACGAGGTCGATCTGCTCGTCCTCAGTCAGCCCATCGATGAATTCCTGCAGTTCCTGGTAAGTCGGATCATCTGCGTGGGCCTCGAGAACCTCGACCATCGAATCGTCGGAGGGATTCGAACCCGAGTCGGGATCGGTCTCGACATCCTTTGCGTCGAACTCGCGCGCTTTGATCGCGATGTAGCAGACCTTGTCCGCCGGGATCGTCAGGACTGGCTCGACCATGTCGCGCTCCATTTGAAGGCCTTCTCGAGATTGGCTGCGGTGTGCCAGAGCAAGCCGAGCCGAACCACGAAAAGACTAGGACCCCGGCATCGCAGCGAATTGAGGTGGATCAAGCCTGACGGCTTTTCGGGGAAGATTGACCCATATCAAGAACAGGGGACGCAGGCCCGTGCAGACTTTTGGCCTTGAACCCACCGAGGTCGAACATGAGCGCGACAGGACTGCCGGTTTTCGACAAAACCCTTCAGGAAACGAATCAGTGGTTGACGCTCATGATGGGCGAACTTGGGACCGAGACACGATCCACGGCATTCACCGCGCTGAGGGCCTCTCTGCATGTCCTGCGGGATCGTATTGGGGTCGACAACGCCGCTCATCTTGGGGCGCAACTCCCGATGCTGCTCCGCGGCGCCTTCTACGAGGGTTGGCACCCGAGTTCGACGCCGACGCGCGAACGCCATCTCGACGATTTCATCGATCATGTGCAATCGGAGTTGCCCGCCGGCAGCATGGTGAATCCGGCGGAAGCAGCGCGCGCCTGCTTCTGCGTCATGGGCCAGTGTCTCGATCCGGGAGAGATGACCAAGCTGCAGCGCATTCTGCCGCACGAGGTCCTCAATCTTTGGCCCGACGAGATGTTGAGGGCATGATCATGGTCAGGAAGCATACCCGCACCTGGATCGTGGTCGCCGACGGCGCCCGCGCCCGCTTCCTCACCGCCAGCGAGGACGGTAGCAAGCTGATTCCAGCCCGCGTTGCCGATATGGTAGCGCCGCTGAACCGCCGTCCCGCGCGGGACCTCAAGAGCGACAAGCCTGGCCGCAGCTACAGCTCCTCGCGTGACGGCGTGCGGCATGCCTTCGAGCCGCCGCATGACTATCACAAGATCGAAAAGCACCGGTTCTCGGCCGAGGTCGCTGAGGCCTTGCATCGAGCAAGCGAAGGCAAGGCGTTCGACCGACTGGTGCTGGTTGCCCCGCGTCGCAGTCTCGGCGAATTGCGCGGCCTTCTATCCGATCGGGTGAAGAAGCAGATCGACCGGGAAATCGCAAAGGACCTGACCAACGAGACAGCGGCCCGGCTCTGGCGCCAGATACAGCCGCTGATGCGACAGACCGCCTCCGCGCCTCCGAAGCGCGTGCGTAAGGGCAATGCACGCGCCCGTGCATCGGGTTTGATTTGAATCATGGGGATCGCCCGGCCGTTCGATAGGCTGTTTGGCCGTGGCCAGAGACCACCGAGGATTTTGACATGACCGCAAAGCACGTGATGTTCCGGTCCGCGGCGCGCGAGAAGATCCTGCACGGCGCGAGCCAACTCGCCGACGCGATCCGGGTGACGCTCGGCCCCAAGTCGAAGTCTGTCCTGATCCAGAAGAAATGGGGTGCACCGCTCGTATGCAACGACGGCGTGACGATCGCCAAGGAGTTCGAACTCAAGGATGCGGAGGAGAATCTCGGCGCCCAGATGCTGCGTCAGGCTGCGGAGCGCACCGGCGACCTGGTGGGCGACGGTACGTCGGGATCGACGATCCTGGCCCATGCCATGTTCGCCGACGGCGTGCGCAACGTTGCCGCGGGTGCGAGCGCCATCGATATCAAGCGCGGGTTGGACCGCGGAGCCAAGGCGGCCATCGATTCACTGAAGACCCTGTCGAGGCCGGTCAGCACGCGCAAGGAAAAGGCTCAGGTGGCGACAATCTCGGCCCACAACGACGAGACGATCGGCAACATGGTGGCGGACGCCATGGAGAAGGTCGGCAACGATGGGGTCATCACCGTCGAGGAGTCGAAGACCACGGAGACCGTCCTGGAGGTCGTCGAAGGCATGCAATTCGATCGCGGGTTCATCTCGCCCTACTTCATCACCAATCCGGAGAAGATGGAGGCGGTGCTCGAGGACGCGCGGGTGCTGCTGTGCGACCGCAAGATCTCGGCGCTCAAGGACATGGTGCCGCTGCTCGACGAGATCGCGCAGAGCTCGCGCCCGCTGCTCGTGGTGGCGGAAGACGTCGAAAGCGAGGCGCTGGCCACGCTGATCGTCAACCGTCTGCGCGGCTCGCTGCGCAGTTGCGCGGTCAAGGCGCCCGGTTTCGGCGATCGCCGCAAGGCAATGCTGCAGGACATGGCAATCCTGACCGGTGGACAGGTCATCTCGGAGGAGGTCGGGCTGAAGCTCGAGGCCGCCACCGCCAGAGACCTGGGAAGTGCCAAAAGGATCGTCATCAACAAGGACACCACCACCATCATCGGCGGCGCCGGCGCCAAAGCCGACATCGACGCCCGGATCGCTGCGATCCGCCGCGAGATCGAAACGTCCACCAGCGACTACGACAAGGAAAAGCTTCGCGAGCGGCTGGCCAAGCTTTCCGGCGGCGTAGCGGTCATTCGGGTCGGCGCTCCTGCCGAAGCCGAGATGAAGGCTCGCAAGGAGGCGTTGGACGACGCGATCGCCGCGACCAAGGCGGCCGTCGCGGAAGGAATTGTCCCCGGTGGTGGCCTGGCCCTGCTGCGCTGCATCGATGCCGTTGCTGCCGAGGAAGCCAAAGCCGAAGGCGACGAACGGACAGGAATCCAGGTGCTCAAGCGCTCCCTCGAGGCTCCCGCTCGGCAAATCGCCGAGAATTCCGCGACCGACGGGGGAGTCGCGGTCGCCCGCATGCTCGACGGCAAGGGAAACTACGGCTTCGACGCAGCCCGCAAGCAGTATGTCGACCTGGTCGAAGCCGGCATCATCGATCCGACGAAGGTCGTGCGGGTCGCACTCGAGAATGCAGTATCGGTGGCGAGCGTGCTGCTGCTCAGCGAAGCCACCATGACCGAGATCGAGGAGCCTGCCAAACCGCAACCGGAGCGTGAACTGGCGGCGCTTTAGGCAAGGGCCCGACCGCCGGCGCGCGCGGCACCAGCGCCAGGCGACCTGCCGGAGGGGATGGCCTTTGCGGTCGGCCCCTTCTCGATCGCTCAATGTGAAAGGATCGCCAGTCGCCCAGGTCGATCGAGGATCGCCGCGGTTATCCCGCCGAGTACCCATCGGGACTCGCGCAAGTAGCCGTAGGCGCCGGTCACGATCAGTTCGGGGTCGAGCTCGGCAGCCAAGTGGACGAACTGGCTGGCATTGGCACCTTCCGCGGGAATGGCCAGAAGACGGATCCTGACGCCGTGCTGCTTCAGCCAGGCCTCGACCTCCGCCATCTGGCGCTTCGTCTCCTCCAGTTCGCCAGCTTGCGCGATGCCCGCCAGGATCACCTCTTCCGCTTTCTGAAGCAGCGGGACGGAGTCGAGGATTGCTCGATGAGTCTGGCAGGTATCCTTCCATCCGACGAGCACGCGTCGGATGGCGGCTCGACCGCCTTGTGGCGGTACGATCAGAACGGGCCTGGCGATGTTCATCACCAGATCGCAGATGTCCGGGGAGCGTGTCCTATCGGCCTGTTCGGATGCCGCACGCACTACGACCAAATCCGCACTCCGGGCCTCATGGGCGAGCAGATCCGCCAACGGCCTGAGGGTCGAGCGCTCGCGCCATTCGAGACGCTCGACGCGGCCGGCAAATGCAGATCTGAATTCCTGCTCGGCTTCGGTCGATTGCCGGGCACATTGCTTGCGGTCCTCCTCGAAGAGCTTGGCCGGCACCTGAAGGTCGCCGCAAACCGATTCGATCGGCCGGCAGGCCGCTACGCCGATGACGCCCGCGCGCAGCCGCTCCGCAATCCCGCTGGTAACGGCCAATACTTCGCTGTTCGTCGTCCCCAACGTCATTGCGACCATCAGATTGGCGTAGGCCATGTCTCACCTCCCGGTGGTGCGACCAATAGCAATCGCAGCCGGGGCGCTCTTGATCGAAATCAAGTCCCGCACGCGCGCTCAGCCTGCCACCGTCTTCGAGCGCCCGATGTAGTCGGCGCACTTTGCCAAGGTCGTGATCTTGCCGTAGTCGGCTTCCGGAATCGCGACCGAAAGCTGCTTGCTGATGCCGATGACGAAGTTGAGGAAATCCATCGAGTCGATGCCGATATCGTTGCGTAGATCGGCTTCGTCTGGAATAGCCGCGACGTCGAGTTCCGGCGCGACGTCGGACAGAATCTGGCGCAAGCGTCCGATGAGCCGGGTATCGGTCATAGTGCCTCGGGAGTCTGCAGAAGCCGGTCGATCGCCGCCAGCAGACGGCCGCCGGTTTCGCCGTCGCTCGCCCGATGATCGCCACTCAGGGTCGCATGAACCAGCGGCCTGACGGCAAACCGGCCTTCCACGACAGCCGGCGAAGGACGCGCCGCGCCGAAGCCCACGATGGCGAGCTGCGGCGGATAGATGACGCCCAGCACGCTCTCGGCGCCACGTTCGCCGAGACTGGTCACCGTGACCGTCGGATCCATCATCTCCGAACCGCGCAGACGGGCGGTGCGGGCGCGGGTCACGAGGTCCCGCAGCGCGGCCATCGCCTGGTCGAGCGACAGCCTGTCGGCGTCACGAATCGCCGGCGCCATGAGCCCGCCTCCGCGCAGGGAGATCGCCCATCCGACGTGGATCGCTTGCGAGAGTCTCGGCGCCCCGTCGATCCAGAAGCCATTGAGCTGCGGCACCTGCCGCAACGCGAGAGCCGAGGCCTTGAGAAGCAGCACCGCCGGCAGCAGCCTATGCTCGACGTCGCGCCGTGCATTCTCCGCCGACATCCACTCGAGGGACCGCGCCATATCGATCGGCAACGACAAGTAATAGTGCGGAATCTCCCGCTTGGACCGTGCCATCGCAGCCGCAATCGCCTGGCGCATGGCCGATGGATCGAAGCCCCGCCGCGGCGGCGTCGGGGCCTCCGATGGCTTCGGAGCGGCCCCCTCCACATCGGCAATCGTGATGGCACCTTGGGGTCCGGTACCCCGCAGTCCGCGCGCGTCGACGCCGAGCTCGAGCGCCCGCCGCGCCGCGGCCGGTGAAATGCGCAGACGTTCGCCGCTCGGTGCCGCCGGCGGTGGCTTGAGGGCAACAGGCGGTGCCCGCGTTGGAGACGGCGGCGCCGGTGGTGGCACTTCGGCGCCAACCGGGACTCCCGCGCCGATGCTTTCGATGCGCGCCAGGACGGCGCCGACCGGCGCCTGGTTGCCGACCGCCACCAGGATCTCTCTCAGCACGCCGGCATCAAAAACCTCGATCTCGAAGGCGCCCTTCTGGGTTTCGACCACCGCTACCACATCACCGCGCGCGATCGCATCGCCGGGCTTCTTCAGCCATTCGACGACCGTGCCCTTCTCCATGTCCGCACCAAGCGAAGGCATGCGGAAATCGATCACGAGGGCCTCACCAGCGACGTCGCCGCCGAAATAATGGTCTCGATCTGGGGGATCGCCGCATCTTCCAAATGCTTGGGATACGGAATCGGCACCTCTGCTCCACAAAGCCGCATGGGTGGGGCGTCCAGGTCATAGAACGACTGCTCGGCGATGCGCATGCCAATCTCGGCTGATATTCCGCCAGAGCGCCAACCTTCGTCGACGATCAAGGCGCGGCGCGTGCGAGCTATGGAGGCCGTGATTGTCGCGTCATCGAGCGGGCGGAGACAACGCAGATCGATGACCTCCGCCTCAATGCCCTGCCCGGCAAGTTGCTTCGCAGCCGCCAACGCTTTGTGCAGGCTGGCGCCATAAGTGACAATGCTGAGATCGCGACCCTGCCTGCGAAGCGCAGCCCCCTCGATCGGCACCGCACCGGCATCGGAGGGCAACTCGCCTTCCATGTTGTAAAGGTTTACGTGCTCGAAGATCAGCACGGGATTGGGATCCTGCAGTGCGCTCCAGAGCATGCCGCGCGCGTCCTCCAGCGTCGCCGGCGCCAGGATCTTCAGCCCCGGGATGTGGGCATACCAGCCTTCGAGGCTGTGCGAATGCTGCGCGGCAAGCTGGCGGCCCGCGCCGGTCGCCATGCGGATCACCAGCGGTACCGCAAACTGGCCGCCCGACATGTGCGGGATGGTGGCGGCGTTGTTGACGATCTGGTCGAGCGCCAGCAGGCTGAAGTTGACCGTCATGACCTCGACGATCGGCCGCAGACCAGCCATCGCGGCGCCGATGCCGGCGCCGACGAACGCCGATTCCGACAACGGCGTGTCGCGAATCCGCTCTTCGCCGAATTCCTGCAGCAGGCCCTTGGTGACGGCATAACACCCGCCATAACGACCTATGTCCTCGCCCATCAGGAAGACACGCGGATCGCGGGCCAGAGCCTCCCGAATCGCCTGCTTCACGGCCTCGCGGTAGGTGATCTTGAGCGGCGCCGCGGTCATGCCGGCACCTTGTCCATCAGGACGAACTTGCCGAGATCGGCGACCGACTCCCAATCGCCTGCCTCGGCAAAGGCCACCGCCTGGTCTACTTCGACTGCGGCTGCCTTCTCGAGATCCGCGATATCGGTCTTATGGAGCAGGCGAGCCGCCACGCTCCAGTCGGCAAACCGCTTGATGGGATCACGTTCCTTCCAGCGCTCGACCTCGCTCTTGTCGCGATAGAGCTGTGCATCGAACATCGAATGGGCACGAAAGCGATAGGTCCGGCATTCGAGGAACTGCGGCCCTTCACCGGCGCGAAGATGCTCGAGGGCGGCACGCGTGGCCGCCTCGACCGCCACCACATCCATGCCGTCGACGCGCTGCGAAGCAATGCGATAGGCCTCCGCCTTGCGATGGATATCGGTTTCGGATTCCGTGCGCTCGATCGCGCTCCCCATGGCATAGAGATTGTTCTCGCACACGAACAGGACGGGTAGCTTCCATAGCGCGGCGAGATTCAGCGATTCGTGGAATTCGCCCTCGGCTACCGCACCTTCGCCGAACAGGCAGACGGCGGCTCCGCGACCGCTGCGCATCCTCTCGGCCAGCCCCAGGCCAACTGAGAGGGGCAGGCCGCCTCCAACGATCGCGTTGCCGCCGTAGAAGCGAGTCGCACGGTCGAACACGTGCATCGAGCCGCCACGGCCACCGCTGGTACCGTTCGCCTTGCCGTACATCTCCGCCATCAAAGGCCCCATCGCGATGCCGCGTGCCAATGCGTGGCCATGCTCGCGATAGGTCGAGACCACGCTGTCGTCAGCCGTCAGCGCCTCCATCACGCCGACGGCGTTGGCCTCCTCACCTATATAGAGATGGAGGAAGCCGCGAATCTTCCCCCTGGTGTACAGCTCCGCGCACTTTTCCTCGAACAGCCGGATACGGATCATCTGGCCGAGCAAGCGGCGCGCATGCGCACCATCGAGGTGAGGCTTGGCCGTCATTTCTCGTCGCTTTCCAGGGTCGAAATGTCACCCTCGGGCAGACCGAGCTCGCGCGCCCGCAGCAGTCGCCGCATGATCTTGCCGCTCCGGGTCTTTGGCAGGTTGTCGCGAAAGGCTATTTCGCGCGGTGCCACCACAGGACCGAGCCGCCGGCGTGCATGGGCCATCAGATCGCGCTCCAGCTCGGGCCCGGGCTTGTGGCCCGTCTTCAGCGCCACGAAGGCCTTGATGCTGTTGCCCGCCACCTCGTCGGGCTTGCCGATTGCCGCGGCTTCGGCGACAGCCGGATGCTCCATCAGCGCGCTTTCGATCTCGAACGGACCGATCAGATGGCCGGCAGTCTTGATCACATCGTCGGAACGACCGACGAACCAGTAGTAGCCGTCGGCATCGCGCCGGGCGAGATCGCCTGTGAGGTACCATGGGCCCGAGAAGCATTTTCGATAGCGCTCCTCCTCGCCCAGGTAGGTACGGAACATGGAGGGCCATCCTGCCTTGAGCGCGAGCTCGCCTTCGACGTTCGGGGATTCGATCACCTCGACGGCGCCGTCTGGCAGGCGACGCACGATGGCAGCCTCGACACCCGGCAACGGCTTGCCCATCGACCCGGGCTTGATCGGCAACGCCGCGAGGTTGGCGATCATGATGCCGCCGGTCTCGGTCTGCCACCAGTTGTCGTGGAACGGCCGTCCGAAGGTCTCGTTGCTCCAGACTACGGCCTCGGGGTTGAGCGGCTCGCCGACGCTTGCAAGGAAGCGCAGCGACCCGAGATCATACTTTCCGGCCACCTCGGCGCCGGCCTTCATCAGCATGCGGATGGCGGTCGGTGCAGTGTACCAGACCGTCACCTTCTCCTTCTGGATGATCGAGTACCAGCGGTCCGCATCGAACTCCATTTCGTCGACGATGCTGGTGACGCCGCAGACCAAAGGAGCAATCACGCCGTAGGACATGCCGGTGACCCAGCCGGGATCGGCGGTGCACCAGAAGACGTCGTCGGCATGCAGGTCGAGCGCATAGCGCGCCGTTACAGCCTGCGCCACGACCGCTTCGTGAGCGAGGATGGCTGCCTTGGGACGTCCGGTCGTGCCGCTGGTGAAATGCATCAAGGCCGAGCTGCTCGGGGCGGTATTGGCGATCGGATGCTCTGCCGCGACCCCATGCATCACCATTGGCAGCGCGCGCACCCTGTCGCTCTCATCCTCCTTAACGCCATCGATCAGCAGCACGAAGCGCAAGTCCGGCAACTGGTCGAGCAAGCCGGCGACCTTGCGCTTGAACAGCAGTCGCGTCGTCACCAGCACCGCGCCATGCCCGATTTCCAGCCTGGCCCGAATCGGCTCGGGGCCGAAGGCGGAGAAGAGCGGGCAGAAGACAGCGCCGAACTTCAGCGTACCCAGGGCCGCCGCATAGAAGCCGGGCACGCGCCCGCTGAGGGAGAAGACAGCCTGGCCCTTTGCGATGCCGAGCATCCCCAGGACGTTGGCGAACTCGTTCGCAGCCCGTTCGAGCGCCGAGAACGTGATTGTCGTCGTCAGGCCGTCGCGGCCGAGATGCCGTATGGCGTGCTTGCCGCCTCTGCCCTCCAGGACGTGGCGCGTCAGCGCCTCGTGCGCGATGTTGAGCCCCCCGCCGGGAAGACCGCAGAAGTTCTTGCGAACGTGCTGCCAATCGAACGCCGCACATTCCTCGTCGTAGTCGACGAGGTTCGGGCGAATCTTCCAGTCTGCCCGCGATTTGTCGATCCTTGCCAGCATGGTGACACCATGCTGGCGCTTCCGGGCGTTGACCTTGAGCTATCTCAAATGTGACGACCGCTTGCAGCCCCGTCGGATGTCCCGCCGTGCACCCATGTGCCCTCCGGACCCTTGTGCCAGTGCCGTTTCACGGCCGTCCACGCCACGCGGTGAGCAATCTGCTCGCGACGCGGGTCGAGCGCGTACGTCGTCCAGGCATGATTGAAGGCCTCCCGGTAGATTGACTGTGCCGGCGGCGGAAGATGGCCGCGGACCGACAAAGGCAGTTCCTCATTCGAGGCGTAGGGCATCGATCTTTTCCGTTGAGGCTTCGGCTGCTGGCTAAACGGTTGGCGCCGACTTCTCGATGGCTGCAATGAGCAGGGCGGCGATCAGGATGGCAAGCACGCTGATCACCCCGCCCCGCAAGTTGCCGTCTTCTCGGAGGCTGGACCATCCCGGCGCCGGCATGGTCATGGTCATCTCCCGAGACTCGATCGCAGCGCCCGGCGCCTCTGCAAGGAGGCGCTGGGGCATCGCCTGGCTATGAGCCGGCCTTGACCTCGATCTTCTTCGCCGGCGTGCAGGCCTCCGGCGTCTTCGGCAACGTGACGGTCAAGATGCCCTTCTTGACAGTGGCCTCGATCTTCTCGCGGTCGACCCCTTCAGGCAGAGGGAAGGAACGCTCGAACGAGCCGAACTCGCGTTCACTCAGGTAGTAGTCCTTTTTCTTCTCCTCCTTCTCCGCCTGGCGTTCGCCCTTGATCGACAGCGATCCGTTGACGACCTTGACCTCGATGTTCTTCTCGTCGAAGCCAGGCACGTCGGCCGTGACCTCATAGGCCTTGTCCTTCTCGACGATGTCGACCGCCGGACTCATCCCCGCCGGCATCGGCCGCCGGAAGAAGGGGTCTTCGAGCAGGCTACGGCGCACCCGCCGCAGGCCGGGAACGCCGAAATCCTCGAACAACCGATCGACCTCGCGGCGCAATGTCTCCATTGGATGCCAGGGTGCAGGCGTCATCGACTTGCCTTCCACCTTTGCTGGAACCTTCGTTGCTTCGGTCATTGCGGGTCTCCTTTCTCATGCCGAGACCGGCCTCTTGCCTCGGCGGCGGCGCCCTCGCGTTGATTCACATCAATTCGCTATCGGGCAATCCACGTCAGTAATGACGTCCATTTCCCGTATGAGACCTGCTTGCTTGCGAGGGTCGATGAGGAGCACCGTCAGGGACCATAGGGTCATTGTCCCAAAGCGGCCGTCAGAATGGACGGTCCCGGAAAAAGGAGTTGCGTCAGGAAACCGGAACCATTGCATCGTGGGCCCCTTTCTCCAGAAGAGCAGCCGCGGTGGCCCCAGCCCTGCATCGCGAGCGACAAGGGCCTTCGACCGCTCGCCCCTGTCTCCCTGATCCCGCAACGTTGGGGGTGATAGCAGTGCCGGAAGTCACCATCATCGAGGCCTTCAGGAATGACGGAGCCGCTCGTCAATATTTGGAGGCTGCCTTCGATAGTGGGGCTCTGCCACCGGACTTGCTCTTGCCGCCGCGCAAGTGGGTGCAAGCGATCTACTTGGCGGACGGCGGAAGATTGAAAATCCGCGCCGATCACCTGGCGCACATCCTCAATATTCCTTACGACGTCGCGAAGGATGCAGTGAAGCATCTGGCAAAGATGAATGGAAAGGAAGTGAAGGCGACGGTCGCGAGAAAAGCGACCAAGCAGCCATGATCCGTTCCCATCGGGCGTCCAATCTCGAGGGCCACAAACTACGAACTGTCCGTGGAGGACCTCATGAATGACATCGCGCTCAGGAAGGACATCCTGGAGGAACTCGAGTTCGATCCGAGTGTGGAAGCCCGGCACATCGGCGTGGCAGTAAACGACGGCGTCGTGACGCTTACCGGCTACGTCGGAAGCTTCGCGGAAAGAGCTGCGGTCGAGCGCATCGTCGCCCGGGTCAGAGGCGTGAGGGGCATTGCCCAGGAAATCCAGGTCCGGCTGCCGGCGAACCGAAAGACGAACGACGATGAAATCGCCGAGCGTGCGCTCAAGATCATTGCGTGGGACACCACGATTCCCACCGACCGGATCCAGGTCAGGGTCGAGAACGGGTGGACGACATTGCGCGGCACGGTCGATTGGGAGTTCCAGAGGCAGGCCGCTGCCGATGCGGTGCGAAAGCTTTCGGGCGTTACCGGCCTGACCAACGAGCTGGCGCTGGGTCAAGGCGTCAGCGCCACCGACATCAAGCAGCGAATCGAGAATGCGCTGAAGCGCGCCGCCGAACTCGAGGCCGCGCACATCCGGGTCGGCGTCCTCGGGGGTAAGGTCACACTGGACGGCAAGGTACACGCCCTGCATGAGCGTGCCGCCGCAGAAAGGGCGGCCTGGTCAGCGCCCGGCGTCCATGTCGTGGAGGACCGGATCAAGGTCGAGTAAGCCGCACCGTAGTGCCAACCTTGCCAAGCACTGCTCCGACCTGCACACCAAGGCGTGGTGCACGAAATCGAACATGTCTGGATCCCGCTGTCGGACGGCACGCGTCTCGCCGCGCGGGTGTGGCTGCCGGACAATGCCGAGCAGAATCCCGCGCCCGCGCTGCTGGAATACCTGCCCTACCGCAAGCGCGACGGCACGGCCGAGCGCGATTCGCTAACCCATCCGTATCTCGCCGCGCACGGCTATGCCTGCATCCGCGTCGACATCCGCGGCTCGGGCGAATCCGAGGGCGTGTTATCTGACGAATATTCGCAGGCCGAGCTCCACGACGGCGTCGAGGTGATCGCCTGGCTGGCCCGCCAGCCGTGGTGCAGCGGATCGGTCGGCATGTTCGGCATCTCGTGGGGCGGCTTCAACGCATTGCAGGTTGCCGCCCTCAGGCCGCCGGCATTGAAGGCGATCGTCACGCTCTGCTCGACCGACGACCGCTATGCCGACGACGTGCACTACATGGGCGGCGCCAAGCTCACCGCGGGCTTCAACTGGGCGAGCTTCTTCTTCTGCGATGTCACCCATCCGCCCGACCCGCTGCTGGTCGGCGAGCGCTGGCGAGAGATGTGGCTCGAGCGGCTGCAGGCGCTGCCGCAGTTCTTCGAGACCTGGCTCAGCCACCAGCCGCGCGATGCCTACTGGCGGCATGGCTCGGTGTGCGAGGACTATGGCGCGATCCAGTGCGCAGTGCTGGCGGTCGGCGGCTGGACCGACGGCTACACCAACGCGGTGCCGCGCATGCTCGCGAACCTCGAATGTCCCCGCCAGGGACTGATCGGGCCGTGGGCGCACACCTATCCGCACTTTGCCAAGCCCGGACCGCAGATCGGCTTCCTGCAGGAAATGCTGCTGTGGTGGGACCGCTGGCTGAAGGACGACGACAACGGTGTCGATGCGCGGCCGATGCTGCGCGCCTGGCTGATCGACAGCCCCGCCCCCGCCGCCTTCAACGAAACGCTGCCCGGGCGCTGGGTCAGCGAGCCGGAATGGCCGCCGCAGCGTAGGGCGCGGCGGCTGTTCCTCGCCGACGCAGGCCTGGTCGATCAGGCCGCGCCGCTCGAGCCGCTCGCCGTGCGCTCGCCGCTTACCCTCGGCAAGCATGCCGGCCAATGGTGCCCCTTCGGACGTGGGCCCGATCAGCCCGACGATCAGCGCGAGGACGATGCTCTCTCGGTGGTGTTCGAGACCGACCCGTTGCCCGAGCGGATGGAGATGCTCGGCGCGCCGGTGCTCACGCTCGAACTCTCATCCGACAAGCCGGTCGCGCAACTGATCGCGCGGCTATGCGACGTGCATCCCGACGGCAAGTCGTTGCGGACGAGTTTCGGCGTGCTGAACCTGACGCACCGCGACAACCACGCCACGCCGTCTGCGCTGGTCCCGGGCGAATGCTACAGCGTGCGGCTGCAGCTCAACGACTGCGGCGCCTCGATCCCCGCCGGCCATCGGCTGCGGCTGGCGCTATCGACGTCGTACTGGCCGATGGTCTGGCCGGCGCCGGAGATCGCCACGGTGACGATCCATGCCGGTACGCTCGATCTGCCGGTGCGGCCGGTCAGGACTGACGAGCCGCCGCAGTTCGCGGCGGTCGAGACTGCGCCGCCGCGACGGCCGCGCACGGTGAAACCAGGCCTCGTGGTCTGGGATCGGCTCGGCGGGCTCGAGATCGGCACCGATGTGCACTTCGAGCATGACCTCCGGGACAACGATCCGGCAAGCGCCGTACTCGCCACGCGCCGCACCGTCACTGTCGCCCGCGATACCTGGCGCACGCGCGTCACGACGACCATGCGCATGAGCTGCACGCACGAGACCTTTCGGGTCGAAACGACGATGCGGGCATTCGAGGGCAACGATGAAGTCTGCGCGAGGACCTGGGACCGCACGATCAAGCGCGACCTGGTCTGACTACTTCCTGTTTTTGAGCACCACGGCGGCGATGATCAGGGCGAACGTCACGAGCCGCGGCAGGTAGGAATACGGCTCCGACTCGTCGGACAGGTGGATCGCGACGACCACCAGCCGGCTCAGGCCGTCGATCGCGAAGGCGAGCGCGAACAGCAGGAAAAAGCGGTCGTGGGTGCGCGTCCAGAAGCGGAGGAAGAACAGCGCCGCCACGAGGCTCAGGCTGGCGACAGCACCGGTCAGGGCGGGCATCAGGCTGTTCATTGGGCGTCCCACACCAGGCCGTAGAGCAGCACACCCATCGAGGCCAGGGTCGCCACCAGCCGCGGCATTGACAGGTCGATCGCGGGCGGCAGGATGATCTTGTCGACGAACAGCAGCACGTTCGTGACCGTCAATCCGCCGAAGCAAAGGCCGGTCCACAACAGCAGGCGGTAGCTGCTGCCGAGCCATGCCCGCAACAGCAGGAAGGTACACAGCGCCGCCACCAGGGTGCACAGGCTGTAGATCAGGGGCGCCATTCAGCTGTCCTTCCGGAACTTGAAGGCGTCGGCGAAGCGACGCAATCGCAGTGTGTTGCCATGCACGATGTTGGTGACCGGAATCAGCGCCTTCGCATAGGTCTCTGCCAGCAGGTCGACCATCGGGTTCGGCACGAAGCGCCAGCCCTCCGGCCCGCCCTCGATCAGTCCCCGAGACTGCAGTGTCGCGAGCTCGGCTGAGGCGGTCGGTTCGGGCACATACAATGCAGCCGCGACCTTCTCTGTCGGCAGCGCCTTGCCGACGCGACGCAGCAGCAGCAACGCCTCGAGCTGGGCCACCGAATCGATGTGCTCCAACAGAAAAACGCGCAGCGTGGCTGGTACCGGGTCGTCCATTGTCCCTCTTGCAGGGGAAGTTGGCCTGCGGACACATGGATAGGGGGCGTCCGCAGGCCACGACCAAGGGCCATCTCCGACATGCGGGGGAGCAGCGGTCGGATACGGTTCCTCCCCTTGCCGCCCCTTCCGCATATCATAGGGTCTGCAATCGGCCAAACCCCAATTGCATAGGTACTGTCACCCGTCCCGGTCACCAGCGCGGCGGCCGCTTTTCGTTGAATGCGGCCAAGCCTTCCTGGGCATCGTCGGTCTCGATGATGTTGCAGATCGTCTCGACCGTGTTCTCGATGGCGCGGCGGTATTCGAAATCGTTGGCGCGCATGAAGGCATCGCGTGCGAGCTGCATGACGAGCGGTGACTTGGCGGCGAAGTCCCCGGCGAGCGCGCGCGCCTCGTCCATCACCTGCGGGGCGGGCACGACCTTGTTGACCAGGCCCATGCGCTCGGCCTCGGCGGCCGAGACCGGCTTGCCGGAGAACAGGAGCTCAAACGCCCTGTGGCGTCCGATCTGGCGCGGAAGGTGCACGAAGTGCATCGCCGGGATCACGCCGACCAGGATCTCGGGATAGGCAAGGCTCGCGGTGTCGGCGGCGACGATGCAATCGCAGGAGACGGCGAGCGTCACACCGGCGGCGCGCGCGGGCCCGGTGAGCGCGGCGATGGTCGGCTTGCCCATGCGGTACTGCAGGTCGTGCATCTCGAAGTAGAGCTTCTGCAAGTAGCGCCGCAGGTCGAGCCCGCGCCTGCCGCGGATCATCGCGAGATCCATGCCGGCCGAGAAGGCGCGCGTGAAGGCGCTGGTCAGGATGACCGCGCGGACGCCCGGATCGGCCTTGGCCTGGCGGTAGGCGGCGTTGAGGTCGTCGATCAGGCCGTGGTCGATCGCGTTGACCGGCGCGCGCTTCAGCGTGATCTCCGCGATGCGGTCGCGCACGTCATAATCCAGATTCTTGAACGTCAAAGCTTCCTCCCGTCCGGTCTCGCACCATGTGGCCGCCGCAGGGACCGCGCAACCTGCTGCAATACCGCCCGTTTACGCGCTGGACCTTTAAGGAGACTCCCAATGGGCGGCCTCATCTACCTCGTCGGCCTCATCGTGATCGTGCTGTTCATCCTGTCCCTCATCGGACTGCGCTAAAGGGAGGATGTCATGGCTGTAACCGCAACCGTCGCCTCATCCGGCCCTGCTGCCGCCACCGTCGCCACGGTGCGTTCGGTGCAATGGGGCGCCGTCATCCTGGGCGCGCTTGTCGCCAGCGCCATATGCATGGTGCTGCTGACATTCGGCGCCGGCATCGGCCTCAGCGCCACCTCGGCGCACCCCTATGCCGGCGCATCGCCCAAGGCGCTCGCCATCATCTCGGCCCTGTACAGCGCCGTGACCCTGATCGCCGCGTTCGCCGGCGGGGGCTATGTTGCCGGCCGCATGCGGATGCCGGCCGCCGAAGAGCTGGCGGAGCATGAATTCCGCGATGGCGCGCACGGCTTCGCGGTATGGGCGCTGACGCTGTTCGTCGCCGGATTGATGGCGGCCTTCGGTGCCGCCGGCACCGTCAAGACCGTAATCCAAAGCACTGCGGCTGTCGCCGGCGGCGGTGCTGCGGGTGCGGCCTCCAACCCGCAGCTCACCCGCCAGATCTCGACGTCGCCGACCGACTACGCCGTCGACCGCATCCTGGCGCCCGCACCGGCGGGCGGCGGACAGACAGCCGCCGCACAGACTGCGGCAACTCCTCCGGCAGCCGGCGCGACCACGGCGCCGGCCCCGGCGGCGATCGGCATGCAGGCAATGTCGCGCGGCGACTTGGTCGCTCCGGTCAATCGCATCTTCGTCGCGTCGATCAAGACCGGCCAGCTCGATCCGAAGGATCGGGCGACCCTGGTGGCGATCGTGGAACAGCAGACCGGCCTGCCGCAGGCCGACGCCGAGAAGCGCGTCGACGACAGCTACGCACGGCTGAAGAACACCGAGGCCGAGGTGCGCGACGCGGCCGAGAAGGCGCGCAAAGCGGCCCTGATCACCGCGTTCGGCGTGGCGTCGACCCTGCTGCTCGGCGCGGCCGCGGCCACGATCGGTGCGGCGGCTGGTGCGCGTCATCGTGCAGAGCGGATTGCGATCACGTGGTTCGGCTCGCGTCGCTTCTGGTGACGCAGTAACGTCGACCCCTCATCAGTCGAGGGGTCGAACGTGACTTTGCCGTTGGAAGGTGTGCGCGTCATCGAGGTGGGCCAGGCGCTGGCTGGGCCCTTGGCCGGCGTGATCATGGCCGATATGGGTGCCGACGTAATCAAGATCGAGAAGCCGGACGGCGGTGACGATGCACGCATCTGGGGTCCTCCGTTCGGACCCGACGGCAGGACGTCGCTGTACTTCTACTCGCAGAACCGCAACAAGCGCTCGGTCGTGCTGGACCTCAAACTTCTCCCTGACATCGAGAAGCTGTACAGGCTCTGTGAGACCGCCGACATCCTGATCCAGAACCTCCGGCCCGGCGTGGTCGACGAGATCGGCATCGGCCCGGAGGCGATGCTCGAACGGCATCCGCGGCTGATCTACTGCTCGATCTGGGCGTTCGGCTACCAGGGCCCGCTCAAGATGAAGCCGGGCTTCGATCCACTGCTGCAGGCCTATGGCGGCATGATGAGCGTCACCGGCCGGCCTGAGGATCCGCCGACCTTCTGCGGCGCCTCGATCAACGACAAGGCGACCGGCATGTTCTGCGCCATCGGGGCGCTCGCTGCGCTTCGGCAGCGCGACCGCACCGGCAAGGGTTGCCTCGTCGACACGTCGCTGTTCGACTCGGCGGTGCACTGGGTCGAAGGCAGCGTCAACGGCTATCTCGCCAACGGCACCATTCCCAAGCGCCACGGCACCGGCGGTACCGTGATCGTGCCGTACCAGACCTTCGACTGCGCCGACGACCTCGCGCTTTGCCTCGCCCCGGGCAACGACCGGCTATGGGCGCGTTGCGCGCAGGTGCTGGGCCATCCCGAATGGGCGACCGATCCGAAATTCGCCAAGTCCGCCGCGCGCGTCGCCAACAAAACCGAGTTGCTCCCGCTCATCGCCGCCGCGATGAAGAAGAAGACCCGGGCCGAGTGGGTCGAGGCTCTGGAGAAGGCGGGTGTGCCGTGCGCGCCGGTCAACGATATCGGCGAACTGGTCAATACCCCGCAGTTCGCCGCGTCGGAGATCGTGCAGCAGCTGCCCGGCGGCGATCCCAAGGTGGTCGGCCTGCCGATCACGTTCGACCGCAAGCGGCCGACCTCTGCCCGCTCCTCGCCCAAGCTCGGCGAGCATACCGACGAGGTGCTGGGCACGCTCTAGCAGGCCGCTGAAGAAGTCCGAAGGTGGCTTTCCGGCAGTTTGCCGGTGCGATCAACGCGCACGAGCGACGTCGGGCGCCTGCGACCCCAGGAGCTGTTGCGTCAGCGCTGGGCAGTTCACCGTCTTTGCCGTGCCGATGGTTGGCGTCGGAATCGGGAACACCCGCCCCAACGAGACTTGCGGATTGCGGATCTTGCCGATCACGCCGACAGGACCGTGCAAGTCGAGCAAGTCGAACGACTTGGGGTCGGCCTTGACCTGAACGTTCACGGCCTGGTTCTGAAGGCCCACCG
This sequence comes from Pseudomonadota bacterium, assembly GCA_018240745.1. Taxonomy (GTDB): domain Bacteria; phylum Pseudomonadota; class Alphaproteobacteria; order Reyranellales; family Reyranellaceae; genus Reyranella. The sequence goes on from JAFEFF010000187.1 coordinate 29,254, forward strand.
TGCCGTCGACATGCAGGATCGACTTCTGGGTATCGAGCAGCGTGCGGTCGAAGGTGATGGTGCCGTCCTGGAAATTCATACGCCCCGCCGCGCACAGAATCGGGATGCGATGATCGCCCGTGACGAACAGGATCAGCGCGTCGAACAACTGCAGGCTCGCCTCGCTTACCATCAGGCTCGAGATCGAGCCGCCGGCCATGGCGAGCTCGACGTCGCCTGTCGCGCTGCCCATCACGTGGGCGAGCGACCGGCCGGTGCCTGCGAGGTTCACGTGTCCTTGTACGGCGCCCTGAGTGGTATCGAAGAACTTCGAGTTACGGAAGAAGGTCTTCAGCTCTATGCCGGTGCCGACGAGGTTGGCATGCACCCTGGGTGTGTCGGTGCGGGCATCGAGGCCGAGTTCACCGGAAATTCTGCCGGAGCCGATCAGCGCCAGACTGATAGGGTTCACTTCGGCGACGCCGTTGTTGACCAGCACGCGGAAGCTCAGCGCCTGCACCGGCAGGTAGTCGGGCGCCACGACCTTGCGCGCGTCGAGCGTCACATCCATGTTCATCGCCCGCAGCTTCTCGACGTGTAGAGGGATGTTGGGGAAGAGCTCGCCACGGGCCCGGAGCTGTTGCTGTGTCTGGGCCTGTTGCTGGTTCATTGTGCCCGACGACGGCGCCGCGCCGACCAGCGGCGCGAGGTCCTTGAAGGCAAGATTGCTGGAGACGAGCCTGGCGGTCAGGAACCCGGGCTTCTTGCGCTCGTCGACACTGATGTCCCCTGCGAGGTCCGAATCGCCGACCCTCCATTGGGTCTTCACGAACTTCCACACGCCCGGGTCGCGCTCGAGCTTGCCACTGATCCTGTAGGGCGCAGTCGGCGGGCCGGGGATGCCGAGCAGCGGGTAAATCTGGTCGAGATTGGGACCGGATAAGGTGAGATCGACGTCGGGATCGGCCCACTGGAACGGATCCTGGACCTGGCCCTTGGCGGTGAGCCTGGTGGCGCCGAAGGCAACCTCGAGATCGATCGGGTATGGCTGCCTGGTATCCCGCAGCATAATCGCCGAACCGCCGGTGAAGTTGACGGTCAGCGGCTGGCCCTCGAGCTTGCCTTGGAGCTTCAGCTCTGCCTGCGGCTGCCGGCCCGCCTTGCCCATCGCGGTCGAGATCGTGCCGTCGAGCGACAGCTTCCGCTTGGGATCGCGGTACGCGATCTTGCCCTCGGTCACCTCGAGACGCCCGACCAGCGGCGTCTGGAAGCGGTTATTGGGCTTCACCGCCTCGGCCGCCGTGCCGCCCGAACTCTCCCCGAAGCTCCAGTTGAGCTCGTCGTGCGGCCCGCCCTTCTCGACGATCACCTCCGGCTTCTGCAGGCTCAGATGCGGCAGGACGACGTCGCCCTTCAGCAGCGGCCACAGGCGGATGGTGAAATCGACGTGATCGGCCTTGAGCATGTAGTCGGTCTTGGCCCAGTCGGCGTTGGCGACCTGCACGCCCGAAAGATGGATGTGCGGAACCGTGCTCCAGTCGACCGTCACCTTTTCGATCCTGGTCTTGCGACCCGAGAGGCTGCTCGCCTGGCTCTCGACCAGCGAGCGGAAGTCGGTCGACGTCAGGTAGAGGTAGCTGCCCCCAACGGCGACGCCTACCAGCGCCACCAGGACTCCGAGCGTCCATCCGAGGATCTTGGCGAAGCGTTTCATGGCCCTATGAGAGGGCCAAACGATCCGTGTGCAGGGATTGTTCCCTATTCGCTACCGCGACCGATGAAATCGAGCATCGACCGGCCTGAACCCGATCAAGACAGCCCTTCTGCACCGTGACACGGCCGGCGAACTTGGCTCATGATCGACGAGATGAACCAGCCTGCCATCATCGATCGTTCGATCACCGGCCGCGAAGCGTGGACGCGCGACGACATCGGCGACGATGATTATCGCATCGCACTGTCACGGAAGGCGCAGAGCGAACTCCTCGATGCCGCAAGGACGCTGCGTCGCCAGCCGGTGCCGCTGCTCGCGTTGCGCTCCGACAGCGTCGATCTGCCCGCCTGCCACGAAGCGATGGAGAAGGTCCACGCGGTGCTGACGCACGGCCCGCGCTTCGCGCTGCTGCAGGGCCTGCCGCTCGACCAACTGTCGCTCGACGAAGCCAAGGCGCTCTACTGGATCCTGTCGTCGATGCTGGCGCGGCCGGTGGCGCAGAAACTCGATGGCACGATGATCTATGACGTGCACGACACTGGCCGGAAGGCGCTGCCCGGCAGTGGCGTGCGGCCGGACAAGACCAACATCGGCCTACAGTTCCACAACGACAATTCCTACAACTTGACCATGCCGGAGTTCGTCGGCCTGCTGTGCGTGCGCCAGGCGAAGGACGGCGGCATGAGCCGGGTGATGAGCTTCGCCACCGCGCACAACGCGCTGCGCGAGCGCCATCGCGAGGTGCTGCCGCGGCTCTACCAGCCATTCTGGTTCGACCGCCAGCGCGAGTACCATCCCGGGGAGCCCGAGACCTTCGCCGCACCGGTCTTCATCCGCAACGGCGAACGGCTGCAGGCGCGCCTGTCGCTGCACCAGATCCGCGGCGGCTATGCGCTGAAGGGCGGGATAGTGGACAACGAGACCACGGCCGCACTCGAGGCGGTCAAGGACGTGTTTGCCGATACCTCGCTGCAGTATCAGTTCCGCCTCCAGCCAGGCGACATCCAGTACGTCGCCAACCGCGAGATCGGCCACAGCCGCACCGAGTTTCACGACTTCGAGGAAGCCGAGCGGCGCCGCCTGCTGATCCGGCTGTGGCTCCGCAACGACGGGGCACAGGGATACATCGGCTGAAGCGATCAGCCCAGCATCTGCTCGACGCGTCTCTGCAGCTCGAGGAACGAGTAGGGCTTGGCGATGAAGGGCTGCTGGCCGCGCTGCGTCACACCAGATGTCAACAGGATGCGAATCTCGGGATAGCGGGCACTGATCCAGCCGGCGAGCTGGTCGCCATCCATCGCGCCCGGCATGGTGATGTCGCTGAACACCAACTGGATCCTGTGGTTGGCGTGGAGCAGTTCCACCGCCTCCTGGGCATCGACCGCCTCGATGACGAGGAATCCGGCGTCGCGCAGATGTGCGCTCACGGCCATGCGCAGGACCACCTCGTCCTCGACGACCAGCACCACGCGCTGTGCAGCCTCCGCCGGACCCGCAGGCGCCGGCTGATACTCCCCACCCATGATTCCTTATGCACCTGACGACACGACAAGCGGAAAACATCTTCGGGGGGCTGATCCCGAGTCGGCCGCCGCCGACGACAGTCACTGTGCGCTCTTTGTGTCTCGGTTCAAGTCTTTCGGCGATGGAACCCACGCGCAGATTGCCGCGTTGTGGCGGCCAATGGCACGCCCCGCTTCCGCGGCCATACGGCCGCAGTCCCCGAAATTGCCGACGGTATTGCTGGTCGAATCCAGTGCGTTGATGCGCATGGCGATCGCTGCCTATTTGCGGGATTGCGGCTATGCCGTGATCGAAGCCGACAATCCCGCCGAGGCGCGGCAGCTGCTCGAAGCGGGTACGCAAGCGGACGTTGCTTTCATCGACCTCGAAGCCACGGGCCAGATCGACGGCTTCGAGCTCGCGCACTGGGTTCGCAAGGCGCGACCCGATCTCAAGGTGCTCCTTACCTCCGGCGTGCGCCGCGCCGCGCAAACAGCGGGCGATCTCTGCGAGGAGGGCCCGCATCTCGCCAAGCCGTACACGCATCGCGATCTCGAGGCGCAGATCCGGCGATTGCTCGCGCGTTAGAGCGATTTCGCGCGCAGGTGATCCTTGCTGGGAGAGGCACATTCCGTCCGGCTGATTCCAGCCGAACGGACCGTGTTCCGGCTACTCCGCCGCGGCTTCAGCCGGAATCCAGCTGCGCTTCTCGCCGGCATAGAGCGCGCCGGGATTGCCGCGCACCGTGGTGCGCCACATCATGCGTTGCTGCTTGTCGGCGTCGTACCAGGTCGCGGCATGGATCAGGCAACGATTGTCCCACACCAGCACGTCGCCTTGGGTCCATTCGTGAACGTAGGTGAACTCGGGCCGTGTGAAGTGCGTCATCAACTGGTCGAGCAGCCTGGCGCCCTCGCCGTACGGTCCGGACTCCACGCCGACGAATGGACCGTCGAACCAGTCCATCTGGCCGCTCTCGCAGAGATAGAGCGCTTTCCGACCGGTGACCGGATGCGTGCGCACCACCGGCTGCTTCTGCGAGCGTTGGTGCGCCAGCGCCGCCGGCGGGGTCTTGCCCGCCTCGGCGTCGCCGCGGCTGCGCCCGCTGCCGGGCTGCGCATGCAGGCCTTCGAGCGTGTCGATCTTCGCCTTCAGATTCGCGGGCAGCGCGTCGTAGGCGAGATAGCCCGACGCGAAGATCGTCTGGCCGCTGCCGCGCGCGACCGGCGTGGCGGCATAGAACAGGGAAATGTCGGGCGGCGGCCGGCGGTAGCTCTGGTCGGTGTGCCAGCCCTGGCGATGCGGGTACTGCACCGGGAGCTTGCCGTCGACGGTCAACGGCGGATCGGGCCGCCTGGGCGGCGGCCGTGCACCCGGCACCATGTTGGTGACCATGAAGATCTCGGGAACCGTCTCGTGCGCCATCGTCACGCGCGTCAGCAGTGTACGGTAGTCCTCGACCTCCGGCCCGAACAGGTAGCTCATCGTCACCAGCAGACGCGGGTCGTCGCTGATCTCGCCAAGCCCGGGGATCAGCAGCAGCCCCCCGGCATCGGCCAGCGCCTGCGGCAGGCCCTCGGGCATCTCCCTGCCGAGCTTGTTCGCAAGCCGAACCGTAGCGCCGAAGTTGGCGCCAGGCAGAGGTCTTGAAATCTCCAACGGTGCAGTCATCGCTTCCTCTCTCCCCCATCGTAATTCAAAATCGATCCGACGTCGGGACGTTTTGGAGGGAGAATCATGAAACGCTGCATATTCGGCTTGCTGGCCGTGCTTGCCTTTTCGCTCTGGGGGGCGGGGGCCAGAGCCGACGCCTTCGAAGACATCCTCAAGAAGGGCGTCGTGCGCATCGCCACGCCGCTCGACGTGCCGCCGTTCGGTTCGCAGAACGAGAAGCGCGAGCCGGAAGGCTTCGATATCGAGCTGGCCGGCATGGTCGCCAAGGCACTTGGCGTGAAGCTCGAGATGCAGCAGGTCACCGGCGCCAACCGTATTCCCTTCCTGCTGACCAACAAGGTCGACATCGTGATCTCGGTGATGGGTCTCACGCCCGAGCGCGCCAAACAGATCATGTTCAGCGCACCGTATGCCGACACCCAACTCGCGGTGTTCGGCCCCAAGAGCGCCGACGTAACCTCGGCCGACAAGATCGGCAAGCTCAAGGTCGCCGCCGCCAAGGGCACGACGCAGGAGCTGGCGCTGTCGGCGATGGCGCCCAAGGCCACGATCATGCGCACCGAGGACGACGCCACCGCCGCGGCTGCCTACGTCTCGGGCCAGGCCGAGCTGTTCGCGACCAACAGCCTGATTATCCCGGACCTGCAGAAGCGCAATCCCAACAAGGAGTTCGACCTCAAGTTCACCATCCGCCGCAGCCCTGCGCACATGGGCGTTAGGATGGGCGAGCACAATCTGCTGCAGTGGCTCAACAGCTTCATCTTCTTCAACATGATGAACGGTGAGATCGACCGGCTGCACCAGAAGTGGCTCGGCATGAAGCTGCAGCCGCTGCCGACGCTTTGAGACCACGATCATGAGCGAGATCGACTGGTCGAGGCTCAAGGCCTTGGAGATCAAGGCTTTAGCCCAACGCAACGCTATCGTCATCGTGCCGATCGGCGCCACCGAACAGCACGGCCCGCATCTGCCGAGCATGGTCGACTGGCGCTGCGTGCACGAGGTGTCGCATCGCGCCGCGCGCATCATGGAGAAGAGCGTGCCGGTGGTGGTGGCGCCGACCATCCCTTACGGCATGTCCGAGCATCACATGTCGCTGAGCGGCACCATCACGCTCGACTATGCGACGATGTACGCCGTGATCCGCTGCGTCGTGACCTCGGCGATCCGCCACGGCTTCAGACGCATCTTCGTGCTGAACGGCCATGGCGGGAACACCACGGCGCTGCAGAACATGATCGGTGAGCTGACGGTCGAGTACAAACTGCCGCTCGCCACCGGCACCTACTGGGACATCGCCGCCAAATCGATCGCCAGGCTGCTGGAGAAGCAGAAGGCGCTGCTGCACGCCTGCGAGGCCGAGACGTCGATGATCATGGCGATGGCGCCGGAGCTGGTGAATCCCGACGAGCTGTCGCAGATGCATGGGCCCTACGTGCCTGGCCTCTCGGCCATCCCCGGCGTCAACGAGGGTGTGTATCGCTGGCGGCAGCTGTCGAGCCGCTCGCCGATCGGCGTGATCGGCGATGCTGGCACGGCGAGCGGCGACAAGGGGGAGAAGCTTCTCCAGGCAATCTCGGCCGACGTGGCCGAGGCGTTGAGCAACGAGCGTCTATGGAGCGAGCCAATTTGAGCAAGATAGACTTCGCGGCGATGAGCCACCTCGCCGCGGACATCGACCTCGACGCCGAGGGCAAGGCGACCGGATTCGTGCGCGTGCCCCACTCCGTCCATCGCTCGGCTTACGGCTGGATCCCGATCCCGATCGTGCGCATCAAGAACGGCGACGGGCCGAATGTACTGATGCAGGCCGGCAACCATGGCGACGAATGGGAGGGCCAGATCGGGCTCGGCAACCTGATCCGCTCACTCCAGCCGAAGGACATCAACGGTCGGCTGGTGATCCTGCCGTCGGCCAACTTCCCGGCGGCGATCGCCGGCACGCGCACCTCGCCGATCGACGATGGCAACCTCAATCGCTCCTTCCCCGGCAATCCCGAAGGCACGATCACCGAGCAGATCGCCCACTTCATCGAGCACGTGCTCCTGCCGACCTTCAACTACAGTTTCGACTTCCATTCCGGCGGCAGCTCGCTCGCCTACATCCCGAGCGGGCTTGCGCCAAGACAGGGCGACGAGGCGCGGACGAAGACGGTGCTGGGCATGTTGAAGGCCTTCGGTGCGCCGGTTAGCTACCTCTCGGCAGCGCCGCAGGGCGGCGGGCGCACCTTCATCTCGGCGTCGTTCCGCCAGGGCGTGGTATCGATGGGTACCGAGCTGGGCGGCGGCGGACTGGTTACGCCCCAGTCGCTCAGGATCGCCCAGGACGGCATGCGGCGCGTGCTGGCGCATATCGGCTTGCTGCAAGGCGCCGTTCCTGCGCCGACGCCGACGCGCCTGACGGAGATCGGCGGCGACGATTACTACGTCTATGCCTCGGATGGCGGGCTGTTCGAACCGCTGGTCGACCTCGGCGACATGGTCACCCAGGGCCAGCCGGCGGCGCGCATCCACTTCCACCACACGCCCTGGCGCGAGCCGGAAGTGCTAAGCTTCAAGCGTGACGGCCTGGTGCTGTGCAAGCGCATCCCCGCGCGGTGCGAGCGCGGCGACTGCCTGTTCCACCTCGCCACCGACTTGAAGGAGTGACCCGATGCTGCGTCTGTCGATCGCATCCGCCCTGCTCCTCACGCTCAGCGCGCCGGCATCGGCCGACTGGACCCAGGCTCAGCGCAATCATTTCCTCGGCCAGTGCGTCGAGAGCTGCCAGGACACGCTCAAGCTGCCCGACGCCAAGCGCAAGATCTGCGACACGACCTGCGGCTGCGTCGCCGACCAGGCGCAGACGACGGTGACGCCGGCCGACATGTATGCGATCGACGAAGCCGCCGCCGCCGGCCACACGACCGAGACCATGCAGAAGATCCGCGGCTATTTCCCCAACTGCGCCCGCAAGGCAGTGAAGATGCCGTAGTCTTGCGCTGGGGGCGCGCCACTCCGGGGACGCGTCTTCTCATCTTTTTCCGGACCGCGACCCTCCGGCTCGCTCAGATTCATGAGCGAGCCGGAGGCTCGTTGGTGTGGACGGCCCCCAACGGCATCGATGTGCCAGGATGAGGTCGTTAGGTCTCATCAAAGGGAGCCGTCCATGACGACGATAGCACGACTTGGCATCGATACCTCGAAGAGCTTGTTCCAGCTTCATGGGGTCGACGAGCGAGAAGAGGTGGTGTTGCGCAAGCAGGTGCGGCGCGGCCAGTTGCTGGCGCTTGTCGACAAGCTTGCGCCGACGGAGATCGGCATCGAGGCGTGTGGCGCCTCGCACTACTGGGCGCGCCAGCTGCAGGGGTTGGGCCACACGGTGGTGTTGCTGCCGCCGCAGCACGTCAAGCCTTATGCCGGGCACAACAAGAACGACAAGATCGACGCCGAGGCGATCTGCGAGGCGATGAGCCGGCCGCGCCTGCGAGAGCGCCTGGTGCCGGTCAAGAGCGCCGAGCAGTCGGCCGCGCAGATGCTGTTGGGCACCCGCGATCGCCTGCTCCAGCGACGCACGCAGCTGAGCAACATCATCCGCGGCCATGCCGCCGAGTTCGGCCAGATCACGCCCAAGGGGCTGGCCCACATCAAGCCGCTGCTGGAGCGCATCGCCGCCGATCCGGCCGTGCCGGCGCTGGCCAGGGAGCTGTTCGTCACGTTGGGCGAGGAGTTCGCCGCGCTGGCGCCGCGGATCGCCCAGCTCGACAAGAAGCTGAAGGCCTTCCAGCGCAGCAACGAGCTGTGCCGGCGCCTGGTCGAAGTGCCCACGGTCGGCCCGGTCATTGCCAGCTCGATGGTCGTCAAGATCAGCCATCCGGCGGCCTTCCGATCCGGCCGACAGTGTGCAGCCTGGCTCGGCCTCACCCCGAAGGACCATTCGACCGCCGGCAAGATGCGGCACGGCGGCATCACCCGGGCCGGCGACGAGGCCCTGCGCGCCGCCCTGGTATCGGGCGCAACAGCCTACATCCAGCAGGTCAAGCGCGGCCGCACCAGGCCCTCGCCCTGGCTGGCCGGGCTGTTGAAGCGCAAGCCCGAGAAGCTCGCCGCCGTGGCGCTCGCCAACAAGACCGCGCGCATCGCCTGGAAGCTCATGGTCAGCGGCGAGCGCTACGACCGCGCCCGGGCCGAGGCCCGCGAGGGGCTCGGCGCTGCGCAGGGTGGGGGCTCCGCGCCGAGCCCCTCGCTCCATCCATACGCGGCCGACCGTGGCGTCAGCGCCATGACCGCCGCCTGACACCTTCAGCGTGACCGTGGCCACCACCTCGCGCTGAGGCCGCGGCCTGCTCGAGCAGCAAGGAGATGGTGTGATCAGGCGATCCCAGATCCGGGACAATCCGTCGGACCGCGCGGCGTTCAACGTCTCAGGCTCGTTTGGAACCCGGATAGCGGATACCATCTTGGCAGCGGTCGGCCTGGCCGCGTCAACAGACCGGACATACGACCGCACTCGCCTCGGCACACTTGATCAAAAAAGCTCTTGCAGACCGGGGGCCGTCCACATACGCGGTCCGGAAGATCATGACGGGTCCCTTTAGTGGCGCGCGCCCAGCGCAAGTCAGCGGCAGGCCTTGCAGCTCCGCCGCGGCGCCGTCCTGCGACCGTCCTTGCGCGGGCGGCTGACCGCGTGGCCGCACACGCTGCAGCCGTCGATCTCGAAGTCGATCCAGTGCGTGGGCTCGCCGCAGGCCTCGCACGGCAGGCCGCGGCGCGAGCCGATCGGACCGTAGCCCGGCGCATGGCACTTCGGGCACAGCCGCTGCAGGCGCTTGGCGAGCCTGAAACCCGCGGCCCTCAGCACCAGCATCCGCATCGGGTTCTTGTGCGCGCGCATGTCGGAGTAGAGCACCGCCAGCCCGTCCTGCGAACGTTCGGCCTCGCGATCCATCGCTGCGATCACCTCGTCGACCGTCGCGAGGTTCTTGATCGGCCGGCTCATGTCGCTGCTGCAGACCACGAACACGCCGAACCGCGGGAAGCCCATGCCCTTCAGCGCCAGCAGCCGGTCGGGATCGCCTTTTGCGAAGCGCTGCAGACGCCAGGTGGTGCGATGCGTCGCCATCGTCTCGACGTGGCGGATGCCATGCTTGCGGTCGACGAAGGCCAGCAGCTCGACCCCTCCCGGCACCAGCGGCAACCGCTCGATCGGGCCGTAACTGCCTTCGCTCGCAAGGGCGCAATCGACGTCGGGCATCGCCTCGAACACCATCTCCGCCTTGAGCAGCGCGGTCTCGACCAGCGCGTCCGGCCGCGGCACCTCGCCCGAGAAGGTGCCAAGCGCGTCGGTGTCGAGCGGCGGCACGACGATCCTGGCCCCGAGCACACGACGGAACGGCGCCGCCAGCGCGCACTCCTTCCCGTGCATGGTGGCGAGGCCGATCCTCTGGTTCGCGTAGGGATGAACCACGACAGACAGCGAGATTTGGTGCCTGCTACTCCGCGGCTTGTGGCAGCGCCTGACGCGACAGCTGCTGCTCGACCAGGGTCGCCCAGTACGAGGCGCCGATCGGCAGGATGTCGTCGTTGAAGTCGTAGCCCGGGTTGTGGACCATGCACGAACCTTCGCCGTCGCCGTTGCCGATCCAGATGTAGCAGCCGGGCTTCTTCAGCAGCATCCAGGCGAAGTCCTCGCTGCCCATCGCCGGCGTCGGATTGCGATTGACGTTCTCGATGCCGACCAGCGCGGTGGCGGCGTGAGCCGCGAACTCGGTCTCCTGCGGGGTGTTGACGGTCGCGGGATAGCGCCGTTCGTAGCGCCACTTGGTGACCTCGGCGCCAAAGCCCGCGGCGACGTTGCGGGCGATCTTCTCGATCTTGGCCTCGATCACGTCCTGCACCGGCTTCTTGAAGGTGCGCACGGTGCCGCGCAGCACGCATTCCTGCGGGATCACGTTCCAGGTGTCGCCGGCATGGATCTGGGTCGTCGACACCACCGCGGTGTCCATCGGGTCGAGATTGCGCGCCACGATCGACTGCAGCGCGGTCACGATGTGCGAGCCGACCACCACCGGGTCGATGCCATGGTGCGGCATCGCGCCGTGCGCCCCGACGCCCCTGATGACGACTTCGAAAATGTCATAGGCGGCCATCATCGGGCCGGGGCGGACGGCGAAGCGACCGACCGGGACGCCCGGGATGTTGTGCATGCCGTAGACGCCCTCGCAGGGGAACTTCTCGAACAGACCCTCCTCGACCATCACCCGGCCGCCACCCTCGTTCTCCTCGGCCGGCTGGAAGATGAAGTAGACAGTGCCGTCGAAGTTCCTGGTCTCGGCAAGGTACTTCGCGGCGCCCAGGAGCATCACCGTGTGGCCGTCGTGGCCGCAGGCATGCATCTTGCCCGGGATGGTCGATTTGTGCGCGAAGTCGTTGGTCTCGTGCACGTCGAGCGCATCCATGTCGGCGCGCAGGCCGATCGCCCGCTTGGAGGTGCCGCAACGCAGGACACCCACCACGCCGGTCTTGGCGAGGCCGCGATGCACCTCGATGCCGAACGATTTCAGCTTCTCCGCAACAATGTCGGCGGTGCGCACTTCCTCGAAAGCGGTCTCGGGGTGGCTATGGATATCGTGACGCCACGCGGTCATGTCCTTGTGAAACGAGGCGATGCGGTTGATCACCGGCATGCGGACTCTCCAGACGGATGAGTGAAAAGGCAGCGGATCGTACGTTAGCACCGCGCCCGGTCAAGCGAAGACGATCCCTGCGTCACTCACTGACGCATATCTACGAAGCCTTTTCGTAGCGCCGTTCCTCGACCGGGATGCGCCCTTCCTCGATGCCGTGGCAGGCGACCGAGCCGCCCTCGATGGGCAGCGCCTTCGGCCGCTCGATCTTGCAGCGTTCGTTGGCGAACGGGCAGCGCGGATGGAATGTGCAGCCGCTGGGCGGATTGATCGGGCTCGGCACCTCGCCGCCGACCGGCATGCGCTGGCGGCCGGTCATCTCGAGGTCGGGGATCGTGTCGAGCAGCATCCGCGTGTACGGGTGCTTTGGCCGGCGGAACAGTGTCTCGGTCGGCGCCTGCTCGACCACGCGGCCGAGGTACATCACGCCGACGCGGGTCGAGATATGGTAGACGACCGCGAGGTTGTGGCTGATGAACAGATAGGTGAGCTGCAGCCGCCGCTGCAGATCCATCATGAGGTTCAGGATCTGCGCCTGCACCGACACGTCGAGCGCCGATGTCGGCTCGTCGCACACCAGAAATTCCGGGCGGCTCGCGAGCGCCCGGGCGATCGAGATTCGCTGGCGCTGCCCGCCGGAGAATTCGTGCGGGAACTTGGCGCCGTCGGCTGGCGTGAGCCGCACCTGGCGCAACAGGTCCTCGACCTGCTTGCGAAGGTCGGCCTTGTCCCTGGCGAGGCCGAAGGCGCGGATCGGCTCGGCGATGATGTCGAACACCCGCCAGCGCGGATTGAGGCTGGCATAGGGGTCCTGAAAGATCATCTGCAGCCGCCGGCGCAGCGCCGAGGTCTCGGAGCCCTTGCGGCGCTGTGCCATGTCGTGGCCGTCGAACGCGATCGTGCCCGCGGTCGGCGGATAGAGTCCGACGACGAGACGCGCGACCGTCGACTTGCCGCAGCCGGATTCGCCGACCAGAGAGAACGTCTCACCTTTGGCGATCGTGATATCGACGCCGTCGACCGCCTGCACGATCTGGCGCGGCCGGTTCTCGAGCTTGCGCACCAGCCAGGGCGGCGAGACGTCGAAGTAGCGCTTCAGCCCGTCGATCCGGACGAACTCAGGCATTGGCCGGCTCCTTCGCGACCGGAGCGCCGACACCTCTTGCGTCGTGCAGCCAGCAGGCCGCGCGGCTTGCGCCCGCAGCCATCAGCTCGGGCCGGTCGACCAGGCAGCGCTCGCCGCGGAAAGTGCAGCGCGGGTTGAAGGCGCAGCCTCTGGGGATTTCGGTCAGGCGCGGCATCGAGCCGTCGATCTGCGTCAATCGCTCGCCGCGCTCGCCGAGATGCGGGATCGAGCCCATCAGGCCTTTGGTGTACGGGTGCTGCGCGTGCTTGATGACGTCGCGCACCGGGCCGATCTCGGCAATGCGGCCGGCATACATCACCGCGACGCGATCGGCGGTTTCGGCGATCACGCCCATGTCGTGCGTCACCAGCATCACTGCCGTCTTGTGCTCGCGGCAGAGCCGTTTCAGCAGGGCGATGATCTGCGCCTGGATCGAGACGTCCAATGCGGTGGTCGGCTCGTCGGCCACGATCAGGCGCGGGTCGGCGCAAAGCGCGAGCGCGATCACCACGCGCTGGCGCATGCCGCCCGAGAACTGGTGCGGATAGTGGTCGATGCGGTGTTCGGCACCCGGGATGCCGACTTCCTTCAGCAGCTCGAGCGCCCGTGCCCGGGCGGCCGTGGCCGAGAGCTGCTTGTGCGTCTGGATCGTCTCGACCAGTTGGCGGCCGACCGAATAGAGCGGGTTCAGGCTGGTCAACGGATCCTGGAAGATTGCGCCGATGCGTGCGCCGCGCACCTTGCGCATCTCCTCGTAGGGCAGGGTGTCGATGCGCCGGCCCTCGAGCCGGATCTCGCCGGCGGCGATGCGGCCCGGCGGCTCGAGCAGGCCGATGATGGCGTTGCCGGTCAGCGACTTGCCGGCGCCCGACTCGCCCACCACGCCCAGCACCTCGCCGGGCGAGATCTCGAACGACACATTGTCGACGGCGATGAGAGTGCCGCGCCGCGTCGGGAACTCGACACGGAGGTTCCTGACTTCCAGCAGCGGCGGATTGTTGGTAGCCATCAGCGCGTCCTCACGGCCACGCGCGCCATGTGCACGTCTGTCATCCCGAGCGAAGCGCCTTCCCTTCGGCTTCGCTCAGGGCAGGCGCTTCGCTCAGGACGACGGACAGGATGGACGAGCAACAACATCAGCGCAGCTTCGGATTGAGGGCGTCGCGCAGCCAGTCGCCCAGCAGGTTCACCGCCAGCACCAGCGCCGCGAGCGTGATCGACGGAAAGAGCGTGATCCACCATTCGCCCGACTGCAGCAGCTCGTTGCCGAGCCGGATCAGGGTGCCGAGCGAGGGCTGGGTCGACGGCAGGCCGACGCCGAGGAAGGAGAGCGTCGCCTCGGTGATGATGGCGAGACCGAGATTGATGGTGGCGATCACCAGCACCGGGCCGGTGACGTTGGGCAGCACGTGGCGGAACATGATCAGCACGGGCGACAGACCAATCACGCGCGCCGCCTGGACATATTCCTTGTTCTTCTCGACCAGCACCGAACCGCGCACGGTGCGGGCGTACTGGACCCAGAACGAGAGTCCGATCGCGCCGACGATGACGAATACGGCGATCTCGTCATGGCGCTGGCTGGTCAGGATGCCGCGCACGATGCCGTCGATCAGCAGCGCCACCAGGATCGCCGGAAAGGTGAGCTGCACGTCGGCGATGCGCATGATCACCGAATCGACGGCGCCGCCGAAATAGCCGCTGAACAGGCCCAACGTGATGCCGAGCAGCATCGCGACCACGACCGAGGCGAAACCGACCTCGAGCGACAGCCGCGTGCCGTACATGATCGAAGACAGCACGTCCCTGCCCTGGTCGTCGGTGCCGAGCGGGAACGACCAGTCGCCGTCGTCGCCCACGAACACCGGCGGCTTCAGCCCGTCGCTGAGGCTCAAGCTCGACGGATCGAACGGTGTGTGCGGCGCCAGCACCGGCGACAGGAAGGCGACGACGATGATCAGCAGCGTGACGGCGGCGGCGATCACCGTCGTGGCGGAAGACTTGAAGCTCCACCAGATATCGCTGTCGGCGGCACGGGCGATCCATTGGGCCACGGTCAGTGCCCTCCGGAGCGGGCCAGGCCGCCGCCGCGCAGCCGCGGATCGACCGCGAAGTACAGAAGGTCCACAGCCAGATTGATCAGCACGAACAACAGGCCGATCAGCATCAGGTAGGCCGCCATCACCGGGATGTCGACGAACTGCACCGACTGGATGAAGAGCTGGCCGACGCCCGGCCAGGCGAACACCGTCTCGGTCACCACCGAGAAGGCGATGATGCTGCCGAGCTGCAGGCCGGTGATGGTGATCACCGGCACCAAGGTGTTCTTGAGCGCATGGCCGAAGTTGATGGCGCGGTTGGTGAGGCCGCGGGCGCGCGCGAACTTGATGTAGTCGGTGCGCATCACCTCGAGCATCTCCGAGCGCACCAGCCGCATGATCAGGGTGAGCTGGAAGAGGCCCAGCGTGATCGCCGGCATGATCAGCGCCTCGATGCCTTTCCAGCGCAGGAAGCCGGTGCTCCACCAGCCGATGTTCACCGTCTCGCCACGGCCGAACGAGGGCAGCCAGCGCAGCATCACCGAGAAGACCAGGATCAGCAGGATGCCGATCACGAAGGTCGGCAGCGACACGCCGAGCAACGACACCGCCTGCAGCGCCCGACTGCTCCAATGTCGTGGGTAGAGCCCGGTATAGACGCCCATCGGCAAGCCGATCAGCAAGGCGAACAGGGCGGCGCATAAGCTGAGTTCGAGGGTCGCCGGCAGGCGCTCGAGGATCATGCGATTGACCGGCTCGGAGGTCCTATAGCTGAGGCCGAACCAGCCTTGGGCGGCGTTGCCGATGAAGTGGAGGAACTGGACCGGCGCAGGATCGTTGAGGCCAAGCTTCTGCTTGAGCGCCTCGCGCTCGCTCGCGGGCGTATCCTGGCCGACCATGCCGTTGATCGGGTCACCGACATAGCGGAACAGGAAGAAGGACACGAGCCCGACCACCAGCAGGACAGCGACCGACTGGACCAGGCGTCTCAGGATGAATGCGAGCATTTCTCGACAGGGGCTGGACCGGGACCCCTAGCAGGATCGGAGCCAAAACGGAACCGGCCCCGCACGCCGGGGCGGCGGGGCCGGCCGTCCAAGTGCCGCAGGCTACTTGATATTCACGAAGCGCAGCGGGAATGAATTGTCGGCCGGCTGGACCAGGTCGACGTTCTTGCGCATCGCCCACACCAGCGCCTGCTGGTGCAACGGGATATAGGCGTAGTCCTGAGTGTAGATCTTGGTCGCCTCGTGGATCATGGCGTCACGCTTGGCCTTGTCCGTCTCGACCTCGATCTTGTCCGCCAGCTCGTCGAACTTCTTGTTCGAGTAGCCACCGGGATTGAACAGCCCCTTCTTGGTCTTGATGTTCGGCGTCTGGATCAGCTGCTCGAACACGTTGTGCACGTCGTAGGTCGTGGCCGGCGACCAGCCCAGCATGAAGAAGCTGGTGTTCGACGGCTTGCCGTCCGAGGTGCTGCGCAGGATCTTGGCGAAGTACAGGCTGCGCGTCTGGGCGCGCAGGTTCACCTTGATGCCGATCTTGGCCAGCATCGACACGACGGCTTGGCAGATCTTCTCGTCGTTGACGTAGCGATCGTTCGGGCAGTCCATGCCGGTCTCGAAGCCGTTCGGGTAACCGGCGTCGGCCAGCATCTTCTTGGCCTCTTCCGGCTTCAGGAGCGGCGGACGCTTGTCGAGATCCTTGGTGTAGCCGTTGATGCCCGGCGCCACCATCAGCATGGTCGGGAAGGACTGGCCGCGCATCACGGTGCGCTTGATCGCCTCGACGTCGATCGAGCGGAACATCGCCTCGCGGACGCGCTTGTCCTTGTACGGGTTGCGGCCCTTGATGTTCGACTCGACCAGTTCGTCACGCTCCTCGTCGAAGCCGAGGTAGACGACACGGGTCTCGGGGCCTTCCAGGACCTTGATGTTGGGGTCGCGCTTGAGGCTCTCGGTGTCGGCCGGCGGGACCTCGTAGGTCATGTCGATGTCGCCCGACTTCAGGGCGGCGACGCGGGTTGCTGCGTTCGGCACCGGCGTGAAGATCACCTCGGTGAGATTGTGCGTCGGCTTGTCCCACCAGGTCGGGTTGGCGACCAGGATGGTCTTCTCGCCCGCCCGGCGCTCCTTCAGCACGAAGGGGCCGGTGCCCATGGCGTTGCGTGTCGCGTAGTTCTCCTCGTTCTTGACCATGTCCGCGGCCTGGGTGGCGTTGTTCTTCTCGCACCACACCTTGGACATGATGCCGATCGACGCCCACTTGTCCGGCAGCAGCGGATCGGGAACCCGGGTCGTCACCTCGACGCGGTAGTCGTTGACCTTCTTGATCGACTCCATCGACCCGAAGTTGCTGTTGACGTTGGAGCCCGGGCCGTTGGCGCGGTTGATCGAGAAGACAACGTCGTCGGCGTTGAACGGCGTACCGTCGCTGAACTTAACGTCCTTGCGCAGGTCGAAGTACCAGTGCGTCGGATCGGTCTGGCCCCACTTCACCGCGAGTGCCGCCTCGAGCTTGAGGTCCTGGTCCCGCCGAACCAGCGGCTCGTAGATGTTGGAGTTGAAGGTCAGCAGAAAGGTTTCCTGGCGGGCGTAAGGGTCCATCGAGCTGACGTCGCCCGAATTGGCCCATTTGAACGCCTTGGCGTCCGCTGACCCGGCCATGAATGCGGCGCACACCATGGCGCTGATCGCCATGGAACGACGGAAGCTCAACTTCATCAAAATCCCCCTCCAACAGCCTGTCCATGCACAGGTGCATATCTCGGCGCGCCAAATTGCACCGGCTCTGAGGGATCGTCAAACGCCAAAAAATTCTCACGGAACGGCCCAAAACACATCCGTTGGACAGGCCGGGGCCTGCCTCCTATCGTGCGCGTCCCATGCGTTTCCTATGAGGGGTGCGGTCCCATGAACGACGTCTCACGCAGCTTCCGCGGCAATTCCAATGCCGCCCGCGACATTGCGCACCATCTGCACCCCTACACCAACTTCAAGAAGCACGAGCAGTCCGGCCCGCTGACCATTGTGCGCGGCCGCGGCGTCTACGTGATGGACGACGACGGCAAGGAGTACATCGAGGGCATGGCCGGCCTGTGGTCGGCGGCTCTGGGCTTCAGCAACGAGCGGCTGGCGACGGTCGCCTACGAGCAGATGAAGCAACTGCCATTCTATCACGCCTTCAACCAGCGCTCCCATGAGCCAGCGATCAACCTTGCCGAGAAGCTCAAGCAGATGGCGCCGGTCGAGATGTCGAAAGTGTTCTTCGCCAACTCCGGCTCCGAGGCGAACGACACCGTTATCAAGATGGTCTGGTACATGAACAACGCGCTCGGCCGGCCGAAGAAGAAGAAGATCGTCTCGCGCATCAAGGGCTATCACGGCGTCACCGTCGCCTCGGCGAGCCTGACCGGCCTGCCGGCCAATCATCGGTCGTTCGACCTGCCGATCCAGGGCATCCTGCACACGAGCTGCCCGCACTTCTACCGCTTCGGAAAGCCGGGCGAGACCGAGGAGCAGTTCGCGACCCGCTGCGCCGAGGAGCTCGAGGCGCTGATCATCAAGGAAGGCGGCGCCGACGAGGTCGCGGCAATGATCTGCGAGCCGGTGATGGGCGCCGGCGGCGTGATCGTGCCGCCCAAGGGCTATTATGAGAAGATCCAGGCGGTGTGCCGCAAGTACGACATGCTGTTCGTCGCCGACGAGGTGATCTGCGGCTTCGGCCGCACCGGCAACGTCTGGGGCTGCCAGACCCTCAACATCAAGCCGGACATCCTGACCTGCGCCAAGGCGCTGTCGGCTTCGTTCCTGCCGATCTCGGCGGTAATGATCGCCGACAAGGTCTACCAGGCGCTGATGAGCGAGAGCGACAAGATCGGCACCTGGGGCCACGGCTTCACCTACTCTGGCCATCCGGTCGCCGCCGCGGTCGCGCTCGAGGCGCAGAAGATCTACGACGAGATCGACCTGTTCGGTCACGCCAAACGGCTCAGCCCGACTTTCCAGAAGCACATCAAGTCGTTCGCCGATCATCCGCTGGTCGGCGAGGCAATGGGCATCGGCATGTTCGGCGCGCTCGAGGTGGTGAAGGACAAGAAGACCAGGGAGGCGTTCGACCTCGTCGAGGTTGGCGCCGGCCTCAAGGTCTACAACCATGCGGTCGCGCGCAGCCTGTTCATCCGCAACATGGGCGACCGCATCGCCATCTGCCCGCCGCTGATCATCAACGAGGCCGAGCTCGAGGACCTGTTCGGCCGCCTGCGCCAGTCGCTCGACGCGGCGATGGCCGAGCTCAAGACCGAAGGCCATTTCAAGGGCTGACATGACGGACGGGGCCCGGCCCGGCTGGACACCGCCGCTCGGCACCAACCAGCGGATCCGAAACCGGGCGATCTGGGCGGTGGCGTTCTTCGCCGCCTCCGTCGTGCCGGCGATCGTCGGCATCGGCATGATCGACGTCCAAGGCGAGGCCGGCGCGATCGCCATGCCAATCGCCTTCGCACTGTGGGCGATCGGTGCCCTGTTCGCCCTGTTCACCGCCCTGACCACCCTGCGCTACTGGGAGGGCCTGCCGACGCAGACGCGGCTCCTGGGCGCGCTGCCGCTGCTGACCGTCTCGCTCTTCCTCACTGCCGCCTTGATCGCCGCGCTCATCGTCTAAATGCGAACGATTCGCAATTGATGTTCCCCAATCCGCGACCAAAAAGGTCGAGAACTGAGCGAGCGACCCGAGTAATTTCGCCCGGAAAAGCGGATCAGGAATGGACTACGAGGCTTTCTTCGGCGGTCATCTGCAGCGCCTGCGTGACGAGGGCCGCTACCGCGTGTTCGCCGAGTTGGAGCGCATCGTCGGCGCCTTTCCGCGCGCCCGCTTCCACCACAACGGCACGGTGCGCGACGTCACGGTCTGGTGCAGCAACGACTACCTGGCGATGGGCCAGCATCCGGCCGTGCTCGAGGCCATGCAGGCAGCGATCGGCGCCCAGGGCTCGGGCGCGGGCGGCACGCGCAACATCTCCGGCACCAATACCATGCACGTGGCGCTCGAGCGCGAGCTCGCCTCGCTGCACGGCAAGGAAGCCGCGCTGGTCTTCACCTCGGGCTACGTCGCCAACGAGACCACCCTGCAGACCCTGGGCGCCATGCTGCCGGGCTGCGAGCTCTACTCCGACGCCTACAATCATGCCTCGATGATCGCCGGCATCCGGCACTCGGGTGCCAGGAGGCACATTTTCCGGCACAACGACCTCGGCCATCTCGAGGAGCTGCTCGCAGCGTCCGATCCGGCGACGCCCAAGATCGTCGCCTTCGAATCGGTCTACTCGATGGACGGCGACATCTCGCCGATCGGCGAGATGTGCGATCTCGCCCATCGCTACGGCGCGCTGGCCTATCTCGACGAGGTCCATGCCGTCGGCATGTATGGCGCGGGCGGCGGCGGCGTGGCCGAGCGCGACGGCGTGCTCGACAAGGTCGACATCGTGCAGGGCACACTGGCCAAGGCATTCGGCGTGGTCGGCGGCTACGTCGCCTCGACGGCGGCGACAGTCGACTTCGTGCGATCCTGCGGATCGGGATTCATCTTCTCGACCTCGATGCCGCCGGCGATCGCGGCGGGGGCGCTGGCCAGCATCCGCCATGTTCGCGCCCATCCCGAGCTGCGCACGCGGCATCAGGAGCGCGCGGCGACCCTGAAGCGCCGCCTCGCAGCGGCCGGCCTGCCGGTAATGTCCTCGGTCACGCATATCGTCCCGGTGCTGGTGGGCGACGCCGCCCCGTGCAAGCACGCCAGCGACCTGCTGATGGACCGCCACAGCATCTACGTCCAGCCGATCAATTACCCGACAGTACCGCGCGGCACCGAACGGTTGAGGCTCACGCCGACGCCGCTGCATTCGGACGACGACATGACGCGGCTGGTCGCGGCGCTGCAAGACGTCTGGCAGACGCTCGGCCTCAGCCCGCGCGTGGCTGCGGAATAGCACCGAAGACGCCCTGCTCGACCGTGCGCATCGTCCAGATGCGTGAGAACGCCAGCACGGCGGCAATGAGCACCGCCATCGCCAGGGCCGGCAGAAGCATCGCGAGCTTGAGGCCGAGCACCGAGGCGACGGTGCCGGCAATGAAGGCGCCGATCGGGCCGCCGCCGCCCAGGCCGAGCTGGAAGAGCGACATCAGTCGGGCCCGGTGCGTCGGCGGTGCCACGATCTGCAGGATGGTGCGGCCCTGGGTCATGGTGATGCCCGCACCCAGGCCCCAGACGAAGCAAAGGCCGTTCAAGAGCCAGAACGGCGGATGCGTCGCCATCGCCATCAGAATCACCGCGCCGACCGACACGGCGCAGACCACCAGGCGGCCGCGCAACGAGAGCCGCCGCGCGAGGCCGGCGAAGGCGAAGGCCGCGATGATGGTGCCCGCCCAGAAGGCCAGGTTCACGGTGGCGATCTCCATCGCGGCGCCGTGATAGACGTCGCGCACCACCAGCGGCAGCACCGCCATGAACGGACCGACATAGAAGACGCCGATCCCGAGATTGATCATCAGTACCGGCCACATCTGCTCCGAGCGCGCGGCTTCGGCGATGCCGTCGGCGATTGCGCGCCAGAAACTCGGATGCTCGGCCGGCGGATGCGACGGCGGATCGGGCAGACGCCAAACGGCGATCGCCCCCAGCAGCACCAGGGTCGAATGCGCAATGAGCAACGGCAGGGCGCCGACACGATCGGCCTGCGAGGCGAGCGCGAGGCCGACAAGCTGGCCCAGGAACTGCAGCGCAGTGGCGAGCGCTACGGCACGCGGCAGGTTGCCTCCCGCCACGGCCGGCAGGAGTGCATCGCGAGTCGGCACGGCGAAGGCGCCGATTGACCCGGCCGCGAGTCCATAGACGAGCAGCAGCGGATAGCTCAGCACTCCCGACGCCACCACGGCCCCGAGCACCAGCGGCGGCACGGCATAGAAGAAGTGGTAGCGCAGCAGCAGCAACCGGGCGTTGCCGCGATCGGCTACCAGCCCACCCAGCGGCAGGAACAGGATACCAGGCGCCATCAGGGCGACCTGTGCCACGCCGACGGCGAACGCCTCCATGTGCAGCACGATCGCGGCCAGCCACGAGAACAGCACCATCTGGATGCCGAGCGGCACGAACCAGCTACCGAGCCCCATGAGGTAGATGGCAAAGACCGAACGCATAGGCTTGCCCCTTCCCCGAAGACACTATACCTTGTAGTGAGTTACGGGTACTTCCTTACAGGTTGGTTCATGTCGACCTTCGATCGCGCCGCCCTCGTCGAAGCCCTCGAAACGCTCGACACCGCCGATGCCCACCAGGCGCTGGCGGCGGCCAAGCGCGCGACCAGCCTGCTGCGCGATGCGGGGCTCGGCTGGAACGATGTCCTGCAGGCCGAGATTCGGCCGCGCGCGATGGGTGCCGGCCCATTCGGTTATCGACGCGAGCAGCGCGAGCTGTCGCCGCACGAGCAGTTCTTCATGGTCCTGCTCAGTCCCCGCACGCCGAGCGAGATCAAGCGTCAGTTGCGCGGCTGGGAGGCGCGCGTGCTCGACGGCGAGATCACGCCGCAGGAAGGCCAAGAGCTCGGCTCGCTCTATCGCAGCTACGTCGCCTGACGCTCAGGCCGCCACCAGGACGTTCTTCTCCCGCTCCAGGACGCGCCGCACCGCCGGTCGCGCCAGCATGCGGTCCTTCCACGCGGTGTAGTTCTTCAACTCCTCGACCGGCAGGTTGATGCGCTTGCCCCAGCCGTAGAACACCAGCGCGTAGCCGTCGACCACGCTGAACTGGTCGCCGAGGACCCACGGCTTGCTGCCGATCAGGCCATCGATCTCCTGCAGCGCCGCCCAGAAGTTGGCGCGGCCCTTCTCGCGCAGCTTGTCGAAGATCGACGGATCGTCGGTGAAGCGCTCCGGCCGGCTGATATGCGTGAAGGCCGGGTGCACGTTGTTGGAGAACCAGGCCATCAGCGAGATCGCCCGCGCCCGCTGCACCGGATCGCTCGGCATCAGCGCCGGCGCGTACCTGGCGGCAACATAGTCGAGGATCGCGGTGTTCTCGACGATCGTGCCCTCGTCGATCACCAGCGCCGGCACGCGGCCGCGCGGATTGATCCTGAGGTACTCGGGCGTCTTCTGCTCGTTGCTGGCGAAGGAGAGCGCCTGGCTCTCGTACTTCGCGCCGCTCTCCTCGAGGCCGATGTGCGACGCCGTCGAACAGGCACCCGGCGCGTAATAGAGCTTGAGCATGGCGGACCCCCCTTCAGAGCGGCGCCGCGGCACCCTTCGGATGGCCGCGATGCAGGAACTCACGGCCGATCTTGACCCGCTTCACGCCGTCATACTCGACGATGTCGGCGGTGGCGTAGGTCTCGCCCCAGTTGGACGGCAGGAACGAGCCGGAGCCAACGACGTCGATCGGCGCCTTGGCCTCGGCCATGACCCGGCACTTGGCCGGACCGAAGCCTGACGAAGCGACGATCTTCGTCTTGGTGAAGCCGGCTTTGTCGAGTTCGTGGCGCAGATGGAAGATCGCCGCAGCCGATACGCCGGTGCCGACCAGGTAGCGAAGCTCCTCCTCGCTGCGATAGCCGCGAATCGATTCGGGCGAGTAGCGCTCGAGCACGGCGTAGGACGTGCCGGGATCGAGGCCTTCGACATAGCGGCCGCCGGTCGTGTCGAGCCGGAACGACAGCATTCCCTTCTCGGCAAGATCCGGGAAGCGCCGGCAGACCCCGAGCGAGTCGGAGATTTCCCTCGCGAAGTAGTCGACCAGCACGGTCATCGGCTCGCCCGGGAAGGTCTCGTAGAACATCTCGGCCGCGCGCACCGTCGAGCCGGCATAGCCGATCAGTGCGTGCGGCATGGTGCCGAGTCCCTGCTCGCGGCCGAAGAAATGCGCCGTGGCATGCGTGGCATTGCCGATGAAGCCCACCGCACCGACCTTGCGCCTTGCGCGGTTGGAGCCGACTGACGCGGCATAGGCCATCATCTCGGCCATCTCCTGCCCGGCGCAGTGGCGCGCATCCATGGCAAGGAAGGCCGTCTTGGGCATGTCGGCGCACATCGTCCACGCGTTGTAGGCGGCGACACAGGCCGGGCCGAGCTTCTGCAGGAAGATCGTCTCGAGGTCGACGAGATGGAAGAACGAGCCGGTGATGTACATCATCGGCTCGCCGGCGCCGACCCACTTGCCCTCGATATAGCGTTGGTCGACCTCGATCTCGGTGTTGCGCTGGCGCCGGGTCTCCTCGAGCCATTCCAGCGCCAGCCGCGGCGCGAACACCACCGGCCGGCGCATGAAGATGGCGTAGGTCACCTCGCAGTCGCCGAACTTGCCGATCACCCGCTTGGTGCGGTTGAAGTAATGATCGGTATAGCGCTCGATGTCGCCGTCTACTGGATGCGTCATGGGTCTCCCCTGGCCCTTCGCACGCCCGTGTGGCTGGTTATGCGGCCGGGCGCGCCCGCTGGACCGCCAGGCGCTCGGCCTTCAGTTGCTCGGCGAGCAGGAAGGCCAGCTCCAGCGCCTGGCTGGCGTTGAGGCGCGGATCGCACTGCGTCTCGTAGCGCTCGTTCAGCTTGTCCTCGGTGATCTCGACGGCGCCGCCGGTGCACTCCGTGACCTCCTGGCCGGTCATCTCGAAGTGCACGCCGCCCGGGTGCGTGCCCTCGGCGCGGTGCACGGCGAAGAACTCGGTGACCTCGCGCAGGATGCTGTCGAAGTCGCGCGTCTTCCTGCCGTTCGAGGCGGTGACGGTGTTGCCGTGCATCGGGTCGCACGACCACACGACCGACTTGCCCGCGCGCTTCACCGCGCGGACCAGCGGCGGCAGCTTGTCGGCCACCTTATCGGCGCCCATGCGCACGATCATGACGATGCGGCCGGGCTCGTTCGACGGATTGAGCGCGTCGATCAGCTTCAGCGTGTCGTCGGTCGAGAGCGACGGGCCGCACTTGAAGCCGATCGGGTTGCGCACGCCGCGCATGAACTCGACATGTGCACCGTCGGGCTGGCGCGTGCGGTCGCCAATCCACAGCATGTGCGCCGAGCAGTCGTACCAGTCGCCGGAGGTCGAATCGACGCGGGTGAGCGCCTCCTCGTACTGCAGCAGCAGCGCCTCGTGGCTGGTGAAGAAGTCGGTCTCGGCGATCTGCGGCGTGGTCGCCGACGTCAGCCCGCAGGCAGCCATGAAGTTCAGCGTCTCGTCGAGCCGCGCCGCGAGATCCTCGTACTTGGCCGAGGCCGGCGACGTGCGCACGAAGTCGAGATTCCAGCGATTGACCTCGTGCAGGTCGGCGTAACCGCCTTGGGCGAAGGCGCGCAGCAGGTTGAGCGTGGCGGCCGACTGGTTGTAGGCCTGCACCATGCGCTCCGGATCGGGGATGCGCGCCTCGGGCGTGAACTCGAAGCCGTTGACGTTGTCGCCGCGATAGGACGGCAGCTCGATGCCGCCCTGCTTCTCGACGTTCGACGACCGCGGCTTGGCGAACTGGCCGGCCATGCGGCCGACCTTCACCACCGGCACGCCGGCGCCGTAGGTCAGCACGACGGCCATCTGCAGCAGCACGCGGAAGGTGTCGCGGATGTTGTTGGCGGTGAAGTCCTGGAAGCTCTCGGCGCAGTCGCCGCCCTGCAGCAGGAAGGCCTCGCCCGCTGCGACCTTGGCCAGCGCGCTCTTGAGCTTGCGCGCCTCGCCGGCGAACACCAGCGGCGGATAGCGGCGCAGGCGCGCCTCGGCACGGCCGACCGCCTCGGCGTCGGGATAGACCGGCATCTGCTGGGCAGGCTTGCCGCGCCAGCTCGTGAGCGACCAATCGGCGGCACTCGAGCTGCGCGACTGCGCCTTGGCGGCAGCGCGCGACGGGCCTTGGATCGCGGTCATCTAACTCCTCCTGAAGCTCCCGCAGCCTTGCCGGTCGGGTGGAGCCGGCTGGTCGGGGGTCGTGAACCTATACGGGGTGTGGATAATAGGCCAGCGGCCTCCGGGCCGTCACTCGGCCGCGGCTTTCCTGGGCGCCGGCTCCGGCCGGGGCGTCCGCATGGTGACGAATTCCTCGCCGGCCGTGGGGTGAATGCCCACGGTGGCGTCGAACTGAGCCTTGGTGGCGCCCGCCTTCACGGCCACCGCAAGGCCCTGGATCAGCTCGGCGGCATCGTCGCCCACCATGTGACAGCCAACCACCCGATCGGTCGCGGCCTCGACGATCAGCTTCATGAAGGTGCGCTGTCTGCGGCCGGCCAGCGTGTGCTTCATCGGCGTGAAGGCCGAGCTGTAGACGCGCAGCTCGCCGAGCGTCCTGCGCGCCTCTTCCTCGGTCAGGCCGACATTGGCCATCTCGGGCTGGCAGAACACGGCCGACGGCACATTGCGATGGTCGGCCTTGCGCGGCTTGTTGCCGAACTCGGTGTCGGCGAAGCAGTGGCCTTCCATCAGTGCTACAGGCGTCAGAGCGATGCGATCGGTGACATCGCCGACCGCCCAGATGTTGTCCGCCGTCGTCTTCGACCATTCGTCCACCGCGACAGCGCCCGCTTTGTCGAGCTGCACGCCCGCCTTTTCCAGGCCGATGCCGTGCGTGTTGGGGACGCGGCCGGTGGCGTACATCACGAGGTCGGTCTCGAACACGCCGCCGAGCGGCGTGTGGAGCTTGTAGGGCGGGTGGCGGCCCCCCTTCTCATCCACGGTCGCCTGGATGCGCTGGATCTCGGTTTCCGAGCGGATCCGGATGCCGCTCGCCTTCAGCGCGTCGTGCACGAAGGTGCGGCACTCCTCGTCGAAGCCGCGCAGCACGCGATCACGGCGAATCACGATGTCGACCTCGCAACCCAGGCCATGGAAGATGCCGGCGAACTCGACCGCGATGTAGCCGCCGCCGACGATGGTTATGCGCCTGGGCAGCGGGTCGGGCAGGTGGAACGCCTCGTTGGAGGTAATCGCGAACTCATGGCCCGGGATCGGCGGCACCTCGGGCCGGCCGCCGGTGGCGATCAGGATCTTGTCGGCCGTGACCGACTCGCCGCCGACCTCGATCGTGTGGCGGTCCATGAGCCGGCCGCGGCCCATATGGATTCTCACGTCGCTGCCCTCGAGCAAGCGGATGTAGACGCCGTTCAGCCGGTCGACCTCCTTGCTGACGTTGTCGCGCAGCGTCGCCCACGAATGGGCCGGCTCGCCGACCGTCCAGCCATAAGCCGCCGAATCCTCGAATTCGTGCGCGTACTTCGAGCCGTAGACGAGCAGCTTCTTCGGCACGCAACCGCGGATCACGCAGGTGCCGCCGACCCGATAGTCCTCGCAGATGCCGACCCGCGCGCCGTAGCCCGCGGCGATACGCGAGGCCCGCACGCCGCCCGATCCGGCGCCAATGACGAACAAGTCGTAGTCGTATGCCATGACGAATCCCGAGGAGAACAAAACCACAACACGGCCACAATTCCGGCCCGGCGCCGACTATATCGGCGCTTAGAGCGGCAGGTAAGGGAACCGGAGCGTGTGTCTCCAGTGCCTGATACAACTATAGGTTGATATCCATGACGAAGAAGACCCTGCCGATCATCCTGCTCCTCTTGGGCGCCGTGCCTGCGCTTGCCGTATCGGCCCTCGCCGCGCCCGGTCCGGTGACCGACAACCCGCGTCCGGTGCGCCCATCGAATTCCGGCGTCATGCGTTACGACGCCAACAAGGACGGCTTCGTCGACCGCGCCGAGTGGAACGCGGGCCAGGAAACGCGCTTCCAGCAGCTCGACGCCGACAAGGACGGCAAGCTCACCAAGCAGGAGCTGTTCGCCCAGTCGCGCTCGACCTCCGACCGCGCGCTCGAGCGGCAAGAGGCCTTCTTCCGCCGCATGGACACCGACCATGACGGCTTCGTCAGCAAGGCCGAATTCATGGTCCAGGCCGACAAGAACTTCGCCCGCTGCGACCTCGACCGCGACGACCGCATCAATACGGCCGAATGCCGCCAGGCGTTGCGCCGCAAGCCGGTCGATCGCGCGGCGCGTCAGGACCGCTAAACCATCGTCCACGCGCGCCGCTGTTCGCCGTCCCATCCGTCCAAGGACGCGTGGGACGGCTTCGATGCCGATGCCATCGGCATCGAACGGCCGCGACTCTCATGCCTCTTCAAAGAGAAAGGCCGCCTCGCGGCAGCCTTTTCCGTTCCTTTGCCGGCCAATCAGGTGCTTTCGGCGTGCATGACCTCGCCGAACAGCTCCCAGCTCTCGGCCTTGAAGCGCGCGAGCTGGACCGCCTGGATCGGATAGAAGTCGGTCGAGCTGGTGTTGATCGTGATTCCGGGCAGCAAGAGCGGCAGCTCGAGATTCTTGAAGCCAGCGGCCTGCTTCATGACGTTCTCGCGGGTCAGCGTGTCGCCGCAACGCTTCAGCGTCTCGAGCATCAGCGCCGAGACGCAATAGGCGAAGACGTAGTTCCCGTCGGCCTGGTTGGCGCCCGGCATGTTCTTGTCCATCCACGCGTGCCACGCCTTCATGTCCGGCGAGCTGTCCCACTGCTTGTCGGTCGGGTCCTTGAGGTAGGCCGCGGTCAGGATGCCCTGGCTCGCCTCGTAGCCCGCCGGCTTGATCACCGAGGCGACCGAGGCGGAGACGTTGTTGAGATACTGCGTCGGCTTCCAGCCGATGTCGGCCGCCTTGCGGATCGCCTGGGCGGCGAACTTCGGCGTCGACACGTTGAAGAAGACGTTGGCGCCGGAGTCCTTGAGCTGGATCACCTGGCTGTCGACCGTCGGGTCGGTGACCTCATAGGTGACGTGCTTGGCGATCAGCTTGGCCTTGTCCTTGCCGAGGCCTTCCTTGAACCCGTCGACATAGTCCTTACCGTAGTCGTCGTTCTGCATCAGGATGCCGATCTTGGGATCCTTGATCCTCGACAGCATGTGCTTGGCGTAGATCGCGCCTTCGGTGTGGTAGTCGGGCTGAAAGCCCATCGTCCACGGGAAGTGCTTGGGATCGCCCCACTTCGACGCGCCGGTCGAGATGTAAAGGTGCGGGACTTTCTTCTGGTTGACGTATTTGTGGATCGCCGTGTTGGTCGGCGTGCCGAGCGTCTGATAGAGCAGCAGCACCTTCTCCTGCTCGACGAGCTGGCGCACCACCTCGACCGTCTTGGGTGGGCTATAGCCGTCGTCGAGGGTGATGAAGTTGACCTTGCGGCCGTTGATGCCGCCGGCATCGTTCACCGCCTTCCAGAACGCCTGATGGCACTTGCCGATCACACCGTAGGCCGAGGCCGGACCGCTGTAGGGACAGCAATGGCCGATCTTGATCTCGGTATCGCTCGCCCCGTCGTCGTACTTCTTTTGACCGAACGCCACATCGGATGCTGACAAAATGGCGGCTGTCGAAACGCCGCTCAGAAAACCACGCCTGCTCGTAACCACGCTTCCTCCACTTATCGTTGAGCGGAACCAGCGTAGGCGAACCTCCGGAGGCGGCAAGAAAAAAGGCCGCCGGTTTTGCCCAGCGGCCTTTCGCTTCTCCACTCGCGCAGCGCTGATTTAGCTGCTTTCGGCCGACATGACCTCGCCGAACAGCTCCCAGGTCTCGCCCTTGAAGCGCTCGAGCTGGACCGACTGGATCGGATAGAAGTCGGTCGCGCTGGTGCTGACGCTGATGCCCGGCAGGAGCAGCGGAACGTGCTGCTTCTTGAAGCTGGCGGCCTGCTTCATCACGTTCGCGTGGGTGAGCTCGTCGCCGCAGTTCTTCAGCGTCTGGTGCATCAGGAATGCCACCGAGTAGGCATAGACGTAGTTGGCGTCGCCCTTGTTGGCGCCCGGCATCCACTTGTCCATCCAGGCCTGCCACGCCTTCATCTCCTCGTCGTCGGCCCACTTCTTGTCGGTCGGATCCTTGAGGTAGGCGGCAGTGATGATGCCCTGCGCGTTGTCGAAGCCCGCCGGCTTGATCACCGAGGCGACCGAGGCCGAGACGTTGGTCATGTACTGCGCCGGCTTCCAGTTGATCTCGGCCGCCTTGCGGATCGCCTGGGCGGCGAACTTCGGCGTCGCGATATTGAAGAAGACGTTGGCGCCGGTGTCCTTGAGCTGGATGATCTGGCTCTCGACCGTCGGATCGGTCACCTCGTAGGTGGCGAGCTTGGCGATCACCTTGGCGTTGTCCTTGCCCAGCCCTTCCTTGAAGCCCTCGAGGTAGTCCTTACCGAAGTCGTCGTTCTGCATCAGGATGCCGACCTTCGGATCCTTGACGTTGGCCAGGATGTGCTTGGCGTAGATCACGCCCTCGGTGTGATAGTCGGGCTGGTAGCCCATGGTCCACGGGAAGTGCTTGGGATCGCCCCATTTCGACGCCCCGGTGGCGACGTAGAGCTGCGGCACCTTCTTGCTGTTCATGTACTTGTGGATCGCCGTGTTCGACGGCGTGCCGAGCGTGTTGAAGCAGCACAGCACCTTCTCCTGCTCGACCAGCTGGCGCACGACCTCGACGCACTTGGCCGGGTTGTACCCGTCGTCGAGGGTGATGAAGTTGACCTTGCGGCCGTTGATGCCGCCGGCGGCATTGACGCTCTTCCAGTAGCCCTCGATACCCTTGCCGATCACGCCGTACGCGGAGGCCGGGCCGCTGTAGGGGCCGCAATGGCCGATCTTGATCTCGCTGTCCGAGGCTCCGTTGTCGTACTTCTTCTGCGCGAACGCACGCGTACCCGACAACACTGCGGCGGCCGACACGCCACCGATGAAACCACGCCTGCTCGTCTGCACTTTACGTCACCTCTCATTGGATTGGCGCGATCTTGTCCCGCGAAAATGCGGGCTTGAAAAGGCACAAATGACAAGGCCGCCGGAAAACCGGCGGCCCGCTCGAGTCGCACACGTGTTCGTTCCGAAGTGCGGTCGGATTACGTGCTCTCGGCGTGCATGATCTCGCCGAACAGCTCCCACGTCTCGCCCTTGAAGCGCTGCAGCTGCACCGCCTGGATCGGATAGAAGTCCGTCGGGCTGGTATTGACGAGGATACCGGGCAGCAGCAGCGGCACGCGGTACTTCTGGAAGCCCGCCGCCTGCTTCATCAGGTTGGCGCGCGTGAGATTGTCGCCGCAGCGCTTCAGCGTCTCGGTCATCAGCGCGCTGACCGCATAGCCGTAGACGTGGTTGGCGTCGGCCTTGTTGGCACCCGGCATGTGCTTGTCCATCCAGGCCGACCAGGCCTTCATCTCCGCGTTGTCGGCCCACTGCTTGTCGGTGGCATCCATCAGGTACGAGGCCGTGATGACGCCCTGCGCGTTGTCGAAGCCCGCCGGCTTCATCACCGCCGCCACCGAGACCGAGACGTTGTTGAGGTAGTGCGCCGGCTTCCAGTTGAGGTCCGCCGCCTTCCTGATGCCCTGCGCCGCCGCCTTCGGCCCGGAGAAGTTCATGAAGATGTTGGCGCCGGAATCCTTGAGCTGGATGATCTGGCTGTCGACCGTCGGGTCGGTCGCCTCGAAGGTAACGATCTTGACGATCTTGTTGACGTCCTTGCCCAGTCCCTGCTTCAGGCCGTCGAGATAGTCGCGCCCGTAGTCGTCGTTCTGGTGCAGCACGCCGATCTTGGGATCCTTGGCGTTGGCCAGGGCGTGCTTGGCGTAGATGATCGCCTCGGTGTGGTAGTCGGGCTGGAAGCCCATGGTCCACGGGAAGTTCTTCGGATCACCCCACTTCGACGCGCCGGTCGCGACGTAGAGCTGCGGCACCTTCTTCTGGTTCATGTACTTGTGGATCGCCGTGTTGCATGGCGTGCCGAGCGACTGGAAGAGCGCGAAGATCTTGTCGCCCTCGACCATCTGCCGGACCATCTCGACCGTCTTGGACGGCACGTAGCCGTCGTCGAGGGAGATGAACTTGATCTTGCGGCCGTTGACGCCGCCTGCGTCGTTCACCGCCTTGAAGTAGGCGTCGATCGTCTTGCCGATCGCGGCGTAGGCCGAGGCCGGGCCGCTGTAGGGGTTGGTGTTGCCGAGCTTGATCTCGGTGTCCGATGCGCCCTCGTCGTATTTCTTCTGCGCCAGCACTGCCGGCGCAGCCAAAAGGGCGGCCGAAGCGCCGCCCACGAACGTCCGTCTTCTCACAGGTTTACTCCCTCGCTGCTAGCTGCTCTCGGCGTGCATGATGTCGCCGAACAGTTCCCAGGTTTCGCCCTTGAAGCGGGCGAGCTGGACCGCCTGGATCGGATAGAAGTCCGTCGGACTGGTGCTGACGGTGATGCCCGGCAGCGCCAGCGGAAGCTTCCACTTCTGGAAGTTGGCGGCCTGCCTCATGAGGTTCTCGCGCGTCAGGTTGTCGCCGCACTTCTTGAGCGTCTCGTGCATCAGGGTCGCCACCGCGTAGGCGAAGACGTTGGATGCGTCGGACAGGCTGCCGCCCGGATTGTGCTTCTTCATCCAATCCACCCACGTCTTCATGTCGGGATGGCTGTCCCACTGCTTGTCGGTGGGATCCATCAGATAAGCCGCCGTCATGACGCCCTGGACGTTCTCGAAGCCGGCCGGCTTCATCGCAGAGGCGACGCTCGCCGAGACGTTGTTGAGGTAGATCGTCGGCTTCCAGCCGATGTCGCCCGCCTTGCGCATCGCCTGCGCGGCGAACTTGGGGATGGCGATGACGAAGAAGACGTTGGCGCCGGAGTCCTTGAGCTGGATCACCTGGCTGTCGACCGTCGGGTCCGTCGTCTCGTAGGTCACGTGCTTGACGACCTTGCTGGCGTCCTTGCCGAGCCCCTCCTTGAAGCCTTCCCAGTAGTCTTTCCCGTAATCGTCGTTCTGCATGATGACGGCGATCTTGGGATCCTTGACGTTGGCCAGGAGGTGCTTGGCGTAGATCACGCCTTCGGTGTGGTAGTCGGGCTGGAAGCCCATGGTCCATGGGAAGTGCTTGGGATCGCCCCACTTCGAGGCGCCGGTCGCGACGTAGAGCTGCGGCACCTTCTTGCTGTTCATGTACTTGTGGATGGCCGTGTTGCACGGCGTGCCGAGCGTGTTGAACGTGCAGAGCACCTTGTCCTGCTCGACCAGCTGGCGGATGCATTCCACCGTCTTGGGCGGGCTATAACCGTCATCCAGCGAGATGAAGTTGATCTTGCGGCCGTTGATGCCGCCCGCTTCGTTGACGCTCTTCCAGTAGGCCTGAAGCGTCTTGCCGATCACCCCGTAGGAGGAGGCCGGACCACTGTAGGGGTTCGTGTGACCGATCTTGATCTCGGTATCACTCGCCCCGTCGTCGTACTTCTTTTGAGCGAACGCCACGCTTCTACTCGTAAGCAACGCTGCGGCCGATACACCGGCCACGAAGGTACGCCTGTTGGTCTTCTTCATGTTCAACCTCCCAATACGAGATCAGATCATCAAAGCCTCACGCCTTCCCGGTGAACTCAGACTGTCTTGCTTAGTGGCCCTGGCGGCTCGCCGCAGGCTTGCTGGCGGCGACCGCCGGACGCTCGGACGGCGCCGGGCCCTTCGAGCCGCGCCGCAGGCTGCGCATGGCGGCGTAGACGCCGCCAACGATGCCCATCGGCATCATGTACATCAGCGCGATCAGCAGAATGCCGAACACGGTGTAGGCCGACAGGTCGAACTGCAGGCCGAGATCGTTCTTGATGAAGGTCGACAGCGCCTGCGCCGAGTTGTCGACCAGCACGTAGAAGATGCCGCCCACCACGCACCCGGCCAGCGAGCCGATGCCGCCCACCACCAGGCCGATCAGGAACTTGATCGACAGGAAGATGTTGAAGCTGTCGGGCGCCACGAAGGCGATCGCCGAGGCCGACAGGGCGCCGGCGATGCCGGTGATGGCTGCGCTGATGCCGAAGGTCACCGTCTTGTAGAGGCGCAGGTTGATGCCCATCGTGTCGGCGGCGATCGGATAGTCGCGAATCGCCATCATGGCGCGGCCGCTGCGGCTGTTCAGGATATTGTGCGAGATCCAGAACAGGATCACCATGACGATGAAGCAGTAGTAGTAGAGCCACTGGTCTTCCGACAGCGGCAGGCCGAACGGCGGCTCGGGCTTGCTGAGCACGATGCCCTGCACGCCGCCGGTGATGCCCTCGAGCCACTTGTACTTCAGGATCTGCGGCACCGAGAGCGCCAGCGCGAAGGTGGCGAGCGCGAGATAATGCCCCTCGAGCTTGAGCGCCGGCTGGCCGAACAGGTAGCCGACCACGAAGCAGATCACCGCCGCGATCGGCAGGGTCGCGTAGTACGGCACGTCGTACTGGTCCATCAGGATCGCCGCCGCGTAGGCGCCAACCGCGTAGAAGGCGCCGTGGCCGAGCGAGATCTGGCCGTTGAAGCCGGTCAGCAGGTTGAGGCCGAGCACCGCGATGGCGGCGATGATCATGGTGCTGACCAGGAACAGCCGGTAGCTCGACACGACGTCGGGCATCAGCGGGTTGAGCAGCGGGATCCCGAAGCCCAGCACCAGCAGGACGATCAGCCACTTCTTCGGGAACGGCGGCATGTCAGACCCTCTTCACGACGACCCGGCCGAACAGGCCGGCGGGCTTCACGGTCAGCACGAAGATGACGATGACCAGCGCGACGGTGAGCTTCTCGCCGTTGCCGATGATGTACACGCCGGTCTCTTTCTCGATCATGTTGCCGGCATAGGCGACCATGTTCTCGAGCACGCCGACGATGAAACCGCCGACCACCGCTCCGCCGGGATTGCCGATGCCGCCCACCAGGGCGCTGGCGAAGGCGTAGAGCAGGATGCCCGCCATCATGTTGGGGTCGAGATAGACGATGTGCGCCACCATGATGCCCGCCACTGCGCCGACCGCGGCGGCGAGGCCCCAGCCCAGCGCCAGCATCCAGTCGACCCGCACGCCGACCAGCCGGGCCATCTGCGGGTTCTGCGCGGCGGCGCGCATGGCGAGGCCGAGCGGCGTGAAGCGGAAGAAAAGGAACAGCAGGGTCAGCACGATCAGGGTGACCAGCACGACGCCGAGCTGGTGCGGACCAATGACGCCGGCGATGCCGAAGGCCGACTTCGGGAACGGCGAGGGAAACTCCTTGATCAGGTAGCTCCAGATCGCGCCGGCCATCGAGTTGCAGATCGCCAGCAGGCCGATGAACACCACGACGACCGACAGCACGGGCGCGGTGTGCAATGGTCGCAAGATGATGCGTTCGATCAGCACGCCGAGCACGAACGAGATCAGCACCGCCAGGATGAAGGCGACCCAGAAGCTCAGGCCCCACGCCATGAGCTGCCAGCTGATGTAGGTCGAGAACATCGCCATCTCGCCCTGGGCGAAGTTCAGGTGATCGGTCGAGACGTAGATCATGACCAGCGCCAGCGCCACACAGGCGTAGATGGCGCCGTTGGCGAGGCCGGATGCGAGCTGCTGGAGGAACTGTTCCATGACTGCCTCGGTAACCCCGATCTCAATAGCCCAGGTACGACTTGCGCACGTTCTCGTCGTTCTTCACGACTTCGGACGGGCCCGACATCACGACCCGTCCGGTCTCCAGGACGTAGGCGTGGGTGGCGAGGTCGAGGGCGAGCGCCGCATTCTGCTCGACCAGCAGGATGCTCACCTTCTCCTCCTCGTTGATGCGGCGCAGGATGCGGAAGATCTCGACCACGATCAGCGGCGCCAGGCCGAACGACGGCTCGTCGAGCAGCATCAGGCGCGGCTTCAGCATCAGCGCCCGCGCAATCGCCAGCATCTGCTGCTCGCCGCCCGACAGTGTGCCGGCCTGCTGCTGGATGCGCTCCTTGAGGCGCGGGAAATAGCCGAACACGCGATCTCGCTCGGCCGCGACCACGCCCTTGTCCCGGTTGGTGTAGGCGGCGATGCGCAGATTCTCGTCGACCGTGAGCGTGGTGAAGGTGCCGCGGCCCTCCGGCACGTGGGCGATGCGCAGCCGCACGATCTCCTCGGTCGGCATGCCGCCGAGGTCCTTGCCGCCGAAGCGGATCGTGCCGTCGCGGCGCACCATGTTGCAGATCGCGCGGAGCGTCGTCGTCTTGCCGGCGCCGTTGGCGCCGAGCAGGGTCGTGATGCCGCCTTCGGCGATGTCGAAGCCGACGTCGTAGAGCGCCTGGGTCTGGCCGTAGTAGGCCTTCAATTCTTTCACTTCGAGCAGCGACAGCATCACGACGTTCCCAGGTAGGCGCGGATCACCTCGGGATCGCGCTGGACTTGTGCCGGCGTTCCGTCGGCGATCTTCTTGCCGAAGTCGATCGCCACCACCTTGTCCGACACCGACATCACCAGGCTCATGTGATGCTCGACGAGCAGCACGGTGACACGTTGCGTGTCGCGCACGCGGCGGATCTGGCCCTTCAGGGTCTCGATCTCCTCGTGGTTCAGGCCCGCCGCAGGCTCGTCGAGCAACAGCAGCTTGGGGCTCGAGCCGAGCGCGCGGGCGAGCTCGACGCGCTTGCGGATCGGGAACGGCAGGGGTCCTGCAAGCGCGTGCCTGAACGGCACGAGGTCCATGAACTGGATCAACTCCTCGGCCCGCTCGGCAACGCGCTTCTCTTCCTCGCGCACCTTCGGCAGGCGGATGGCGTTTTCGAAGAAGCTGGTGCTGCTGCGGCTGTGGCAACCGACCTTGACGTTGTCGAGCACCGACATGCGGTCGAACAGCGCCACGTTCTGGAAGGTGCGGCCAATGCCGATGTAGGGAATGGCGTAGCGCGGCTGGTCGAGGATCGACTTGCCCTCGAACAGCACGTCGCCGCCGTTCGGTGTGTATAGCCGGCTCAGGCAGTTGAAGAGGGTCGTCTTGCCGGCGCCGTTCGGGCCTATCAGGCCGGCGATCTGGCCGGGGAAGACGTCGAAGGTCACGCCGTCGAGCGCGACGATGCCACCGAACCGAACCGAGACGTTCTGGACGCTCAGCAACGGTGCAGCCGAGGATGAAGCGGGGACTGCCATGTGGATTGCGGTTTCGCAGCCGGCGCCCTTCACAACGCAGTCGCCGCGAAATTACCCTTGCCTCCCAAGTACTTGCGACCCTTCTGTGGGGTCTGCGATCCGCGGCACGATGGACGATTGCGCAGCAAGGCGCAACCCCGCAGGTCGTCGCGTCATGAATTCGGCGTGATTGAGCCGCACGATGGCTCGCAGGGCGGACGTTGACAACGCACCGTCTTGGCGTCGATACGAAAGCCCCTCTTACGCTCGCGGAACTGCTGCCGATGGATCGCCTTTTCAGCCCTGCCCTTTTCATCGCTGCAGTTGCCCTGACCCTCCCCGCCGCCGCCCAGACACCCCCAACTCAGGGGTGGCCCGCCAATCGTGCGCCGGCCGCGCCGGCGCAAACGGCCCCGGCACCCGCCAAACCGGTGCTGCCTGGTCCCGCCCCGGCGACCCCGGCAGCCCCGGGAACCGCGCCGAGCACCGCCGGGACCACACCGGCGCCCGCGGCCAACCCCAATGCGCCGGTGCCGCTGCCGACCTGGTTCACCGAGATCGACACCGAGAAGAAAGGTGAAGTGACCCGGCAGCAGTTTCTCCAGTACCGCATGAAGACGTTCGACCAGCTCGACACCAACAAGGACAACAAGCTGACGCTCGAGGAATTCCTCAAGGTTGCCGAACCGCCCTACAGCGCCGACGGCCCGGGAGCGCCCTCGCTCGAGGAACGCCGGGCCCGCGCCCGCGCCGCATTCCAGAACCTCGACACCAATCGCGACAACGTCGTCGAGCGCGCCGAGGCCGAGGCGTCGGTCCACGCCGAGTTCAATCAGTACGACATGGATCGCGACAACCGCATCACCGAGCCCGAGCTGCGCCTGGTCGTGCAGAACTCGCTGCGCCACGAGGAGCAGGCGCGCCGCGAGGTCGAGGCGCGCCGCCGCCAGAATATGGTCACGATCAACGAGTTCATCGACATGCAGCTGCGCTCGGCCGACCAGCTCGACAAGAACAACGACGGCAAGGTGAGTCAGCAGGAATACGCCGCGCTCGCCGGGCCGGCCGACGGGCCGCAGGCCAAGGGCCTGCCGCCGTTCGAGCTGCGCAAGAAGATCGCGATGATGAAGTTCAACGAGATCGACACCAACAAGGACGGCTTCCTCGACCGCGTCGAGCTGACCGCCTTCGCCGTCACGCAGTTCCTGCACATGGACTTGAACAAGGACCGCTTCCTCAACGAGGAGGAGTTCAAGAAGGCAGCCGAGGCCGAGCAGGCGAAGGTCCGCGCCATCCTGCAGACGATGGTGCCGGCGCAGCAGCCGCGCCCGGCGCCTGCCCCGGCGCAGCCCCGCCCGGCCCAGCCCGCCGCGCCCGCGGCGCCGCAGGGCTTGGCGCCCGGTCTGCCGCAGGGCCAGCGATAGGTTTGCATCGCGCCATTCGCCGGCGCCCATGACCTCGGGGCGTGCGCAGTCGAGCCCCGAGCGCTACTCGACCGTCACGCTCTTGGCGAGATTGCGCGGCTGGTCGACGTCGGTGCCCTTGGCGACCGCCGTGTGATAGGCGAGCAACTGCACCGGCACCGTGTAGAGAATCGGCGCGACCACCGGATCGATCGGCGGCAGGGTGATCGAGGCCGCCGCCTGGCCGCCGAGCCGGGCCACGCCCTGGGCGTCGCTGATCAGCACCAGCTTGCCGCCGCGTGCCTTGACCTGCTCGAAGTTCGAGGCGGTCTTGTCGAACAGGCCGTCTGACGGCGCCACCACCACCACCGGCACGAGCTCGTCGATCAGGGCGATCGGGCCGTGCTTCATCTCGCCGGCGGCATAGCCTTCGGCGTGGATGTAGGAAATCTCCTTGAGCTTCAGCGCGCCCTCGAGCGCGATCGGGAACGAGGTGCCGCGGCCGAGATAGAGCACGTCGCGTGCCTCGGCGAGGACCTCCTCGGAGATGCGGCGGTAGTCGTCCTCCTTGTTCAGCGCCTCGTTGATCTGCGCCGGCAGCTCGATCAGCGCGTGGGCGATCTTGGCCTCGTCGGCCTCGCTCAGCGTGCCGCGTGCACGGCCGGCGGCGATCG
This sequence comes from Pseudomonadota bacterium, assembly GCA_018240745.1. Classification (GTDB taxonomy): domain Bacteria; phylum Pseudomonadota; class Alphaproteobacteria; order Reyranellales; family Reyranellaceae; genus Reyranella. The sequence continues at coordinate 67,922 of JAFEFF010000187.1, forward strand.
CGGCGGTCAGCAGCACGGTGAGCTGGGTGGTGAAGGCCTTGGTCGAGGCGACGCCGATCTCGGGTCCGGCCAGCGTCGGCAGCACGCCGTGCGATTCGCGGGCGATCGCGCTCTCCGGCACGTTCACCACCGACAGGATGGTCTGCCCGTTGCCCTTGGCGTAGCGGATCGCCGCCAGGGTATCGACCGTCTCGCCGGACTGCGAGACCGCGATGCAAACGCCGTTCTCCGGCAGCGGCGGCTCGCGGTACCGCAGCTCCGAGGCGACCTCGGCCTCGACCGGCAGGCGGGCGAGCGATTCGAACCAGTACTTGGCGAGCAGGCAGGCATAGAAGGCCGTGCCGCAGGCGGTCATGGTGAGACGGCTCACCTTCGTCCAGTCGATCGGCAGCCGCGGCAGAGTGACCTTGCGCGTCGCCGGATCGAGATAGGTGTGCAGCGTGTCGCCGATCACCGCCGGCTGCTCGTGAATCTCCTTGAGCATGAAATGGCGGTGGTTGCCCTTGCCGATCATCGCCCCCGAGATGCCGCTCTGGCGGATCTCGCGCTGCACCTCGGTACGGCCCTGATAGACCTTGCAGCCGTCGGCGTTCAGCACGACCCAGTCGTCGTCTTCGAGATAGCTGACCCGTCGGGTGAACGGCGCCAGCGCCAGCGCGTCGGTGCCGACATACATCTCGCCGTCGCCGTAGCCGATCGCCAGCGAGCTGCCGCGCCGGGCGCCGAGCAAGATGTCGTGCCGGCCGCCGAACAGCGCCACCAGGGCGAAGGCGCCGCGCAGCCGCTCCATTGCAGCACCCATCGCCTCCTCCGGCGACATCTGCCGCTGCAGCAGGGAGGTCAGGAGCTGCGCCACCACCTCGGTGTCGGTGTCGCTGTCGAACGTGCGGCCCTCGGCCACCAGCTCGTCCTTCAGCTCCCGGAAATTCTCGATGATGCCGTTGTGCACCACCGCCACGCGGTCTGTGGCGATCGGATGGGCGTTGCGCTCGCTGGGCTTGCCGTGGGTCGCCCAGCGGGTGTGGCCGATGCCGATCGTCCCGGCGAGCGGCTCACGGCCGAGCCGCTCCTCCAGCCGTAGGAGCTTGCCCTCGGCGCGGCGGCGCTCGATGTGGCCGTTCACCAGAGTGGCGACGCCCGACGAATCGTAGCCGCGATATTCGAGCCGCTTCAGCGCATCGACCAGCAAGGGCGTGACCGGCGCCTTGCCGATGATCCCGATGATCCCGCACATTCCCCGAAGACCCCCCGCACTACTTTTTCCCCTTCTGCCGCTTGGCGGCGGCAGCCCTGGCTTGCAGTTTCGCACGAAGCGGACCGGCACGCCCCTTCTTTGTCTCCTGGCGGGCGCGGCCGAATGCCAGGGCGCCGGCCGGCACGTCCTCGGTGATCACGCTGCCGGCGGTGACATTGGCGCCCTTGCCGATGCGCACCGGCGCGACCAGCGAGCTGTTGGAGCCGATGAACACGTCGTCGCCCAACAGCGTGCGGTATTTGCCGTAGCCGTCGTAGTTCACGAAGATCGTGCCGGCGCCGATGTTGCTGGCCGCACCGATCTCGGAATCGCCGAGATAGGCGAAGTGGTTGGCCTTGGCGCCACGCTTGATCGTCGTCGCCTTGAGCTCGACGAAGTTGCCGATATGCACGTCCTCGCCGACGTCGGAACCGGGCCGGATCCGGGTGAACGGACCGATGCGCGCGCCTTTGCCGATCCTGACCCCCTCGATATCGCAGAAGGCGAGGATCGATGCGCCAGAGGCCACCGTCACGCTGGGACCGAAGCGCACGTTGGGTCCGATCGTGACGTCGTTGCCGAGCTTCGTGTCGGCCGACAGCCACACCGTGTCGGGATCGATCATCGTCACGCCGGCCGCCATCGCCGCGCTGCGCAACCGCTGCTGCATGGCACGCTCGGCGGCGGCCAGCTCGGCGCGCGAGTTGACCCCCTGGAACTCCGCCTCCGGGCCTTCGACGGCGACCGCGTGCAGGCCGCGCGCACGGGCGATGCCGACCACGTCGGTGAGATAGAACTCGCGCTTCACGTTGTCGTTGCCGATCGCGCCCAGCAGCCCGGCGATGCGCGCGCCGTCGAGGCACATGACGCCGGAGTTGACGAAGTCGATCGCCCTCTCCCCGGCGTTCGCGTCCTTGCTCTCGACGATCTTTTCCAGCGTGCCGCCGTTGACGATCAGCCGGCCATAGGGCGAGGGATCGCGCGCGACGAAGCCCAGCACGCCGACCGACGCTCCGGCCTTGCGGCAGCTCTCGAGCAGGCGTTGCAGGCTCGCTGTCGTGATCAGCGGCGAATCGCCGTAGACCACCAGCACCGGCCCGGAATGTCCGCGAAGCGCGGGAAGTGCCGCCTTGACCGCGTCGCCGGTGCCGAGCGCCCTCTTCTGTACGGCGGCGGGATACGGCGCGAAGGCCTTGGCGACGGACTTGGCGCCGGGTGCGATCACGCCGACGACCTTGGCGGGCTTGAGCCGGGCGACGCTGGCCAGAACGTGGGCCAGCATCGGCTTGCCCGCGACCGGATGCAGCACCTTGGGCAGTGCGGATTTCATGCGTGTGCCGGCCCCCGCCGCCAGCACCACCACCGCGAGGGGTGATTTCATGCCGGTCCGGATGCCACGGCAACGGCCGGCCGGCAAGATGTGCTAAACGAGAATCATGCAGCCCGACGCCGACACCAAGATCGCCAGCCGCTTCGACACGGTCATCTACGACCTCGACGGCACCCTGATCGACAGCGCCAAGGACATGCAGGTGGCGGTGAGCCGCGTGCTGGCCGACCACGGCCTGCCGCCGGTCACCGAGGACGACGTGCGGATCTTCATGGGCCAGGGCAGCAAGGTCACGATGAACAAGGCGTTCACGAAATATGGCGAGACACTCGACGACGAGGCGCTGAGCGCCGTCACCGCCGAGTTCGTGCGCTACTACGAGGCCGATCCGGTGGGCCACACCACGGCGTTCGCCGGCGTCGCCGAGGTGGTCCTGGGCTTCGACAGGCTCGGCTTGAAGCAGGGCGTATGCACCAACAAGTTCGAGCGGCCGTCGCGCATGATCCTCGAGCATCTGAAGCTGATGCCGCCGATCATCGGCCTGGCCGGCGCGGACACCTTCCCGGTACGCAAGCCCGATCCGCGCCACATCCTGATGCTGGTCGAGCGCATGGGCCGCACGCCGGATCGCGCCGTGATGGTGGGCGATTCGATCCACGATGTGGAAGCCGCCCATGCCGCCGGCCTGCCGGCGGTGCTGGTGAGCTGGGGATACACCGCGAGGCCCGCGAGCGAGCTCGGTGCCGAGGCGGTAATCGAGCGGTTCGACGCCCTGCCGCAGGCCCTGGAGCGTCTCGCCAGCCGTTGACGCAGCTCTGGTTGACGGTTGGGGTGACAGGCCCTATACGCGGCCCTTCCGGGCGCTTAGCTCAGCGGGAGAGCACACCCTTCACACGGGTGGGGTCGTAGGTTCAATCCCTACAGCGCCCACCATTTTCCTGCCCGTGGACCCGGATGACTCCCGCGCTCTCCCTGAAACCCGGCGATCGCGTCCCCGACTTCATCCTGCCCGGCCTCGACGGCAAGCTGCGCAAGTTCGTCTGGTCGTTCACCGGCAAGCCGGTCGCGCTGGTCGTGGCCGACGACCTCAAGACGATCGACCCGGAACAATTCGTCGCCTTCGCCGCCCGCTGCAGCGAGGCGCAGGTCGGTCTTGTGGTCGCGGCGGCGACGCCGGTCGCGGCCGCTGGCCCGACCTGGACCGGGCTCGGCGGCGATACGGACAGCCGGCTGCTGCTGTGCGACGGCGAGCGCAAGTTCGTGCCGCTGCTGCTGGCGCAGGGCGGCGGCGCGGTGTCGTTCGGCCAGCCGGGCGTCGGCCTGCGCCAGCGCGTCATCGTGCTCGATCCCGACCAGCGCGTGGCCGGCACCTTCGACAGCCGGCCGCTGGTCGTCGCAGCCGAGCAGATCGCGAACGTCGCGAACATCGTGAGCAGCCGTGGCGACGACGGCCTGGTGGTGCGCAGCGCCGCGGCGCCCGTGCTGGTGCTGCCGCGCGTATTCGAGCCGGAGTTCTGCAGCCAGGTGATCCGCCTCTGGCACAAGGGGGACCACAAGGACTCCGGCGTCTCGAGCCGCTACGGCAATGTCGGCATGCAGGACCTCAAGCGCACCGAGGACTACATGGTCACCGAGCCGATGATGCAGAAGGCGATCTCCGACCGCATCGCCTATCGCATCGGCCCGGAGCTGGTGAAGGTGTTCGCCTACGACCGCGAGTTCACCTTCGATGCGCACGTCGTGCTGTCCTACAGCGCCGAGGGCCGGCACTTCTTCGCCGCCCACCGGGACAACGGCGCGCCGACCACGGCCGACCGCAGCTTCGCCGTCTCGCTCAACCTCAACGACGACTTCGAGGGCGGCGAGCTGGTCTTCCCGGAATATTCGAGCCTCAAGGTCAGCCCGCGGGCCGGCGCCGCGGCGGTGTTCTCCTGCTCGGTGCTCCACGCGGCGCTGCCGGTGACGCGTGGCCGCCGCTTCGTGCTGACGACCTTCTTCCGGACCAAGAAGTGATCCGCACCGCGTTCGCGTTTTTCCTGCTGCCGATGGCGATGGCGACAGCCGAGGCACAGGAGCGCCGGATGGCGCACATGGAGGGCTGCCTGATCTGGAGCCGCGAGGGCAGCATCGCCGCGCGCAACGAGTGCAGCCGGCCGATTGCGCTCGAGTTCATGGACTTCGACGTGCAGCAGACCGTGACGACCGAGCTGGCGCCCGGCGGGCGCTTCACCTCGGACTCGGTGTGGGGCCAGACGACCGGCTTCATGTTCACGGCCTGCCCACTAGGCTTCCGCCCGAGCGTGCCGTTCGCGCTGGAGAACAAGGAGGCGATCGGCGTCAGCCTCTACAACTGCGTGGCCGGCGAGCCGACCTCGTAGCCCTGCCGAGCCGAATCAGGCGAGCAGCGCGTACAGATCGGCGTCCCTGGAGGCGCCGTAGACTTCCCAGTTGATGCCGGCGGCGGAGAGCTTCTGCTCCTGCAGCCAGTGGAACAGCGTCTCCCAGGCACGCGGCAGGTTCTCGAACCCGCCCTTCATCGCGAAGTGAACGGCACGACCGGCCGGCAGCTCCGAGCAGACGATCTCGCCGTGCGCCGGAAATTCTTTCGCCACGATGCAGCCGATTTCCATCGGCAGCACGCTGCCGGTCGACCGCGTCCAGCGCGTGCAGGTGCGGCCGAGCGGGCCGGCATCGAGCGACGGCAGCGCCGCCGCAAGCGTCGCGCGCGCGGTGCGCTGCACCTCGGGGATCCTGTCGAAGGGGGACGCCGTCTTGATGACTGCGGTGAAGTGCCGTTCGGCGATGACGATGGAGCAGGTCATGTCCGTCTAGATACTTAACCGTGTGGTTAAGTCAAGACGACACGAGGGACGCACCGCCGCGTATTCCGGAGACGCCGCGAACGGCATCGGAATCGCGCGGTGCCGGCCAACAAGAACAGCCCGCCGCGACGCTCAGGGGCTCGCGGCGCCGGACGCCGGAAACGAAATCCGCCCGGCGCATGGCCGGGCGGACCTACGCAACTACGATCGATCAGCTACCGTGATGGCTGCCGGCGCCCGACAGGTCGGTGGTGACGCTGTCGTGACCCACCACGTTGAAGCTCGCGGAGTTGAACTGGATGTTCGCCCCCTGCACGATGCTCTGGGTGAACGCATCCTGGGTGATCGGCGCATCCGCGGAAGCGCTGACCGTGCCCGGGCTGCTGTCGTGCGCGACCGCGGAACCGGTGGTATCGGCAATACCGCCTGTCGCGCTCGCGGTCTGCGAGAACACCGACGACGACGGACCCGAGCCATCCAACGACTCGCCGCCGATCCCGATGCCCACGCCCAGTCCGCCGAAGCTGACCGACGCCTCGCCGAGGCTGTTGTTGGCCACCAGGTTGTTCACCTGGTCGAGGTTGAACATGGCGTTGCCGCCGTCGCCATTCTGGCTCTGGTTGACCCAGTCCGGCATCGAGAACTGGATGCCCGAGTTGCCGTCGCCGCTGACCGAGTTGTCGATCGCCGGCGCCAGATTGGCGCCACTGAGATCGATACCGACATCGACGTTCACCGCCGTCGAGACGGTGTTGTCGACATGGTTCGCGACGTCGTTCATGTCGTTGTTGCTGACGGCATTGTCGAGATGGTTCGACAGCGAGTTCGTGTCGTAGTTGGCGTTCTCGTTGCCGTTCTCGTTGCCGTTGCCGTTGAGGTTCAGGTTGCCGTTGCCGTTGCCGTTACCGTTCAGGTTGCCGTTGCCATTGAGGTTCTCGGCAAACTGCGCGACGCCCTGAGCCGCAGTCTGCGCCTCGGACTGGCCCTGTTCCTGACCTTGACCCTGACCCTGACCCTGCAGGCCGAGCTGGGCCTGACCCTGGCCCTGAAGGCCGAGCTGGCCCTGACCCTGGCCTTGACCCTGGCCCTGTCCCTGACCTTGCAGCTCGGCGTTGAGCTGCGCCTGCAGCTGATCCTGATTCGACGGATCGTGGTTATCGTAGTTGTCCGGAGGCATAGCGGATTCTCCTTGAGTTGACGTTGTCCGGCGTCTCATCGCATCGCAGTCCGCAATTCATCAGTTGGCGGAGTTGACGTTGCCGATGCACACCGGGCGCGATCATCGGAATGCATGCCGACATCGTCATCCGGACAAACTCAACCCGAGCCTGACGGCGAGCGGCGATCAGTGACCATTCGGTAATCTGCCGGACATAACAGTGTCTTGCCGTCATCATCTGCAATCGCGACGGCGAGCAACGCGCACGTCTTCCTTTCACGCCGGCAGATTGCCAGCGTCTCTCGATCCCCCTCCGTGAATCATGCGCTGCCCGAGAACGCCATCCCCTTGGGTCGCAGTATCCGCGGTTCTCTTCCGGATGCGATCGCCGGTCGCCGGGACATGAAGAAGCCTGGCGGCGATTCGGCCGGCCATGGTTGCGCTTCGCCAAATAGGGGTCGCCGATCGACCGGTGAGCGCCATCCCGCATCGAGTGCAAGGTGCGCCGCCGCCAACAGCAGCGCACTGCCCAACTGCGCCGGCGGCTGAAGCCCGCCGCGCCGCGCCCCACACCGCCCCGCGGCGGGCTTCCTCCAGGGACCGACTGTTCGAGCCGCTCGACTGTCTCGGTGCGCTTCGGGGCAGGTCTTCTGTTTCCGGCTCGTCCGCCCCCAACACACACCAAATCGAGACCTACAACCCGACCCGCGTCGCCGTTGGCGGAACGATGTGCATGTGAACCTCGACCGTCTTGACGCCCGGCACATTCTCGGCGGCCACGCGGTAAGCCTGCCGCACGAGATCGGAGGGCGCCACTCCCCACAGATGGGCGACCCCGCCGTTCACGACCACATCAACCTGCTTGGCTTGGGACCAGCTGCGGCCCTGGCAGGCGGCGTAGATCTCGCGGCGCAATTGCTCGTCGCGGCGGTAGGCTGAGTGGACTTCATCGCGGTGAGGGCTGAGCGAGATGAGGCCTCGCAGGATATCGACCCGGCTGACGATGCCCACGACGGCGCCCTTTCGCAGGATCGGGACACGCTTGATATTGTGTTCTTGCATCAGGCGCGCGATCTGCGCGATCGCGGTATCTTCGGAGGCGGTTATCACGTTCCGCGTCATGACATCTCGGACCTTGCGCGTGGGACGACCGTTACTGGCGGTAACGTAATCCTCGGCATCTCCCATCAGGTCCGCCTCACTGACGATTCCGCCCATGATGCCGGCCTGGTCGACGACCGGCATCGCGCTGACCCTGCAATTGACCAGAAGCCGGGCGGCGTCGAGGACAGAAGCGTCGGCGCTCACCGAGAGCACCCCGTCGGACATCACGTCCTTCGCCTGCATTGCAGCCTCCTTCGTCGCTCGAGATCAGGCGCACAGGAGCCGAAGGCCGGCCTTGTCCTCCAGGATGACGGTCCGTCCGGCATCGGCCAGCCGGATCAGGCCATCGCGCACCATCTGGGTCAGGGTGCGCGACACCGTCTCGATCGTCAGGCCGAGATGATCGGCAATGTCGGTGCGCTGCATCGGCAGCTCGGCCCTGTCGCCATTGGCACGCCGGGCGGCGATCTCGAGCAGGAAGGTGGCCATCTTCTCCACCGCGCTCTTGCGGCCCAGCAGCACCATGTGGTCATGGGCGCGATCGAGGCTGCTCAGCATCGAGATCATCAACTGCTCGCCGAACGCCGGATCGTTCTGGACAAGGCCACTGAAGTTGCTGCGCCGGTAGGCGATCACCACCACCTTGTCGACCGCCTCGGCCGTGAACCGATGAGTCTCTCCGCTTTCCAGGCCGAACACATCGCCCGGGAAATGGAAGGTGTCGATCTGTCGCCGGCCGTCGGCCAGCAGCTTGCCGGTCCGGACCGTGCCAGAGACGACCTTGAAGAAGACGCTGCAGCGCTCGCCCTCGGCAAAGATCTCTTCGCCGCGGCCGAACGTGCGGCGAACGCCGGAAGCTGCCGGCTGCGGCCGCTGCGGCATATTGGCAGTGCCGCGCAGGGCGATGGCGGTGGGAATGCGTGAGGTATGGGTGGCGTTGAAGGTCTGCATCCGGTTTCCCCTTCGAAATGATGCGCCGACCCTAGGTCGGATCATGGATTCCCGGAATTCAGGTCTTCCCCTAAGGGGTTCTACGTAGGCGCCAGGGCGTCCCCCTCCGCCGCCTGCCCGGTCGGCGTGGTGCCCAGCCAGTCGACCGCGTCGGCGAATAGCCGATATTTCACACCGACCACCGAGAACTCGCGGGCCCAGTTCACCAGATCGCCCCAGGGGTCGTTGAGCTTGCCCAGACCGCCCGCGACGGCCACGACCGTGCCGACCTCGATGCGGCCTTGCAGCACCATCCAGCCTCCGACGCAGAGCGCAACGGCAACCGACAGGTGATACATCAGGTTCATCAGCAGGTTCATCACGTACTTGAACCAGTAGATCTGCATATTCAGCGAGAAGATGCGCTGAATCGGCCCAGCCTTCGGAGAGGCATCGATTGAAAGCCGACCGTCGGCAATCGTGCCGCTGACGTCGCGTTTGACCAGTATGCGCTCGCGCGCCCTGCGGTTGATCGCGCCCTGCAGCAACGGCACGAACGCGGTCTGGGGCAGGAAGAACAGCAGGCCAAGCAGAGCGAGCCACGGTTGCAGCACGAATATGTAGGCGACGACGCTCACCAAGATTCCGCCCTGCAATAGCGGCTCCGAGATGCTGATGCCCGTGAAGCCGCCGATTGGCTCCGCTTCCTCCAGCACCATGGCGATCTCGATGCCTGCGCCCTCGGCTGTTGCCGCCTGTGCGCCCGGATCCAGCACGCAAACGGTGTCGCGCAAGCGTCGCACCGTGCTCTCCGCCACCCACCCGCGATAGATATTCAAAGATAGCTTGAGAAGCTGCTCGGCAAGCGCCACGCCCGCATAGCCCAAGGCCAGCCAGGCAATGTTCTCGAATGCGGTTTCATGCGTCAGGCCGTTGACGATGCGGCGCTGAAGCTCGAGCGGAACCGCGCTCAGGCCAAACAGGGCAACCGAGAGGATCGCCAGTCCCGTCTGGTGGAGCCCGGTTGTAGCCAGCACGTAACTCATGATCGTGCGCGGCATGGCGGCATCCACTATCGCAACGGCTCGCCCGCGATCGCCGCCTGGACCGCCTTCACGAGCTCGCCGTCCGGCAAGGGCTTCTCGATCACCTGTCGAACACCCAGCTTCTCGGCGCGAAGCCTCAAATCCCGGGTAGCCCGGCCGGTGATCATAATGACCGGAGCGGTGATCTCGCGCATCCTGAGGACCCCTGCCAGCTCCAGGCCGTCCATCACCGGCATGCGGAAGTCGACCACCAGGCATCGGCACGACGGCAACCCCGGGTCACCCAAAAGGCTTGCCGCGCCGTCATAGAGCCGCACCGCCAGTCCCTCCACCTCGAGGGAGAACTTGAGTGCATTGCGCACGGCCGCGTCGTCCTCGACGACGCATACCACCGGGGAGTTCGGCTGCATTCAAGAAGCCTAGCCACCGCTCGCCGCCTGTGAATTGATCCAGGACAATCCTACGGCGAATCACCCTCCAGCAGCGCCATCCGCACCAGAGCGGAAAGGCTGTCGGCGTGCATCTTGGCCATGACGTTGGCACGGTAGATCTCGACCGTACGGGCGCTGATGCCGAGATCGTAGGCGATGATCTTGTTCGACTTGCCGGCGACCAGGCCCTCCATCACCTGTCGCTCGCGCTCCGACAGGAGTTTCAGGCGGTCCCGCACTTCCATCATCCGGGCGTTGCGCTCCCGGTCGCCGGCCCGGCGAGCGAGCGCCGCCCTGATCGCCGTGAGCAGCACCTCGTCGTCGAACGGCTTCTCGATGAAGTCGACCGCGCCGGCCTTCATCGCTTCGACCGCAAGCGCTATGTCGCCGTGCCCCGTCATCACGATCACCGGCAGCCGGACGCCGCCGGCTGCAAGCCGTCGTTGCAGCTCGATGCCATCGATCCCCGGCATCCGCACGTCGGTGACGATGCAGCCCTCCTGTACCTCTGCCAGGACCTTCAGGAAGGCGTCAGCCGACTCGTGGACGCGCACCGTGAGACCTGCGGTGGTCAAGAGGAAGGCCAGCGACTGACGAACGTCGGCGTCATCGTCGATCACATGGATGATGTCGTTACTGGCCAAGCTTCGCCTCCTCCGCCTCGTCGGCCGGCGCGCGCAGGGTAAACCGGAAGATCGTCCCGCCGTGCGGCCGATTGTCCACCCAGATCCTGCCGCCGTGCGCTTCCACGATCGTGCGACAGATCGAGAGGCCCAGCCCCATGCCCTTCTGCTTGGTGGTGACGAAGGGCTGGAACAGATGTGCTCTCACCTCGGGCGAGAGGCCGGCCCCGGAATCGGCGACACTGATCTGCACCATATCATCGAGCAGCTGGGTCTCGACCGACAACTCGCGCTTTCCGGTCGAGTCCATCAGGATCTCGAAGGCATTGCGTATCAGGTTCACCAGGACCTGCTGCACCTGAATGCGATCCACCAGGACCTGCTCGGCACGCGGATCGAGCCGGAACGACACCGTGATCGCGTTCTCCCGGGCGCCGACCAGGGCCAGCGTGCTCGCGTCCTCGATCAGCTTGGGAAGATTCTCGACGCGCCGTTCGCTGTCGCCGCGGGCCACGAACTCGCGCAGACGGCGGATGATCTGGCCGGCGCGCAGCGCCTGGTCGCCCGCCTTCGCCAGCGCGTCCTGCAAAGCCGGCACGGGCTCGCCCTCGAGACGTTGCGACAGGCGATGGCAGCCCCGAAGGTAGTTGTTGATCGCGGTGAGCGGCTGGTTGATCTCGTGCGCCAGCGTCGACGCCATCTCCCCCAGCGCCGTGAAGCGCGACATGTGCGTGACCTCGGCCTGCAGCTCGCGCAGTCGGGCTTCGGTCAACTGCTGGTCGGTGAGGTCGCGGATGAAGCCGGTGAAGGTGTACTTGTCCCCGGTCCGCATCTCGCCGATCGTCAGATGCATCGGAAAGGTGGTGCCATCCTTGCGCTGCCCCACCACGATACGGCCGATGCCGATGATATGCCGCTCGCCGGTCGCGAGGTAACGTTCGAGATAGCCGTCGTGCGCCTCGCGATGCGGACTCGGCATGAACAGGCTGACGTTCTTTCCCGTCACCTCGTCGGCTGTGTAGCCGAACAGCCGCTCGGCAGTCAGGCTGAGCGCCTCGATCAGGCCGCGCTCGTCGATGATGATCATGGCGTCGGGCACCGTGCGCATGATGGAGCGCAGCCGCGCCTCGGCCACCTGCAGCGCTTCCTCTACCGCTCGACGTCCCGCCCGACCCTCGCCCGGACGCAGCGGCTCCTTGACCTGCTGCAGAACCCCTTGCACCACGCCGCCGACCACTACCGGCGCGCTGAGAACCTCGATCAGCCGCTGATGCCAATCGGTTGCCGTCCGGAACAAGCCCGGTGCCATGTGGTGCGGCTGGCCGTTCCGCATCGCGGCGTTCGCAGAGGCGACCAACGCGTCCAGCGAATCGCTGCCGGCCAGGGCCTGGTGAAGGTCCCGCCCCACAATGTCGTCGCGACAGGTACCCAGCACGCGCAGACAGGCCTCGCTCGCAGCGACGACGGTCAACCCGGGTGACAGGAGCAGGACAGCGTCAGGGGAAGCCGAGACGAGAGCGATTGCATCTGGCGATGGGATATGGGCGTCGTTCATGCGGGCCGAACTGGCCCGACTCTAGCACTGATTCCGCGGTCGACGAACGCTTCAGGGCCGCATGAAGGCGAGCGGCTCGTCCTCGTCGAGATTGTCGGCAGCCGCATTCAGCTCGGCCACAATATCATCGATCGGACGCCCCTCCCGGAACAGCCGAATGGCCTCCGACAGCAGGCACCGCGCGACGACATCTCTGTCGATGCCACGCCCCTGCGCCTCTGCGAGAGCCGCGGCGACGTGACGGGCGACGAGTTCATGGGTTCCCATGCGTGATCCTTTTTTCTACAGGCCGCGAGAATGCCGGCCCTCCTGGCCGGCATAGTGCCGGTCGAAAGCTGCACAGACGAAGCGGATGAACGGCCGGCCTGCCTCGGTGACGGCGAGTCCGGCATCATCGACCCGCACCAGGCCGTCGCGCTCCAGCGCTCGAAGGTCGACAGACGCCATGAAGGCCTCGCGGTCGACGCGATGGGCGCGGCACAGAGCCTCGATATCGACCGAACCCTGGCACATGACGTGATCGATGATCGCGCCGCGCAGGTGGTCGTCCCGGGTCAACGCCAGGCCGCGCGCGGTCGCGAGACCGGTCGCCCTCGCGGCGGCCATATAGCCGGCAGGATCCGTGATGTTCTGCGTGAAGCCGCGCGGCAGGCTCGAGATCGCCGAGGCGCCGACGCCCACGACCGAGTGCGTGCCGTCCGCGACATAGCCCTGGAAATTGCGATGCAGGCTGCCCTCGCGCCAGGCGCGCTCGAGCCGATCGCCCGGACGGGCATAGTGGTCGAGGCCGATGCGGCGATAGCCGGCGGCCAGCAGGCGCTCGGACACGAGTTGCGTCATCCCGGCGCGCACTGCATTGCCGGGCAGCGTGACCGGATCGATCAGTCGCTGGTGCGGCTTCATCCAGGGAACGTGGGCATAGCCGAACACCGCAAAGCGATCGGGCGCCAGGCCGATCGCGAGATCGAGCGTCTTCGACAGGCTGGCCAGCGTCTGGCTCGGCAGGCCGTAGACGAGGTCGATGTTGAAGCGATTCACGCCGACGGCCTTCAGGCGATCGATCGCACCGGCTGTGTCCTCGAGGCTCTGACGCCGATTGATCGCCGCCTGCACCGTCTCGTCGAAGTCCTGGACGCCGAGGCTCACGCGATTCACGCTGATCGCCGCGATGGCCGCGGCGAGTTCGGAATCGCAATGGCGCGGATCGACCTCCAGCGAGATCTCGGCATCGCTGGGCCAGTCGAAGAGTTCGGCGATGCGCCGGCCTACCGACCTGAGGCGCTCGGATCCGAGCTGGCCCGGCGTGCCGCCGCCCCACTGAATGCCCCCCAGGACGAGTGCCGGGGCGAGGCGCGCGATCGCTTCGAGCTCGCGGAGCAGCGCGTCGGCATAGGAGTCGAGCGTGCCCGGCCGGCTCATCGCCATGGTGTTGCAGGCGCAGTACCAGCAGAGGGCACGGCAGAATGGAACGTGGAGATAAAGCACCGCGGCGCCATCATTCAGGTCGCGCAGCCACGCAGCGTGCTCGGCGGCGCCCACTGCCGGCGAGAACTGGGCGGCGGTGGGATAGCTGGTGTAGCGCGGAACGGGGCGGTCGTATGCCGCCAGCAGCGCGGGGTCCATGGTCGGCACGTAGTCAGTGCGACATGAGCACCGGCACTGTCATGCTCGACAGCAGCGTTCGGCTGGCGCCACCCAGAACCCACTCGCGCAGGCGCGAATGGCCGTAAACGCCCATCACGATGAGGTCGACCCCGTGGTCGGCCGCACGCGACAGGATGACTTCGCCGATCTGCGCGTCGGCGGCGACGTCGCGCTGCACGGTGACATTGACGCCGTGGCGCGCAAGCCAGACCGCGACGTCGGCGCCCGGCTCCTGGCCATGTCCATGGCCCGATACCTCGGGATCGACGATCAGCACGATGACTTTCTCGGCGGCCTGCAGGAAAGGCAGGGCGTCGGCGGCCGCCCGCGCGCTCTCGCGGCTGGCATTCCAGCACAGCATCACCGTCTTGCCGACGGTCGACTGCGCGCCGATCTGCGGCACTACCAGCACCGGCCGACCGGTCGCGAAGACCATCGCCTCGGGCAGATCGTTTCGGGCGCCGGCCGGATCGTCGGGATCGGCCTGGCCGACGACCAGCAGGTCGGCGTAGCGCGCATTCATCGCGAGGGCGTCGTCGGAGAACGCCTCGGCGACGCGCCACTCCGAAGGAAAATTCCGGCCCTTGGTGGCCTTGGCGTAGGCGGCCATCGCCGTCCTCTCGGCCTCGTCGCGGCCTTTCTCATAGGCGTCCATCAACGGGCCGATCGCCATCGAGCCATCGGTGAACGCCACGACTTCGAAGGGTTCGCGCGCGTGCAGGCCGACCAGTCGCGCCTCGAAGCGTTGCGCCACGTCGGCCGCGGCGGCGAGCCGGCCACCGACCGTCCGGCTGGCATCGCAATGAACGAGAATCGTCTTGTAGGTCATCTGCTGCCCCTTCTCGACATCTGGTGAGCCTGTGTGACATGCAGGTCGGGCACGGTTATTGACGCAAATCAATCTCCTGCAGTGTTTGCGCGCTCAGGGTAGCGAATGCCCCTTGCCTTGGAGATCCTCGAGGCCTGCCGCGACGGCCTGGTCCACGTCGCGACGTCGTCGGGTCTGGCGCTGTCGCTGTTCCTCGCCGGGTTCGGCGGCAGCGTCCTGCATTGCGTCGGCATGTGCGGCCCCTTCGTGCTCGGGCAGGTGATGAGCGACAGCGAACGGATTGGCCCGGGCAAGAGCTACGGCGAATGGCGCAGGCTGGCCGGCGCGGCGCTGCTGCCCTATCACCTCGGCCGGATGGTGACCTACAGCGCGCTCGGCGCGGTAGCAGGTGCCGTGACCGCGCTGTTCGCGGCGACGACCGTTTTCGGTGTGCTGTCGGGGTTGTTCCTGATCCTGGGCGCCGCGCTGATGCTCGCCCAGGCCTTCGGGTTGGCGCTGGGCGGACTCGCGCCGCAAGCGTCTTTCCTGCAGCGCCTCGCCGGACCGCTCACGACCTCGCACAGTACCTGGGCGCGCTTCGCGCTGGGTTTGGTGCTGGGTTTTCTGCCGTGCGGCCTGATTTACGGTGCGCTTGGCGCCGCGGCCGGCACCGGCTCGGCCATCCGGGGCGCGCTCGCCATGGCTGCCTTCTCGCTCGGCACCGTGCCCGCCCTGATCGCGGTCGGCTGGGGCGGCATGCTGCTGCGCCGCCGCTGGCACGGGCTGGCACGCTGGATCGCCGCGCCGCTGCTGGCCTTCACCGCGCTGTTGATGCTGGCCCTGGCGAGCCAGCGCTTCTGATCCTCAGGCCTCGTCGGGAAATACCACGATGTCACGATAGGCGTGCCAGGTCGCATGTCCCGCCAGCGGCACGGCAATGGCGAGGCCAAGCAGCCCGGGCACCATACCGACCGCCACCAGGAACACGATCATCGCCGCCCACAACGCCATCGGCTGCAGGTTGAGGCGCACCGCGGCGACCGAGGTGGCGATCGCCTCGAACAGGTTCGCCTCACGGCGGTCGAGCAGATACGGAATGGCGAAGGCGGCGATGGCAAATACGGCCGCCGCCAACACGGCGCCGCAGATGATCCCGGTTGCCAGGAACGGCAAGCTGCGCGAGGAGAACCACACGACGTCGGCGAAGCGGTCCCACGACGGCATCGAGCGCCATTCGAACACTGCGAAGATCAGTTGTGCAACCCTCATCCAGGCGAGATGGATGAACAGCAGCAACGCGCCCATCAGCGCCAACTGGTCGGGATTGCGCCGCCAGGCGAGGAACACGCTCTCGCCATCGATCGGCAGGTTTCTTTCCCGTCGGCGGCTGATCTCATAGAGACCGACGGCGACGAACGGCCCGACAAAGAAGAAGCCCGCACCGAGCGGCAGCACCAGGTATGGAAAGTCGAACCATACGAGAAACGCAATCCCGAGCCAGCCCGCCAGCACCGGCACCAGGCCGCAGGCCAGGCTCAGGCCGGTCGTCGCCAGGATGTCGCGCCATGCGGCACCGAGCCATGTCCAGGGACGGTCGATCGGCACCCGGCGGATGCGCGGCTGCGGGGCTCGGAAGACGGCGACGCTCTCGCTCATGGGTTTCCTCCCGTAAGGAGCATGAGCCAATCGCGATGGCTTGACGTTGACCCAAGTCAAATACCGGAGCGGCCGCCGTCAATAGATTTTTCAAGTCATCCACGGGAGCCCGCATGTCCAGCAGCCCTGCAGCCCTACCGGCCGCCTCGCGCCCGGCGCCACGCTATGTCGAAGACGTGGTGCGAGCCGCCATGGTGCTCACCATGTTCTGGGGCGTCGCCGCATTCACGGCCGGCGTGGTGATCGCCGCCCAGCTCGTGTGGCCGCAACTCAGCTTCGACAGCGAGTACCTGACCTTCGGCCGCCTGCGCCCGCTGCATACGTCGGCGGCGATCTTCGCCTTCGGCGGCACTGCCCTGATCGGCACCTCGTTCCACGTTGTGCAGCGCACTTGCCGCGCGCAACTGTTCGGCGGCGCGCCGCTCGGCTGGTTCATCGTGCTGGGTTATCAGTTCTTCATCGTGATCGCTGCGACCGGCTACCTGCTCGGCATCACCCAGAGCAAGGAGTACGCCGAGCCCGAATGGTATGCTGACATCTGGCTCACCATCGTCTGGGTCGCTTACCTGATCGCCTATCTCGGCACCGTGCTGAAGCGTGAGGAGCCGCACATCTACGTGGCGAACTGGTTCTACCTCGCGTTCATCATCACCATCGCGATGCTGCACATCGTGAACAACCTGACGATGCCGGTGTCGTTCTTCGGCACCAAGAGCTACAGCGCCTGGTCCGGCGTGCAGGACGCGATGATCCAGTGGTGGTACGGCCACAACGCGGTCGGTTTCTTCCTGACTGCGGCCTTCCTCGGCATGATGTATTACTTCATCCCGAAGGCGGCGAACCGGCCGGTCTATTCCTACCGGCTGTCGATCGTTCACTTCTGGTCGCTGGTGTTCATATACATCTGGGCCGGCCCGCATCACCTGCACTACACGTCCCTGCCCGACTGGGCCCAGACGCTCGGCATGGTGTTCTCGGTGATGCTGTGGATGCCGTCGTGGGGCGGCATGATCAACGGCCTCATGACCCTGTCGGGCGCCTGGGACAAGCTGCGCACCGATCCCGGCCTGCGCTTCTCGGTCACCGCCGTCGGCTTCTACGGCATGGCAACCTTCGAGGGGCCGGTCATGTCGATCAAGGCGGTCAACTCGCTCAGCCACTACACCGACTGGACGATCGGCCACGTGCATTCCGGCGCGCTCGGCTGGGTCGCCTTCATCGTGTTCGGCAGCATGTATTACCTGGTGCCGGTGCTGTGGAAGCGGCCGGCCATGTGGTCGACCCGCCTGATCGGCTGGCACTACTGGATCTCCACCCTCGGCATCGTCCTCTACATCAGCTCGATGTGGGTGAGCGGCATCATGCAGGGCCTGATGTGGCGCGCCTACGACGAGCTCGGCTTCCTGCAGTACTCGTTCGTCGAGACGGTCGCCGCGATGCACCCGTTCTATTTCATCCGTCTGCTCGGCGGGGTCTTGTTCCTGAGCGGCGGCCTGATCATGGCATTCAACATGTGGCGCACCGTACGGGGCGACAAGGCGCAAGCCGTCGTCCCGGCCGCGACCGCCGCGGTCGCGGCGTAGGAGGCCTCGATGTTCATCCGTCACGAGGCCATCGAGAAGAACGCCATCCTGATGCTGGTGCTGACGCTGATCACGGTGTCGATCGGCGGCATCGTCCAGATCATCCCGTTGTTCACCATCGAGAGCACGATCGAACGGGTCGACGGGGTGCGCCCCTACACGCCGCTCGAGCTGATGGGCCGCAACATCTATGTCCGCGAGGGCTGCTACCTGTGCCACAGCCAGCAGATTCGCCCCTTCAAGGACGAGGTCGAGCGCTACGGCCACTACAGCCTGGCCGCCGAGAGCATGTACGACAAGCCGTTCCAGTGGGGCTCCAAGCGCACCGGCCCGGACCTCGCCCGCGTCGGCGGACGCTACTCCAACGACTGGCATGTGCAGCATCTGACCTCGCCGCGCGCGGTGGTGCCGGAAAGCGTGATGCCGGCTTATCCGTTCCTCGCCGAGCGCAAGCTCGAGGCGCGCGATATCGCCCGGCACCTCAAGTCGCTGCGCTCGGTCGGCGTGCCCTACACCGACGAGATGATCGACAACGCCGCCGCCGATCTCGATGCGCAGGTCAATCCCGACGCCGATCCGACGGCACTCCTCAAGCGCTATCCGCGGGCCGTGGTCGGCAAGTTCAACAGTCAGGCGGAGGGCGTCACCGAGATGGATGCGCTGGTGGCCTACCTGCAGATGCTGGGCACGCTGGTGCGCATCAGCGACATCCCGCCCGAGCGGCTGCGCCAGTGAGGAGAGCATGAGCACGCTTGTATCGATCGGAGAGCTGCTCTCCACCCTGTGGACGGTGTGGGCCGTCGGCCTGTTCGCCGGCATTGGCTACTGGGCCTTGCGCCCGGGCAACCGCCAGCGCTTCGAGCGCGACGCCCAGATCCCCCTGAACGACGAACGGTGAGGCAGCCATGCCGACCAAGATCGAAAAGGACTCCATCTCGGGCCGCGACACGACCGGCCACGAATGGGACGGCGTGAAGGAGCTGAACACGCCGCTGCCGACCTGGTGGGTCTACACCTTCTACGCCACGATCCTGTTCGCCATCGCGTACTGCGTGCTGTACCCGGCGATCCCGTCGCTCAGCGGCCATACCACCGGCCTGCTGGGTTACACCAACCGCGCCGCGCTCACCCAGTCGCTTGCCGAGCAGAACCGCGAACGCGCCAAGTTCGTCGACCGCATCCGGGCATCGTCGTTCGACCAGATCCGCAAGGATCCCGAGCTGTTCAACTTCGCGGTCTCGGGCGGCCGCTCGGCCTTCCAGACCACCTGCATGCAGTGCCATGGCGCCGGCGGTGCCGGCAGCACCGGCTTCCCAAATCTCGCAGACGACGACTGGTTGTGGGGCGGCAAGATCGATCAGATCCACCAGACCATCCAGTACGGCATCCGCAATTCCAACGACAAGTCGCGCAATACGCTGATGCCGCGCTTCGGCGCCGACGGACTGCTGACCAGCCAGCAGGTCGGCCAGGTGACCGACTATGTGCTGAGCCTCAGCGGCAAGGCCAAGGCGACGCCGGAGGGGGCCAAGATTTTCCAGGAGCAGTGCGTCGCCTGTCATCAGGCCGACGGCAAGGGCAACCAGGAGATGGGCGCGCCCAACCTGACCGACGGGCTATGGCTCTACGGAGGCAGCCGCGACGCGGTCTATCGCACGATCTTCTACGCCCGCAACGGCAGCATGCCGGCCTGGGGCGAGCGCCTGGACGACGCGACCATCAAGATGCTGGCGCTCTACGTCCACACGTTGGGCGGCGGCAAGTAGGCGGATATCATGGATGGCGGCAACGCCCCGCTTTACGCGACCCGCATCAAGGTCTACCCGCGCGCGGTGACGGGCCGCTGGCGCCGCCTGAAGTGGGCGGCGCTCGGCCTGTTGCTCGGCATCTACTACCTCGTGCCGTGGCTGCGCTGGGACCGTGGGCCCGAGGCGCCCAGCCAGGCAATCCTGCTCGACCTCGACGGCCGGCGCGGCTGGTTCTTCGACACGGTGATCTGGCCGCAGGAAGTCTACTTCATCACCGGCCTGATGATCCTGGGTGCGATCGGCCTGTTCCTGGCGAGCTCGCTGTTCGGTCGCGTATGGTGCGGCTTCGCCTGCCCGCAGACCGTCTGGACCGATCTCTTCATGCTGGTCGAGCGCTGGATCGAGGGCGACCGCAACGAGCGCATGCGCGTCGACAAGGCGCCCGCCAGTGCCGCCAAGATCGCCAGGAAGACCGCCAAGCACATCGCCTGGCTTGCGATCGCCGCCGCGACCGGCGGCGCGTGGGTCTTCTATTTCGTCGACGCGCCGTCGACGCTGCGGAAGATCTTCACCGGCGAGGCCTCGACCGAGGTCTACTTCTTCGTCGGCCTGCTCACGGTCACGACCTACACACTGGCCGGCTGGGCGCGCGAGCAGGTCTGCACCTACATGTGCCCGTGGCCGCGCTTCCAGGCGGCGATGCTCGACGAGCAGAGCGTCATCGTCACCTACCAGAAATGGCGCGGCGAGCCGCGCGGCAAGCACAAGGCCGGCGACACCTGGGAGGGCCGCGGCGACTGCGTCGATTGCCGGCTGTGCGTCAACGTCTGCCCGACCGGCATCGACATCCGCGACGGCCAGCAAATCGAATGCATCGGCTGCGGCCTGTGCGTCGATGCCTGCAACGAAACGATGCGCAAGGTCGACCGCCCGCTCGGCCTGATCCGCTGGGACACGCTCGCCCGTCAGGAGGCGCGCGAGAAGGGCAAGGCGGCTCCGTGGCGGCCGGTGCGTCCGCGCACCATCCTCTATGCCGCGTTGTTCGCCGTCGTCGCCATCGTGATGGCGGTGGCGTTCTTCCTGCGCACCACGGCGGATCTCTCCGCCCAGCGCGACCGCAGCCCGAACTTCGTTCGGCTGAGCAGCGGCGACATCCGCAATTCGTACACCATCAAGATCGCCAACAAGGGCCAGCACGAGCGGCGGTTCGCGCTCGAGCTGCAGGGCCTGCCGGGGGCCATGCTCGCCGTCGCCAATGTGCCCGGAGAAAATCCGATCCTGCCCGTCCATGCCGACAGCGTCGGCACCTTCCGCGTGCTGGTGACGGTGCCCGCCGGAGAGGCCCCGTCGGGTTCGCATAGCATCGAGTTCCGGGCCCTTGACGAGACGGGCGTCAGCACCACGCACGCCTCGGTCTTCGTCGGACCAACCCGTTAGGAGTTCGCGATGTCGCCCAACCGCTCCTCGAGCTTCAGCTTCGTCCCGTGGCTGTTCGTGGCCGGCTTCGCCATCGTGATCGCCGTCAACGGCATCATGATGTGGCTCGCGATCGGCTCCTTCTCGGGTCTCTACAGCGACCACGCACGCGAGCGGGGTGTGCGCTACAACCAGGTGATGGCCGAGCAGAGGAGCCGCGATGCGCTCGGCTGGTCGGTCGTGCCGAGCTGGCAGGCCGACAGCGGCGTCCTCGGCCTCAAGGTCAGCGACTCGGCCGGCAAGCCACTGCCTGGCGCCGTGGCCAGCATCGAGTTGATCCGCCCGGCCGAGCGGCGCGCGCCGCTCGACGTCGTGCTGAGCGATCTCGGCAACGGCCGGTTCGCCGGCCACGTCGTCCTGCCCGAGCGCGGCAACTGGGACGCCGACATCGTGATCGAGGCCGGCGGCCGGCGCTTCGCCCTCACCAAGCGACTGTTCCTGCAATGAGCGACGTCGCCCTCGCGGCCCTGCCCCATGTCGCGTCGCAGAAGGTCTGCGCGCATTGCGGCGAGGAGCTGCGCGGCCTCGCTGCCGATGCCGAGTTCTGCTGCGCCGGATGCGCCAGCGCCCACGCCATTATCGGTGCCGCCGGACTGGGCGCGTTCTATCGCCGGCTCGAGGACGCGCACGCGCGCCGGCCGGTGCCAGTCGACACCGACTTCGCGAGCTTCGCGCAGGAGGTCGAGCCCGGCGTATTCTCCCTCGACCTGCTGATCGATGGGCTCGACTGCGCCGCCTGCGTCTGGCTGATCGAGAGCTTGCTGGCGCGCAACCCGGCGGTGCTCGCCGCGCGCGTGAACCTCACGACCCGGCGACTCGCCTTGCGCTGGCGCGGCACCGCCAGCGGCGCCAACGAGCATGCCGGGCTGGTCGCGGCGCTCGGCTACCGTCCCGCGCCCTATCGCGCCCTCGACGCCATGGCGCGGGACGACGCCGAGACGCGCGACCTGCTGCGCTGCCTTGCCGTCGCGGGTTTCGCTGCGGCCAACGTCATGCTGCTGTCGATCGCGGTGTGGTCGGGCCATGACGGCTCCATGGGCGACGCGACGCGGACGCTGTTCCACTGGCTGTCAGCCTCGATTGCGCTTCCCGCCATCGCCTATTCCGGTCGGCCGTTCTTTCGTTCGGCGTGGAATGCGTTGCGCAGCGGCCGCAGCAACATGGACGTGCCGATCTCGATCGGTGTGATCCTCGCGTCGGCGGTCAGCCTGCATGAGACCTGGGCCGGCGGCCAGCACGCCTTCTTCGATTCGGCGGTCACCCTGCTGTTCTTCCTCCTGATCGGCCGCACGCTCGATCGCCGCGCCCGCGGTCGCGCCCGCCAAACCGTGCAGGCGTTGCTCGCCATCACGGGCGGCAGTGCGCATGTGCTCAAGGCGGACGGCGCCGCCGAGGCGCGCAGGGTCGATTCGCTGGCACCAGGCGACATCCTGCTGGTCGCCGCCGGCGAACGGTTGGGGGCCGACGGCACGGTGATCGAAGGCACGTCCTCGCTCGACGGATCGCTGATCACCGGCGAGAGCCTGCCGGCCGCCGTATCGCCCGGCGCACGGGTGGTGGCGGGCATGGTCAATCTCGGCGCGCCGCTCAAGGTCAGGGTCACGGCCTCGGGCGAGCGCACCGTGCTGGCGGAGATCGTCCGGCTGGTCGAGGCCGCCGAGCGTGGCCGCTCGCGCTTCGTCGCGCTCGCCGATCGGGTCGCACGCGCCTATGCGCCGATCGTCCATCTCACTGCCGCACTGACCTTCCTCGGTTGGGTGACCCTGGGCGGGCTCGCCTGGGACCGCGCGCTGGTCGTCGCGACCGCCGTCCTGATCATCACTTGCCCATGCGCGCTCGCCCTGGCAGTCCCGGTGGTACAGGTCGTTGCAAGCACGCGGTTGATGAAGTCGGGCATCCTGCTGCTGTCGCCGACCGCGCTCGAGCGGCTCACGCGCGTCGACTACGTCGTGTTCGACAAGACCGGTACCCTGACCCTCGGTCGCCCCGAGCTGATCGATCCGCCCGACGTAGGTACGATGGCCTTCGCCGCCAGCCTCGCCGCCAACTCACGTCATCCGCTGGCCAGGGCGCTGTGCCGCGCCAGGCCCGACATCGCGCCAGCCGACGGGGTCGTCGAGCATCCCGGGCAAGGCCTGACCCAGGGGACCGTCCGCCTGGGATCGGCCGTCTTCTGCGGCATTGCCAATCCACCGGAGGATGGCTGCGCCGAGCTGTGGCTGGCGCGGCCGGGCCATCCGCCCGTGCGCTTTGCCTTCGCCGACCGGCTGCGCCCCGATGCGCAGGTCGTGATCGACCAGCTGAAGCAACGCGGCCTCGACGTCGAGCTGCTGTCCGGCGATAGAAGTCACGCTGTCGCGGCCATCGCCGTGGAGGCAGGCCTGTCTCAATGGCGCGCCGAGATGGGCCCGGCCGAGAAAACTGCCCGCCTGGCGGCGCTTGCGCGTAACGGCCGCACGGTCCTGATGGTGGGCGACGGGCTGAATGACGCACCGGCGCTGGCCGCCGCGCACGCCTCGCTGTCACCGTCGACCGCGAGTGAAGCGACCCAGAACGCGGCCGACGCGGTGTTCCAGGGCGACAGCCTCGCCGCCGTGCCGGAGATCCTGGCCGTCGCACACCGCGCCGAGCGCACCATGCGCCAGAACCTCGCGCTCGCCCTGCTCTACAATCTCGCCGCCGTGCCGCTGGCGATCGCGGGTGTCGTGACGCCGTTGATCGCGGCGGTCGCCATGTCCTCGTCCTCGCTCCTTGTGATCGGCAACGCCCTGCGTCTCGGGCTCCGGAGGCGACACTGATGGACAGCCTGCTGATCCTGGTACCGGCTGCACTCACGCTCGGCCTGCTCGCGCTGGCGGCGTTCCTGTGGGCGCTGCGCCATGGCCAGTTCGACGACCCCGAGGGCGCGGCCGGCCGCATTCTGTTCGACGATGACGACAAGACTTGAGGAGAGAACGATGTCTCACTGGATCATGGGAATCATGAGCGGACTGTTCGCGCTGATCGGCCTTTTCCTGGCGGCCGGCGCACACGATGCCGGCATCTTGATCTTCGGCCTGGGATTGTTCGCGGGCGGCGTGCTGTTCGCGTGGTGGATGATCAAGACCGCCTACGACGAGGCCGACGCCTCGTCCTGATCAGCGGCGCGACTGTACCGCCAGCAGCGCCACCAGCGCGAGAACGAGGTAGACGCCGCCGATCGCGAGCGGCGCATGGATCGCGCCAACGGTCTGCTCGAGCGCGCGATAGCCGGCGAGCGTGAAGAAGGCGAGGCTGACGACGAACAACATCGCGCAAAGCGTCAGCCCGGCGAGCGAGAGGGTGGCCCGCCGTGCAGCGCCTGCCAGCGCGACGGCGCCTACAGCCGTCAGTGCTTCGAGAAGCGCAACCATGGCTCACCGCCTTCGCAGGGAGGCCAGGACGAAACCTGCCAAGCCGGCGATGCCCAGCGCGGCCAGAGGATGCTGCCGGATCACCTCTCTCAGCCGTTCCGGCGAATCCGCAGCCTCGTCGATCAGCGGGTGAGCCTTGGCAAGCAGGACCTGGGCTTGCGCCCGGACCTGCTCGACCGCTTCGGCGCTCTCGCTGGCCACGAGCTTCTCCAGCGTAGTGGCGAACGCGCGCAGCGTCTCTTTGACATCGAGCTGCTCGCTGTCGAGGTAACCGAAAGTGTCCTTGGCGACCATGGGAATCTCCTCTGGAGCAGGACAATGAAAGCGACACGGTCGGTCCTCCTTGATCCAGATCATGGGTTCGGCGCCGGAAGTGCCCGAGAACCGCTGCACCACAACGGAGGACTCCCCATGACCTTGAAGCGCATCCGCCTGGAACTGGCTCGTACCGCCGAATTCCCGGAAGGACATCCCGGGTGCGGCTATGAGTTCACAGCGCCGCTCGATCGGAAGGGAAAGCTCGACACCAGGGGCTGGGCGCAGGACAAGGAACGTTGCGGCGTCCGGCGCTTCTGGCAGAGCACGACCGATGAGCACGGCTCGCTGGTCCACCATCGCGGCAACCAGTGGGCCTTCGCCTGGCCGGGTGGCGCCGACGACGAAGAGCCGATCTTCCGGCTCGACAAGCATGCCTTCACGGTCGGCGAGTACATCTCGGTGACCGAGCATGACGGCGTGTCGCGTCCGTTCCGGATCGTCTCGGTCGAGGCTCTCAATTAGAGCGCCGCTGAGCACGGCGATGTCCCTCGATCACATAGCTATGACGGCCGGCCGAGCGGTCGAGCTCATCGGAATGTCGGTGCTCGTTGTCGGCGCCTGTCTGGCGGCCGTTGCGTTCGTGCTGCGGTTGCTTCGAGGCCGGTCCTTTCGCGATAGCTATCACGAACTGCGCGCCGACCTGGGCCGCGCCATCCTCCTCGGTCTCGAATTCCTGGTCATCGCCGACATCATCGGCACCGTGGCCGTCGAGCCGACGCTGAAAAATCTCGGCGTACTCGCCGTGATCATCGCCATTCGCACGCTACTGAGCTTTGCCCTGGAACTCGAAGTGAGCGGACGTTGGCCCTGGCAGAAGCCAGCCGTGCCCGACGGCCGTTGACCTCCATCAAGACCTGCTTCGAATGGCTCCAGGTCAACTCGTCAATTCCTCGGTGAAGAGCTCCTAATGGGAGACGAACGAACACTGCGTCGGCCTCATCAGCAGATCGCGTGTAACGCCGCCCAGCACCCATTCCCTCAGCCGCGAATGGCCATAAGCCCCAGCCACCAGCAGACCTGCCTTCAGGTCGCGGGCCAGCTCGGCAAGAACCACAGCATCCTCATCGCCACCCCGTTCGACGCGCGCTTGCGCGGCGATGTCGTGGACCTCGAGCCACTCGACGACGTCCTTCACATGTGTGCCAGCCTCCGACATCGTGTCGGCGTCGGCGACCTCGACAACGGTGACCTTCCCCGCCATCCGGAGGATCGGCAGAGCGTCCTCGGCGGCGCGCCGTGCCTCGCGACTGTCGTTCCACCCGATCAGCACATTGTCGAGATCGAGCTTTGTCACTCCCGAATCAGCGACGAGCACCGGCCGACCGGCCTTCAAGACCAGATCGGCCACGTTCAGATAGCGATTCGTGTCGAACAGCAGGCCACTCGGCGTGGGTGCGGTGATCAGAAGGTCGACCGCCCGCATCTGTGGCCCGACATAATCCGAAACCGGGTCGATCGTGACTGCCGACCGCCACTCCAGCTCAACCGCCTTGCCTGCGAATGCTGCCCGGAGACGTTGTTCGGCGATCCGGAGCTCCTTCTCCATGGAAGCCCAGTCCTGCTCGATGAACTCCTGCGGAACGTAGGCGTCAGGGCCGGCATAGATCTGCAGCGGCCGCAGCGCCGAAATGCCAACGATTCTTCGGGCATTGAGCCTCGCGGCAACGTCGCTGGCGAGCTGCAACAGCGATGCGACTTCCGCGCCGGGCGCCAGATAGACCATCAGGCTCGTGGGCATCATCGCAAGTGATCCTTCTCGAAGACATCGACGCTCCAGCCCGCCCCGATCACTGCCGGATGGCGTCCAACTTCCAGCCTGATCGCTTGCCTTGGCATATCCCAATTCTCCGGAGCCGCATGGCGCTGAAAAAGATTAGGGCTTCCCGGCAAGATCGAATTGAGGTGGATCAACTCGGCGGCTCTCCCAACTCACGCCATGTCGATCTGTCCATCGCAGGCCACGGATCGCCGAGGTCGATGCAGATCAACTGGCGACGGCTACGCGACGGAAGCGGATGAGCCCGAGAGCGAAAAAGGCGACGCCGGCCACTGCGATGTCGACGAATTCACGCCAGACAAGCTCCAGCCCCGCACCGCGATACAGGATGGCTTGTGCGAACGAGACGAAATGGGTGGTCGGCGAGGTCTCCATGACGGAGCGCAGCAACGGCGGCATGCTTTCGAGCGGCGTATTGGCACCCGACAGCATGTTGAGTGGGATCGCGACGAGCATGAACAACAACCCGAGTTGCGGCATGGTGCGGGCGATGGTCGCGAGGAAGATTCCGATCGACATGGCGAAGAAGAGGTAGATCGCCACACCGACCATGAACAGCGGGATCGATCCCGCAATCGGAACGTGAAGCAGCTCACGCACGACCAGTGAAAGCGACAGTCCAACCGCGACCGTCAGCACCACGGCGTTGCCGAGGACCTTCGCCATGGCGATCTCGAAGGGCGTCACCGGCATCACCAGCAGATGATCCATCGTCCCATGCTCGCGCTCACGCACCACGGCAGCGCCAGCCAGGATGATGCCGAGCATGGTGACGTTCGTGATCACACCCATTACCGACGTGAACCAGGCGGTCGTGATGTTGGGGTTGAAGGCGATTCGGGCAGCCAGATCGGCAGGCACACCGGGCGAACGCGCATGGCGGACGAAGTCCGAGACTTCCGTGTTGATGATCTGCTGCGCATACCCGGCCCCGATGCCGGCCTGCATCATCGCCGTGGCATCGACCAGAACTTGCAGGACGGGTGCTCGACCCGCTGCGACATCGCGCTGGAAATGAGGCGGTATGTCGAGGATGAAGGTGTAGCGTCCGGTGTTCATCAGCCGGTCGATGTCGCCCTGGGCAACCGATTCGGGCGTTTTGAAGTAGGGCGGCAGGAACGCTGCGACGATCCGGTGCGAGAGTGCAGATCCATCCTCGTCGACCACTCCCAGAGAAGCATTGCGAAGCTCCTGCGAGTTGCTCTGCGCCTGGGCGATGATGGCGAGCGAAAAGGTGTAGATCACGAGGCCGACCAGCACCCAGTCGCCGAGGAAACTGCGCACCTCTTTCATCGATAGCCAGAAGATGGTCGACAGCGGGCGCATCATGTCTCCTGCGGTCGCATCAGCAGCAGGCTGAGCAGCGTGAGCACGGGAAAGAAAAGTGAGAGCACGAGCAGATGCCCCGCGAGGTCGCCGAACCCCAACCCCTTGGTGAAGGTGCCGAGGCTGATCGGCAGGAAGTAGGTCATGGGAAAGAACCGCCCGGAGAAGGCGGCAATGCCGGACAGCGAGGAGACCGGCGTCAGCATGCCGGAGAACATGGTCGCCGGCAGCACGGTCATGATCGCTGTGCCGAACAGTGCGGCAATCTGCGTACGCGTGAAGGCGGAGATCACCCGGCCATAGGCCGTGGTCGCCAGCACATAGACCAGGGCGCCGGTCAACAGCGCGGAGAAGCTGCCCTTCAGCGGCACCCCGAAGATGAACAGCGCCATCAGATACATGATGGCGAAGTTCGTCATCGCGACGGCGACGTAGGGGATTTGCTTGCCGAGCAGGAATTCGAGCCTCGTCACCGGCGTAACATAGAGGTTGACGATCGAGCCCAGCTCCTTTTCGCGCACGATGGCGAGCGCCATCAGGATCGCCGGAATCAACGCGAGCTGGAGCGCAAGCTGCGCCGGCACCATGGCGTAGACGCTCGAGAAGTCCTGGTTGTAGCGGAAGCGCAGCGACACCTCGACCACAGGCGGCGAGGCCGCCTGTCCATTGCCGTGAATGGCGGGGTCGGCGAGGAATTGACGGTGCGCTGCCTCGAGATACCCGTGGATCGTCTCGGCGCGGAACGGCATCGAGCCGTCGACCCAGGCCGAAATCGCCACAGGACGGCCGCGCTTCATGTCTCGCCCGAAGCCCGGTGGAATCTCGATAGTGACGTTGGCCGTCCCGCTTTTCAGTCTCTCCTGCAGGTCGTTCGCATCGCGAATCGGAGGTCGCTCGATGAAATATGTCGAACCGCGAAGCTCCCCGAGATAGGCGCGGCTTTCAAACGAGTTGTCGCGATCGAGCACGGCAAAGGACAGGGAGTCGACGTCGGTCGTAATTCCGAAGCCGAAGATCAGCATCAAGAAGGCCGTGCCGGCCAACGCGAAACCGAGCCGGATGGGATCGCGCAGCAGCTCGAGCGACTCACGCAGCGCGTAGGCGAACGCCCGCCGCAGGCTGAACGTGCTCCTGGAATGTTTGGCGTTTTCGCGTAGCGCCGGCGCGGTCGGAACCGGGGTCTTGCCTTTTGCCTGCTCGAGATACGACACGAAAGCCTCGTCGAGCGTTTGCGCGCTGCGGGCTTCCATCAGCTCTTGCGGCTTTCCCGTCGCCAGCACGCGGCCTGAATCCATCAATGCGACGCGATCGCAGCGACCGGCCTCGTTCATGAAGTGGGTGGAGACGAAGATCGTGACGCCGGCATTTCGCGAAAGATCGACCAGCAACCGCCAGAACAGGTCGCGCGCCAGCGGATCGACGCCCGAGGTCGGCTCGTCGAGGATCAGCACGTCCGGCTGGTGAACCACGGCGACCGCCAGCGACAGGCGCTGGCGGATGCCTAGCGGCAGCGACGAGGCGAGTTGGTCGCACCAGTCTTCCAGGCCGAACTGCCGGACCAGGTGCTCGGTCCGCGCGGCAATGCTCGCGGCCGGCAGATGGAACAGCCGGGCATGCAGGTCGAGGTTCTGCCGGACCGTCAGCTCGGTGTAGAGCGAGAAGGATTGCGACATGTAGCCGACCCGCATGCGCGAGCGCATGCCGCCGGCCGCGATCGGTTTGCCGAAGAGAGTCGCGGTTCCCGCGGTGGCGGGCAGCAGACCGGTCAGCATCTTCATGGTCGTGGTCTTGCCGCAACCGTTGGATCCCACAAACCCGAAGATCTCGCCACGCTGGATGTCGAAGCTCACGTGGTCGACCGCCGTGAAATCCCCGAACCGGCGAGTGAGGCCGCGCGCAGCAATCGCCGTCTCGTGGTCGGCCGCCCGGCGCGGCGGCACGATCAGTGTTTCGCGTTGGCCCCTGCTCTGGGGCAGCAGCGCGACGAACGCCCCTTCGATAGTGTCGGTACCGGTCTGCGCCTTGAGTTGCGCCGGCGTGCCTGTCGCCAACACCGTGCCCGCGTCCATTGCGATCAGCCAGTCGAAGCGCTCGGCCTCCTCCATGTAGGCGGTGGCAACCAGAACGGTCATCTCGGGCCGGTGCGCCCGCAGGCGCTCGATCAGTTGCCAGAACTGCCGGCGCGACAACGGATCCACGCCGGTCGTCGGCTCGTCGAGGATCAGGAGCTCGGGGTCGTGCACCAGGGCGCAGCACAGGCCGAGCTTCTGCCGCATCCCGCCCGACAGCTTGCCGGCGGGGCGGTCGCCGAACGCCTCGAGCCCGGTAGCCGCCAGCAGCTCGCCGATGCGCCGGCTGCGCTCGCGGCGACCGTGGCCGAACAGGCGCGCAAAGAAATCGATGTTCTCGCGCACGGTGAGATCGGCATAGAGGTTCTTGCCCAACCCCTGCGGCATGAAGGCGATTCGCGGGCAGACTTTCCGGCGATGCCGCGCCGATTTCATACTGCCGCCCAGCACCTGCAGCGTTCCCGTCTGGCAGCGCTTGGCGCCGGCGATCAGCCCCAGCAGCGTCGATTTGCCGACGCCGTCCGGACCGATGAATCCGGCGATGCGACCGGCCGGGATGTCGAGCGTCGTTGCCGCCAATGCATCACGGCGGCGATAGCGGTGCCGAAGTCCCTCGGCTCGAACCACCGGCTCCATGGTCACGGCGCAGCCAGCAATGCCGCCGGCCACTGCACATTGCGGTCGAAGCGAACGTAGGCCACGCCGGGCAGGCCGCTCGGCGCCCTGGTCGTGCCCCGGAGCTGGTCGGTATCGAGGCGAACCCGCACGCGAAACATCAGCTTGTCCCGCTCGGTCTGCGTCTCGACCATCTTGGGCGTGAACTGCGCCTGCGGCGAGATGAAGGTCACCCTGGAGCGGAGCGGCTTCGCCGGATAGGCGTCGAGCAGGATGCGGGCGTCGTCACCCGCAGCAATCCTGCCCACCGAGACGGTCGGCAGGTAAATGTCCATGTAGACGTAGCCGACATCGAGCAGCGTGAAGACCTTGCCGCCGACCGGCAGAACCTCGCCGACGTTCGCGACACGGTACTGGATTTGGCCGTCGCGCGGCGCGACCAGCGTGTTGTCGGCGATATCCACCTTGATCAGCTCGACATTGTGCTGGGCGGCCTGCAGCGCATTCTGGATCTGCTTGACGCGCGCACTTGCGGCGCGCTCTGCCGCACGAGCCGTGTTGAGCTGCTGGCTGCGCTGGTCGAATATCTCCTGGGTGGTCCAGCCGTTCTTCAGCAACGTGCTCGCCCGGTCCATCTGCTGCTCGGCGAGACGGACCTGGGTGCGGACCTGCTCGAGGAGTGCCTCGGCTTCCGAGATCGCCTTCTGCTGCAACTCCACCTCGGCCAGGGCTTTCTCCAACGACTGCTGCAAGCCGCGAGTATCCATTACCGCGAGCGGTTGGCCGGCACGGACCATGTCGCCTTCGTCGACAAGCAATGCCGCAATGCGTCCGGCGAACTTGGTGGCGATGTCGATCGGGTCGGCTTCGAGCCTGCCGTTGCCATAGGCGATGCCGGCGGGCAGAGGCGGCACGCGATGACTCCACCAATAGGCGGTTCCCAGCGCCGCTGCCGCCACCGCAACGAGCGAGAGCAGCCATAGCTGGCGCCTGCGACGGCCGGTCGTTGCAACGACAGCCGGGAGATTCGCGACTGGTGCCACGGCCAAATCCCCGGGGAGGGGATGGGTCTCCGCGGCGGCCCGTTCGGGAGGCGTTGCGTGCATGCGAGCATCCTACGCTTCGCCCTGTTCGGTGCAGTTTGAGCTAGCTCAATCTCTCTATGGCATCACGATGGCACCAGCACGGCCGCGCCCTGGATGCGGCCATCGCGCAGATCGGCAAGCGCGTCGTTGGCGCGTTCGAGCGGATAGGCCGTCGTCGTCGTACGCACGCCGGCCTGCGGCGCGACGGTGAGGAATTCGACAGCATCCCCGCGCGTGAGGTTGGCTACCGACAGGATCTCCCTTTCTTCCCAGAGCAGGCGATAGGGAAAGGCCGGAATGTCACTCATGTGGATACCGCCGCACACCACGCGGCCGCCCTTGCGCACGGCCGCCAGGGCGCACGGAACCAGCGGACCGACCGGCGCGAAGATGATGGCAGCATCCAGCGCCTCCGGAGGCGCCTGGTCCGACCCGCCTGCCCAGCACACACCGAGCGAACGGGCGTGGGTCTGCGCCGCCGAATCGCCCGGACTGGTGAAGGCATAGACCTCGCGGCCCTGCCACCGGCAAACCTGTGTCAGGATGTGGGCGGCGGCACCGAAACCGTAAAGACCGACACGCCGCCCTTCGCCGGCCTTCTTCAGGCAGCGCCAACCGATCAGGCCCGCGCACATCAGAGGCGCAGCGGCGACCGGATCGGCGAAGCCGTCGAGCGCGAACGCAAACCGCGCGTCGGCCACGACGTGGGTCGCGAAGCCGCCGTCGCGCGTGTAGCCGGTAAAGGACGGCCGGTCACACAGGTTCTCGTCGCCCGAGCGACAGTAGGCGCAGCAGCCGCAGGTATGGCCGAGCCAGGGAATGCCGACGCGCTGGCCTGATTGGAACGCGGTGGCCCCGGCACCCAGGGCGATCACGCGGCCGACGATCTCATGTCCAGGTATCAGCGGCAGCCGCGGGTTCGGCAGTTCCCCATCGACCACATGAAGATCCGTGCGGCATACCGCGCAGGCCTCGATCTTCACCAGAATCTCGCCCTGTCCCGGCTTCGGCGTGACGCGCCGCTCTTCGACAAGCGGCCGCCGCGGGGCCTCCAGCACCATGGCGCGCATCATGACCGGACCGACGCGTGGGAGCTTCGAGCCCGCCGGGGCTTCCGGGCTCCTTGCGGCCGTGCTTCCTTCTCCAGCGCTGCGGCTTCAACTTCCAGCTCGTGCGCCTGCCGTTCGAGTTGGTGCAGGAGGTCTCCCGCCGACAGCAGCCGTGCGAGCCCCCGGCGCGAACCTGCTTCCTCACGCCTTGCCGAGGCCTGTTTCAGCAACTCCTTTACCTTGGCCATCCTCGCCTCCTCGGCTGCTAACTCCTTTACCTTGGCCATCCTCGCCTCCTCGGCTGCTACCTCCCTGTCAGACCACTTTCTTGAGCTGGATCATCTCCTCCGCCTCGTACACCGACTTCATCGTTATCGGCACGCTGTCGGCATTCACACTGATCGAATCGATTCCCAACCGGGCAAGATAGGCGGCGACACCCGGATAAGTCGCCGGCGCCTCGCCACAGATGCCGACGTGACGGCCGTTGCGGTGCGCCCCGACCACCGCCAGTCTCAGCATTTCGAGCATGCCAGGATCGCGCTCGTCGAAGTCGAAGGCGACGATTTGGGAGTCGCGGTCCACGCCGAGCGTGAGCTGCGTGAGATCGTTGGAGCCGATCGAGAAGCCGTCGAAAAGCTGCGCGAAGGCGTCGATCTGGATGACGTTGTTCGGGATCTCGCACATCAGGTAGATCTCCAATCCCTTGTCGCCGCGGCGCAGGCCATTGGCGGACAGCGCATCGAGCACGCGGTTCGCCTCCTCGACCCGGCGACAGAACGGCACCATCACCTTCAGGTTGACGAGGCCCATGTCTTCGCGCACGCGGCGCAGGGCGGCGCATTCGAGCGCGAACCCCGGCGAATAGGCAGGATGGGTGTAGCGCGCGGCGCCGCGGAAGCCGAGCATCGGGTTCTCTTCCCTGGGCTCGAATCCCGCTCCCCCGATCAGCTTGGCATATTCGTTGGTCTTGAAGTCGGACAGCCGCACGATCACCGGCTTGGGATGGAAGGCCGCTGCGATCGTCCCGATCCCTTCCGACAGGCGCTCGACGAAAAAGTCCGCCGGCCGGCGATGGTGCCGGGTCAATCGCGCGATCGTCTCGCGGTCGGCCGCCGAGGTGACCCTGACCGGCTCGACCAGTGCCATCGGATGGATGCCGATGTGTTCGGTTATGACGAATTCCATGCGCGCAAGCCCGACTCCGTCGTTCGGCCGTAGTGCCGTCTTGAAGGCGAGATCGGGATTGCCGAGGTTGACCATGATCTCCGTCCGCGGCCGCGGCAGCGAGGACGCGTCGATCGTGGAGACTTCGAATGCCAGCAATCCGGAGTAGACTCGACCGGTCTCACCTTCCGCACAGCACACCGTGACCTCCGCTGCAGGCTGCAGCACGGCGGTGGCCCGCTCCGCGCCGACGACCGCCGGAATGCCAAGCTCCCGCGCTACGATCGCCGCGTGGCAGGTTCGCCCGCCGCGGTTCGTGACGATGGCGGCCGCCTGCTTCATCACCGGCTCCCAGTCCGGGCTGGTCGTATCGGCCACCAGCACCTCGCCCGGCTGGAATGCCGCGAGATCGGCAGCGCTGGCGACATGGCGCACCCTGCCGTGGGCGATCTTCTCACCGACTGCGCGTCCCGTCAGGAGGACCGGGCCGACATCCTTGAGGCGGTAGCTTTCGAAGCTGCCCATCACCTTGCGCGAGGCGACCGTCTCCGGGCGCGCTTGGACGATGAAGATCGAGCCGTCCACGCCGTCCTTCGCCCATTCGATGTCCATCGGCATCGGATGGCCGGCGCGCCGAGAGAAATGGTCCTCGATGCACAGTGCGAAGTCGGTGATGGTCAGCACGTCGCCATCGTCGATGCAGAAGCGGTCGCGGTCGGCCGTCGGCGTCTCGACATTGACGGTGCTACCCCCGCCGCCGGTTCCATAGACAAGCCTTTGCTGCTTGCTGCCGAGCCCGCGGCGCAGGACGCACCGGTGCCCGGCGCGGAAGGTCGGCTTGTAGACGTAGAACTCGTCGGGATCGACCCGTCCCTGGACCACGTTCTCACCCAGGCCATAGGCCCCCGTCACGAAGACGACGTTGCGAAACCCGGACTCGGTATCGAGGGTGAACGCCACGCCACTCGCGGCCTTGTCGGAGCGCACCATCTTCATGACGCCGACCGACAGGCCGATCTTCAGGTGATCGAAGCCGTTGTCGTTTCGATAGACGATGGCGCGGTCGGTGAACACCGAGGCGAAGCACAGGCGACAGGCCTCGAACACCGCCTCTATGCCGTGCACGTTCAGGAAGCTCTCATGCTGGCCCGCGAAGCTTGCCGTCGGAAGGTCCTCTGCAGTTGCCGAGCTGCGCACGGCAACGGCCACGTCTTGTCCATACTCCTTCTCCAGGCGTGCATAGTTCTCGGCCACGGCGGCGCGCACGCGTTCCGTGCCCATCGCGTCATAGACGACCGCCCGCGCCTCGACGGCGGCTGTCGAGAGAGACTTCACGTCCCCCGGCCGAACCGACGAGAGCAGCGATGCAAGCCGCGGCCAAGCGTTCGCCCCCGTCAGGGCTGCGCGATAGAGGTCGGCCGTCAACGCAAAGCCATTGGGCACTCGCACACCCTCGACAGAAAGCGCCGAATAGAGCTCGCCGAGAGCGGCATTCTTGCCGCCGACACTGGCGATATCCTCGGACCGCAGATCGGCAAACCAGCGCACGTCGGGTTGATCGGTCATGCGTGCCTCCACCGCGCCGCTCGACTAAATGCCCATGCCCACCGAGGCGGGCATCCGGCGCAGATGATTCTTGACCTTCTTCACGCCGGCCACGTTCTCGGCGGCGACACGGTAGGCGTCCGACGCCGCCGCACTCGGCACGAAGCCCCAGAGATGGACGACGCCGGCATTGACCAGGATGTTCGTCGGCCATGGCGAGGTCCAAGCCTGCTTGCGGACCGCAGCCTCGATCTCGCGGCGGATTTGCTCGTCGGAAGGATGTGGCCCCGCCCCCGTCGGGTCGCGTGACAGAAGCGCTTGCAGGAGGTTGGCGCGGCTGACGATGCCGACCACGAAGTCGCCACGCATGACAGGCACGCGCTTGACCTGGCGCTTTTCCATGACATCGGCCACGTGTCGCAGTGTGTCGTCTTCCTGGACAGTGATGACCGGCTTGCTCATCACGTCCCGGACGCGCCGGGAATGCAACGTCACGTATTCAGCCGCAGCGGCCACGTCGTCGGCGAAGACTCGCTGCAGCCAGGATTTGCGCGGCTCGGTGCCGATCTCGGGCCGGCGCAGGAGGTCGGCCTCGCTGACGATTCCGACCATCCGGCCCGTACCGTCGACGACCGGCATCGCACTCACGCCGGTGCCCACCAGCAGCTCGGCGGCGTCGAAGACGGTCGCGTCCGATGAAATCGAGAGTACGTCCGGTGTCATCACCTGGGCAGCGCGCATGAGGTGGTCCTCCTTGGATATGCACGCGAGTTGACCGTCTGCCGTCCACCCGGACATTGCGCCAGATCAAGCGGTCGATTTGAGCCAGATCAAGGAGTGCCCGCCGTTCGCGGTCTTTCCTGATCTGCCAACATCGAGGTTTTGATGTCCCATTCCCACGCCATCGTCTGGATGGATTCGCGCGAAGCGCATGTCTTCCGGTTCTCCGCCGACGATGTCGAACGCCAGCGTATCCGGTCGCGCAATCCGTTCCGCAAGATCCATCACAAGGCCGGCGTCATCGGCGCGGGACACGTGCATCTCGATCACAAGTACTTCGAGGAAATTGCCGAGGCACTGAGCGGCGTCCAGGAGTGGCTGCTCACCGGGCCGGGGGCCGCCAAGGACGAGTTGGCGCGCCATATCGAGCAGCACCTGCCGCACCTCGAGCACACCTTGTGCGGCCTGCAGACATGCGATCATCCAACCGACGGCCAGCTTGTCGATCAGGCGCGGTGGGCCTTCAAGAGCATCGACCGCATGCGGTCCAACTCCGTGACCACGGGTCAGGCATAGTGAGCCGCCTCGCTGTCCTCCTCGTGATCTTGCTGCCCGCAGCCGCGGGTGCCCAGGACGTCGAGCGTGGTCACCAGCTTGCCGAGCGCTGGTGCTCGGGTTGCCATACCGTGGAACGGTCGCCTGCCGCTGCACGAGCCGATGGCATTCCCTCTTTCGCGGCGATCGCCGGGATCTCGGGCAACTCGACCGACCGCCTTCGGGCGGCGATGAACCCGACCCATGGCCGGATGCCGGACCTGTCGCTCAGCAAGCGCGACCAGGACGACCTCGCCGCCTACATCCTCAGCCTTCGGCGGAACTGATCAGTCCTTCGGACGATCGAGCATATCCAGGGTGTCGAGCAGCACGCCGACCCGGTGGGCCGACGACATCCATTCGGCCAGTCGGGGGTAGTTGTCGACCAGCCAGTTGAAGGCGCCCTGCACCGCGACGAAGGCTGCGGCGGCCTGGGTCACCTCACCCAACGACACGCGCCCGAGAACGTAGTTTGGCGCGCACAGGATCAGGCCGATGATCGGCGCCAGTAGCGTGTTGCTGTGCGACACCAGGGTGATGCGCATGTGCTGTCCGCACAGGCGTTTCCATTGGTCGATGACGTTCTCCTGCGCGGCGGCGAGGATCGGCCCATCCTCGACGTGCGGGCCAAGCGTGGTGCGCGTGTTCACGCGGGCGACCACGTACTTGAAGTCGGCTTCCGCCTGGTTCTTGCGCTCGATGACGTCGACCATGTAGCGGCCGACGCCCATCATCGCGGCAGTCGTCAGCGCCGCGTAGAGCACGCAGGCGCCGACGAGGTAACCGGGCACGCCGATCGTCTGTCCCCAGAAGCTCACATCGATCACGCCGCTGACATTCCACAGCACGACAACGAAAGCGCCGGCTGAAAGCAGTGAATTGATCAGGCCGACGAGCAGGTCGATCGGTGCATCGGTGGCCAGGCGCGCATCCTCGGTGATGCGATACTCCGCGTTCTGCCGCTGACCCTTCACAAAGCCGGCACGCTGATAGCGCTGCTCGGCCAGCCAGGAGCTGATCAGCCGGCTGGTCAGCCAGTCCCGCCACAACCGCTGGAAGGTCATGCGACCCCAGACCGCCGTTACGGCCAGCGCAACACTGGAGGCTGCCAGCGTCAGCAGGACCTGCGCCTGGTGCCAGATCTGTGCGCCATCGCGGGCCTCGAGCGCGTTGAAGAAGTCCCGGTTCCAGAAGTTGAGCCGGTATTGGACCGCGACCTGCAGGACCACGCCGACGACCAGCAGGGCCAGCAATGCCCACGCCGTTGCGCCGTGCCAGAAACCGCGCGCGGCCTGCCAGAATCGGCGTACCGCCGGTCTGCCAGCATGCGGAAGGGTGGCGTCAAGCGACACGGACGCCCGCCTTCGGAGCAGGATTGCCGCGTGCAACGCGCGCCAGGCTCATAAGACCCACGAAAGCCGGGTTCGGATGAAGGATCACCCGGGTCGGAACACGTTCCAGATAGGTTCGCATCCGACCCTTGGATACGAACTGCTCGCGGAACGCGGAGCGCGACAAGTGATCGACGAAGCGCGGGACGATACCGCCGCCGATATAGACACCGCCGCGTGCCCCGAAGGTCAGTGCAACGTCGCCCGTAACGGCGCCCAGGAAAGCGCAAAAGGCATCAATCGTCGCGCGACAGATCGGAGAGGGGCCGTCGAATGCCAACTCCGTCACGTCGCTCGGTGTGAGGCGTGGTGCGTCGCAACCTTCAAGTTCCGCGATCGCCTGATGAAGGTTGACCAGGCCGGGCCCCGACAGGATGCGCTCTGCCGACGCGCGCCCGAAGCGCCGGCGCAGGATGGCGATCAGGCGGTCCTCGCGATCGTTGGTGCCGGCGAGCGAGACATGTCCGCCCTCACTGGGGACCACGCAGCGGCCGGAGGGACCGACGATCACGCAAGCCATCCCCAGTCCCGTTCCCGGCGCGACGATGGCCATCGGCGCTCCCGGTAGAGCCCTGTCGGGTCCGATCAGGCGAGTCTGGGCCAGATCGAGGTCCGGCAGACCGGCTGCCACGGCCTCGAGGTCGTTGACGATCCGCGTCCATGGCAGGTGCAGGGCACCCGCGATCTGCTCCTCGTCCAACGTCCAGGCGGCATTGGTGAGCTTGCAGCAACCCCCCTGGACAGGACCGGCCGCCGCCAGCAGGGCGCCGCCGATTGGCTCCTTGCCATGATCGAGGGCGAGATAGGCCCGCAAGGCCTCGATCGCGCCCGCATGGCGTCCCACTTCGGTGGACCAGGTGGCTCCAATCGAGTGCTCGCCTGCCAGGGCGAAACGGGCATAGGTGCCGCCGATATCGGCCAGCAGGATGCGGGTCATTGGACGCCCTCCATCGCCTGGGCATGGATCATTCGCGCGTACCAGTGCGCGGACGCCTTGGGGATGCGTCGTTGCGTGGCGAAGTCGACATAGACCAGGCCGAAGCGGTTGGCATAGCCCGCGCCCCATTCGAAATTGTCGAGCAGCGACCAAACGAAGTAGCCGCGCACGTCGGCGCCGGCCGCCACCGCTTCGCGCAGCGCCTCGCCGTAGGCCTTGAGATACTCGATGCGCTCGCGGTCGTGGATCTCGCCGGCGTCGTTCGGCGCCTCGACCGCGCCGGTGCCGTTCTCGGTGACGTAGATCGGCAGCCGATAGCGGCGATGGAGCTCGAGCAGCACGTCCCGGAACGCGGCTGGATCGAGCTGCCAGCCGATCGGCGAGCGAGGTGCCTCGGGTGGCGCATCCGCCCAAGCGAAGCCGAGCGGCGCCTTGGCATCGGCGCGCGCGTAGATCGGGGAGTAATGATTGACACCGAACCAGTCGACCGGCCGCTGGATGCGCTCGAAATCCCCGGGTCGGACCACCGCCTCCATCAGCGGCGCGAGCTCGGCGGGATAGCGACCGAGGAGCTGCGGCTCCGGGAATGCCTGGTTCCAGTAAGCATCGAGCAGGCGCGCCGCGGCCGCGTCTTCGGGCGTCGTTCCCACCGGGCGGCTCGGCTGGACGTTGTGGATGGCGGCGATCTTCGCCCGCGGCACGACCGCACGAATGGCATCGACGCCAGCTCCGTGCGCCAGGTTCACGTGATGGATGGCACGATGCAGGGCCGCACGGTCGGTAAGGCCCGGCGGGTGCCAGGCGAAACCGTAGCCGAACAGCGTGAAGACCGACGGCTCGTTGAAGGTGGCGAAATGCTTGACCCGATCCCCGTAGCGCCGCGCCACCAGCCTCGCGTAGTCGCCGAACCATCGGGCGATCTCTCGGACCTCCCATCCGCCGCGATCCTGCAGCGCCTGCGGCAGGTCCCAGTGGTACAGGCAGAGCCACGGCTGGATACCGGCCTCGAGCAACCCATCGATCAGCCGGTCGTAGAAGGCGAGCCCAGCCTCGTTCGGCGGGCCGCTACCCTGCGGCAGCACCCGTGGCCAAGCGACGGAGAAGCGGTAGGCCTGGACGCCAAGCCGGCGCATCAGCGCGATGTCCTCGGCGAAGCGATGATAATGGTCGCAGGCGACGTCGCCGGTGTCGCCGTTGGCGATCTGTCCCGGCTTGCGGCAAAAGGTGTCCCAGACACTGGCGCCGCGGCCATCGGCCGTCACCGCCCCCTCGATCTGGTAGCTCGAGGTCGAAACGCCCCAGATGAAGTCGCGCGGCAGCGGGCGTCCGGCCTTCCCGTCGGAAGGGTCTTGATCGATCAGTTCGGCCCGAATGCTCATGGGATCCTCCGGCTCAAGCGGCGATGGCGACCTTGAGGACGCCGTCGCGCTGGTGGGCGAACAGGTCGTACGCTTCCTCGATCTGGTCGAGCGTGAAGCGATGGGTGACCATGGGTTTGAGGTCGACCCGGCCGGACGCGATGACCGACATCAGGCGGCGCATCCGCTCCTTGCCGCCCGGGCACAGCGACGTGACGATCCGGTTGTCGCCCAGCCCGGCGGCGAAGGCGTCGAGGGGAATCCGCAGGTCGCTGGAATAGACGCCGAGGCTCGACAGAGTGCCCCCTGGGCGCAGCGAGCGCAGCGCGCTCTCGAATGTGCCCTGCGTGCCCAGCGCCTCGATGGCGACATCGACCCCCCGGCCGTCGGTGAGCTCCCGGATGGTCTTCGCGGGATCGCCGGACTTGAAATCCACGACCTCGTCAGCGCCCAGGAACCGGCTCATCTTCAAGCGTTCGGGAACGGTGTCGACGGCGATGATCCTGGTCGCGCCCATCAGGCGCGCGCCCGCCGCGGCACAGAGCCCGATCGGCCCCTGGGCGAAGACCGCCACCGTGTCGCCGATCTTCACGCCGCCGCTTTCGGCACCCGCGAAGCCGGTCGACATGATGTCGGGGCACATCAGCACCTGCTCGTCGGTCAATCCTTCGGGCACGGCCGCGAGGTTGGTCATCGCATCGGGCACGAGGACGTACTCGGCCTGGCAGCCATCGATGGTGTTGCCGAACCGCCAGCCGCCGAGTGGCCTGAAGCCGTGCGGCGTACCGGCGCCGTCCTGGGAATGCTGGCCGCACAGGCAGGCGTTGCTGTGGCCGCTCGGTGTGATCGCCCCGGCAATCACACGCTGGCCCTCCTCGTAGCCGGAAACGGCGGAGCCCAGCTTCTCGATGACGCCGACGGGCTCATGACCGATCGTCAGTCCCTTGGCTACCGGGTATTCGCCGCGCAGGATGTGGACGTCGGTTCCGCAGATCGTCGTGGTGGTGACGCGCAGCAGGGCATCGAGCGGCCCGACGTCGGGGATCGGCTTGGACTCGAGGACGATCCGGCCAGGCTCGACGAATACGGCGGCTTTCATCTTCGACACGGCAAGCCTCCACCACAGGACCTGGTGCAGCCTAGGAGCGCCGCCCGAGCCGCCCATTGACGTGCATCAAGCGTCGTCGATTTGGCGGCGCGCCTGGACGGAGGCCGTCGTCAGGCATGCCAGCGCAGCGCGAGGCCCTGTCCGATGGTCTTCAGGCCAATGCCGACCGTTGCATCCCATCAGGCTCAGCCTGCGCACGTGCGAGGAGCGCTTCCACCTGATGGTGCGTGACGCGTGCGGTGCCGCGGCTCATGACAGCGGCGGCCCCCGTCGCGGTCGCCAGCCGGAGCGCCTCCTCAGGGGATTGCCGTCGTGCAAGGCCCAGCACAAGCCCGGCGAGGAAACTGTCGCCGGCGCCGACGCCGCTATGCACCTGAACGGGCAGCGCAGGCTGGACGATCCGGCGCTCGGGTGTCGCCAGGATCGCGCCGCGGTCGCCAAGAGTGAGCGCGATCATGGATGCCGCTCCGGTTGCCGCCAAACGGGAGGCCTGCTCGGCCAGGGCATCGCGGTCGGAGGTCGTGGACCCGACGATCGACTGGAACTCGCTGAGGCTCGTCTTGAGCAGATCGACACCCTGATGGAGAGCCGCTTCGAGCGCCACGCCGGACGTGTCCAGCGCGAAACGCAACTCTCTGCGTTGCGCCTGGCGGGCCAGCCTGGCGTAGAAATCTGCTGGGAATCCCGGCGGCAGGCTGCCGCTGGCCACGAGCCAATCGGCCCGCACATCGCCGAGCAGCGAGAGCATGTCTTCGGCGTCCGAGGGCTCGAGCAAGGCCCCCTCCGGAACGAACCGATATTCGGCGCCGGTCGACGCCTCTCGCACGGTCAGGCTGATGCGCGTCGTACCGGCGACAGTGACCGCGCGATACGACACACCCGCGTCGGTGAGCAGTTGCTCGATGAAGCGCCCGGTGGGACCGCCGACCGCCATGACCGCAAGCGTCTCGCCGCCCAGCGCATGGACCACGCGGGACACATTGATGCCGCCTCCGCCGGCATCATAGGTCGTACCCCGCGTGCGCAGCTTGTGTCCCGGCCGCACCTCGCCCGCTTCCATGGCGACGTCGAGCGCGGGGTTTACGGTGACCGTCACGATACGCGGCGACATGGCTGCGCTCCCACGTTGCGAGATACCCGGGCGTCCACGCCCCGCGGCGAGACACCCGCGAAGCCAGCCGTCAGGCTGCCTTGACTTCGATTCGCTTGCCCTGGACGGGCACCTCGGCGGTCTTGCCGATCTCGAGCGTCAGCACGCCTTTGGCGAATTTCGCGGTGATGGCGTTGCGGTCGGCGTCGGCCGGCAGGGTGAAGGAGCGCGTGAAGCTGCCGTAGCTGCGCTCCGAGAAGTGCGTCTTGTCGTCGGTGTGCTCGACCTTCTTTTCGCCGGCAATGGTCAGAAGCTCGTCCTCGACCGTCACCTTCACGTCCTTTTCGTCGAGGCCCGGCAGCTCGACGTTCACGGTGTAGGTCTTGCCGTTTTCCTTCACCTCGACGTTCGGCATGTGCTCGAACGCGCGGAGGGCCCGCGGCTGCGTGGCCGGCGTCTCTGGCCAGGCGAAGGGCCAATTGCGCACCCAGTGGCCGAAGAAGCGGTCGAGATCGGCGAATGGCATTGTCATGCTGGACTTCTGCGGCGTCGGAACCTGCTGAGTCATGAGAACCTCCTGGAAGGGCGCTTGCCCCGATGATCTCCTTACAGGACGGGCAACGGTTCTCGTTTGATGCGGATCAATCCTCAGCGGCCGATCGCGACGGCCTTCAGCAGTTCGGCGCACACCAGATAGGCGGCAACGACCAGACCGATCGCCGAGCATTGCGCCAGCGACGGCGTCACAAAACCCAGCCATGCAGCGACCGGCAGGAACGGCGTGGCCAGTGCAACGACGAGGGCGGCCAATGACGATGCGGCCAGCACCGGGTGGGGCGCGCTGTGCCACGGGCGCCCATTGGTGCGAATGATGAAGACCACGAGGATCTGGGTCGCCATCGATTCGAGGAACCACAGCGTGCGAAACTCGTCGGGCGCCGCATGGAACACCAGCATCAACCCGGCGAAGGTCAGCAGATCGAAGGCCGAGGAAAGCGGTCCCATGATGGCAGCGAAACGCATCAGCGCACCGAGATTCCAGACTTGCGGCCGCGCCGTCGCCTCCGGCCGGACGTTGTCGAAGGGAATGCCGATCTCGGAGACGTCGTAGAACAGGTTGTTGAGGAGAACCTGCACCGGGAGCATCGGCAGGAAGGGCAGAAACAGCGACGCCGCCGCCATCGACAGCATGTTGCCGAAGTTGGAGCTCGCTCCCATGCGCACGTACTTGAGGATGTTAGCGAAGGTCCGCCGACCTTCCTCGACGCCGTCTGCCACCACTTCGAGATCGGGAGCGAGCAGGATCATGTCGGCCGCCGCCTGGGCGACACCCGTCGCGCCCTCGACCGACAGGCCGACGTCCGCTGCCTTGAGGCCCGGCGCGTCGTTGATGCCATCACCCAGAAAGCCCACGACTTCGTTGCCGGCACTCAGCGCCTTCACGATCCTCGACTTTTGGTCTGGCGCGAGCCTCGCAAACAGGTCGGCCTCGGACGCGCGCACCATGAGCGCTTCGTCGTTCAGTTCGCGGATCTCGGCGCCTGTCAGCAGCACCCGGCCCGCAATCCCCACCTCGGCCGCGACCTTGCGGACGATCACCGGATCGTCGCCCGACAGGATTTTGACCCGGACGCCGGCAGCCTCCAGCCGATGAACGGCGGCGCCGGTCGTGGGCTTGACCGGATCGGCGAAGGCGCAGAGGCCGACAAACGAAAGGCCGGTCTCGTCGGCAGGCTCGATGTCGCGCACCGGCTCCGTCCATGGCCTGGAGGCGACCGCGATCGAGCGCAGCCCGCGCTCGGCCAGCGACCGCATCAGCGCCAGTGCGGTCTCACGCTGTCCGGCGTCGAGGGCGCACAGGGCAATCACCGCCTCGGGTGCACCCTTGACGATCAGCAGCGGACCGTCCGCGCCCTGCACCAGGACGGAGCCGACCCGACGTTCGTAGTCGAAAGCGCGCCGCGCCAGCATCCGCCAGCCGGTTGCCGCCTCCGGTCGCGCTGCGATCAACGCCGCGTCGAGGGATCCGCGATCGCCCCCCAGCGCCGCGGCCGCTCCTGCCAGCTTGGCCGGAAGATCGCTCGGCACACCGCATCGGTCCAGGCTTTCAGCGAGGACGATCTCAGCCATGGTGAGGGTGCCGGTCTTGTCGGTGCACAGTATGGTCATCGCGCCGAGGTCGTGGATCGAGGCCAGCCGCTTGACGAT
This sequence comes from Pseudomonadota bacterium, assembly GCA_018240745.1. Classification (GTDB taxonomy): domain Bacteria; phylum Pseudomonadota; class Alphaproteobacteria; order Reyranellales; family Reyranellaceae; genus Reyranella. The sequence goes on from JAFEFF010000187.1 coordinate 112,820, forward strand.
CACCTTGCGCGCGGCCATGCGGAGCGCGCCGCGCGACAGCGTCACCGTGGTGATCATCGGTAGCAACTCCGGCGTCAGCCCGACGGCGAGTGCCGCCGAGAACATCAGCGACTCCAGCACCGGCCGCCCCGCCGCCATGTGGGCAACGAGAACCACGACGATCAGCGCAATCGTGAGGCGCGCGATCAGCAAACCGAAGGCGTGCAGCTCGCGCTGGAACGGCGATTGGCCCTGCGGCTCGGCGAGCGAGGCGGCGGCCCGACCGAAAACGCTGCGCCTGCCGGTCGCAGCAGCCAGCACCAGCCCTTCGCCAGTCTGAACCACGGAGCCGCGAAAGACGGCGTTGGTCGCGTCCGCCGCCTCCTCCGACTCTACCGGACCGCACCGCTTCTCGACCGGATAGGGCTCGCCCGTGAGGGCCGCCTCGCCGACCGTGAGCGCGCTCGCCTCCAGCAACAACCCGTCGGCCGGCACAACGTCGCCGGCCCGCACGCGGAGCACGTCACCCGGCACCACTTCCTCGACATCGAGCGGAAGGAAACGGCCGTCCCTCAGCACCTCGGCCTTGATCGCCACGGACCGGCGGAGCAGTTCCGCGGCCCTGGTGGCGCGCCCCTCCTGCCATGTGTCGAGCCCGATCGACAGCACGAGAATGATGACGATGATGGAGCCGCCCGTCGTATCGCCGGTCCAGACGGCCACGAGGCCGGCGAGAAGCAACATCAGACACAGCGGCTCGAGCAGGCGCCGCACGACCGCCTTGACGGCACCAGCCCTGGCCGGCGGAGCGTCACTGTTGCGGCCGGCCTCCTGGAGCCGGACTGCCGCGGTACGACTGTCCAGTCCTTTGGGCCCCGTGCCCAAGGTCGCAAACAGGACGTCGCGGCTGTTGGTCCAGAACGGGCGCTCGGCAGGAGAATGGCCCATCGCAAGCTCCTTTCGGAGCTTTTTCCTTACCAAGCGACCTGCCGGCCTTGATCTGAATCAGACTCGATGCACGCCGAGCCTGATGGCGATGATATGCGGACCGGATGCTCTTTTTTGTCTAGGTGGCATCGGCGAGGTGTCTGACGTGATGCGGGCGGTCGATATCTCTGTCCAGGCGCCGAGGCGCAGCGCCCGTCTCGGCAACTTGCCGCCGAAGCCAGGTCTTGTATTGCATCGTTGCGATGGACATGCCGGCCGCGAGCGCGCCGAAGCTACCGACCACGAGCAGCAGATAGTAGAATTCGTTGGTTGTCACCGTCCTCCTCCAATGAAGAGGGCATCATCGTGCCATCGCCTCGTGTTGCTCGATTTGACTTGCATCAAGGCTTGGAGACCGGGGCTTGCCGGCTCGGGCGGCCGCCTGACCGGATACTAGCGCGACGTCACCAGGGCAGATCACGTCGTGCGGGCGGTTGTGGACGCGCTCAAACCGCCGCCTGTCTCGCGGGCTGGCGTTGCGGTCGACGGTATTCGCGGCTCCACGGGCACCTGCAGCCGCGAGGCGCCGGAGCGGATGGCGTCGAGCTGCTGATACAGGGGGCCGATCGAGGATTGGAGCGCATTGTGATCGCGCTTTTCACGCGCCAGGTCGGGCGTTGCATCCAGCAGCAGAATGGCAAAGAGAGGAGACAGCACCAGCGATACCAACAGGAAGCCGACGAAGGACCGCCCCTTTTGGCGAGCGACATCGGCAATCAGCAGACTCGACGCGAGCCATGCAGCCCCCATCAGTATCGGGGCAAACCATTCCAGCGTGGAAATCAGCTCGTCGAACCCGGCCATTTCTGCGTCCACCTTTCCGCACTGTAGTCGCCAGATGACGCACGGCGCGCTTCGGCAAATATGACCACCACTGCGACAATGGAGACCCACGTTTGGACATACACGACCCGCCTCGACGCTGGACCATTGCCGCTCGTCTCATTCTCATCGGACCGTGGGCCCCTGGCCTGAGCGGAGCCGAAGGCTCCAGGGCCGCATCATGACTCATGGGCGGGCCTGGAGGCCCGCGGTCCGGAAGATCAAGATGCGCCACTGGAGGGGCGCGCTTGGGGCGCGCTCCCAGCCATAAGTCAGCCGGAACGGAATATGCGCTAGGAGCTTGTCTGAGTAGTCGGTTGCATTGAAGAGCAGAGTTTGATTCCTTGGGTGGCGATGAGCAAACAGTTTCGCCCCTGGAAGATCGATGACGTGCAGCTTCTCCCGCCGAGCGTGCAGGACTACGTGCCTGCTGATCACCTTTCGCGGCTGATCGTATCGCTGGTCAGGGAAAGCCTTGACCTTTCAGAGATCGTCGGCAGCTACCCGAGCGGCCTGGGCCAGCCGCCGTTTGATCCTCGGCTGATGACGGGGTTGCTGCTGCATGGCTATGCGAGCGGCCTGTACTCGTCTCGGCGGCTGGCGCGGGCTTCGGTGGAGCGGGCGGACTTCATGATGATCGTGGCGGGCGATCCCCCGGACTTCCGCACGATCAGCGAGTTCCGGCGGCGGCATTTGAAGGCGCTGGCGGGGCTGTTCGTGCAGGTCTTGAGGCTTGCCGAGAAGGCTGGTTTGGTGAAGCTGGGCCATGTTGCACTGGACGGCACGAAGATCCGGGCCAATGCGTCCAAGCACAAGGCGATGAGCTATGAGCGCATGAAGAAGCGGGAAGCCGAACTCAAGGCCGAGGTCGATCGCTGGCTCGAGGCGGCCGAGGCGGCCGACCGGGCGGAGGACAGGCTGTACGGCGACCGGCGCGGCGACGAGATGCCGGGCTGGGTAGCCGACAAGCGGAAGCGGCTCGCGAGGATCCGCCAGGCCAAGGCGGAGCTGGAGGCCGAGGCGCGGGCGGCGGCCGAGGCGGAGAAGAAGGCGCGGGCTGAGGCGCAGGACAGACGCAGGGCGGAAGGCAAGACGGCCGGCAAGCCGGCGGCGCCGCCCAAAATGGAGCCCGACGGCAAGGCGCAACGCAACTTCAGCGATCCCGAGAGCCGCATCCTGAAGACCAAGGACGGCTACATCCAGGGCTACAACGCCCAGGCCGCCGTCGATGGCGCGGCCCAGATCATCGTGGCGCAGACGCTGACCAACAGCTCCAGCGATCAGGCGCAGCTGGTGCCGCTGCTCGAGGGGATCAGGAGCAATCTCGGCAGGAACCCCGACGAGGTGTCGGCCGATGCCGGCTACTGTTCGGACGCCAATCTGCGCAGCGTCAAAAGGCGGCGCATCGAAGGCTACATCGCCACCGGGCGACAGAAGCACGGTACCAGGTCCGCCACGGCCAAGAAGGCGTCCGCCCCCGGGTCGCTGATCGCCAGGATGAGCACCAGGCTCAAGCGCGCAGGCCATCGAAGTCGATACCGACTGCGAAAGCAGATCGTCGAGCCGGTATTCGGACAGATCAAACAGGCAAGAGGCTTCAGGCAGTTCCTGTTGCGCGGTATCGACAAAGTGAGAGCCGAATGGGCCCTCATCTGCACCGTTCACAACCTCACCAAGCTGGCGAGGGCCGCGTGATGCCCTCGCCTGACCTCAACAACCGCACCGTCCAACCTATCTGGACGGGCTCCTAGGACACCCGACCGCGCGCATTGTCGAAATCCCAGTCGAGCGCGAAGCGGTCGCCCTTCGCCTTGACGTAAACGGCATGCGGCGGCGCGAAGTGAGCCGGCATCAGGAGGGCGCCCTGCTCCGCGCAATCGCCGAGCAGGGTGTTGCGGGTCTTGCGCGCCAGATCGAGGTCGTCGCAGAAGCGGCTGTTCCATTTCCACAACGGCACCTGCACCGGGTTGTGCAGGGCGTCACCCGGGAAGATCGCCCGCTTGCCGCGCGATTCGAGGTCGAGCCGGATCTGGCCCGGCGTGTGTCCGGGCGCCGGCTTGATCTTGAAGCAGCCGCACATCGCGTGCTCGCCCGCCACGAACTCGGCCTTCCTGGCCTCGACGATCGGCAGCACCGAGTCGTTGTAGGTGTTGACCTCGTACGGCACCGAATCGGGCCGCTTCGCCACCGCCGCCCAGTGATCGTGGTCGGTGCGCGACATCACGTACCTGGCGTTGGGGAAGGTCGGCACCCACTTGCCGTTCTCGAGCCTGGTGTTCCAGCCGACGTGATCGACGTGCAGGTGCGTGCACATCACGAAGTCGATCTCCTCGGGCTGCACCCCGGCCTCGCGCAGGCGGTCGAGATACGGGGTGTTCAGCATGTCGAAGCGCGGCATCCCCGGTCGTGGCTTGTGGTTGCCGCTGCAGCTGTCGATCAGCACGGTGTACTTGCCGGTGCGCACCAGCCAGGAGTGGATCGAGGTCATCAGCTTGCCGCTTTCCGGCTGGTAGTAGCCCGGCGCCAGCCAGTGCTGCTCGGCGGCAAAGGTGTCGGCGTCGAACTCGGGGAAGAAGTCCTTGGCCGGAAAGCCCGGCCCCATCTGCTCCTCGATGCGCATGACGCGAACGTCGCCGATGTGACGGTCCTGCATTGCTTCCTCCCTTTCTTCCGACACCGCATCATGCTGACCCGTTGTCGGGTTGCGCAACAACCCAGTATTCGTATTAATGATCAGGCATGGAAAGCTCATCAGACCCCATTGAGAAAGCCTTCTGTCGTCTCCGGACACCCTTCGCTTTTCCTTTTGGAGGTCGCCATCTGGTGGTCGCGTGCCTCGTTCGTGAGGCGGATTGGAGACCGACCAGGGCAGCTTGGTGGAAAGGGAAAGAGGCGTGCGTTATCGGCGCCGATACGGATGGCAATTTCTTTCCGCGTCACTGCGATGGGAGCGTTCGATATTGGGAGCACAAAGCACAGGCCGACGTTGTAGTCGCCCGGAGCGTCCGTGAGTTTCTTGGCAAGCTTGTGGACGACTATACGCCCTAGAGTTTTTTCCCCCAGTGCACGAAGCCCGCTCTACCCAATCGGCCGAGGCCGGACAGCGTCGTGGTGGGCGTCGGCACGTAGGGACGGTAGCCCTCGGCGATCAGGTTGCGCATCGAGGCGGCGCCGTCGGCGTCGGTGTAGGTGACGGCCTTCCGGAGGCCCTGCTCGCGCATCTCGGCCTCGCGCAGGCGCAGCATCTCGCGCTGCAGGCCGCGACCGCGCCAGTCGGGCATCACCCCGCCGCGATAGTGGAAGCCGACCGACTCGTCGTGCTCGACGACCTTCCAGGCGCAGTAGGCCGCCGGCCGGTCGCCATCCCAGCCGATGAACCAGTTCGCGCCGGCGAACTCCGCCGGTGCGTCGATCGGGAAGCAGACGACATCCATCTGCGCAATCAGCGCCGCGTCCTCGCGCGAGAGGGCGCGGCGGAAGGCGATCACCCGCCGGCCTTCAAGGCCTCGTTGGTGCGGGCGATGTTGACCTCGTGGCTCTGCAGCATCTCGGTAAGGTCGCGGTGCAGGCTGTCGTCGCGCACCTTGGGAAGCATCTCGCGCAGCTTCTTGACCACCCAGCCCTGGCCGCGATTGAGGAAGGCCATGCGCTCGGCCAGGCTCTCGATCGCCAGCGCCTTCTCCCGGAACGCCCCGATCCTGGTCGAGGCCGGCACGCCCAGCGCCTTGAGCTGCTTCAGCAGCATGGCGCACCAGCGCGCCTCGTCGTGATGAACGTCGTGCAGCAGGTCGGCGAACCTGGTGCCCGCCGCCGCCTGGCCGCTCTTCAGCGCCACGCCGGTGCCGGCACGCTCGGCCTCGAGCAGCTCGTTCAGGAACGCCGCCAGCTCGTCCCTGGTGGCGTAGCCCATGTAGGCATCGTCGGCCTCGTGCGCGAGACAGGCAGGTGAGCTCGGTTCGGGGCGGTCGGCGGACATGAAGGCCTCCCTTTTTCTCACGATTGGTTATCGCTCGAAACGTGGTCCCTTGCGGCTCGTACCGCAAGGGGCTATTGCGACATGCCGGCATGTGTATAATGCCCGTTGTCCATACACATCCGCGAACCCATGCGAACCAACATCGAGATCGACGACAAGCTGATGGCCGAGGCCCAGAAGCTATCCGGGCTTGCCACCAAGAAGCAGACCGTCGAAGAAGCCTTGCGCCTCCTGGTGCGGTTGCGCCGTCAACGCGAGGTCGATGCCGCGTTCGGCCGGTATCGGTGGAAGGGTAATCTGGCGCAGAGCCGCACCGGCCGCGGTACGCGGTGATCGTCGTCGACAGCAGCGTCTGGATCGACTTCCTGAACGGCAAGGACGTGCCGCACGTTCGGCGATTGCGCGCCGCCCTGGGCGTCGAGGAGATCGCCGTCGGCGACCTGATGCTCTGCGAGGTCCTGCAGGGGCTGGACAGCGAGCGCGACGCGCGGGACGTCGAGGCCCTTCTGCGCCGCTTCCAAGTCGTGCCGATGGCCGGCGATGCCATCGCCGTCTCAGCGGCACGCAACTACCGCACTCTGCGACGCCTGGGCATCACCGTCCGCAAGACCCTCGATCTGCTGATCGGCACCTGGTGCATCGAGAACCGGATGGCGCTGCTGCACAATGACAGTGACTTCCGTCCGATGGCCCGTCATCTCGGGCTGGTTCAGGTTACCGCCTAGAACGCCTCCGCCGGCATCGCCATCAGCGTCGCGGCGCCGGCCTTGATCTGGTGGTTGAGCGACGTGGTCTGCGGCAGCACGCGCGCGGTGAAGAAGCGCGCGGTGGCGAGCTTGGCCTCGTAGAAGGCGTTGTCGTTGCCCGCGGCGAGGCCCTTGTGGGCGGCGATCGCGATGCGCGCCCACATGTAGCTCATCGCGGTCAGAGCCATCAGACGCAGCAGGTCGGTCGCCGCGGCGCCCGCCTCGTCGGGATTCTTCATCGCGTTCTGCAGCAGGAAGAAGGCGGCGTCCTGCACGCGGCCCAGCGCCTTCTCGAGCGGCTCGACGAATTCCTTGAGCTTGTCGTCGTTCTTGTGCTCGGCGACGAAGCCCGACATCACGCCGAGCAGGCGCTGCGCCGCCGCGCCGCCCTTCATCGGCAGCTTGCGGCCGACCAGGTCGAGCGCCTGGATGCCGTTGGTGCCCTCGTAGAGCTGGGTGATGCGCGCGTCGCGCACCAGCTGCTCGACGCCGTTCTCGCGGATGAAGCCGTGGCCGCCATAGATCTGCACCGCTGTATTGGCGCACTCGCTGCCCATGTCGGTGAAGTAGGCCTTGATGATCGGTGTCAGCATCTGGATCAGGTCGTCCGCCGCCTCGCGCCTGGCCGAGTCGGGATGGCGATGCGCCTCGTCGATCAGCATGCCGACCCAAAGCGCCAGCGCACGGGCGGCCTCGGTGAACGACTTCTGCGTCAGCAGCATGCGGCGCACGTCGGGATGGACGATGATCGGATCGGCCGGGCCCGATGCGTTCTTCGGACCGGTCAGCGAGCGGCCCTGGAGGCGGTCCTGGGCGTAGGCGACGGCGCTCTGGCGCGCGACCTCGGCGATGCCGAGGCCCTGCATGCCGACGCCGAGCCGGGCCGCGTTCATCATCACGAACATGGCGTTCATGCCCTTGTTCAGCTCGCCGACCAGCCAGCCCTTGGCGCCGTCGAGGTTCATGACGCAGGTCGCGTTGGCCTTGATGCCCATCTTGTGCTCGATCGCGCCGCAGCGGATGGCGTTGCGCTCGCCGACGGAACCGTCGGCCTTCGGGATGAACTTCGGCACCAGGAACAGCGAGATGCCGCGCGTGCCGCCGGGTGCGCCTTCGGGCCGCGCCAGCACGAGATGGAGGATGTTCTCCGTGAGGTCGTGCTCGCCGGCGGAGATGAAGATCTTGGTGCCGGTGATCGACCAGCTTCCATCCGGCTGTTGCTCGGCCTTGGTGCGCAGCATGCCGAGATCGGTGCCGCAATGGGGCTCGGTGAGGCACATCGTGCCCGACCAGGTGCCGTCGGTGAGCTTGGGGAGATAGAGCTTCTTGAGCTCGTCGGAGCCGTGACGCGACAGCGCCTCGTAGGCGCCGTGGCTGAGGCCGGGATACATCGAGAAGGCCTGGTTCGACGCCGTGAACATCTCCTGCAGCGCGAAGCCCACGGTCGCCGGCAGGCCCTGGCCGCCATACTCGGGATCGCAGGTCACCGCCGTCCAGCCGCCCTCGCGGAACTGGTCGTAGGCTTCCTTGAAGCCCTTGGGTGTGCGCACCACACCGTTCTCGTAATGACACCCCTCCTCGTCGCCGGAGCGATTGAGCGGGAACAGCACGTTCTCGCAGAGCTTGGCCGCCTCCTCGAGGATCGCCTGGATGGTGTCGGGCGTCGCATCCTCGTAACCCGGCAGCGTGGCAAGGCTCGCGACGTCGAGAACTTCGTTCAGGACGAAGGCGATGTCCTTCACCGGACCCTTGTAGACGGCCATGGCCTCCTCCTCGATCTCTCTAGTCGTCGCCTTCGGGATCGACGCCGCGCTGCTTGAGCTCGGCGGTGACCTGGGTTTCGACTTCCCTGAACTCGTTGATGTGGGCGTCGAGGTCGCGACGCTTGCGTTCCAGGTCGCTGATGTGCAGCCGGCTGCGGCGCAGCAGCTCGCGGAGCTGCTGCACGCCGGTGCGGTCGACCTGGTAGAGATCGAGCAGCTCCTTGATCTCGGCGAGCGAGAAGCCGAGCCGCTTGCCGCGCAGGATCCAGCCGAGCCGCGTGCGGTCGTGCGCGCTGTAGAGCCGGGTCAGGCCCTGGCGACGCGGCTTGATCAGCTCCTCGTCCTCATAGAAGCGCATGGTGCGCGCCGTGATGCCGAACTCGCGGGCCAGTTCGGCGATGCTGTAGATGCGCCCGGAGTCGCGCGGTGCGGTGCTTTTGGCCGGAGTGGCCGAGGGAGCGACAGGCATGGAAGTCTCATAGTTGACGTTTACGTAAACGTCAATGAGGCTTTACGTAAACGGAAACGGCTCGCCAACTAACCCGTTGCCACAGCCCGGCGCGTCGCCCATGCCCGTCGAGCTGCCGCTCCTGCTCGCGGCGCTCACGCTGCCTCCGCGCCAGCGTCCTTGATGCGCGGCTTGTGATCAGGCCCCCGGCAACAAGACCGTCAGATCACCTTCGCCTGCCGCATCTCCTTGACCTCGTCGGGCGTGCAGCCGAGCCACTCGCCGTAGATCGCCTCGCAATCCCCGCCGAGGACCGGCGACGGCTTCAGCGCAACCTTGGTGTCGGACATGCGCAGCGGCCAGCCCGGGACGGTGACCTTCCCGCGCACCGGATGGTCGATCACCTGCATCATGCCGCGCGCGTGCAGGTCGGGGTCGTGCAGCAGTTCCAGCGTCGTCTTGACGGCGCCGCACGGCACGCCGGCGCCGGCGATCACTCTCATCACCTCGTCCTTGCTGCGCTTCGACGTCCATTCGGTGATGACGCCGTCGACGAAGTCCTTGTGCTGGAAGCGCGTGGGACCGTCGACCATGCGCGGATCGTCAGCCAGGTCCTCGCGGCCGATCGCCTTCAGCAGCCGTTTCCAATGCTCGCCGTTGCCCCGCGAGGCGAAGATGTAGCACCAGTCGTCGAGCCCGCCGGGCGCGCACTTGTAGAGGCCGCCCGGCGCGGTGCCGATGACGCCGTTGCCGCCGCGCGGCAGCTGGTCCTCGCGCGCCGCCTGGCGGCTCATCGGCGTGCGGCAGTAGTTCAGCATGGCGTCGCGCATGGCGATCTGGATGTGCTGGCCGTGCCCGGTCGCCATCCGCTGGTAGAGCGCGCCGAGGATGCCGATGGTCATCAGCATGCCGGTGCCGGTGTCGCCGATGGTCGGGCCCGGTCGGACCGGCGGCTCGTCGGGATGGCCGTTGACGCCCATCGTGCCGCCCATCGCCTGGGCGATCATGTCGAACGACAGGTAGTTGGCGTGGGGGCTCTCGGGCGCGAAGCCCTTGACCTGGGCGAAGATCAGCCGCGGGTTGAGCGCGCTCAGCCGCGGCCAGTCGAAGCCGAGCCGGGCGAAGGTGCCGGGCGCCATGTTCTCGATCAGCACGTCGGCCTTGGCGATCATGCGCCGCAGCAGCGCCTTGCCCTCCTCGCTCTTGAGGTTGCAGGTCACGCTGCGCTTGTTGAGATTGTAGTAGATGAAGTAGTGCGAATCGGCGTCGGCGCGGTCGGTCATGCCCCAGCGCCCGGGCTCGCCCTTGTTCGGCTCCTCGACCTTGACGACGTCGGCGCCGAGCCAGGCCAGGGCCTCGGTACAGGACGGTCCCGCCTCGAACTGGGTGAGGTCGAGCACCTTGATGCCCTTGAGCGCCGGCTGGGTTGCCGTCGCGACGCCTGGCTGCATGACCTGATCCTGCATGGCAATCCCTCCCGTCAGGGGACTTGTGTGCGTTTCACTCCATCAGCCGTGCCCATCAACTATGCCAGGCGAACTGCTGCGCCTTGCGCGCAGAGGCCTGCGAGAGCACGACGTTGACCAGCGCGGGGCCCGGATGCTCCATCGCCCCGTCGAGCGCGCCGCGAATCTTCTTGGGATCCTCGACGAAGAAGCCCTTGCCGCCGAACGCCTCCATCATCCTGTCGTAGCGGGCGCCGTAGATCAGCGCGTTGGGCTTGAGGTTCACCATCGGGTTTTCCGGAATCTCCGGCATGCCGGGGCCGATGCCGCCGTTGTTCAGCACGACGATCTTCACCGGGAAGCCGTAGCGGACCAGCGTCTCCATCTCCATGCCGGAGAAGCCGATCGCCGAATCGCCGGAGAGGTGGACGACCGGCCGGCCGGGCTGCGCCACGCAGGCGGCGATCGCCTGGCCGAGGCCGACGCCCATCGTGCCGTAGGTTCCGGCGTTGAGGCACGAGCGCGCGTCGAAGCTCGGCAGCTGGGTCAGGCCGATGTCCATCGTGCCGGCGCCCTCGGCGCTGAGGATGGCGTTCTTCGGCATCCACGCAGCGACGTCTCGCAGCGCGCGATAGTAGTTGGCCGGGCCCGTGTCGTCGTCGATCTGCGGCTTGATGGTCGCCGCATTCTCCGCGGTCTTCGCGGAGAGCGCCTTGCGCCATGCCGAGTCGGTCGGATGGAACCACTGGCGGCCGGCAAGCGCCTTGTTGAGCTGGCCGACGATCGCCTTGCCGTCGCCGACCAGCGCCACGTCCGTCGGCCTGTTGTGGCCGATCTCCTCCGGCGCGATGTCGAGCTGGATGACCTTGACGTCCTTGGCGAAGCGCGGCGGCAGGCCGAAGTGGAAGATCCAGTTGAAGCGCGCGCCCATCAGGAAAACGACGTCGGCCTGCTGCAGCGCCAGCGTGCGCGCCGCCGACACCGCCAGCGGATGGTCGTCCGGCATCACGCCCTTGCCCATCGGCGAGCGCACGAACGGCACCTGGGTGCGCTCGATGAAGGCACGCACCTCGCCCTCGGCGCGCGACCACGCCATGCCCTTGCCGACGATGACGAGCGGCCGCTGGGCCTTTTCGAGCACGTCCAGCGCCGCCTCGACGTTTTCGCCCGGCGCCACCATGCGCGGCGGCTCGGGCACGCGCTGGACCTGGCTGATCTTCTCGAGCTCGCACGTGCCCTTGATGATGTCGTCCGGCATGTCGAGGTAGCAGGCGCCCGGGCGGCCGTAGATCGCGTGCCGGGTCGCCATCTCGACGTAGTAGGGAATGCGCGCCACGCTCTCGATGCCGTGCGCGAACTTGCAGAACGGCGTGGCGAGCAGGACCTGGCGCTCCTCCTGGAAGGCGCCCATGCCGCCGCGATAGGTCTCCGACGCGCCGCCGATCAGGATCATTGGCCAGCAGTTCTGCTGGGCATTGGCGAGGCCGGCGAGGCCGTGCACCACGCCGGGGCCGGTCACGGTGAGGCAGGCGCCGGGGCGGCCGGTCATGTAGCCGTAGGCCTGCGCGGCGTAGGACGCGGCCTGCTCGTTGCGCATGCCGATGTAGTTGATGCCTTCCTTCTGCGCGGCTGCGGCGATCGGGCCGACCGGAAAGCCGACGATGCCGAACAGATGGTCGATGCCTTGCTGCTTGAGGCTGCGCGCGATCAGGGTGGCGCCGTCGACTTCGCTCATGGTTTCCCCCTGGGGCGAGTGAGCTTTCTGCCGGGAGTTTATGCATTGATAGCGCGACTGCGAAAGGGGGTTGCCCCCGACCTGCGGTACGGCCGGACCCGCGCCCGGCCGATTTCACCAATGGTGTCATGACGCGGGTTGGGATAGTCACGGGCTCAGTCAACGGAAGGGTACAAAATGGCGATCTATCAGCTCGGCGACAAAAAGCCGGTGATTCCGGCATCTTGCTTCGTGGCCGAGACCGCAACGATCATCGGCGACGTGACGCTCGGGGAGCGGGTCAGCGTCCTGTTCGGCGCCGTGATCCGCGGCGACAACGATGCGATCACGATCGGCGACGACAGCAACGTCCAGGACAATTGCGTGCTGCACAGCGACCCCGGTGCGCCGCTCACGATCGGCAAGGGCGTGACCATCGGCCACCAGGCGATGCTGCATGGCTGCACGGTCGGCGACGGCTCGATGATCGGCATCGCCGCGGTGGTTTTGAATGCGACGGTAATCGGCAAGCAGTGCCTGGTCGGCGCGGGGGCCGTCGTCACCGAGCGCAAGAGCTTCCCCGACCGGTCGGTGATCTTCGGCTCGCCGGCCAAGGTCGCGCGCGAAGCGACCGCCGACAACATCGAGCGCATCCAGGGAGACACGCTGAGCTACGTGCATCGCGGCGCCTACTACAAAACGAACCTCAAGCGGATCGGCTGATGATCGACGCACTCGACCATCTCGTGCTGCGCGCGTCGTTCCGCGCGGGGGCGGTCGGTGCGTACGAAGCGCTGCTCGGGCGCAAGGCACAGGAGGGACGGTTCAGGGTCGGCAATGTCGGGCTGACGATCGAGGATCACGCGTCGACGGCGCAGCTTTCGGCGATGGTGTTCGCGACGGCGTCGCTGGACAAGGCGGCGCGCCTGCTCGAGCGGCGGGCCGTGCCCTGCGAGCGCAAGGACGGACGGCTCGTGCTGTCGATGGAGGCGACGCACGGCGTGCCGATCGCCCTCGTCGAGCGCACCCAAGCGCCGGCGCCCTCGCCGCTGCTGAACAGCAGCGCGGCGGCGGCGATCTCATCACTCGACCATGTCGTGATCCGCTCGCCCCATCCCGAGCGGGCGGTCGCGTTTTATGCCGGCCGGCTGGGGCTCGATCTCCGGCTCGACCGCAGCAATCCCGACTGGGGCTCGCGGCTGCTGTTCTTCCGGTGCGGCGACCTGGTGGTCGAGATCACGCACGATCTCGGGCACGGCGTCTCGGACGCGCCCGACCAGCTATGGGGCCTGTCGTGGCGCGCGCCCGACGTCGCCAGGGCCAACGAGCGGCTGAAGAAAGCGGGCGTCGAGGTCTCCGAGCCGCGCAACGGACGGCGGCCCGGCACGCAAGTCTTCAGCGTGCAAAGTCATACGGCCAATGTGCCGACGATCGTCATCGGTGGAGCGGAGCATTGGTCATGACGCCACGAACTTCCCTCCTGGCCGCCGCGCTGACGGCCGGCCTGTCGATCGCCGGCACCGCCCACGCCGGCGACGGTTTCGATCTCGTGGCGCTGGGCGCGCTGGGCGGCATCGAGGACGGCAATCTCAGCGCCTGGCTGGTCCATCCGCACGACGACAGCCGCGCCGTGACCTTCGACGCCGGCACACTGGTGAACGGCCTGCGCGTCGCCGAGGAGAAGGGCGTCCTCGACTCGATCAAGCTGCCGGCCGAGTCGAAGCTCAGCCGCGTCGGCTACGTCCTCACCGACCGCATCAAGGGCTATCTCATCAGCCACGCCCATCTCGACCATGTCGAAGGGCTGGTGATCGCCTCACCCGACGACAGCAGGAAGCCGATCTATGCCCTGTCGTCGGTCGCCCAGGCGCTGGGCGACAGCTACTTCAACTGGCAAGCCTGGCCGAACTTCACCGACCGGGGCAAGGCGCCGCAGCTCAAGAAATATCCGCTGACGGAGCTGACACCCGGTGTCGCCGCGGCCTTGCAGGACACCCGGATGACCGTGACTCCGTTTCCGCTCAGCCACGGCGGTGTCGAATCGACGGCATTCCTGGTCGAGAGCGACGGCGACGCGATCCTCTACTTCGGCGACACCGGCCCCGACCCGGTCGAGAAGACGACCAAGATGCACGACGTCTGGGCGGCGGTTGCCGACAAGGTCCGCCAGCACAGGCTGAAGGCGATCCTGATCGAATCGTCCTACACCAGCGACCGGCCCGACGCGCAGCTGTTCGGCCACCTCACGCCGAAGTGGATCATGACATCCCTGCACGAGCTCGACGCGCTCGCCGGCGGCAATGCGCTCAAGGAGCTGCCGGTGGTGATCACCCACATCAAGTACTCGCTCACCCGCGAGCAGCCTCAGGCGAGGATGCGCGACGAGCTCACCGCAGCGAACGATCTCGGCGTGCGCATCCTCATCCCGCAGCAGGGAAGCCGCTGGCACTTCCGCTGATCAGCCTGCCTACCTCGTGCAGGTCCGGCACGACGTGCAGGCAAAGGGCGCAGATCTCGTCGGTCGCCGGCAGCAGGTCAGGCACCATCACCGTCATCATGCCCGCCGAGAACGCCGAGCGGACGCCGTGATGGGAGTCCTCGATCGCGAGACAGGCCCGCGGATCGACGCGCAGCAGGTCGGCCGCCTTCAGGAACGGATCGGGATGCGGTTTGTGCCGCGCATAGTCGCCGTGCGCGGCGATGCCGTGGAACCGGTCGGCCAGCGCATGCCGTTGCAGATGGCGCTCGACGGTGGCGCGCGCCGAGCTGGTCGCGACGGCCCGCGGCAGCCGCAGCTCGTCGAGCAGGTCGAGCAGCTCCCGTACGCCGGGCTTCAGGATCTCCTGTGCCTCGGTCAACTCGCGAAAGATGCGGCGCGAGATCTCCGACAGCTCGTCGACGGCGAGGTCGGGCCCGTAGTGGTCGAGCAGCTGCTGGCGCACGACCGGCCACGGAGAACCGACCGTGCTGCGGAAGAATTCGGGCGTCATCTCGATGCCGACCTGGCGGGCCGCTGCGATCGCCGCCTTCTCGTATTGCGTCTCGGTATCGAACAGCACGCCGTCCATGTCGAACACCACGGCAGCGACGGGTCTCGGAAGCGACATGGCCTGCAACATCTTCGCTTCCCGTCGCGTACGCAACCACCGTAGAACGGGCGCATGCGTCGCTTGCTCCCGACCGTGCTGTTGCTGCTGCTCGCGAC
Organism: Pseudomonadota bacterium; assembly: GCA_018240745.1. Lineage (GTDB taxonomy): Bacteria > Pseudomonadota > Alphaproteobacteria > Reyranellales > Reyranellaceae > Reyranella. The sequence continues at coordinate 127,905 of JAFEFF010000187.1, forward strand.
GGCGTGCGCGCCCAAGCCCGCACCGAAGAGCGCGGCGTCGCTGGCGCCGCTCGGCCCCTGCCCGGTCTCGTCGTGGAAGCCCGAGGCGCCGCCGCCGACCGCGTCGCCGAGGATTTCGATGGTGCTGCTGGCGGTACAGGAATGGGCGCGCTACGGCCGGCAGACGACCGTCTATCCGGCAAACGGGCCCGCACGCACCGAGCAGCTAGGCTTGAAAGAGCGCGAGGCGCCGGAGCGCATCAACGACTACTGGAAGAGCGTCGACCGGCCGAACCTCACCGGCCTCGACACCGAGGTGCCGTGGTCCGCCGCCTTCATCTCCTGGGTCATCCAGAGCGCCGGCGTGCCGCGCGATCAGTTCTGCCCCGACGCGCGCCACACCATCTATGTCGAGCGCATGGTCCTGCGTGCCCGCCGGCCCGGCGCCGCGTTCGTCCCCCGACATCTCGATGAGCGGGCGCCGCGGGTCGGCGACCTGATCTGCGCCTCGCGCGACAATGGCGGCACCACCCTGGAAAACCTGAATCGCGGACCCGGACATTGCGACATCGTGGTCGAGGTCCGGCCGGGCGAAGTGCATGCCATCGGCGGAAACGTGGGCGACTCGGTCACACGCAGCGTGTTTCCACTGGACGCGTCGGGCTTTTTGTCGCCCATATCCGCCCGACAGTTCTTCACCGTGATCGAGAACAGACTGCCCTAGGACGGCCCATGCGCCTCTACGATTCCTACGACTACGTCATCATCGGCGCCGGCTCGGCCGGCAGCACCATCGCCAACCGGTTGGGCGAGGACTACCGGCTGCGCATCCTGATCCTCGAGGCCGGGCCGCCCGATTCGTCCTTCCTGCTCAAGATGCCGGCGGGCTTCGCCAGCCTCGGCGACAAGTCGCCCTACAACTGGCGCTACGAGACGGTGCCACAGGTCCATTGCAACAATCGCCGCATGTACTGGCCGCGCGGCAAGACACTCGGCGGCTCGTCGTCGATCAATGCCATGCTCTACGTGCGCGGCAACGCCTGGGACTACGACCACTGGCGCCAGCTCGGCAACCAGGGCTGGAGCTACGAGGACGTGCTGCCGTTCTTCAGGAAGGCCGAGAACAACGAGCGCGGTGCCGACGCGTTTCACGGCACCGGCGGCCCGCTGAACGTCGCCGACCAGGCCGATCCGGCCAGGATCAGCGAGGCATTCGTGAAGGCCGCCGAGCAGGCCGGCCACAAGCGCCTCGCCGACTTCAACGGCGCGGTCCAGGAAGGCGTCGGCCAGTACCAGGTGACGCAGAAGAGCCAAGAGCGCTGGAGCACCGCCAGCGCCTACCTGCGGCCCGCGGTCGAGCGCAACAAGAACAACGTGCATGTCATCACCGGCGCGCTGGTCGAGCGCATCATCCTCGACAAGAACCACGCGATGGGCGTGCGCTACGTCGTCAACGGCCGCGACGAGGTCGCGCGCACCGACCGCGAGATCATCCTGTGCGGCGGCGCGGTGAACTCGCCGCAACTGCTGATGCTCTCGGGCATGGGGCCGGCCGATCACCTGAAGTCGGTCGGCATCCGCCCGCTGTTCGACATTCCGGGCGTCGGCGCCAACCTGCAGGACCATCTCGATGCGGCGATCCTGCAGGGCTGCAAAACCAACGACACCTACGACCGCCGCAACAAGCTGTGGTCGCTGTACCAGTACAAGACCAGGAGGAAGGGCCCCGGCACCTCGCCGATCGCCGAAACCGGCGGCTTCCTCAGCACCCGGAGCGGGCTCGCCGCGCCCGATGTGCAACTCCACTTCATTCCGGCGCTGGTGGTCGATCACGGCCGCACGAAGCTGAAGAAGAATGGCTACACGCTCCACGTCTGCGCGCTGCGCCCCGAAAGCACCGGTACGATCCGGCTGAAGAGCAGCGATCCCAAGGAGCATCCGCTGATCGACGCCAACTATCTCGCCGAGCGCAAGGACCTCGAGACCTTGAAGAATGGCGTGAAGATGGGCCGCGATATCCTCGCCCAGTCGGGCATGGATCCCTATCGCGCCGAGGAGATGGAGCCGGGTCCGGCGGCGAAGACCGACGCCGAGCTCGAGCAATGGATCCGCGCGCGTTGCGAGACGATCTACCACCCGGTCGGCACCTGCAAGATGGGCACGGACAACGACCCCATGGCGGTGGTCGACCACGAGTGCCGGGTGCGCGGCATCACCGGCTTGCGCGTGGTCGATGCCTCGGTGATGCCGAGCCTGATCGGCGGCAACACCAACGCACCGACCATCATGATCGCCGAGCGCGTGGCGTCGTACATGCAGGGCAAGGGATGAACGAGTTCGGCCGCGCGCTGCGCCGCTGGCGCCGGCTGCGCGGCGTCAAGCAGAGCCACGCCGCCGAGCTGTTCGGCGTCACCCAGGCGACGCTGTCGCGCTGGGAACGCGGTTATCATCTCCCGCCCGATGCCGCGGCGCGCCGGCTGGCGAAGCTTCTCGCGGCGCCGCTCGACTCGGCGGCAGATGCCGGCCTGCGGCGGCTGGTCGAAAACTCGGCGCTGCCGGTCCATCTGATCTGCGATCTCACCCATCGCCTGCTCGCCGCCTCGCCGGCGCGCTTCGCCGAATGGACCGCCGACGCGTCGGAACTGCGCGGCACCTCGCTGTGGCCTTTCGCAACCGACGAGATCCAGCGGGCCGAGAGCCGCCTCGGCGAGCTCGGCTGGTACGACGGGGGCACGACCGGGCTACGCTTCTGGACCGGCGCCAACCACCATCCGCTGGTGCCGATCGAGCCCGGCCTCCTTGTATGGGAACGGCTGACCTTGAGCGATGGCAGGCTGGCTCGCCTGGTGACGACGGTCCCGCGCTAGCGTCATTGGACCGCGCAACTCCGGTTGCGCTCATGAATCCGGGCGCCACTGTAGTGGCGCGGTCCGATGAATACTTTATTCGTGGGTCCGCGCGCGCCGGCTTCCTAAGGTCGGCGGCATGACGACGTCGTGGCTGCGTCTCCTGCTCATCTATGCGATCGGCGTGATCGCCGCGGGTCAGCTCGGCGTCGTCCCGCCGCTGGTGCCGGCGTTACAGGCCGAGCTTGGTCTGTCGCTCGCCACCGCAGGCTCGGTCGTCTCCCTCGTTACGCTCGTGGGCGGCCTGCTCGGCGTTCCCGCCGGCGCATTCGCCGAGCGTATCGGCCATGCGCGCGCCTTCCGTCTCGGCCTGCTGGTGATGGCGCTCGCCGCGGGCCTGTGCGCAGTCGCGCAAGGCGCGCCGCTGCTGCTCGCGGCCCGCACGCTCGCCGGTGTCGGCTATCTCCTGGTGGTCGTCGCGGGCCCGTCGCTCATGGCGATGCTGGCCGAACCGCATCGCCAGCCGGTCGCCCTGTCGCTGTGGGGCACCTTCGTGCCGGTGGGCATCGCGCTGGCCGGTCTCGCGACGGCGGGATTCGCGCACGCCGGTTGGCGCACGATCTTCGCCGTCGATGCCATCCTGCTCGCTGCCGCCCTGCTCGCTGCGTTGCGGCTGCGGTCGCCGCCGTCGCACGCGACCGACTGGCGGATGCCGCCGGGTTCGCTGCGCGCCGCGCTGCCGCTTGCCCTTTCGTTCTTCTGCTTCGCGCTGCTCTTCCTCGCGCTCGCGGGCATGCTGCCCGCCTACCTCGTCGAACGGCGGGACATGACTGCGGCGGCCGCTGGCCAGACCGTCGCCCTGGCAACGGCGCTCGGCATCGCAGGCAGCTTCGCGGCAGCATGGCTGATGCATCGCGGTGCGACGACCGGCCGGCTGATCGCATTCGGGCTCGCCGCTTCGACGGTCGCAGCAGTTCTCGCCTTCCGGCCCGAGTTCGGCTTGTCCCTCTCGATCACGGGCTTCGCACTGTCGTTCGCGATCGGCGGCCTGGTGCCCTCCGCGGCCTTCGCCGCGGTGCCGCGGCTGGCGCCCGGCCCGCGCTCGATCGGTCCGATCAACGGGCTGCTGGCCCAGGCGGGCAGCCTCGGATCGCTCGCCGGTCCACCGGTGCTGGCGCTGTGGGTCGAGTTCACGGGCTGGGTTTACGCGCCCCTGCTGTTGCTCGTAGTGGCCGCCGTGGGCGTCGTGGCCGTCAACGCGCTTCAGAAGCGCCAGAGTAAAGTCCGTTCGGCCTGAACCACGATGAGACGCAGCATGGGGTGCACTCCAAGCAACAGCGTCTCACCTGTGGTGAGACGCCTGAAACGCGCGCCCATGTTGCTGCTCCGCGCGCAATCCTCGGCCTTTTGCCCCTTCGCTAACGCAGCGCGCTCAATCGATACTTCGCCTCGTGAACGCCACGTGCGACAGCCTTGGCATAAAGTTCCTGTGCCTTCGTGACATTGCCGCGCCTGCCGAAGATTCCCCATGTCGAGAAGCTTCCCCATGCCGACAGGCTCGCCGGGTCGTACGTCTCGGCCAGCAAGAACAGCGCCAGAGCGTTCCCGCTCTCGGCGGCGCGCTCGAGCACGCTCCGCGCCGCAATGATATCGCCCTGGTCGAGTAGCAAGTGGGCCTGTTCCATAAGGCGCGCCGCTTCCAGATTGCCGGGCGCTTCTGGCGCCAGCACCTTCTGGTCATTCCGGCGGATCAATAGCTGCTGCTGGAGCTCTTGAGTACGGGCACGTTCCTGCGCTGGCAATTTCCGCTCGTCCCCGCGAGCGATTTGCTGCCGTTCGAGCTCCTGAGTGCGGGCACGTTCCTGGGCCAAGTCGGCTTCTGCCCTTTCGGCCTTTGCCTTCCGCATCCGACTTTGGCTTCCCTTCGGCCCCCTCGGGCGCCGATTCTTCTGCCTTGAGTCGGGGACTTCCTTTGCCTTGAGACGGGGATCCTCGGCCGTCTGACGTTTGGCAGCTTCCAGAGCCGCAGCTCGAGCTTGAGTCTCAGCCGCTTCGCGTGCCGTCCCATCCTTGGCCGTTTTTTCCTCGGCCGCCTGCCGGGCCTTTTCCTCAGCAGCTATGGCTGCGAGTTTCTCCCATGGAGCTTTCCGCTCCGCTTCTTCGGCTACGGCTTTTTCCTCGATGGCTTCCGGCGCATCTGGCTCGGTGTCGGCATTCTCCCGGCCGCTTAGCCGCTTCATTTGCGCTACGGCGCTTCGATATGCATCCTGGGCGATATCAACCGCACGGCCGGTCAGCTTCAATACTTCGCCGGACATCTGGGAGAACTTCCCGGCGGTCTGACCGGCCTGCGCCGGCGAGCTTTTGGCTCCGTCCGCCGTACCGAAGAATATGGCCAGGTCATCGCGACCTTCCAACGGACGTCCCGATACGATCTCTGCTACGCGACGAAGGTCTTCCGCTTCCCGTGCCTGTGATTTCTCGCTCATGGTCGTCAGCCCGTTGTTGCCAAGTTGGCATAGGGGCATGCGGCTCGCCGAACTAACGGGATATCTGCGGCGACGACGTCGTGCCGACATACCCGCCAATATAGTATCCCCATCCAGCACAAGAGAGAACTCCCTGGGTCGGCAGCGCCACATACCCGGCCGAGGGTCCAGGCCACTCTCATTGCCCAACTACGTCTTCAACGTCAGTGGTGATCTGCCCAGCACGCTAGGTGGCGCGGTTCTCGACCACCATCATCCAGAGCTTGCCCGGCGTCGGCGCAAGCCGGCCGCGCGAATCGGCGGGATAAAGGCTCATGGTGACGCTGTTCTTCACGTTGCCGCCGACCGCCTGGATGAATCCGCCGCGCACGCCGGTGACGACGTCGCAATGGCTCACCGTGTAGTCGATGCGCCGCCGCGCGGTGCGCGAGTCGGCATAGCGCCAAGTCGGGCCGGCGGTGCCACTGCACACCAGGTCGCCCTCCTTGGGGGCATACTCGTTCGGCGCATGCAGCAGGAAGCTCGCCCGGCCGCTGCGCTCATGGTCATAGAGCGCGGTGAGGTACTGGCCGTGGCGGCCGGCGCGCGGGAAGGACGAGGTGGGAACGCCCGAATGCGCCATCACCCAGGACACGAAGGCGCCCGACCATGGCCGGCCTGCGGTGCGGCCGTTCCATTCGGGATGGCCGCAGCTGCCCCAGTAGTCCCCGACGCGGCTCGAGAGCGGCTCGCTGTGCTCGCTCATGCCGCTGCGGTTGATGTAGCCGCCGGCCCGCCCGCCGTAGACGACGGTCGACCGGCCGAACCGGGTCCACTCTTCCCAGGCGACGTAGGCGGTGCGATTGCTGGGCGGCCGATCGGCATAGCCATGGCTCCGGTCCGCGCTGCCGCAGCCGTTCAGGATCAGGGCAATCAGCACGAGGAGAAAGAGAGCTGACAGCCGGACGGTCACATGGGAGGAGCTACGGAGGGCCGGCTGCCAGCTCACACGAACATCGACGAAGGGGTTGTCGATCACGTTCATGCATCACTTGCAGTTTGAACTATAACTGTCTGTTATTATTGGTTTAACTATTAGCATAGATTTGCAAGAATGTCATCCCCCGACGACATCCGGGCGCTCGAGGCCCGCGCCTTTCGAGCCTGGCCCGCCCTGGAGACCCGCTCCGCGCAGGGCTGGGTCCAGCGCTTCGCCAGCGGCTACACGAAAAGAGCCAATTCTATCAATGCCTTGGACCCCAGAAACGCTCTGACACATGAGATGAAGAGCGTGCTCGAAGCGCCCTATCGAGCCCGCGGCCTGCCGCCGATCTGGCGGCTGACGCCCCTTGCCCCGGCCGGAACGGACGACCGGCTGGCCAACGCCGGCTACCGCCGGATCGACGAGAGCCTCGTCCAGCGGGCGATCCTCGACGACCGGTTCGTCCTCGATCCCGAGGTGCGGATCGCGCCGGCGCCGTCCGACGCCTGGCTGGCCGGCTTCGCCACCTTGAGCCCTGTCGCGCCGGCGCATCGCGCGACCATGACCCGCATGCTGCAGTCCATCGAAGCGCCGGTCGGCTTCGCGCGGGTCGAGGACCAAGGCGAGCCGATCGCCTTCGCCCTGGGCGTCGTCGACGGCGACCACGTCGGCTTGTTCGACGTGTTGGTGGCGCCGCCGGCGCGCCGCCGAGGGCTGGCGCGCCGGCTGACCCGGAGCATCGGCGCCTGGGGTCGCGAGCACGGCGCGCGCTTTGCCTATCTGCAGGTAGTGGCAGCGAACGCCGCCGCGCTCCCGCTCTATGCCGACCTCGGGTTCGAGACGGTCTACAGCTACGCCTACCGCGTGCCATAGTGCGGACGGGAGAACGCACCATGTCGACTTATGTCTGGGAGAAGAGCTACCCGCCGGGCGTGAGGTGGGAACTCGAGATTCCGCGCAAGACGATCCATCAGATCTTCGAGGAAAGCTGCGCGCAGTACGCCGACCGGCCGTTCACCGACTTCCTCGACAAGGTGATGACCTTTCGCGACTACAAGGACGCGACCGACCGCGCCGCCGCGGGCTTCCAGAAGCTCGGCGTCGGGCCGGGCGTGAATGTCGGCCTCTACCTGCCCAACACGCCGCACTACATCGTCGCCTTCTTCGGCATCCTGAAGGCGGGCGGCCGGGTGGTGAACTACAGCCCGCTCGATGCCGCGCGCGAACTGGAGTTCAAGATCGGCGACAGCGAGACCGACATCCTGGTGACGCTCGACGTCGCCGCGCTCTACCCGAAGATGGCGGCGATGCGCGGCAAGACCCGGCTCAGGAAGCTGATCGTCGGCTCGATCGCCGACTACCTGCCATTCCCGAAGAGCTGGCTCTACCCGATCGCCAAGAAGAAGGAGATCTCGGCCTGGCCGCGCGACGACTGGCACATGTCGTTCAAGGACCTGCTGAACAACGACGGCAAGTACAGGACTCATCCGGCGCCGGCCGATCCGTGGGATGAGGTGGCGCTCCTGCAATACACCGGCGGCACGACCGGCCTGCCGAAGGCGGCGATGCTGACGCATGGCTGCGTGGTGTCGGCGATGACACAGGGGCAGGCCTGGACGACGCCCTACACCAATCCCGGCAGCGAGAAGGTCGTGTGCGTCCTGCCACTGTTCCACATCTATGCCTTGTCGGGAATCATGCTGGGCCAGGTCCGCAACGGCAACCAGCTCATCCTCTATCCGCGGCCCGACATCGACATGATCGTCACCGACCTCGTGAAGAAGAAGCCGACCTTCCTGCCCGGCGTGCCGACGCTCTACACCGCGATCAACAAGCATCCCAAGGCACAAGGGCTCGACCTCAAGGCGCTCAAGATCTGCATGTCGGGCGGTGCGCCCTTGCCGGTCGAGGTCCAGCAAGCTTTCGAGAAGCTGACCGGCGCCATTCTGATCGAAGGCTACGGCCTCACCGAGACGTCGCCCACCGGCTCGATCTGCCCGGTCGACAGAAACGCCCGCCGCCCGGGCTCGTGCGGCGTGCCGATGCCCGGCACGATCATCGAGATCCGCGACATGGAGAACAGGGACCGCGTCCTGCCGCCGGGCAAGGAGCATGTCGGCGAAGTCTGCATCATCGGCCCGCAGGTGATGAAGGGCTACTGGAAGAAGCCCGACGAGACCGAGCTGGTACTGTTCAGCCATCCCGCGAGCAACTGGAAGGGCCTGCGCACCGGCGACATGGGGTACATGGATGCCGACGGCTGGCTCTACCTGGTCGACCGTTCGAAGGATCTGATCCTCTCGTCCGGCTACAACGTCTATCCGCGCATGATCGAGGAGGCGGTGTACGAGCATCCTGCGATCGACGAATGCATCGTCATCGGCATCCCCGATCCCTATCGCCAGGAAGCACCCAAGGTATTCGTCAAGCTGAAGCCCGGTGCTTCGATCACCTTCGACGAGCTGAAGCGGCATCTCGACGGCAAGATCGGCAAGCACGAGATGCCGGTCGCGCTCGAGATCCGCGCCGAGCTGCCCAAGACTCCGGTCGGCAAGCTCTCGAAGAAAGAACTGAAGGAAGAGGAACGGGCGAAGGCGAAGGCCAAGGCGGCGTAGGCGATGCAGCCGCCGACTCTCATATTCCTCTCCCCCTTGGGGGAGAGGTCAGGTGAGGGGGACGCCGATTTCGGTCACGATCGTCGGCGATATTCGACGACGCCATGACCCACCTCACCTCCCCCACGCTGACGCGCGGGGCCCCTTCCTCTCCCCCCGCTCACGCGGTCGGAGAGGACGTTGGGAGACGTTCGTTCATCGTTGGCGCGATGGTCCTCACCCTCGGCGGCTGCTTCGACCGGCCGTGGTACGAGGAGAACCCCCGGCAGAAGGCGTTCCTCGACGGCCTGCAGGCGCTGGCCAAGCCGGCGCTCGCCTCCAACAACCCGTTGCAGATCGAGGATGCGGTGAAACGCAGCCTCGCACTGGCCGCGCAAACCGGCGCCTTCACCGACTGGCAGGGCATCCTGCGCACCATCGACGGCAACGAGCAGAAGATGGCCATCACCATCGAAATCGGCCCGCAAGTTTCGCTCTACGCGTTCAATGACTGGACGCTCGCCATGGCGGGCGCCCTGGCCGAGCTGTTCTCGTCACGATCCCGCGAATCCGCTCCGCCGGGCCTTTCCGAAGCCGCCGTGGCAGGGCTAAAAACCTTGCGGCTCGGCGAGCGCGTCAGCGTATCGGGCCGGATGGGCGCGATCGCAGGGTCGGGCCTGTTCGATCTCTCCACGCTGTTCGGCAAGAGCGACGCCGACAACCGCCAGTTCCTGCAGGTGCCGCGATTCGTGGCGCGCATCGATGCCTTGGCGGCGGCGAAGAAGAAATAGAAAGGGTCTTTGGGGTGCCGTCCTTCAACTACGATTTCCCGTACGGCTCGAAGAAGCTGCCGGTGTTCGCGTCCAACGTCGTCGCCACCTCGCAGCACCTCGCCGCGACGGCGGGCCTGCGCATGCTGGCCAAGGGCGGCAACGCCGTCGATGCCGCGATTGCCAGCGCAATCGCGATCACCATCGTCGAGCCGACCATGAATGGCATCGGCGCCGATGCCTTCTGCATCCTGTGGGACGGCACCAGGCTGGTCGGCCTCAATGCCTCCGGCCATTCGCCGGCGCTGATGACGCCCGACCAGTATGCCGGCCAGGAGAAGATGCCGAGCACCGGCTGGGGCGCCGTCAGCGTGCCGGGCGCCGTGTCGCTCTGGATGACGCTGCATGCGCGCTACGGCAAGCTGCCGTTCGCCGACCTGTTCGAGCCGGCGATCAAGTACGCCGCCGACGGCTTCCGCGTCTCCTACATGGTGGCCCGCCAGTGGGACCGCGCGATCGACCGCCTGCGCGGCCAGCAGGACTGGGTGCGCGACTTCCTGCCCGGCGGCCGCGCGCCGAGGCCCGGCGAAGTCTGGAAGTTCCCCGACCAGGCGAAGACGCTGGCGAAGATCGCCGAGAGCAAGGGCGAGTCCTTCTATCGCGGCGAGCTCGCCGAGGCGATCGACAGCCACGCCCGCGCGACCGGCGGTGCGCTGCGCCGCAACGACCTCGCCGAGCATCACGCCGACTGGGTCGATCCGATCGGCCTCACCTATCGCGGCACGACCCTGCACGAGATCCCGCCGTCGGGTCAGGGCATCGCCGCCTGCATGGCGCTCGGCATCCTCGAGAACTTCGATATCGCCGGGCACGATGGCGACGGGCCGGAAGTCGCGCACCTGCGCATCGAGGCGATGAAGCTCGCCTTCGCCGACATCTGGCGCTACGTCGCCGATCCGCGCTTCATGGACGTGACGCCGGCACAGATGCTCGACAAGCATTACCTCAAGAAGCGCGCCAAGCTGATCGACCCCAGGAAGGCGCAGGACTTCGGCCCGGGCACGCCCAGGGACGGCGGCACGATCTATCTCGGCACCGCCGACGAATCGGGCATGATGGTGTCGCTGATCCAGTCCAACTATACCGGCTTCGGCTCGGGCATCGTCGTGCCGGGCACCGGCATCGCGCTCCAGAACCGCGCCTCGGGTTTCGTCACGACCAAGGGCCATCCCAACGAGGTCGGCCCGAAGAAGCGGCCATTTCATACGATTATCCCCGCGTTCATCACCAAGGACGGCAAGCCGGTGGCGACGTTCGGCTTGATGGGCGGCGCGATGCAGCCGCAGGGCCACATGCAGGTCTTCTCGCGCATCGTCGACTACGGCCAGAACCCGCAGGCCGCGATCGACGGCCCGCGCTGGCGCGTGCACGAGCTCGACAAGACCGTGTGGGTCGAGGAGCACATGCCGGCCGACACCGCGAACGGGCTCGAGGCGCGCGGCCATAGGCTCACGCGCACCAGGTGGCCGAGCTTCGATTTCGGCTCGAGCCAGATCATCTGGAAGTTCCCCGAGGGCGGTCCCTACCTCGCCGCCTCGGAGAGCCGGCGCGACGGCGCGGCCGTCGGTTTCTGAAGGGGTGGCTTCCAGGGTCTCCATCGAGGGCGGCGCGTTCCGGATCGACGGAACGCCGACCTATGCCGGCCGCAGCTGGCGCGGCCATCGCATCGAGGGCCTGCTGTTCAACAGCCGCATGGCCAACGCGATCGCCGACGACGAGAACCCGGCGACGCGCGGTGCGTGGGCCTATGCCGACGGCGATTGGGATGCCGAGCGCAGCACCGCCGAGTTCATCGCCGCGCTGCCGAGCTACCGCGCGCATGGGCTGCTGGCAGTCTGCATCAACCTCTCGGGCGGCAGTCCGCAGGGCTATTCCTGGAACCAGCCGTGGAGGATCTGCGGCTTCAACAGCGACGGCAGGATCAAGCCGGCCTGGGCGGCGCGCCTCCACTCGGTGATCGAGGCCTGCGACCGGCTGGGCATGGTCGTCATCCTCGGCCTGTTCTACGGCAAGCAGAGCGGCACCTTCAAAGATGAGAACGCCGTGAAGGCTGCCGTCACCAACACCGTCGACTGGCTGTCGGCCAAGGGCGCGACCAACGTGCTGCTCGAGATCGGCAACGAGGTCGACCTCGAGAAGGTGTGGGCACATTCGATCATCGCCGCCGAGCGCTGCCACGAATTGATCGAGCTGGCGCAGAAGCGCGGCAACGGCAGGATCCTGGTCAGCACCAGCTTGGTCGGCCTCTCCGCCCCGCCCGCGGCGATCGTAGCGACCGCGGATTTCCTGCTGCCGCATGGCAACCGGGTCCACGGTCCGGACAGCCCCTACCAACCGAGCCCGCACGGCATCCGCCTGCAGCTCGCGCGCTGGCGCGCCTCACCGGCCTATCGCGGCCAGCCGATCGTCTACAACGAGGACGACCACTTCGAGTTCGACAAGCCGGACAACCACTTCCTCGCCGCGGTCGAGTGCGGTGCGAGCTGGGGCTACTTCGACTACCGCATGAGCCGCGAGCGCTTCGAGGATGGCTTCCAGTCCCTTCCGGTCGACTGGACCATCTCCTCGAAGCGCAAGCGCGCTTTCTTCGGCTTGCTGAAGGAAATCACCGGCACCTAGCTGTCATCCCGAGCGCAGCGAGGGATCTTTTACCGGTCCAGAAAGATCCCTCGGCCTGCGGCCTCGGGATGACACTACGTGTCACTTCCCGCAATACGCCTCGATGCGATAGCCGTCGGGATCGACAACGAACGCCGCGTAGTATTTTGGCCCGTAGTCGGCGCGCACGCCGGGCTTGCCGTTGTCCTTGCCGCCGCTCTTCAGCGCGGCGGCATGGAAGGCGTCGACCGCGGCGCGGCTCTTCGCCGTGAAGCAGAAGTGCAGGCCCGATCCCATGTCGGGCTTCACCGGCTTGTTGGCCACCTGCACCCACAGGGCCGGGCTCTTCTCGCCGTAGCCCAGCGACGTGTCGCCGTCCGACAAGCGGGTGATGTCGAGGGGCTTCAACACCGCGTCGTAGAACCTGCCTGCCCGCTGGATGTCGCTGACGCCGATGGAAACGTGGTCGAACATCGTCATCTCCTGTATAACTTGATAACTGGTTATATGGTTATGGCGCCGGAGCCGTAGCTTGTCAACCGGACAACCGGTTACTATTTCCTGACAATGACGCGTCCCGACCTGTGCCTGGATTTCGCCAATACCCGGTATTGGCGCGGCCAGTCGGCGCCCACCGAGACGCTGAATGCGCCGGCCGACCTCGCGACCTGGACGAAGGCGTCGAAGATCCCCTCGGCGAAGGAATTCGAGCAGGCGATCGGCCTGCGCGAGACGATCTACCGGCTGTTCGATGCCCAGGCGCAGGGCAAGCCGGCGGCCCCGCGCGATCTCGAGGCGCTCAATGCGGCAATGGCTCAAGCCCCCGCCCGCAAGGCACTGAAGCGCAGCCGCAGCGGTTACGAGTGGGATGTCGATGCGAGATCGGGTACGGCGCTCGCCCTGCTGGCGCCGGTCCTGTGGTCGGCCGGCGATCTGCTGGCCGGACCGCGGCTCGACCGGGTACGGCGCTGCGCCAATCCCGAATGCGGCTGGCTGTTCCTCGACGACAGCCGCGCGGGCAAGCGCCGCTGGTGCTCGATGTCTTCGTGCGGCAACCGCGCCAAGGCCCGGCGGCATTATCACAAGAGCAAGGAAGAAGACGCCTGACCCGGTGAGATCATGACAGCGCTGACGACCCGATCTTTCGTATCCGCCGTCAGCCTGTTCGTGGCCATGGCCCTGCTGCTGTTCGTGCCGCCCTGGACGCTCGACTGGTGGCAGGCCTGGCTGTTCCTGGCCGTCTATTTCGGCGGATCGCTCGCGCTGATGCTCGATCTCGCGAAGCGCGATCCGGCGCTGCTCGAGCGGCGCATGAAGGGCGGCCCGTGGGCCGAGGAGCGGCTGGAGCAGAAGATCATCATGACCCTCGCCTCGCTCGGTTTCTTCGCCCTACTGCTGATCCCTGCCTTCGACCGTCGCTTCGGCTGGTCACATCTGCCGGTCATCGTCGTGCTCGCCGGCAACGCGCTGATGCTGATCGGCGGCTACGGCGTCTGGCGGGTGTTCTGCGAGAACAGCTTCACCTCGGCGCGTATCGAGCTCGCCGCCGACCAGCGCGTGATCTCGACCGGTCCCTACGCCCTCGTGCGGCATCCGATGTACACCACGGCGCTGGTGATGATGATCGGGATTCCGCTGGCGCTCGGCTCGCTGTGGGGCCTGCTGGCCATCGTCGCGATGGTGCCGGCGCTGGTATGGCGCATGTTCGACGAGGAAAGGTTCCTTGCCGCCGGGCTCCCCGGCTACGCCGAGTACAAACAGAAAGTGCGGTATCGATTGATACCGCACGTCTGGTGATCAACTTCCTCCCTGTTCATGCGGGGAGGATCGAGCTCTACCGCAAAATGCTCTGGAGCTTCATCGCAACGCCCATGTCGCCTTCGATCTTGAGCTTGCCGGTCATGAACGCGGTCATGCCGTCGAGCTTGCCGTTGATCATGTCGTCGAAGTCGCTGAACGCCATCTTGAGGGTGCAGTCGGCGGCCTTGTCGTCGTTGCTGACGGCCGGCGGATTGGCGTTACCGTCGATGTAGACGACGCCCTGGTCGGTGCTGAATTTCACGGTGTTGCCGAAGGACGACTTCTTCGCTGCGCCTTCCTTCATTTTCCCGGTGATTTCCTGCAAGGTCATTTGAAGTGTTCCTCCAGCCGATAGTGCACTGGGGGGCTTACTTGACCTTTACGTAAACGTCAAATAAGGCCGCATGAACGGCCGTTCGGGCGGAGGAAGCATGTCGTATCGCTCGGTCTTCAAGCCGGGATTGTTCGCCGGCCAGACCGTGATCGTCACGGGAGGCGGCAGCGGCATCGGCCGCTGCACCGCGCACGAGATCGCGGCGCTGGGGGCGCACGTCGTCATCGCCGGCCGCAAGGCCGACAAGCTGGCGACGGTGAAGGGCGAGATCGAGGCCGCCGGCGGCTCCTGCGAGACGCACGCCTTCGACATTCGCGAGGAAGCCCAGGTCAAGGAGGCGATCGCCAGGATCGTCGGCAACAACGGCCGCATCCACGGGCTGTTCAACAACGCCGGCGGCCAGTTCCCGGCGATGGCCGCCGACATCAGCACCAAGGGCTTCGACGTGGTGGTGCGCAACAACCTCACCGGCGGCTTCACCGTCAGCCGGGAGGTGTTCAAGCAGTCGATGGAGAGCCACGGCGGCTCGATCGTGAACATGGCCGCCGACATGAGGAACGGCTTCCCGACCATGGCCCACACCGGTGCCGCGCGCGCCGGCATGGTGAACCTCACGATGACGCTGGCCCACGAATGGGCTTTCGCCGGGGTGCGCGTGAACGCGGTGTCGCCGGGCTGGATCGCCTCGTCCGGCATGGACACCTATCAAGGCGAGTTCAAGGAGCGCATTCCCAGGCTCAAGAACTACTGTCCGCTCGGCCGGCTCGGCACCGAGAGCGAGGTCTCGGCCGTAGTCTGCTTCCTGCTGAGCGACGCCTCGGCCTACATCACCGGCACCGAGATCCGCATCGACGGCGGCGTGCCGCTCGGCAACCGCTCGATGGATCTCACCATCACCGACCGGTCGAAGCCCTTCAACGGCTTCCATCTCGCCGTAACCCCCAAAGTGCTGGGCGGTTGAGCCATGCCCGTCATCGAGTCCCAGGTCGATCGCAACGGCGACGAGTTCAGGAAGAACCGCGAGCGCATGCTGGCGGCCATCCAGGAATTCCGCGACGCCGAGGCCAGCGTGCAGGCGACATCCGACAGGTCGCGCGAGCGATTTCGCAAGAGGAAGCAGCTCATGCCGCGCGAGCGCATCGCCCTGCTGCTCGACAGAGGCGCACCCTTCCTCGAGCTGATGCCGCTCGCCGGCTACCGCATGCACGACGACAGGGACGGCTCTTCTGCCGGCGGCGGCTCGGTCGCCGGTATCGGCTATGTCGAGGGCGTGCGTTGCGTCGTGTCGGCCTCGAATTCGGCGATCAAGGGCGGCACGGTGGCGCCGTCGGGCCAGCGCAAGGGCCAGCGGGTGCAGCAGATCGTGCTCGAGAACAAGCTGCCGATCGTCCACCTCGTGGAGTCCGGCGGCGCCAACCTGCTCTACCAGGCCGAGATCTTCGTGCCCGGCGGCCGCGGCTTCGCCAACCAGGCGCGCATGTCGGCGCGCGGCATTCCGCAAGTCTGTGTGGTGCACGGCTCCTCGACCGCGGGCGGTGCCTATCTCCCGGGCCTCTCCGACTACGTCATCATGGTGCGCGGCCAGTCCAAGGTGTTCCTGGCCGGCCCGCCGCTCCTGAAGGCCGCGACCGGCGAGATCGCGACCGACGAAGACCTGGGCGGCGCCGAGATGCACGCCACCGTTTCAGGCGTCGCCGAGTGGATGGCCGAGAACGATGCCGACGGCATCCGCATGGCGCGCGAAGTCATCGCCAGCTGGCATTGGAACGACAGGCTGCCGCCCCGGACAACGAAGCCGTTCAAGGAGCCGCTGTACGACATCGAGGATCTCTGCGGCGTCGTTCCGCCCTCGCACAAGGATCCCTACGACGTGCGTGAAGTGATCGCACGGTTGGTCGACGGCTCGGAGTTCCTCGAGTTCAAGGGCCTGTTCGACCAGCAGACGATCTGCGGCTGGGCCGAGATCGAGGGCGAGCCGGTGGCATTGATCGGCAACAATGGTCCGATCACCACGAAGGGCTCGGTCAAGGCGGCCCAGTTCATCCAGCTCTGCTGCCAGCAGGGCACGCCGATCGTCTACCTGCAGAACACGACCGGCTACATGGTCGGGACCGAGGCCGAGCGCGGCGGCATCGTCAAGCACGGCTCGAAGATGATCCAGGCTGTCGCCAACGCCACCGTGCCGCAGATCACCATCGTGATCGGCGGCAGTTTCGGCGCCGGCAACTACGGCATGTGCGGCCGCGCCTACGATCCGCGCTTCATCTTCGCCTGGCCCAACAGCCGCGTCGCCGTGATGGGCGGCGAGCAGGCGGCCGGCGTGATGAAGACCGTGACCGAGGCGAAGTTCATCCGCGAGGGCAAGGAGCCGCCGCGCGAGCAGGTCGACAAGATGTACAAGGCGATCGTCGACCAGTTCGACAAGGAGTCGACGGCGCTCTACGGCACCGCCCATCTGTGGGACGACGGCATCATCGACCCGCGCGACACCAGGAAGGTGCTCGCCTTCACCCTCTCGATCGCCCGCGAATCGATCGTGCGGCCGCTCAATCCCATCACCTTCGGCGTCGCGAGGATGTGATGATGACCCACGGTTCCTGTTCCACTCGCACCCTGTCATCCCGAGCTCTCGTGTCATCCCGAGCGAAGCGAGGGATCCATGGCCGGCGCTGCGATAGATCCCTCGCTTCGCTCGGGATGACGCGGGTGGCGGGTCGTGCGGCCACGTGCAAGGAGCAATCCCGATGAAGTTCACGCCCGAGCACGAGGCCCTGCGCCAGACCTGGAAGACGCTGATCGATCGCGAGATCAATCCGTATGTCGACGAGTGGGAGAAGGAAGGCCAGTTCCCCGCCCACGCGCTGTTCAAGAAGATGGGCGATGCCGGCCTGTTGGGGGTCGACAAGCCGGTCGAGTTCGGTGGCTCCGGGCTCGATTTCTCCTACGCGATGGTCTGTTCGGAATCGCTGGGACTGGTGAACGGCGGCTCGGTGCCGATGGGCACCGGCGTGCAGATTTCGATGGCGACCCCCGCGCTCGCCCGCTACGGCAGCGACGAGCTGCGCAAGGAGTTCCTCGCGCCGTCGATCAGCGGCGACTACGTCGCCTGCCTCGGCGTGTCGGAGACAGGTGCCGGCTCCGACGTCGCCTCGATCAAGACCACCGCCCGCCGGGTCGGCGGCGACTGGGTGATCAACGGCGGCAAGATGTGGACGACCAACGGCGCGCAGGCCGACTGGATGTGCCTGTTGGCCAACACCGGCGACGGCCAGGTCCACAAGAACAAATCGTTGATCGTCGTGCCGATGAGCACGCCCGGCATCTCGATCGTGAAGAAGCTCAACAAATTGGGCATGCGTGCTTCGGACACCGTGCAGACCTTCTTCGACGAGGTGAAGGTGCCGGTGCGCTACACGATCGGCCAGCCGGGCCAGGGCTTCATCTACCAGATGCAGCAATTCCAGGAGGAGCGGCTGTGGGCCGGCGCCGGCACCCTGATGGGCTGCGACCGCATCATCAACGCCACCATCGACTACACGCGCGAGCGCCAGGTGTTCGGCAAGCCCTTGCTCGACAACCAGGTCGTCCATTTCCGGCTGGCCGAGCTCAAGAGCGAGGTCGAGGCGCTGCGCTCGCTGGTCTATCGCGCCTGCGAGGAATATCTCGCCGGCCAGGACGTCACCATGCTGGCCTCGATGGCCAAGCTGAAGGCCGGCCGCCTTCGCCGCGAGGTGTCGGATGCCTGCCTGCAGTACTGGGGCGGCGCCGGCTATTTGTGGGACAGCCCGGTCGCGCGCGCCTATCGCGACGGCCGGCTGGGCTCGATCGGCGGCGGCGCCGACGAGGTCATGCTGCAGATCATCGCCAAGCTCATGGGCAACATGCCGAGGCTGGGCAACCGATGAACATTCAAGCTTCATATTCCTCTCCCCCTATCGGGGGAGAGGAGAAAGAACGGGAATCGCTGACATGCAGTTCACACAGGAACACGCCGAGATTCGCCGTACCCTGCGGGCGATCATCGACAAGGACATCAATCCGCATGTCGACCAGTGGGAAGAGGACGGCATCTTCCCCGCCCACGAGGTGTTCAAGAAGCTGGGCTCTGCCGGCCTGCTGGGTATCAACAAGCCCACCGAGTTCGGCGGCATGGGGCTCGACTATTCCTATGCCATGGTGATGGCGGAGGAGCTCGGCCACATCACCTGCGGCTCGGTGCCGATGGCGATCGGCGTGCAGACCGACATGGCGACCCCTGCCCTCGCCCGCTACGGCAGCGACGAACTGCGGCGCGAGTTCCTGGCGCCGTCGATCGCCGGCGACTACGTCGCCTGCCTCGGCGTGTCGGAGGTCGGTGCCGGGTCGGACGTCGCCTCGCTCAAGACCACCGCGCGGCGGGTCGGCGGGGACTACGTCATCAATGGCGGCAAGATGTGGACGACCAACGGCACCCAGGCCGACTGGATGTGCCTGCTGGCCAATACCGGCGAGGGGCCGGCGCACAGGAACAAGTCGCTGATCTGCCTGCCGATGAAGACCAAAGGCGTGCAGGTCGTGAAGAAGCTCGACAAGCTCGGCATGCGCTCGTCCGACACCGCGCAGATCTTCTTCGACGAGGCGAAGGTGCCGGTCCGCAACCTGATCGGCCAGGAGGGCATGGGCTTCGTCTACCAGATGCAGCAGTTCCAGGAGGAGCGGCTGTGGGGCGCGATCTCCGCCGTGGTCGGCATGGAGCGGCTGATCGACGAGACCGCGGAGTACACGCGCGAGCGCAAGGTGTTCGGCCGGCCGCTGCTCGACAACCAGATCATCCACTTCAAGCTCGCCGAGCTGCGCACCGAGATCGAGCTGGTCCGCTCGCTCTGCTACCGCGCCTGCGAGGAATATCTCGACGGCAAGGACGTCACCATGCTGGCCTCGATGGCCAAGCTGAAGGCCGGCCGCATGATGCGCCAGGTGACCGACGGCTGCCTGCAATACTGGGGCGGCGCCGGCTACCTGTGGGAAGCGCCGACCGCGCGCGCCTTCCGCGATGCGCGCCTCGCCTCGATCGGCGGCGGCGCCGACGAGGTCATGCTGCAGATCATTTCCAAGGGAATGGGCACGCTGCCGAGGCTGGCAGGGCGATAGTGCGCACGATAGTCACAACAACAACGGTGTCATCCCGAGCGAAGCGAGGGACCTTTGGCGGCGTCGATCAAGGGTCCCTCGCTTCGCTCGGGATGACACCGATGTGGCAATGGGCAGTGTGCGCCATTGATGGAGTTGTTCATGCCTGAGCTCGAGGACAAGTACGAAACCCTGCTGGTGCGCCGCGAGCGCTCGCGGCTGCACGTCACGCTCAATCGCCCCGAGGTCAAGAACGCCCTCAACCCGACGCTGATCAGCGAGCTGAAGCAGGTGTTCGGCGCCCTGCGCGACCGGCGCGACATCAAGGTCGTGATCCTGCGCGGCGCGGGCGGCACCTTCTGCGCCGGCGCGGACCTCAAGAACATGGAGCAGAGCCTCACCGAGACCCCCAGGCCCGGCCAGAAGGACCCGATCGCCATCAACAATCGCGAGTACGGCACCTTCCTCGAGGCGGTGAACACCACGCCTCAGGTCGTCGTGGCGGCGGTCGAGGGCTACGCCATCGCCGGCGGCTTCGGCCTGCTGTGCGTGTCGGACGTGGCGATCTGCACCGAGGAGGCGGGCTTCGCCATGAGCGAGACGGCGATCGGCATCGTGCCCGCGCAGATCGCGCCCTTCGTCGCCGCGCGCATCGGCGTGCCGCAGACGCGCCACCTGGCGCTGACCGCCGCGCGCTTCAAGGGACCGGAGGCGCTGCGGCTCGGCATCGCCCATCACCTGGTGAAGGATTCGGCGGCGCTCGACGCCAAGCTGGAAGAGGTGCTGAAGCAGATCGACCGTTGCGCGCCGCTCGCCAATGCGCTGACCAAGGCCGTCGTCATGAAGGTCGGCAGCGAGCCGCTGAGCCAGGTGCTCGACTTCGCCGCCGACTGCTTCGCCGAGGCGCGCCGCAGCCCCGAGGCCGCTGAGGGCCTGCGCGCCTTCGCCGAGAAGCGGCCGCCGAAATGGGCCGTGGAGTGATGAGCTTCTCGACCGTCCTGGTCGCCAATCGCGGCGAAATAGCCTGGCGCGTCATGCGCACCGCCCGGGCGATGGACTATCGCACCGTCGCCGTCTATTCCGACGCCGACCAGGGTGCGCCGCACGTCGCCTTCGCCGACAAGGCCGTGCGCATCGGCCCGCCGCCGGTCGGCGAAAGCTATCTCAGCATCGACCGCATCCTCGAAGCCGCGCACACCTCCGGCGCGGACGCGATCCATCCGGGCTACGGCTTCCTGTCGGAGAACGCCGAGTTCGCCACGGCGTGTGAGAAGGCCGGGCTGGTCTTCATCGGCCCACCGCCCGCCGCCATCGCGGCGATGGGCAACAAGGCCGCCGCCAAGCGGCGCATGATCGAGGCCGGCGTGCCGTGCGTACCGGGCTACCAGGGGGCCGACCAGAGCGACGGCAATCTCGAAAAGGAAGCCCGCAAGATCGGCCTGCCGGTCATGGTCAAGGCCGCCGCCGGCGGTGGCGGGCGTGGCATGCGGCTGGTCACGCAGGACGGCGAGCTGCTCGAGGCGATCCGTGCCGCACGCACCGAGGCCGGGAGCGCCTTCGGCTCGGGCGAGCTGATTCTCGAGAAGGCGGTGATCGATGCGCGCCATGTCGAGATCCAGGTGTTCGCCGATGCGCACGGCAACGTGCTCCATCTCGGCGAGCGCGACTGCTCGGTGCAGCGCCGGCACCAGAAGGTGATCGAGGAAGCGCCCTCGCCGGCGGTCAACGCCGAGCTGCGCCATCGCATGGGCGCGGCGGCCGTAGCGGCGGCGAAGGCGATCGGCTATCGCGGCGCCGGCACGGTCGAGTTCCTGCTGGGGGCCGACGGCGCCTTCTACTTCCTCGAGATGAACACCCGTCTGCAGGTCGAGCATCCGGTGACCGAGGCGATCACCGGCCTCGACCTCGTCGAATGGCAGCTCCGGGTCGCACGCGGCGAGCCATTGCCGCTCACCCAGGAGCAGGTGCGCCTGCAGGGCCACTCGATCGAGGTCCGGCTCTATGCCGAGGACGCCTATGCCGGCTTCCTGCCGCAGACCGGCCGAATCGACGTGTGGCGGCCGGCGACCGGCCCCGGCGTGCGCGTCGACCATGGCATCGAGGAGGGCCTGGCGATCTCGCCCTACTACGATCCGATGATCGCCAAGGTGATCGCCTGGGGCGCCACGCGCGAGGAAGCGCGGCTGCGGTTGATCAGGGCGCTACGCGACACCGTCGTGCTCGGCCCGACGACCAACCGCCATTTCCTGATCAGGCTGCTGGAACATCCCGAGTTGGCGGCTGGCAAGGCGACGACGGCTTTTCTCGGCAAGCACAGCTTCACCGCCCCGGAGCTGACCGACACGCATTGGAAGACGGCGGCATCGCTCCTCTGGCAGCAATCGGCGGCGCGCTATCCCGGCAATCTGCGCGGATGGCGCAACTCCAACCCCGAGCCGACGCCGTTCCGCCTCGCCGTCGGCGACATGGAGCGGACGGTGAAACTCAGCGAGCCGAGCGCCCCGTCCGTGCCGCACGTGATCGACGACGACGATGTCGTCGTGGATTTCGATGGCTTCACCGTGCGGTTCCAGGACCGCACCTACATGCCGCCGGCCTCGGCCGCGGCCGGTAGCGACGGCAAGCTGCGGGCGCCCATGGACGGACGGATCGTCGCCATCAAGGTCGCAGCCGGCGACAAGGTCGTCCGCGGCCAGACGCTGGTCGTGCTGGAGGCGATGAAGATCCAGCATCAGCTCAAGGCGGCGCTCGACGCCTGCGTCGAATCGATCGCGGTGCAGGAAGGCCAGCAGGTCGCCAATCGCACCGTGCTGGTTACAATGGCAGGCGATGCCGCTGCACGTTGAACGCGTCTCTCACCGCTATGGTCCCGTCGCCGCGTTAGACAGCATCGATCTCGACATCGCCGACGGCGAGACCGTCGCGTTGATCGGCCCGTCGGGGTGCGGCAAGAGCACCCTGCTCGGCATCCTGGGCGGCCTGCTACGGCCGAGCGCGGGCCGCGTGACGTTGTCGGGAGCGCTGCCCGCCGATTCGCTCAATCCCTTCACCTACGTCTTCCAGGATTTCGCCCTGCTTCCCTGGCGCACCGTCGAGGCCAATGTCGCGCTGGCGCTGGAGCATCGCGTGAATGCGGCCGAGCGGCGCGAGCGTGTGGCGGCGGCGCTGGCGCTCACCAGCCTCGCCGACTTCGCCTCGGCCTATCCCAAGCAGCTCTCCGGCGGCATGCGCCAGCGCGTCGGCATCGCCCGCGCGCTGGTGGTGCGGCCGGCGGTGCTGCTGCTCGACGAGCCGCTGTCGGCGCTCGACGCGCAGACCCGCGAGCTGCTGATGGAGGACCTGCTGCGGATCTGGTCGCGAGAGAAGAGCACGCGCGTGTACGTGACGCACAATCTCGAGGAGGCCGCACGGCTCGCCGACCGCGTCGTGGTGCTGTCGCGCCGGCCCGGCCGAATCCGCGAGATCGTCCGCATCGATGCGCCGGTTTCCGACCGTGCGGCGATCATCCCCGACATGCAGCGCAAACTGTGGGCACTGATCCGCGACGAGGCCGCCACTGCCGACCGCGAGGTGCAAGATGTCTGAGCGCCAGCCGATCCCCTTTCGGGGTGGCGGCTTCGCGCCGGCACCGCGCCGCGTGCTGCCCTGGCTCGTGTTCGCCGTCCTGATCGCGCTGTGGCAAGCCGCCTCCAACACCGGCCTTCTGCCACCGCTCTTCATGCCGAGCCCGCTCAGCGTCGTGAAGGCGCTCGTGGCGCTGTGGCAGGACGGCACGCTGGTCGGTCACGTCACCGCTTCTCTCGGTCGCATCGTGCCGGGCTGGCTGATTGGCACGGCCGCGGGGCTGGCGGTCGGCCTCGCCATGGGCATCTTCTCCGCGGCGCGTGCGGCCGGCATCCCGATCGTGTCGGCATTGTTCCCGATCCCCAAGATCGCCCTGCTGCCGCTCCTGATCCTGTGGTTCGGCATCGGCGAGCCGTCGAAGATCGCCACGATTGCGCTCGGCGTGTTCTTCCCGACGACGATCTCGGCCTACACCGCCTGCGATTCGGTACCGCGCAACTTGATCCGTATGGGCCAGAGCTTCGGCCTGCCGGCCCGCGACATCGTCGCCAAGATACTGCTGCCCGGCGCCATGCCCGGCATCCTGGCCGGCTTCCGTATCTCTGCGTCGGTCGCGCTGCTGTTGGTCGTCGCCGCCGAGATGATCGGCGCGCAGCAGGGCATCGGCGCGTTCGTGCTGACGGCCGGCAGCCTGATGCAGACCGACCAGTTGCTGGCCGGGGTGGTCATGCTGTCGCTGCTCGGCCTGCTGATCGGCTGGGGCCTTGGCATGGTGGAACGCGCGATGCTCAAGTGGCGCTGAGTATCGGGAAGGAAGCGAATCGATGTTGCGTAGAACCCTCCTCGCCGGTCTGCCGGCGACTCTCGCTGCCGGGGGCGCGTCAGCGGACAGCTATCCCGGCAAGCCGATCACCCTGATCGTGCCCTTCGCCGCCGGCGGGCCGACCGACCTGATGGCGCGCCTGATCGGCGAGCGCATGGCCAAGGAGCTCGGCCAGCAGTTCATCATCGACAACACCACCGGCGCGGCAGGCACGATCGCCGTCGGCAAGGCAGTGCGCGCGGCACCCGACGGCTATACGGTCAGCATCGGCCATGTCGGCACGCACGTCGCCAACGGCACGATCTACAAGAACCTGAACTACAACCTCCTGACCGACCTGGAGCCGATCGCTCGGCTGCCACAGAACCCGATGCTGGTGGTCACCTCCAGCCAGATGCCGGTCAAGGACCTCGGGGAGCTCGTGGCATACCTCAAGGCCAACGGAGACAGGGTGCCGGGCGGCACCGCCGGCATCGGCTCCGGTGCCCATCTGGGCGCGCTCGCCTTCTTCGCCGCGACCGGCGCCAGGTACCAGCTCATCCCCTACCGCGGCACGGGCCCCGCGATGCAGGACCTGGTCGCCAACCAGATCCAGGTGATGGTCGACCAGGCGGCCAATTCGCTGCCGCAGGTCCGCGCCGGCAAGATCAGGGCGCACGCCGTCACTGCCGGGAAACGCTCGCCCGCGGCTCCGGAGATCCCGACCGCCGCCGAGGCCGGCTATCCTATGGAGATCTCGATCTGGCACGGCCTGTGGGCGCCCAAGGGCACGCCGCCGGAGATCGTGGCCAGGCTGAATGCCGCCGCGATCGCGGCCATGCAGGACAGCGACATCCGCCATCGCATGGAGGATCTCGGCCAGGACATCCCGACGCCGGAAGAGATGGCGCCGGCCGCCTTCGCCGCCTTCCACAAGCAGGAGTACGCCCGCTGGCAGAAAATCCTCGAAGCGGCGAATGTGAAAATCGAATAATCGCCCATCCTGGCGGGGAGTGGCGGACCGGTGGCAGGAAACGCCTGAAACGCACGCCGGCTTGCACTTGAACCCTGTCACGTCGGTGACAGGGTCGATGGCAGTCTGCCCTACTGGGCCAGCGCCGGCGGCACCGGGCAGGGCGGCAGCAGCTTCTCCAGCACCTTGGCGACGCCCAGCAGCCTGGCCTCACCCCAACGCTTGCCGGTGAGCTGCAGGCCGATCGGCAGGCCCTCCTTCGAGAAGCCGCACGGCAGCACGATCGACGGCTGGCCGGTCAGATTGGCGAGATGGTTGTAGGACGTGCCGGCGAAGAAATACGGATAGGGCCGGCCATCGATCACCAGCGGCTCCTTCCGGCTCTGGCGGACGAAGGCCGCGCCCGGCATCACCGGCATCAGCCAGGCATCGTAGTCATCGAGCAGGCGCTCGCACTGGCGTATGGCCTGGTCGCGACGATCGAGCACGGCGAAGAACGCCGCCATGTCGAGCCGCGCCCCGCGCGCCGCCGAGCGCGCCGACGGATCGGAAGAGGCGATCATCGGGAAGAAGCGCTGGCGCACTTCGAGCGGCTGCAGCGCGTTGATCAGGTACTGGAAGAGATCGCACCAATCCTCCCAGCTCTGCGTCCAGTCGAAGCCCTCGGGCGCCGCCCGCTTCACCCTGGCGCCGGCCTTCGACAGGAGCTTTGCGGTCGCCTGCACGACCTTCGCCGTGTCCTGCGAGACCTCGACCAGCGGGTTGGATTCCAGCACCGCGATCCGGAGGTCCGACGCCTCGAGCCTGGGCACCGGACCGATCGGCACCGGCGCCGCCTCGGCCTCGTAGCCGTCGGGCCCGGCGACGACGCGCAGCGCCAGCTCCAGATCGCCGACCGAGCGCGCCAGCGGCCCGAAACAGCCCATGTAGCGCACCGCGCGCGTCTTGCCCGGCAGGTCCGGCACATGGCCGCGACCCGGCACGCGCCACTCGGTCGGCTTCAGCGAGAAGATGCCGTTGTAGTGCGCGGGATTGCGCACCGAGCCGCCAATGTCGCTGCCCAGCTCGAGCGGCGACAGCCGCGCCGCCACCGCGGCGGCGCCGCCGCCGGTCGAGCCGCCGGCGCCGCGCGCCAGATCCCAGGGGTTTTTGGTCACCCCGAACAGGGGGCTGTCGGTCTGAAAGTCGGCGCACAGCTCGGGCACGTTGGTCTTGCCCAGGATCACTGCGCCCGCCGCGCGCAGCCGCGCCACGAGAGAGGCGTCGGCCCTGGCGATATTGTCCTTGAGCGGCGGATGGCTCGAGGTGGTGCGCAGACCGGCCACATCGAAGGCTTCCTTGATGGTGATCGGCACGCCGTGCAGCGGGCCGAGCGTCGTGCCTCTCTTCGCTGTCGTGCGGTCGGCCGCGCGGGCCGCCTTCAAGGCGCTCTCGCGGTCGATCACGACCAGCGCATTGATCGATCCGTTCAGCCGCTCGATGCGGTCGAGGTGCGCTTCGGTCGCCTCACGCGACGTGAGCTTTCCATTTCGTATGGCGCGAGCAAGCGACGTGGCGGTCTGGAAACACGGATTCATTGCATGGCTCCCCTGCGGCACCCAAAGGCTAGCCGCCCCGGAAACAGGCAGCTATAGACGATAATGAGAATTCGAGGGGGTGTATGAGCCTCGCGAACAAGACGCTGTTCATCACCGGCGCGAGTCGCGGTATCGGTCTCGCAATCGCGACGCGGGCCGCCCGCGACGGCGCCAACATCGCCATCGCCGCCAAGACGGTGAAGCCCGATCCGCGGCTTCCTGGAACCATCTTCACCGCTGCTGAGACGATCGAGAAAAACGGCGGAAGAGCGCTGCCTTTGCCGTGTGATATCCGCGACGAGCAGAGCGTGGAGAAGGCCGTCGCCGAGACCGTGGCGAAGTTCGGCGGCATCGACATCCTCGTCAACAATGCCAGCGCCATCAGCCTGACCGGCACCTTGCAGACGCCGATCAAGCGCTATGACCTGATGACCCAGATCAATGCGCGCGGCACCTTCCTGGTCTCGCAGAAGTGCATCCCGCACCTGTTGAAGGCCGGCAACCCGCACGTGCTGAACCTCTCGCCGCCCCTCGACTTCGACGTGAAATGGTTCGTCAACCACCCGGCCTACACGCTGGCCAAGTACTCTATGTCGGTCTACGCGTGGGCGATGGCGGAAGAGTTCAAGGGCAAGATCGCGTTCAACGGCCTGTGGCCGCGCACCGGCATTGCCACGGCGGCGATCCAGAACGTGCTGGGCGGCGAGGAAGGCATGAAGCGCTGCCGCAAGCCCGAGATCATGGCCGATGCCGCCTGGCTGATCCTGAACAAGCCGGCGAAGGAGTGCAGCGGCAACTTCTTCATCGACGATGAGGTGCTCGCGGCCGCGGGCGTCACCGACTTCGACCAATATGCCGTCTCCCCCGGCACACCCTTGATGCCGGACTTCTTCGTGCCTGCGCCCGGCGCGCGCACCGTCGTCGGGCGGAGGTGAGGTCTTGGCAACGTTCATCCTCGTCCATGGCGCGTGCCACGGCGGCTGGTGCTGGGAGAAGGTCCAGCCGATCCTCGAGAGCCACGGCCACAAGGTCTGCGCGCCCGATCTGCCCGGCCTCGGCAAGGATCACACGCCGCCGGCCAACGTCACGCTCGCCGACAACGTCGAGAAGATCTCGCGCCTGCTCGACAAGATGGAGGAGCCGGTGGTGCTGGTCGGCCATGCGCTGGGGGGCGTCACCATCAGCCAGACCGCGGAGGCGCGGCGGCGGCGCATCAAGGCGCTGGTCTATCTCTGCGGTCTGATGCCGCCCTCGGGCAAGGCAAGCCGCGAGATGACCGCGGGCGATCCCGAGATCCTGTTCCGCCGCTCGCGCGAGGTCAGCCCCGACGGCCTCACCTACACTTTCGCCCGCGCGCAGCTGCCGGCCCTGTTCTACCAGGACGTCTCGCCGGAGGACCGCTATCGCGCGATGGAGCGGCTGAGACCGCAGCCGATCTCGATCTCGACCACGCCGCTCACCCTCACCGAGGACCGCTATGGCTCGGTGCCGCGCTGGTACATCGAGTGCACGCTCGACAACGCTGTCCGCATCGGCCGCCAGCGGGCGATGGTGAAGACACTGCCGTGCAAGGTGATCACCATGGAGTGCGGCCACAGCCCGTTCTACAGCAACCCCGACGAGCTGGTGGAGCATCTGGAGGCCATCGCGCAGTCGTAATCCCCGTCGTCCCGACCGAAGCCGAGCGAAGCGAGGCGTAGTGGAGGGACCTTTTTTCTGCGATTTGCGCTGGTTTGTTGAAAAGAGGTCCCTCCACTGCGCGCCTTCGGCGCTAAAGCGCGGGGGTTACCCCGCGCGAGTCGGGACGACGGGCTATTTGGTCCTGACCGGCGTTATCTTGTCGCCAACCCAGACAGGAGACCCGCCATGGCCGCGCCTCGCCCCTCCAAGACCCGCATCGGCAACCACGTCCTCAGGCCCGAAACCCTGATGCTGGGCTACGGCTACGACCCGGCGCTCTCGGAGGGCGCGGTCAAGCCGCCGGTCTTCCTCACCTCGACCTTCGTGTTCCGCTCGGCCGAGGAAGGCCGCGACTTCTTCGACTACACGTCGGGCCGCAAGCAGCCGCCGCCGGGCAGCAATGCCGGGCTGGTCTACTCGCGCTTCAATCATCCCAACAGCGAGATCGTCGAGGACCGGCTCGCGGTCTACGAGGGTGCGGAGACGTGCGGCGTGTTCGCCTCCGGCATGGCGGCGATCACCACGACGATCCTCGCCATCGCCCGGCCCGGCGACGTCGTGCTGCACTCCCAGCCGCTCTACGGCGGGACCGAAACGCTGCTGGCCAACACGATGGCGAACTTCGGCATCGGCGCCGTCGGCTTCGTCGATGGAGTCGACGAAGCGGCCATTCGCGAAGCCGCGCAGGCGGCGCGCGCGAGGGGGCGGGTCTCGCTGATCCTGGTCGAGACACCGGCCAATCCGACCAACACGCTGGTCGACATCGCGCTGCTGCGTCGGGTCGCCGACGAGATCGGCGCGGCACAAGGCTTCCGGCCAATCCTGGCCTGCGACAACACCCTGCTGGGCCCGGTGTTCCAGCATCCGCTGGCGCACGGCGCCGACGTCTCGCTCTATTCGCTCACCAAGTATGTCGGCGGCCATTCCGACCTGATCGCCGGCGCCGCCCTCGGATCGAGGGCCACCATGGCGCCGATCAGGGCGCTGCGCGGCAGCTTCGGCACCCAGCTCGATCCTCATTCCTGCTGGATGCTGGGCCGCTCGCTCGAAACGCTGGCGATCCGCATGGAACGGGCGAACTCCAACGCGCGGGTGGTCGCCGAATATCTGCGCGACCATCCCAAGGTGGACCGCGTCCATTATCTCGAATTCCTCGAGCCGGGTTCGAAGGCGGCCGAAACCTATGCGCGCCAGTGCACGGGCGCAGGCTCGACCTTTTCCTTCGACATCAAGGGTGGTCAGAAGGAAGCGTTCGCTTTCCTCAACGCCCTGCAGGTCTTCAAGCTGGCGGTCAGCCTCGGCGGCACCGAGTCACTGGCGAGCCATCCGGCGGCGATGACGCACTCGGGCGTCCCCGCCGCGGTGCGCGCCCGGATCGGCGTGCTCGACACGACGATCCGGATGTCCGTCGGGATCGAGCATCCGGACGATTTGATCGCCGACCTCACGCAGGCCTTGGCGGCGGCTTGACGTCTTTCGCTGGGGGCGCGCCACTCCGTGGCGCGCCCCCAGCAAAAGACTCAGCCCCAGAACGCCAGCGTCCGGACCTCGATGCTCTGACGCGGCCGGGCATTGGGCGGCGAGGTCGGGTCGTTGAAGGCCG
>JAFEFF010000188.1 GCA_018240745.1 Pseudomonadota bacterium
CCGAAGCCGGCCAGCCGGCCGCCTTCGACAATGCGCTTCAAGCTAACCGTCCTTGCTCATGGTCCCTCTCCGCCACCAAGTGGGGGAGAGGGCGGGGCCCATTGCGAAGCAATGGGAGGGTGAGGTGGTCGGCGTCACAGAAACGTCGCGGGGTAGCGAAAGAAAAGATTCCCGACACCTCACCCTCCCCGCGCAAGCGCGGGTCCCCTCCCTCTCCCCACGCGTATGACGCGCGCGGAGAGGGCCTTCGATGGGGAGGAATCACTCGCTGAACTCTCGGCGCACCTGGTCCGTGTGCTGGCCGAGGTCCGGAACGTCGCCCAACCGTTCGCCCTGGCCGTCCCACGAGGCCGCGAGCGCCGGCACCGTGACATCGCCCTTCGACGATTTGAAATGCATGCGGCGAAGCTGCGGATGCTTCGACAGGGCGGCGATGTTGCTGACGCGCGCCCAGGCGATCTGCGCCGCGTCGAGCCGCGTCGCCAGCTCCGCGAAGGTGATCTTCGAAAAGGCCTCGCGCACGATAGAGTTGGTGTCGTCGCGCCGCTCGTTGCGGGCGATACCGGTCGCGTACTTCGGGTCCTTCTCGAGCCCCGGCCGGTCGATCACGCTGTGGCACAGCCGCTCGAACTCGCGATCGTTCTGGATCGAGATGAGGACGGGCACGTCGTCGCTCGACGGATAGACGCCGTAAGGAGCGATGAACGGATGGGTGAGGCCGAGTCGCGGCCATTCGTAGGCGGAGTAGTCCATTGCCAGCAGCGGCACCGCCATCCATTCGGCCATCGATGAGAACAGCGAGACCTTGATCGCGCGGCCCTCGGCCGTCTTCTGCCGCGCGATCAGCGCCTCGAGCACGGCGGCATGGGCGTACATGCCGGTGCCGATGTCGGTCGCCGAGATGCCGACGCGGCCCGGCGCATGCTCGGTGCCGGTGATCGAGGCCAGCCCGCTCTCGGCCTGCACCAGCAGGTCGTAGGCACGGCGGTTCTTGTAGGGGCCATGGTCGCCGTAGCCCGAGACATCGACGGTGATCAATTGCTTGTGCTTGGCCCGCATCGCGGCCGAGCCGAAGCCCGCGCGCTCGGCGGCGCCGGGCGCCAGGTTCTGGATCAGCACATCGGCCTTGCCGATCAGGCGCTGCAGCAGCGCGGAATCCCCCGCCTTCTTGAAGTCGAGCGCGACCGACTGCTTGCCGCGGTTCAGCCAGACGAAATAACTGCTGAGGCCATGCACGTAGCTGTCGTAGCCGCGCGCGAAATCGCCTTCGGGTCGCTCGATCTTGATCACCCGCGCACCGGCATCCGCCAGGCGAGCCGAGCAATAGGGAGCGGCCACCGCCTGCTCGACGCTCACCACCAACAGGCCGTCCAACGCTCCGGGCATTTCGCTCCCTCGTCTTGTTTCCTCCCTGCGCATCAGCGCGGGGAGGTGCCCGCGTCATACGCGGGCGGAGGGGTCACGGGCCACAGTCTTGTTGTCGCCCATGACCCCTCCGGCGCAGAAGACTGCGCCACCTTCCCATGCTTCGCATAGGGAGGAGAGCAGATTACGATGAGCGATAGTAAGCCGAGTGAGGAACGAAATGCCGGGACCGCTGGCGGGCGTGAAGGTGATCGATCTGACGGCCGTGCTGCTGGGGCCGTTCGCCACGCAGCACCTGGCCGACATGGGCGCCGACGTGATCAAGGTCGAGCCGCCGGAGGGCGATCTGCTGCGTCTGTCGGGCGGCTCGATGGGCCGCGACAAGAGCATGGGCCCGATCTACATGGCGGCCAACCGCAACAAGCGCTCGCTCTGCCTCGACCTCAAGAAACCCAGGGCGGTCGAGATCCTGAAGGGCCTGATCAAGGGCGCCGACCTGTTCATCCACAACAGCCGGCCGGCGGCGATCGAGCGGCTGGGCCTGGGCTACGAGGACTTGAAGAAGGTGAACCCGTCGATCATCTACGCCTACTCGCTGGGCTATGCGCGCAAGGGCCCGTACGGCCACAAGCCGGCGTTCGACGACCTCGTGCAGGGCGTGTCGGGCGCGGCCTCGCTGCAGAGCCGGGTCGACGGCGAGGCGCCGAAGTTCATACCGAGCCTGATTGCCGACAAGACGACCGGGCTCCATCTCTGCATCGCCGTGCTGGGCGCGCTTTACCATCGCAAGTGTACCGGCGAGGGCCAGTTGATCGAGGTGCCGATGCTGGAGACGCTGGCCTCGTTCTGGCTGACCGAGCATCTGTTCGGCGAGACATGGACTCCGGGGCGCGGCGCGATGGGCTACGACCGCATCATCAACAAGTACCGCCATCCGTTCCCGACCCTGGACGGCTACATCTGCGCGCTGCCCTACACCGACGCGCACTGGGTGAAGTTCTTCGAGATCGTCGAGCGGCCCGACCTTGCCAAGGACCCGCGCTTCTGCGACCGCACGGTCCGGCCCAAGCACTTCAGCGAGCTCTACCAGGTGCTCGACGCGCTGATGAAGCACCGCAAGACGCAGGACTGGCTCGACGAGCTCGACGAGGCCGACATTCCGGCGATGCCGGTGAACACGCTCGAAGACCTGTTCGACGACCCGCACCTCAAGGCGACCGGCTTCTTCACCGACCGCGAGCATCCGACCGAGGGCCTGATCAAGACCTTCAAGAGCCCGCTCGACTTCGAGAAGACGCCGGTCGAGTTCCGCCGCCATGCGCCGCGCATCGGCGAGGACGGTGTCGAGGTGCTGCGCGAGGCGGGCCTGAGCGACGCCGACATCGCCGCGTTGAAGACCGACAAGACCTTGATCGTCCCCTCATGAGCCTACACATGAGCCTACAATCGTGGGGCTGGCCGCATCTGGCTCCTGTCCGCGACGGGAGGGCACCCGGATGTTGCCGCTGATCGGCGGTGCTGGTGAATGTCAGTCGATCGCGTCGGCCGTCTTGTCGAGCGGATAGGCGACCACGTCGCCGGCCACCGGAACGATCTTTACGGCCGCGCTGGTGGTGCGCACCGGAAAGGCGACAACGCCGCAACCGG
This sequence comes from Pseudomonadota bacterium, assembly GCA_018240745.1. GTDB lineage: Bacteria > Pseudomonadota > Alphaproteobacteria > Reyranellales > Reyranellaceae > Reyranella. The sequence continues at coordinate 3,013 of JAFEFF010000188.1, forward strand.
CCAGGCTGGTGGTCAGGCTGGCGGCGGCAGCGAAAGCGAGGAGGATACGCGGAAGCGACACGATCCCGTCCTTTCTGGAGGACGAACGGTTTCGACCGGCCGGGGGTTGCGGCTAGATTTCCAGCCGTCATGAGGAACCATTCGATTTCCTGTGTCATGCGCGCGCCGCGCGAGGCGGTCTGGCGCGCCTGCAGCGAGCCGCGCGAGCTCGTGCGCTGGCGCTTTCCGCTGGACATGACGGCGCGCCTGCTCGCCGCCGGCGATGCGAGCTACCGCATGACGCTCCGCTATGAGGACGGACGCGCCGACACGTTCGGCTCGACGTTCGTCGCGCGCGTGCCGAACGAGCAGGTTGTCGAACGCATCCGCTTCGACGCGCCGGAGCGTGCCGGCGAGATGACCGTGACGACGGTGCTGCGCGACGTCGCAGGCGGCACCGAGGTCGCCATGCGGTTCGACAACCTGCCGGCGGGCGTCAGGCCCGAGGACAACGAGGAGGGCACGCGCCAGGCGCTGGTGCGGCTGGCCGAGCTGGTCGAGGTGCGCGCCAACATCGATCGAAGACTGGCCGGGATCGAGCGCACGTTCGGCGTCGAGATCTTCTACGCCTGCGAATCGGGCAGCCGGGCGTGGGACTTCGCCTCGCTCGACAGCGACTACGACGTGCGCTTCCTCTATCGCCATCCGCGCGACTGGTACCTGTCGCTGGACGAGCAGCGCGACGTCATCGAGACGCCGATCGAGGGCGTCTACGACGTCAACGGCTGGGACCTGCGCAAGGCGCTGCGGCTCGCGCTCAAGGGCAACCCGGTCCTGTTCGAATGGCTGAGCTCGCCGACCCGTTACCTCGAGCGGCCGCTGGCTGCGCGCTTCCATGACATGGCCTTGTCGGTATTCGATCCGGTGAAAGCCTATCGCCACTATCTCAGCATGGCGCGCGGCCAGCGGCGCACCTACCTGATGGGCGAGACGGTGCGCCAGAAGAAGTACTTCTATGCCGTGCGGCCGCTGCTCGCCTGCCACTATCTGCTCGCCGCGCGCAGCCTGGTGCCGATGCGCTTTCTCGACCTGATGGATGCGGTGACGCCGCCGGCCGACGTGCGCGAGACCCTGATCGAGATGCTGCGCACCAAACGTCGGGCGAGCGAAGCCGCCGAAGCGCAGCGCCTGCCGGTGCTCGACCGCTGGATCGGGCAGAGCCTGGAGGCGCTCGAAGCCCGCGCGCCGGACCCGGTTGCACCGGCAGACCGGGCGCCGCTCGAGCAGTTTTTCCGTTTTGCCATTGGTGCTTGACGCAGGAATTTCCAGCGTAAAGTCGTTCCGCTGAATGGCGCTTCGAGCCGCAATCCGGTTGTGCGTTCCGGTCTCGCGGCTAAACTCCGGCCGAATCCGAAAGGTCGCAAGCGGGAGGGATCGATGGATCTCGCATTCACCCCTGAAGAGCAGAAGTTCGCCGGGCAAGTACGCGCCTTCGTGAAGGCCAACCTGCCGGCCGACGTGCGCGACAAGGTCAAGAACGGCAAGCACCTGATCCGCGACGACTACATGCGCTGGCAGCAGGCGCTCGGGAAGAAGGGCTGGCTGGTCTACACCTGGCCGAAGAAGTACGGCGGCCCGGGCTTCACGCCGGCCGAGCGCTACATCTTCGAGAACATCTGCGCCGAGGAGTACGCGCCGGGCATCATCCCGTTCGGCACCAAGATGGTCGGGCCGGTGATCTACACCTTCGGTTCGGAGGAGCAGAAGGCGAAGTACCTGCCGCCGATCCGCGAGAGCACCGTGTGGTGGTGCCAGGGCTATTCCGAGCCGGGCTCGGGCTCCGACCTCGCGAGCCTGCGCACGCGCGCCGAGAAGCAGGGCGACCACTACATCGTCAACGGCTCGAAGACCTGGAACACGATGGGCCACTGGGCCGACTGGATCTTCTGCCTGGTGCGCACCGATCCCAGGGCCAAGCCGCAGGAGGGCATCTCCTTCCTCCTGATCGACATGAAGACGCCGGGCATCACCGTGAAGCCGATCATCATGATGGACGGCGGCCACGAGGTGAACGAGGTGTTCTTCGACAACGTCGAGGTCCCGGTCGCCAATCTGGTCGGCAGGGAGAACGAGGGCTGGACCTGCGCCAAGTTCCTGCTGGCCAACGAGCGGCTGGGCATCGCCGCGGTGCCGCAGTCCAAGCGCGGCGTCGAGGCGCTGAAGGAGATCGCCCGCGCCGAGCAGGACAACGGCAAGCCGCTGATCGAGAACCGGAGCTTCGCCGAGAAGATCGCCGATCTCGAGATCCAGGTCACGGCGCTGGAGTTCACCGAGCTGCGCGTGCTGTCGCAGATGGCGCAGGGCGGCCAGCCGGGGCCGGAAGTCTCGGGGCTCAAGATCCGCGGCTCGGAGATCCAGCAGCGCATCACCGAGCTCACCATGGAGGCGGTCGGCGAATATTCGGCGCCGTACCTGCCCGGCCTCCTGTGGCAGGGCAGCAACGAGGAGCCGGTCGGTCCGGAGTACGCGCACCTCGCCGCGCCACGCTACTTCAACACCCGCAAGACCACGATCTACGGCGGCAGCAACGAGATCCAGAAGGGCATCATCTCCAAGATGGTGCTGGGGTTGTGATGATCACCCGTCGTCCCGAGCGTAGCCGAGGGACCTCTCTTCTCGTCGACACGAAAAAAGGCCCCTCGGCTTCGCTCGGGGCGACGGAGTAATCATGGACCTTGCCCTCAAGCCCGAACACAAAGCCTTCGCCGACGAGGTCCGCGCCTTCACGCGCGCGAACCTGTCGCCCGCGACCAGGGAGAAGACCGTCTCCGGCAAGCACTACGACCGCGCCGACCATGTCGTGTGGCAGCAGGCGCTGGGGAAGAAGGGCTGGCTGCCCTACACCTGGCCGAAGAAGTATGGCGGGCCGGGCTTCGACGTCACCCAGCGCTTCCTGTTCGAGAACGTGCTGGCCGAGGAGGGCGCGCCGCGCATCATCCCGTTCGGCGTGAAGATGGTCGGGCCGGTGATCTACACCTTCGGTGACGACGCGCAGAAGGAGCGCTGCCTGCCCGGCATCCGCACCTCCGAGGTGCAATGGTGCCAGGGCTACTCCGAGCCGGGCGCCGGCTCCGACCTCGCCAGTCTGCGCACGCGCGCGGTCCGCGACGGCGATCACTACATCGTCAACGGGCAGAAGACCTGGACGTCGTTCGCCCACTGGGCCGACTGGATCTTCTGCCTGGTGCGCACCGATCCCGACGCCAAGCCGCAGGAGGGCATCTCCTTCCTGCTGATCGACATGAAGACGCCCGGCGTCACGGTGCGGCCGATCATCATGGTCGACGGCGCGCACCACGTGAACGACGTGTTCTTCGACAATGTCAAGGTTCCGGCCGCCAACCTGATCGGCAGGGAGAACGAGGGTTGGACCTGCGCCAAGTTCCTGCTCGCCAACGAGCGGCTCGGCATCGCCGAGGTCCCGGCCTCCAAGCGCGGCGTGCGCTCGCTGTGGCAGCTGAACGACGATCCTTCGCTGAAGGAGAAGATCGCCGACGTCGATCTGCAGGTTCAGGCGCTGGAGATGAGCGAGCTGCGCGCCCTGTCGACCCTGCAGCTCGGCGGTGCGCCGGGCCCCGAGGCGTCGATCCTCAAGGTGCGCGGCTCGGAGATCCAGCAGCGCATCGCCGAGCTCGCCATGGAGGCGGTCGGCGAGTACGCCGCGCCGTACCAGCCCGATCTGCTGTTCCGGGACACCAACGAGACGCCGATCGGCCCCGATCACGCCGCGCCCGCCGCGCCGCGCTATTTCAACATGCGCAAGACCACGATCTACGGCGGCAGCACCGAGATTCAGAAGAACATCGTGTCGAAAGCGATCTTGGGACTATAACATCCCGTCATCCCGAGCGCAGCCGAGGGATCTCTTTTGTTGCTGCAACGAAGAGGCCCCTCGGCTTCGCTCGGGGCGACGGTCACTGGAGGAAGAGGGAAATGGACCTGAGCCTGTCCGACGAACAGAAGCAGCTGCAGGATGCGGCCGAGCGCTTCGTGCGCGACAAGTACGCCTTCGAGAACCGGCGCAAGATCGCCGCGACCGACAAGGGTTTCCTGCCCGAGAACTGGGCGCAGATGGCCGAGCTCGGCTGGCTCGGCATGTCGTTCAGGGAAGAGGATGGCGGCTACGGCGGCGGCCCGATCGAGACCATGATCGTCATGGAACAGTTCGGCAAAGGCCTCGTCCTCGAGCCGTTCCTGCCGACGGTGGTGCTGGGCGGCGGCATGATCGCCGCGGCCGGCTCGGCGGCGCAGAAGGAGGCCCTGCTGGCGCCGATGATCGAGGGCAAGAAGCAGTTCGCCTTCGCCTGGCTGGAGCGCCAGAGCCGCTACAACCTCGCCGACGTCTCGCTCAAGGCCGAGAAGAGCGGCGCGGGCTACACGCTGTCGGGCCACAAGGGCGTCGTCTACAACGCCGCCTCGGCCGACGACATCATCGTGCTGGCCCGCACCGCCGGCGGCGCGCGCGAGGAGAAGGGCCTCACCCTGTTCGTGGTCGACGGCAAGGCCAAGGGCCTGACGCGGCGCGACTATCCCACGCAAGATGCGCTGCGGGCGTCGGAGCTCACCTTCGACAAGGTCTCGGTCGGCGCCGATGCGGTGCTCGGCAAGGTCGACGGCGCCTTCCCGGTGGTCGAGGATGCGGTCGACCGCGCGATCGTGGCGCTGTGCGCCGAGGCGACCGGCTGCATGGACGCCATCAACGCGGCGACGCTGGAGTACATCAAGACCCGCAAGCAGTTCGGCGTGCCGATCGGCAAGTTCCAGGTGCTGCAGCACCGCATGGTCGACTGCTTCACCAACGCCCAGGAAGCGCGCTCGATGACCCTGATGGCGACGCTCAAGATCGACGACAAGGATCCGGTGGTGCGCCGCAAGGCGGCCTCGGGCGCCAAGGTGCAGATCGGCAAGTCGGGCAAGTTCTGCGGCCAGAGCGCGGTGCAGATGCACGGCGGCATGGGCGTCACCGACGAGCTGTCGGTCAGCCACTACTTCAAGCGGCTGACCATGATCGACCTGATGTTCGGCAACCAGCAGCACCACCTGACCCGCTACAGCAACCTCGCGATGGCGGCTTAAGTCGTCCTCTCCCCCGCTGACGCAGCGGAGAGGGAGTGACCACTGTCGGCGGCACTGCTGTTGCTCGGCGTCCAGACGCGTTAGGCTTTGGTCGCGGAGGAAAGCCATGAGTTACGAGACGGTGCAGGTTCGCAAGCTCACCGGCGGCTGCGGCGCGGAGGTGCTGGGCGTCAATCTCGAGGCGATGAGCAATCGCCAGTGGGACGAGGTTCATGCCGCCTTCGTCGAGCACGGCGTGATCTTCTTCCGCGAACAGACCCTCACGCCCGAGCAGCATATCGCGTTCGCCGAACGCTGGGCGCCGATCGACGTCAACAGGTTCTTCAAGTCTGTCGCCGGCTATCCGCAGATCGCCGAGGTGCGCAAGGAGCCGGAGCAGAAGACCAACATCGGCGGCGGCTGGCACACCGATCATTCCTACGACGCCGAGCCCGCGATGGGCTCGATCCTGCTGGCGCGCGAGCTGCCGGACGAGGGCGGCGACACGCTGTTCGCGAACATGTACCGCGCCTTCGAGACGCTCTCGCCCGGCCTGCAGCGCACGCTCGAGGGCATGAATGCGGTGCACGGCTCGGCGCACATATTCGGCAAGGGCGGCCTGAACGACCAGAACCCCGAGGGCAAGAGCCGCTACGGCAACCAGGAAAAGGTCGGCGCCGACGTGGTGCATCCGGTGGTGATCCGCCACCCGCTGAGCGGCCGCAAGGCGCTCTACGTCAATCCCGCGTTCACCCTGCGCTTCGAGCACTGGTCGGCGGAGGACAGCAGGCCGCTGCTCGAGCATCTCTACCGCCATGCCGCGCGGCCCGAGTTCACCTGCCGCTTCCGCTGGCGCGAGGGCTCGATCGCCTTCTGGGACAACCGCGCCACCTGGCACTACGCCGCCAACGACTATCACGGCGAGCGCCGGCTGATGCACCGCATCACCGTCTCCGGCTGCGCGCTGGAGGCCGCCGCCGGCTGAGACGCAGCGGTCGGATCGAACGGCCGGATCACCGCTTCGCCGACGATCTCGACGCCGCGCACGTAGATGCGGATCGGCGTGATCTCGTTGCGTGTGGCGTCGGCGGGCAATCCTCCCTCGCCCTTGGCGTCGGCAAAGGCGCGCTTGATGCGCAGCCGGCGCTTGCGCCGGAAGTCGGCCATGTTGCCGTAGCGCGTCTGCAGGAAATGATGGTCCGGATTGATGCAGTGCCGCTCGTCGCAGCGATGGCAAACGTCCATGCCCTTGGGGATCGCGCCGTGCTTCAGCATCCAGGCCAGCCGATGCGCGACCTGGGGCTGGCCACGGTAGGTGATCTGGGCGTAGCCGCTGGCGGTGAGCGATCCCTGCCAGAGATGGCATCCGGTCAGGGGGTCGACCCTGGTGTTGCGCGCGAGACGCTGCTCGGCCGTCAAGTGCTTCGGGCAACGCGCCCGTCTCGCCCGGTGTTGGTTCGTCGTCATGGCGCGACAGTACGCGCGCGCCGACACGAACACCTATTATGGGCAATGGCCGCGCGATTTATCGGGCCATCGCGCCCCTTTCGATGGGGCCATTGCCCAAGACGCCGTGGCCGACGACTTGGTTATCCCCAGATTGTGGATTGTTCAGGCGCTGCCGGTCATCAGCGCTTCCTGGTCCGGCGGCGCGTAGAAGAAGTCGCCGGGGCGGAAGTCGGGGCCGTGGCCGAGGTCGCCGAGCAGGCGGCGCTGGCGCGGCGTGCAGCGCTCGAACAGCGCCTTGTAGGGCCCGCTGTAGTCGTAGGCCCGCATGAACATCTGGCAGTAGTTGTAGAGGATGGTCTTGCGCGCCTTGCCGGAATGGTTGGGCGAGGGGCCGTGCCAGATCGCGTGCGGGAAGACATAGGCGTCGCCCGCCTTGCCGAGCAGCGGCACCGCGCCCGGCGTCTTCGGGTTGGGGATGCGCTCGGCGCGCTCGGCGAAGGGCCGCAGGTGGCTGCCGGGGAAGACGGTGAAGTTGCCGCTGTCGGGCTCCGTCACGTCGGTCAGCAGGTACATCACCTTCACCGCCAGCGGCCGGCTGGTCTCGCTGACGCGGATGGTCTTCTGCGCCTCGCCGCCGTCGGTGTGGATGTAGCCGGGGAATAGGTCGGTCGAGGCGCGGATGATGGCTTGGCTCATCGAGAACTGGATGTAGGGACCCATCAGGTCGAGGATGAGGTCGAAGACGGCCGGCCGGTCGATCAGGTCGATGAACGCTTGGTGGTAGGGCAGCAGGTCGCGCCGATCCATGAAGCCGTCCTTGTTCTGGTCGGGCAGCTTCCAGGCGTAATGGCCGCGCGGCAGCTCGCCCGGCGCCGGCTCGAATCCCGGCCTGGTGCGCACCTCGTCGAGCAGCCGGGAGAAGAAGTCCACCTCGACCGGCGTCAGCGCGCCCTCGAGCTGGAGATAGCCGTCGACCGCCCACTGCTCGCGCTGCGCCTCGGTCAGGGTGCGCGTGGTGTTGGCCAGCATCCCGTCCTCCCTGGAAACCGCCGGCACTGTATCGCGATCCGCGCGGCGTGTCGGGTCAGCCCTCTCGCATGGCGGCCGGTCTTGTTCCTCTTCCCCGCCAGGGGAAGGCTATCGCATATGCCCCCGTCGTCTCGACCAAGGCCCCCCTCGGATGCCCTCGGGGCAGGCTCCGTGCCGCGTGGAGAGACCTTCTCTCTACGATAAGCCGCATATCGTTGAGAGAAGGTCTCTCCGCTCCGCGCGGAGCCTGCCCCGAGGGCATCCGAGGGGCGCTCCGGTCGAGACGACGGGGGGGCATATGCGATAGCCCTCCCCTGGCGGGGGAGAGGAGAATTTGAAGAGGCCCTATCGAGGGCGGGCGTCGCGCTTGGCCTGGGCCCGCGCCACCTGCTTGCGGACGCGGCCGCGCGTCGATCGCGGGACGTGATCCTGGACGGTGATGCGCGCCTTGCCGCGCGGGCCCGTGTCGGCGCCGCGCCTGGTCGACGGCGCCGCGGCGCGGCCGGCCTTCTGTTTCAGCGCCAGCGCCTTCCTGGCGCTCGCGACCAGAGACGTCTTCGCCTTCGCGCGGCGGCGGCGCTCAGTCTCGGCATCGAGGCGCTGCACGGCCGTCATCAGGACCGAGAGCTTGAGCCGCGAGCCTTCGTCGGCCCTGCTCGGTGCTGCGCCGCGCGCTCGTGCCTTGCCGCGCAGCTCGCGACGCTGGCGCTCGGCCACCGTGCGTGCCCGGTTGCGCCGCTCGCGCGTCCGCTTCAGCAGCGTGGCAAGCGCGCCATCGGTCAGCGATCGAAGGGCGGGCGGACGCGACTTGGCAACGAGATCACGTTCATCCGCCGTCAGAGCGCGGGCTTCCTGTTTGGGCGAGCGTGCCATCGTCGACCTCCATCGCAGCCGTGGCAGTCATCGCATGGCGGCCCAGAGGAGCGCCAGCCCCGAGACCAGCATCACGCCGTCGAGCAGGCGATTGAACATGGCGAGACTGAGCCGCTCGAGCAGCAGCCGGGACAGGTAGGTGCCGGCCATCACCGACGAGCCGGTGATCAGGCCCTTGACGACGATGTCGGCCGGCAGCGCGCCGAAGGTGCGGAAGGTGGTGGCCTTGCTGACATAGACCGCCAGTGACGCCATCGCCTCGGTGGCGATGAAGGCGCCCTTCATCAGGCCGTAGGCGGTGAACAGCGGCACGGTGATCGGCCCGGTCGAGACGACGATCCCGGTCAGGAAGCCGATCGCGAGGCCGGCCGGCGCCAGGGCCCACAGCGGCACCGAGTGATGGCGCGCGCCGAGCCAGCGGCGGGCCGGGATCATGAACAGGAAGAAACAGCCCAGCGCGATGTCGACCCAGTGCGACGGCAGGCTGAGCATGGTGCGCGCGCCCAGAGCGCCGCCGGGAATGCCGCCCAGGGCGTACACCCCGCAGGCGCGCCAGTCGATCTCCCGCCACCACGAGGTGACCTTGGCGAAGTTCGACATCAGCGCAACCACCGCCATGATCGGGATCGCCGACTTCGGCCCGAAGGCGAGCGCGAGGACCGGCAGCAGCGTGATCGTCGCGCCGGTGCCGACGATGCCGCTCACCAGCCCGGCGACCAGGCCGACCGCGAGAACGAGAACGTAGGTCACGAGGCGGAGCCGAGCGTACGCTCGGCCGCGATCGACCTGCCGGGCCAGGCGATGGACACCGGCAAATCTTAGGGGCGAATGCGCGTCTTGGCTAAGCCTCCGGGGAGCGCCGCTCCTCCTCGTCCTCGCCTTCGGCCAGTATCTCGACGATCCGGCCGGCCGTGGCCGAGACATGGTGGCCGCTCTTGGCCAGGATGTCGTGGTCGCCGGCCAGGCACAGCGTGGCCTCCTCGAGATCCTCGACGCTGGGCCCGAGCTCCAGGATCTCGATCAGCTTCGGCTCGCTGAGGTCGCCCAGGATGCGCTGAAGATCGGCGCGGCTGGCGGACGAAGATGCGGACGATGTGCTGACCATGGCGGGTTTTCCCTCTGTGGGGTCGTGCAGCACTCCTAGCCGACTCCAGATAGACGTCGTTTGATCGAGGTCAAGGGCGGCGCAGAAGCTTGCGGAGCTCGCCGAGCGGCCGGGTATTCACCACGTCGGCTGCGCCCAGCCATCCGCGCCGTGCCTGGTCGACGCCGAACCGCATCGTGGCAAGAGCGCCGACCGAGTGGGCGTCGGTCGAGATGGCCAGTTTCACGCCGGCATCCTTGGCCGCGTGCGCGTGGCCCTCGTTGAGGTCGAGCCGATCCGGCTCGGCGTTCACTTCGAGGATGCAGCCGGTCCGGCGCGCGGCCGCGATGATTGCATCCATGTCGACGTCATAGGCCTCCCGCACGCCGATCAGCCGGCCGGTCGGGTGGCCCAGGATCGAGACGTGCGGATTGTGCAGTGCCCGCACGATGCGTTCGGTCTGCTCGTGGCGCGGCAGGTCGAAGTGGGAGTGGACCGATGCCACGACCAGATCGAGCTTCGAGAGCGTCGAGTCCGGCAGGTCGAGGCGGCCGTCCTTCAGGATGTCGACCTCGATGCCCTTCAGCACCGTGAAGCTGCCGAGCTTTTCGTTGACGCGATCGACCGCCTTCATCTGCTGCGTCACCCGCGCCGGATCGAGGCCGTGCGCCATGGCGATGCGCCGGCTGTGGTCGGTCAGGGCGATGTAGCCGTGACCGCGCGCCTTCGCCGCCTCCGCCATGGTCGCAATGCTCTCGGCGCCGTCCGTCCAGTCGGAGTGCACGTGCAGGTCGCCGCGGATGTCGGTGAGCTCGATGAGCCGCGGCAGGCGTCCGCCTTTCGCCAGGGCGATCTCGCCCTGGTCCTCGCGCAGCTCCGGCGGGATGTAGTCCAGGCCGAGCTTGCCGTAGATCTCCTCCTCGGTCGCCCCGGCGATGCGGCGTCGGCCCGAGAACAGGCCGTATTCGTTGAGCTTCCAATGGTGCTCCAGCGCGATGTTGCGCAGCGCGATGTTGTGCGCCTTCGAGCCGGTGAAGTAGAGCAGGGCGGCGCCGTAGCTCTCCTCCGGCACGACACGCAGGTCGACCTGCAACCCCGACCGCAGCACCACCGTGGTGCGCGTGGGACCGCGCGCCCGCACCTCGGCAACGTTCTCGTATCGCGCCAGCCTTTCGCCGACCGCCGCGCCGTCCCTGGCGACGGCGAGGATGTCGAGATCGCCCACCGTGTCGCGCCGCCGGCGGAAGCTTCCGGCCACCACGACGGATCGGGCGACCGCTTCCAGGTGGGCGACGAGGGGCTTGGCCTCCGCCTCGGCCACGGAGAGCCTGAAGCGCTTCTGCGCCGCCGGCTTCTCGAGCGCCTGTCCGATCTTGCCGACGATCGTCGGACCAAAGCCCTTCACGCCACGCAGGCGGCCGGTCTTCACGGTGCGGCGAAGATCGTCGAGCGTGCGGACCTTCAGCTTGTCGTAGAGCAGCTTGACCCGCCTGGGGCCCAGTCCCGGCAGCGCCGTCATCTCGCCGATGTCGCCCGGCAGCTTCTTCTTGAGCGAGTCGAGCAACTCGAAATGTCCGGTCTTCTCGATCTCGGCGATCTTGCCGGCGAGGTCCTTGCCGATTCCCGGCAGCTCGGAGAGGTCGCGGCCCGCCTCGAGCATGCTGAACACGCTCTGCGGCAGGCCCTCGATCACCCGTGCGGCGCGGCGATAGGCGCGTATACGGAACGGGTTCTCACCCTGGAGATCGAGCAGGTCGGCGGTCTGGTCGAACATCGCCGCGATTTCGGCGTTCTGGACGGGCATTGCTGGACGGACATCGGCGGAAGCCTTGCAAGCCTCCTGCTAGAGCGCAGGCCGGTCGTCCGCCTTGATTCAGATCAGGCGCGGTTGAGGCATATCAAGGCGCTGTCGACCGCGTCGTCGAGGCTTGGAGAATGCGACTTTTCCTGTGCGGCGACGTGATGCTGGGGCGCGGGATCGACCAGATCCTTCCCGATCCCTGCCCGCCCGGCCTGCACGAGGCCTTCGTCGTCTCGGCGCGCACCTACGTGGAGCTGGCCGAAAGCGCCCATGGACCGATCAACTGGCCGGTCGATCTGCGCTACGTCTGGGGCGATGCCCTGCCGGAGCTCGAGCGGCGGCGGCCCGATGCGCGTATCGTCAATCTCGAAACCGCGATCACGCGCAGCGACGACTGGCAACCCAAGGGCATCAACTACCGGGTCAGTCCGGAGAATGCGCGCAGCCTCCGCGCGGCCCGCATCGACTGTTGCGTTCTCGCCAACAACCACGTGCTGGACTGGGGCGGGGCCGGGCTGAGCGAGACGCTGTCGACCCTCGACAGCCTGCAGATCGGGCACGCCGGCGCGGGCAACGACGCCGCGCAGGCGCGGGCTCCTGCCGTGCTGGATCTCGGGGCGAAAGGCCGGGTGCTGGTCTTCTCGTTCGCGACCGAAACGAGCGGCGTCCCTCCGGACTGGGCCGCGGGCGCCGGCAAGGCGGGGGTGAATCTCCTGCCGGACCTCTCGGACGCCATGGCGGATCGCGTCCTCGGGCAAATCGAGGGGCTGGCGCGGCCGAACGACATTGTCGTCGCCTCGATTCACTGGGGCGCGAACTGGGGCTATGGCATTCCGGCGGACCAGCAGCGATTCGCGCGCCGGCTGGTCGATGGCGGTGTGTCGATCGTGCACGGCCACTCGTCGCACCATCCCAGGGCGATCGAGACGTATCGCCAGAGGCTGATCCTCCATGGCTGCGGCGACTTCGTGAACGACTACGAGGGCATTTCCGGCAAGGAGCAGTATCGTGCCGATCTTGCGCTCATGTATCTGCCCGAGCTCGACACGCGCGACGGCCGGCTGCTGTCGCTGACCCTGGTTCCCCTGCGCCTCCGGAACTTTCGCCTGCAGCACGCTTCTCCCGCGGATGCCGGCTGGCTGGCGCAGATGCTCGACCGGGAGAGCCGGAAATACGGGACGTCGGTGGCGCCCGGCACCGACGGCGCCCTCACGTGCGGGGATGGCCGACGGTCTGGGCGAACGTGACGAACTGGTCCTTCGGCAGCTTCATCGCCTCCGCAAGGCGCGCCGACGAAGGCTGCGGTCACGAGTATTCCCGCGTTGGCCTGGCGGCGGGTCATCATCACGACTCCTGGCGACGGGGCAGGGTGGCGGGAGCGCACCCTGCGGAGTAGGGCTATCGCATATGCCTCTTCCGTCGTCTCGACCAAGGCCCCCCTCGGATGCCCTCGGGGCAGGCTCCGTGCCGCGCGGAGAGACCTTCTCTCTACGATAGGCCGCATATCGTTGAGAGAAGGTCTCTCCGCTCCGCGCTTCGCGCTCCGGTCGAGACGACGGGGAATTGCGATAGCCCTACCCTAAGCGGATGAAGGGACAGCGCGGCGAATTAGGTCGAGACGACGGGAGGGGCATATGCGATAGCCCTGCGCTGTAGAGGAAGTCAGTACCCGATGTTCGCGCGCAGGTACTTCTCGGCCTGCTCGATCGGGGATGCCGCGGCTGCCGGGCATAGTCCTCGACCTGGTCGGGGCCGATGCATCCGGCAGCACAAGAGCCTTCGGGTCACGCCCGCGATGGCGGCGGCCGTCTCTGATCGACTCTGGCCGCTGGACGAATTGGTGGAGCGCACGAGCCGTCGAGGCATCCCGCCGGACGCTGCTAACGTTAATGGTCAAACGGAGCGACGTTTGCGCCGCCTTCACGATTCAGGTACCCTATTTATTGTGGTGTGGCAGGGGCGCCGCGTACCCTGTTGGCGGGAACAACAATGACGGACGACAATCTCCAGTACCTTCTCGAAAAGTCCAAGAACGTTAAGATGACGCCCGCGGAAGTCGAGCGCCAGCGTCGCAGCTTTGCCTATGGCAACACCAATATTGAAAACGACCGCATCACGCGACGCATCGTCGATGAGCAAGCTGACAAGCTCGGGAGCGCGCCTGCTCGCAGCTGATGTCGGAGACTGAACGGCACAGCAGGGCGCTTGAGCCGGAGCTCATCAGCGATCCCGATGAGAAGGCGCGTGTTGAGGCTCTCAACGGCCTGCGCCAGTACGACCAGGTTCTCGAACTGGTCCGTCAATGGACCATGCCGGAAAGCCCGCGTTTCAAGCTTCGCATATCGACCATCCTCGGTCTCCAACGGACGGCCCTCGAGGGACTGTCGTCGTATGCGGGCAATTTCCGGCCTGGGCCCGTAGAGATCGGGGAGAGCAAGCACACCCCGCCCGGCGCCCATCTCGTCCCCGAGTTGGTCGAACAGATGTGCGACTACGTTAACGAGAACTGGGAAGACAAAGCAGCGATCCACCTGGCGGCGTATGTCATGTGGCGGCTCAACTGGATTCACCCGTTCGCGGATGGAAACGGGCGCACCTCGCGCGCCCTGTCTTACCTTGTCCTATGCGTGCGAAGTGGGTATCTGCTGCCCGGCGACAACACAATTCCGGACCAGATCGCTCAAGACAAACCGCCATACTACGACGCCTTGGAAAAGGCCGATGAGGCATGGAAGGGCGGTACAATCGACCTGTCCGCCATGGAAGAATTGTTATCGGCGCGCCTCGCTACACAGCTTGCGGACTACCACCGTGCCGCGACGGGTCAGTCGTCCTAACTCGAATTGGGACACTGCCCACCGGCGACCTTTCTCGACAAATCGAGCGGCAACCCTTTGGGCTGGTTACTCAGTACCCGATGTTCGCGCGCAGGTACTTCTCGGCCTGCTCGATCGGGATGCCGCGGCGGCGGGCGTAGTCCTCGACCTGGTCGCGGCCGATGCGGGCGACGCCGAAATACTCGGCCTGCGGATGGGCGAAGTAGTAGCCCGAGACCGCCGAGATCGGGATCATCGCGAAGCTCTCGGTGAGGGTCATGCCGGCGTTCTGGCCGGCGTTGAGCAGGCGGAACAGCTCGGGCTTCTGGCTGTGGTCGGGGCAGGCGGGATAGCCCGGCGCCGGCCGGATGCCGCGATACTTCTCGCGGATCAGCTCGTCGTTGGCGAGCGCCTCGTCCGGCGCGTAGCCCCAGATCGTCTTGCGCACGCGCTCGTGCAGGCGCTCGGCGAAGGCCTCGGCGAGGCGGTCGGCCAGCGCCTTCAGCATGATGTCGGAATAGTCGTCGTGGTCGGCCTTGAAGCGGGCGAGGTGCTGCTCGATGCCGTGGCCGGCGGTGACGGCGAAGCCGCCGATCCAGTCGGCCCTGGGCGAGATGAAGTCGGCCAGGCACATGTTGGCGCGCGGCGCGCGCTTGGCGACCTGCTGGCGCAGGAAGTAGAGGCGGGAGACCTCCTTGCTGAAGGTCTCGTCCTGGAACAGCACGACGTCGTCGCCTTCGCGGCGGCACGGCCAGAACGCGACCACGCCCTTCGCGGTCAGCCACTTCTCGCGCACGATGCGGTCCAGCATCTTGCGTGCGTCGGCATAGAGCTTGCGCGCGCTCTCGCCCACCACCTTGTCCTCGAGAATCTCCGGATAGTTGCCGGCCAGCTCCCAGGCGCGGAAGAACGGCGTCCAGTCGATGCGCTCGACCAGCTCGTGCAGCGGATACTCGGCGAACACGCGCGTGCCGGTGGCCGCGGGCCTGGGCGGTGTGTAGTCGCTCCAGTCCAGTTTGAGGCTGTTGGCGCGAGCCTGCTGCAGGGTGACGAGCTTCTCCTTGCCGCCGCCCGCGCGCTCGACGCGGATCTGCTCGTATTCCCGGGCCACCTTCTGGGCGAACTCGCGGGCCTGCGCGCCGGACTCCGAGGTCAGCGCGGTGCAGACGCCGACCGCGCGCGAGGCGTCGAGCACGTGCACGGTGGTGCCCTGGTACTTGGGCGCGATGCGCAGCGCGGTATGGACCTTCGAGGTGGTGGCGCCGCCGATCAGCAGCGGCACCTGAAAGTTCTGCCGCGTCATCTCCTCGGCCACCGTCACCATCTCGTCGAGCGAGGGCGTGATCAGGCCGGAGAGACCGATCATGTCGGCCTTGTTGTCGTTGGCGCTCTTCAGGATCTCCTGGAACGGCACCATGACGCCGAGATCGATGACCTCGAAGTTGTTGCACTGCAGGACCACGCCGACGATGTTCTTGCCGATGTCGTGGACGTCGCCCTTGACCGTCGCCATGACGATCTTGCCCTTGGGCTTGGAGGTCTCGGTCTTCTCCGCCTCGATGTAGGGCAGCAGGTGCGCCACCGCCTTCTTCATGACGCGGGCGCTCTTCACCACCTGCGGCAGGAACATCTTGCCGGCGCCGAACAGGTCGCCGACCACGTTCATGCCGGCCATCAGCGGCCCCTCGATCACCTCGATCGGCTTGGGCAACTGCTGGCGCGCCTCCTCGGTGTCGGCGACGACGAACTGGTCGATGCCCTTGACCAGCGCATGTTCCAGCCGCTTCTCGACCGACCAGCTCCGCCATTCGGCGTCCTGCGTCGTGTCGGCGGCGTCGCCCTTGCCCTTGTACTTGGGCGCGAGGTCCAGCAGGCGCTCGGTCGCGTCGGATCGGCGGTTGAGGATCGCGTCCTCGCAGGCCTCGCGCAGCTCGGCCGGGATCTCGTCATAGACCTCGAGCTGGCCGGCATTGACGATGCCCATGTCCATGCCGGCCTGGATGGCGTGGTACAGGAACACCGAGTGCATCGCCTTGCGCACGGTCTCGTTGCCGCGGAAGGAGAACGACAGGTTGCTGACGCCGCCCGAGATCTTCACGTGCGGGCAACGCTGCTTGATCTCGCGCGTCGCCTCGATGAAGTCGACGCCGTAGTTGCTGTGCTCCTCGATGCCGGTCGCGATGGCGAAGATGTTGGGATCGAAGATGATGTCCTCGGCCGGGAAGCCGACCTGCTCGGTCAGGATCCCGTAGGCGCGTTCGCAGATCTCGACCTTGCGCTGCAGGGTGTCGGCCTGGCCCTTCTCGTCGAACGCCATGACGACGACGGCGGCGCCGTAGCGGCGCACCTTCTTGGCCTGCGCGATGAACGGCTCGACGCCTTCCTTCATCGAGATCGAGTTGACGATCGGCTTGCCGGCGACGCACTTCAGCCCCGCCTCGATCACGCTCCACCGGGAGCTGTCGATCATGATCGGCACCTTGGCGATGTCGGGCTCCGATGCGATCAGCTTGAGGAAGGTCTCCATCGCCTGCTCGGCGTCGAGCAGGCCCTCGTCCATGTTGACGTCGATGACCTGCGCGCCCGATTCGACCTGCTGGCGCGCGACGTCGAGCGCACTGGCATAGTCGCCCTCGAGGATCAGCTTCTTGAACTTCGCCGAGCCGGTGACGTTGGTCCGCTCGCCGATGTTGATGAAAGTGGCGGTGCGTTCGGTCATGGGTTCCTCCCTGCGCGCAGCGCGGGGAGGTGCCCGCGCCTTGCGCGGGCGGAGGGGTCATGAGTCGCAGCATGGATGGGGCCCATGACCCCTCCGTCGCGGATTACCGCGACACCTCCCCGGCGCTGCGCGCCAGGGAGGAAAGCGAATGCGACGATCACTTCGGTACTCATCACATGAAACTCGCTGCTTCCATGCCCGACAGCCGCAGCGCCGGCGGCAGCGCATGCCACTGGCGCGGCTTCAGGCCCTTCACGGCCTCGGCGACCGCCTTGATGTGCGCCGGCGTGGTGCCGCAGCAGCCGCCGACGATGTTCAGCCAGCCATTCTCGGCCCAGCCGCGCACCAGCTTGGCCGTCATCTCCGGCGGCTCGTCATAGGCGCCCAGTTCGTTGGGCAGGCCGGCGTTGGGATAGACGCAGACCAGGCCGTCGACCTGCGGGTTGAGCGCGCTGACGTAAGGATGAAGCTCGGTCGCGCCGAAACTGCAGTTGAGCCCCATGGTCAGCGGCCTGGCATGCCGCACCGAGTGCCAGAACGCCTCGACCGTCTGGCCCGAGAGGTTGCGGCCGGCGAGGTCGGTCAGGGTCATCGAGACCATCACCGGGATCTCCTCGTTGCGCGCCTCGCCCGCCTCGTCGGCGGCGACGATCGCCGCCTTGGCGTTCAGCGTGTCGAACACCGTCTCGATCAGGATGAAGTCGACGCCGCCGTCGAGCAGGCCGTCGATCTGCTCGCGGTAGATGCCCTTCACTTCGTCGAAGGTGACGGCGCGGAAGCCCGGATCGTTGACGTTCGGCGACACCGACAGCGTCTTGTTGGTTGGGCCGAGCGCACCGACGACGAAGCGCGGCTTGCCGGGCTGCTTCGCGTTGGCGGCGTCGGCGCAGGCGCGGGTGATCCTGGCCGCCGCTGTATTGATCTCGCGCGCCATGTCCTGCAGGCCGTAGTCGGCTTGGCTGATGGCGTTGGCGTTGAAGGTGTTGGTCGCGAGAATGTCGGCGCCGGCATCGATGTACGAATTGCAGATCTCGCCGACGACGTCGGGGCGCGTGAGGTTCAGCAGGTCGTTGTTGCCCTTCTGGTCCTGCGCGAAGTCGCGGCCGGCGCGGAACGCCGCCTCGTCGAGCCGATAGCCCTGGATCGCTGTGCCGTACGGGCCGTCCTTCACCAGGATGCGCTCCCGGGCGATCGAGCTCAGGAGGTCTGCCTTCTCAGTTCGAATCATGGCGGCGAACTCCCAGCAGGTGGCACAGCGCGAAGGTGAGGTCCGCGCGGTTGAGCGTATAGAAATGGAACTGGTCGACGCCCTCGGCCTGCAGGCGGCGACAGAGATCGCCTGCGACCGTGGCCGCGATCATGCGGCGCGTCTCGACGTCGTCGTCGAGGCCGTCGAACATGTCGGCGAGCCAGTTCGGCACCTTGGAGCCGCACAGGCCGGCCATCTTGAGGATGCCCTGGAAGTTCGAGACCGGCATGACGCCCGGTACGATCGGCACGTCGATGCCGGCCTTCGCGGCAGCCTCGCGGAAGCGCAGGAAGTCGTCGCACTCGAAGAAGAACTGGGTGATGCAGCGGTCGGCGCCGGCATCGACCTTGCGCTTGAGGTTGTCGAGATCGGCCGCGATGCTCGCCGAATCGGGATGCTTCTCGGGGTAGCCGGCGACGCTGATCTGGAAGTCGCCGATCTTCTTGAGGCCCGCGACCAGCGCGGCGGCGTTGGCGTAGCCGCCGGGATGCGGGCAGTACTTGCCGCCCATGCCGCTCGGCGGATCGCCGCGCAGCGCCACGATGTGGCGGATGCCGGCGTCCCAGTAGGCGCGCGCGACGTCGTCGATCTCGCCCTGGGTGGCGGCGACGCAGGTGAGATGGGCGGCCGGATCGATGCCGGTCTCCTTCTTCAGCCGCACCACCGTCTCGTGCGTGCGCTGGCGGGTCGAGCCGCCGGCGCCGTAGGTCACCGAGAAGAAGGTGGGCTTGAGCGGCGCGAGGCGCTCGACCGTCTCCCACAGGGTGCGCTCGGCCGCCTCGGTCCGGGGCGGCGAGAACTCGAACGAGACCTGCAGCCGCTGGGGGCTGCGGGCGGGGAATTCGCTGCGGTTCACCGGGCAGCTCCCTGCGTCAGAACGGCGGCGCGGCCGCTGCGTTGCGGCGCCTCGCGCTCGCCGCGCCAGATGCCGGTCATCAGGCGGCGGCCGGGGAAGTGGAGCGGCTCGAGCGGGTTGAGGCCGGCGCTGCGCAGCCAGCCCTGCACCTGGTTGTCGGCGAAGCCGAGATGGACGTGGGCGTGCTCGCGCTTCAGCTCGACCAGGTCGTGCGGCGAGAAGTCGACGACCAGCACGACTCCGCCCGGCTTCACCACGCGCGCGGCCTCGGCCAGCGCGGCGGCCGGATCGTCGGCGTAGTGCAGCACGTGATGGATGGTGACTACGTCGAAGCTGTCGGCCTCGAACGGCAGGGCGTACATGTCGCCCTGGCGGATCTCGGCATTGTCGATCGCCGCGCGCGCGAGGTTGGCGCGGGCCAGCGCCAGCATCTCGCGGCTCTGGTCGACGCCGACCGCGCGCTCGACCCTGGGGGCCAGCACTTCGAGCAGCCGGCCGGTGCCGGTGCCGATGTCGAGCAGCCGGCGCGCACCGATCGGCAGGTGATGGGCGAGCGCCCGTTCGATCTCGCGGTCGGCAACGTGCAATGCCCTGAGCTCGTCCCAGCGCTGGGCGTTGTCGCGGAAGAAGCGCACGGCCGCCGTCTGGCGCCGCTGCTGCAGCGCATCGAGCCGGGCCCGGTCGGCCGCCAGCCGCGGATGCCTGATGTCGAGCCGGCGCACGAACTCGCGCACCAGAGCGGCGTCGTCGCCGCCGGTCACCAGCCGGAAGCGGGTGAACTGCGCCTCGCGGAAGCGCTCCAGCAGGCCGCCTTCGACCAGCAATTTCAGATGCCGCGACACGCGCGGCTGGCTTTGCCCCAGCACGTGCACGTAGTCGCTGACGGTCAGGTCTTCCCGCGCGGCCAGGGCCAGGATGCGCAGCCGCGTATCCTCCGCCGCCGCGCGCAAAAGGCTCAACAGACGATCCATGACTGAGATACGTATAAGAATATATTTATGTCAACAAGCCAAAAAAATAATTGAAGTGTGGGCGGTCTTCAAAGTGAACGCGGCGTGTGCGACACTCGCGGCAACTGCGGCTAAACCATGCCGTTTGCGGGGGTTTTCAGCGTCCATGGTCGAAGGTTTTTTCAAGTCCATGGCGAGTCTTCGCCATGCGGCCCTCGCGCTCGCCGCGGCGGTTGCCCTGACGGGATGCGGCGATACCGGGGCCAACGAGACGTGGGACCCGCTGGAGGCGCCCAACCGGTTCGTCTTCTCGATCAACCGGGCGGTCGACACCATCGCCGTGCGGCCGGTCGCCGTGCTCTATCGCGACTGGATGCCGGCAGGCGGGCAGCGCGGCCTGCACAACGTCCTCGAAAACCTCGGCGAGCCGGTCACCGCCATCAACGAGGTCGTGCAGGGCGCGCCGAGCCGCGCCGCCACCACGATGGGCCGCTTCCTGATCAACTCGACGATCGGCGTCGCCGGGCTGTTCGACGTCGCCTCCGCCATCGGGCTCGCCAAGACGAGAGAAGGCATGGGCGACACCATCGGCTACTACGCCGGCGTCGAGCCCGAGAACGGCGGCTTCTACATGATCCTGCCGGTGATCGGCCCCTCCAACGCGCGCGACGGCGTCGGCCTGGCGATCGACGCCGCGGTCGATCCGTTCAGCATCATCACCTTCGGCATCAGCCGCACCGCCGGCTGGATCTACAGCGGCGCCCGCTATGGCGCGACCATGATCGACCGCCGTTCCCGTACACTCTTCGCGCTGGACGACCTCGAGAAGAATTCCGTCGATTTCTATGCTGCCTTGAAAAGCGCATATACCCAGCAGCGGGCGGATTTCATCCGTCAGAAACGGGACAAGACCGGGCCGCGGGCGGAACTGGAGCAGCGCGACAAGGTCGCGCTGGTGCGCTAGGAGTCTCGACCTCTTCACCGCTTTCAGGAGCGACTAGGTGATGCTGCTCGCCTCGCGACGCGCTTTTCTGTGCCTTGCCGCCGCCACCGCCGTTGCGCGGCCGGCGCACGCTGCCGACGATCCCGCCGCCCAGCTGATCGAGAAGGTCGCGGCCGAGGTCATCCAGCTGATCAAGACCACCACGGGCGCGCAGCGCGAGGCCGGCATCCGCGACGTGCTCGTGCGGTACTTCGACCTGCCCTACATGGGCCGGGCCGCCCTCGCCACGCACTGGCAGGCCACCAGCCCAGACCAGCGCGAGCGGTTCCTCAAGGCCGTGGTCAGCGCCGAGGCGCGCGCCTACAGCGAGCGGTTCGGCCAGTACGGCGGCCAGACGCTCAACGTCACCCGCGTCACCCAACGCCCCAACGGCGTGTCCGTCGTCGACAGCAAGCTGACCCAGAGCGACGGCCAGCCGATCAACATCCAGTGGGAGGTGCGGGACTCCGGCCAGGGCCTGCGCATCACCGACGTCAAGATCGAGGGCGTCAGCATGGTCATGACCCGCCGCTCGGATTTCAATTCCTATATCTCCAACCACGGCGGCAAGGTCGAGCCGCTGATCGACGAGCTCGAGGCGCGCGCCAAACGCTGACCGGGCCCGCGAATTGCGCCTGTAATCTTTCGGACGTAGAATCCTCGGCGGGAGGCGGTTTCAGTCGGCCCGCCGGAGCACCATATTGGGGGCCGAGGGAGAGCGCCATGGATAGCGCAGTCGTCAAGAATCCGGCCGAGTCCCGCTCGGTCGACCCGGTATGGGCGAAGGTCCGGGAAGCGGCCCAGCAAGCGGCCGCGGCCGAGCCCGTCCTGGCCGGCACCCTTCACGCCACCATCCTCAGCCAGTCGCGCTTCGAGGGTGCGCTCAGCTATCATCTCGCGCGCCTGGTCGGCACGATCGAGGTTCCGGCGGCGCTGATCCGCCAGACCTTCGACGAGGCGCTGAACGACGACCCGGCGATCGGCTATGCCGCGCGCGCCGACATCGTCGCCGTCGCCGACCGCGACCCGGCCTGCACCTCGCATCTCGACCCGCTGCTGTGGTTCAAGGGCTATCACGCCCTGCAGACCTATCGTGTCGCCCACTGGCTGTGGGTGCGCGGCCGCAGGAGCCTGGCGCACTACCTGCAGAGCCGCGGCAGCGCGCTGTTCGGCCTCGACATCCATCCCGGCGCGGTGATCGGCAAGAGCATCTTCATCGACCACGGCACCGGCGTGGTGATCGGCGAGACCGCGGTCGTCGAGGACGGCGTGTCGATGCTGCACGGCGTGACCCTGGGCGGCACCGGCAAGGAGCGCGGCGACCGCCATCCGAAGGTGCGGCGCGGCGTGCTGCTCGGCGCCGGCGCCAAGGTCCTGGGCAACATCGAGATCGGCGCCTGCGCCAAGATCGCCGCCGGCAGCGTGGTGCTCGAGCCGGTGCCCGCCGGCTGTACGGCGGCCGGCGTGCCGGCGCGCATCATCGGCTGCGTCGACGTGCCCGAGCCCGCGCTCGAGATGGACCAGCGGATCTGACTCGAATTTCCTCCCCTTCGCGGACTCCGCGAAGGGGAGGAATGCTCTCAATACACGTCGGCCTGGTAGCGGCCGGACTTCTTGAGGTCGGCGACGAACGCCCGGGCGGAGCGTTCGTCGTGGCCGCCATGCCGTTGCGCGATCTCGACCATCGCCTTCTCGACATCGCCCGCCATGCGCCGGGCGTCGCCGCAGACGTAGAAGTGCGCGCCGCGTTGCAGCCACGCCCACAGCTCGGCGCCCTCGGCGCGCATGCGGTCCTGCACGTAGGTCCTGGGCGTGTCGGCATCGCGCGACCAGGCGAGCGACAGCCTGGTCAACGCCTGCCGTGCTAGCAGGCCCGCGAACTCTTCCTCGTAGAAGAAGTCGCAGGCGCGGCGCTGATGGCCGAAGAACAGCCAGGCATCGCCCGGCGCCTGGCTGACGTAGCGGTCCTGCAGGAAGGCGCGGAACGGCGCCACGCCGGTGCCCGGCCCGACCATGACGATCGGCGTCGCCGGATTGGCGGGCAGGGCGAAATCGTGCGCCCGCTGGACATAGACCTGGAGCGTCGTGCCGGGCTGGAGCCCGCGGCACAGGAAGGTCGAAGCAGCGCCCAGCCGCGTGCGGTCTTCGCCGTCGATCTCGTAGCGCACGTGATCGACCGTCAGCGACAGGCGGTCGGGGTCGAGCCTGGGCGACGACGAGATCGAGTAGAGCCGCGGCTGCAGGCCCTCGAGGCATTCGACGAACGCCTCGGGATCGGGGCGGATGCCGGGGAACTTCCGGACCGCCGCCAGCACGTCGAGCGTCGCCGCATCGCCGTCGGGATCCTCGCCCTGCGCCAGGGCCCTGGCCTTCGTCTTGCGCTCGCCGCCGACCATGTAGGAGATCAGCTCGAACAGCATGTCGGGCGCGGCGCCGAGCGCCATGTCGGCGGTCAGCACCTCGGCGAGCGGCTTGCCGGCGATCGGGAAGTCCGCCGGCGCATCGATCGCCTCGATCACCGCCGCGACCAGCGCCGGATCGTTCCGGGGATAGACGCCGAAGCTGTCGCCCACCGTGTAGTCGAGGCCGGCACCCGAGAGATCGAACTCGACGTGCCAGGTGCTCTTCTCCGACGCGCCCTTGTTCAGGAGCGTCGCCGAGACGAACCGCGCCTCGACCGGCGCCTCGCGCGAGTAGCCGCGCTCGACCGGCGTCTTCGGGTCGAGCCGCGCCGCCGCGCGGGCTTCGGCTTTGGCTTTCTCCTCGTCGGGATCGGTCGCGCCGCCGCCCATCTCCTCGATGAGCTTCTTCAGCATGCGCGCGGTTTCCTTGCCGCCCGGCACACAGAGGTTCAGCCGCTCCTCGGCGTGCTGGACGATCTCGTTGGCGTAGGTCTCGCAGGTGTAGCCGCACTGGCCGCAATCCTGCTGCGCCATCGCCGCCATCATGCGCCGGCGGAGCGGCCGGCCTCTCGCCATGTCCATGCGCTCGGGGAGCGGGATGGTCGGATCGTGCCACGGCGCCTCGTCGTCCTCGCCGCTCGCCATCGGATCGGCGTAGGCGGGATCGGCCGCGGCAGGCAGCGGCGGCGGCGTGGCGCCGTAGTCGGCGAAGAAGCCGGCGAAGAAGCCGTTCAGCCAGTCGCGCTGCTCGGGCGAGAAGGGCGCCGAGTCGGGGATATAGGAGGCGAAGCCCGGCTGGCCGGGCACTGCTGGCCCGGACACTGGCGACCCGGACAGTGGCGGCTTGTCGATCACGGTCATGCCGCACGGGCAGCAAGTTCCGTGCCACGGGCCTCACTTCAGCGGTGCGAGATCCTCGAGCATGGTCGGGATGAATTCGGCGATCGTCGGGTGAATGTGAACGGCGTGTTGCAGCACCGGATAGGGCGCCTTGGCGTACATGACGTCGAGGATGCAGTGGATCGCCTCGTCGCCGCTGGTGCCGAGGAACGAGGCGCCGAGGATCTGTTTGGATTCGGCGTCGACCAGCACCTTCATGAAGCCTTCGGTCTCGCCCTTCTCGGCGGCGCGGGCGACGTTCTTCATGTCGAGCTTGGCCGCGAGCGCCGGACGGCCGCGGCGCCGGACCTCGGTTTCCGTCATGCCGGCGCGGCCGAGCGGCGGGTCGGTGTAGAGCGCGTAGGCGGTGATGCGGTCGCTGACCTTGCGAGGCTCGCCGTCGAGCAGGTTCGCCGCCACGATCTCGAAGTCGTTGTACGAGGTGTGCGTGAAGGCACCGCGGCCGTTGCAGTCGCCGAGCGCCCAGATGCCGGGCACGTTGGTGCGCAACTCGTCATCCACTTCGATGTATCCGCGATCGTTCACCTTGACACCGGCGCGGTCGAGACCGAGGTCGTCGGTGTTCGGCTTGCGGCCGGTGGCGATCAGCAGATGCGAGCCCACGACCTCGCGGGAGGCGCCGTCGCAGTCGAGCGCCATGACGATGTCGTCGCCGCGCTTGGACAGGCTGAGACACTGGGCATTGGTATGCACGGTGATCCCCTCGCGGCCGAGGAATGCCGCGACCGCCTCGGAGACCTCCTCGTCCTCGCGCGAGATGAGGCGCGGTCCGACCTCGACGATCGTCACCTCGCTGCCGAAGCGGCGGAACATCTGGCCGAACTCGAGGCCGATGTAGCTGCCGCCCAGCACCAGCAGATGGCGCGGCAGGAAATCGACGTCCATCATCGTGCTGTTGGTGAGGTAGGAGACGCTGTCGAGGCCGGAAATCTTCGGGATCGCGGGCCGGCCGCCGACATCGAGGAAGATCCGGTCGGAGCGCAGGGTTTCGCCGCCGACCGCGATCTCGTGCGGCCCGACGAAGCGGCCGTGACCCTCGTGGACGGTGCAGTTCTTGCGGGTCTTGAGCGATCGCTCGACGCCGTGGCTGTGGCTGGCGACGATCTTGTCCTTGCGGGCCTTGACCCGCTTCATGTCGGCCTTGATCCCGCCCGCGCCCGAGAAGCCGTACTCGCCGCCGCGGCGCGCCACATGCATGGCGTAGGCGCTCGCGACCATCGTCTTGGTCGGCGTGCAGCCGGTGTTGACGCAGGTGCCGCCGAAGCGGTTGCGCTCGACGACGGCGATCTTCTGGCCGGAATCGGCGAGCCGTCGCGCCAGGCTCGGGCCCGCCTGTCCGGTGCCGATGACGATCGCATCGTAGTCGGTCATGCCGCTCTCCGTGTTCGGTGCGGGAATAGAACGTGTAACGCGAGCCGGCGTTGCCAGCGAGCGAATCCATGTCAGACTCCCGCCATTCGGCGGTAGGCGGTGATGGCGAAAACGATCGAGTTCTACTGGGACCTCGGCAGCACCAACAGCTACTTCGCGCTCCACCTCATCAAGCCGGTGGCGGCGCGGCATGGCGCGACCGTCGCGGCGCACCCGTTCAATCTCGGCTACGTCTTCCGCCATCACAACTACGTGCTGACGGACGAGCCGAAGGCCAAGATCGCCAACCGCATCGCCGACCTGCATCGCTGGGCGCGGCGCTACAATTTGCCGTTCCGGATGCCGACCAAGTTCCCGATCAAGACCAGCCCGGCGCTGCGCGGCGCGCTCGCCATGCGCCGCTTCGGCAGGGAGTGGGACTATCTCGAGGCCATCTTCGCCGCCTACTGGGAGCGCGGCGACGCCTCGGTCGCCGGGCTCGCGGGGCTGCGGCCGGTCGCGACAGCGCTGGGTGTCGATCCCGATCGCTTCCTCGCCCTGGCCGACAGCGAAGAAGTGCGCCAGGAGCTGATCGCCGAGACCGATGCCGGCCTCGCGCGCGGCGTGTTCGGCGCGCCGACCTTCGTGGTCGGCGACGAGATCTTCTGGGGCAAGGACCGCATGGACTTCATCGACGAGGAGCTGGCACGCCAGCGTTGAGCGCTGGGGGCGCGCCACTCCGTGGCGCGTCATGATCTTCCGGACCGCGAGCCTCCGGCTCGCCTCATGAAGCCTGAGCGAGCCGGAGGCTCGCGGTCCAAAAGAGCATGAGAAGACGCGCCACGGAGTGGCGCGCCCCCAGCACAAGACGATGATGTCTAGATGGAGCTTGCGCGCACTGGCGATGCCTGTTGCAGCAGGCATATTGCGATGGCAAAGCGACTACTTGCTGACATGGAGTAGCTGATGGCGAAGAAGCTCACTGTCTACGATCCGGCAGAGGATCTCGACTCGGCCGCAGCCATCGCCGTTTTCCTGTCCGAGGCTTTCCAGACCGAAGATGCCGGCTACATCGCGCACGCCCTGGGCGTGGTGGCGCGGGCCAAAGGGATGGCAGAAGTAGCGGCCCGCACCGGTCTCTCCCGGGTGCAGCTCTATCGCTCGTTTAGCGCGGCGGGCAATCCGCGGCTCAAGACTGTTCTCGCCGTGATGGGCGCTGTGGGGGTCGAGTTGGCAGCTCGCCCACCGTCGCACCGGATGACGAAGACGCGCCGACACATCAAGCGCGCCGCTTGAGTCTTGGCCTTCTTCCCCTTGGCGGAGTCCGCCAAGGGGAAGTGCCCTCGTCTTACGAGGGCGATGGGGTCAGGCGGCGCCGACCTCGATTCATGACCCCTCCGTCGCTCACGCGTTTTTGAGCGAAGCTCGAAAACGCTCGGGACGGCGACACCTCCCTCTCGCGGGCTCCGCGAAGGGGAGGGACGCCGGCTATTTCCGCACCAGCGGCTTGTACTTGATGCGGTGCGGCTGGTCGGCGTCGGTGCCCATGCGGCGGTGCTTGTCGGCCTCGTAGTCCTGGTAGTTGCCCTCGAACCATTCGACGTGGCTGTCGCCCTCGAAGGCCAGCATGTGGGTGGCGATGCGGTCGAGGAACCAGCGATCGTGGCTGATGATCACCGCGCAGCCGGCGAAGTCGGTCAGCGCCTCTTCCAGCGCCCGCAGCGTGTCGACGTCGAGGTCGTTGGTCGGCTCGTCGAGCAGCAGCACGTTGGCGCCGCTCTTCAGCATCTTGGCGAGGTTGACGCGGTTGCGCTCGCCGCCCGAGAGCTGGCCGACCTTCTTCTGCTGGTCGGGGCCGCGGAAGTTGAACGAGGCGCAGTAGGCGCGGCTGTTCACCTCGCGATTGCCGAGCTTGATGAGGTCGAGCCCGCCCGACAGCTCCTCCCACACCGTCTTGTTCGGATCGAGCGTCTCGCGGCTCTGGTCGACATAGCCCAGCTTGACCGTCGGCCCGACCGAGAAGGTGCCCGAATCGGGCTTCTCCTGGCCGGTGATCATCTTGAACAGCGTCGTCTTGCCGGCGCCGTTGGGTCCGATCACGCCGACGATGCCGCCCGGCGGCAGCTTGAAGGAGAGATTGTCGATCAGCAGGCGATCGCCGAAGCCCTTGGAGATGCCCTCCGCCTCGATGACGTGGTCGCCGAGCCGCGGGCCGGCGGGGATGACGATCTGCTGGGTGTCGAGCGTCGCCTTCTGCTCCGCCTCGACCATCTGGTTGTAGGCGGCGATGCGCGCCTTGCTCTTGGAGCGCCGCGCCGACGGGCTGGTGCCCATCCATTCGAGCTCGCGCTGCATGGTGCGGCGGCGCGCGTCGGCGGCCTTCTCTTCCTGCGCCAGCCGCTGGTCCTTCTGCTTCAGCCACGAGGAGTAGTTGCCCTCCCACGGGATGCCGGAACCGCGGTCGAGCTCGAGGATCCAGCCGGCGACATTGTCGAGGAAGTAGCGGTCGTGGGTGACCGCCACGACGGTGCCGGGGAACTCGGCGAGATGGCGCTCCAGCCACGCCACCGACTCGGCGTCGAGATGATTGGTCGGCTCGTCGAGCAGCAGCATGTCGGGGCGGCTCAGCAGCAGGCGGCACAGCGCGACGCGGCGCTTCTCGCCGCCCGACAGCTTGTCGACGCTGGCGTCGCCCGGCGGGCAGCGCAGCGCGTCCATCGCCACCTCGACCGTGCGCTGCAGGTCCCAGCCGTTGCCGGCGTCGATCTTCTCCTGCAGCTCGGCCTGCTCGGCGATCAGCTTGTCCATGTCGGCATCGGGATCGGAGAAGGCGTTCGACACCTCCTCGAAGCGGGCGAGCATCGTCGCCATGTCGCCGGCGCCCTCCATGACGTTGCCCAGCACGTCCTTCTTGCCGTTGAGCTCGGGCTCCTGCTCGAGGAAGCCGATCTTCACGCCCTCCGCCGCCCAGGCCTCGCCGGTGAAGTTGTCGTCCTCGCCGGCCATGATCTTGAGCAGGGTCGACTTGCCGGCGCCGTTCAGGCCCAGCACGCCGATCTTGGCGCCGGGGTAGAACGACAGCCAGATGTCCTTCAGGACCTGCTTGCCGCCCGGATAGGTCTTGTTCAGACCCTTCATCACGTAGATGTACTGATACGAAGCCATCTTGATCCTTTGAATCTGGCGAGGCTTGTAGCGGCCGGACCGGCACGGTTCAATGACGCCCCATGGCAGACATCAACGTCCCGCACCGGGCGCGCGACAGGGTGCTCTGGCCCGGTCCGATTTGAGCGCATGCGCACCGTGCAGCATACCTATGAATATTGGCTCGGCGCCAAAGAGACCAAGTACAGCGCTGCGGGCGTCGAGCGCGTCGTCAGGCCGGGGATGACGATCCGCCGTGCACGCAGCGTGCTGGAGGCGATCGGCGTCACCAAGGTTGCGGACGTGACCGGGCTGGACCGCGTCGGCATTCCCAACTTCATGACGGTCCGGCCGCACGATCGGGGGCCCGGCATCTCCTACTACAACGGCAAGGGCAGGACTCTCGCCGACGCCCATGCCGGCGCTCTGATGGAGGCCGTCGAGCGGCATGCCGGCGAGCGCTATGACGGGCCGATCGTCCGATCGTCCTGGTACAATCTCCGCGACGAGCATCCCTGCGTCGATCCCCTGGAGATCCAGGCGCCCATGGTCGGCGGCTACGATGAGGATGTGCTGCTGGAGTGGGTTTCGGGCTTCGACCTCCTCGGCCGGCGGCCGATCCTCGTGCCCTTGAACTGCGTGGTTGCTCCCTACGAACCGTTCTCCTGCGCGCCCGTGTTCTTCTCGAGCACGAACGGTCTTGCCTCGGGGAATACGCGGCTCGAGGCGCTGTGCCATGGGCTTTGCGAAGTGGTCGAACGGGATGCCATGGCGCTGGCCCTCGCGCGATCGGCGGTCAGGCCGGCGGTTGCGACCATCCTGTCGGAGATGGGGCTGAGCGGCGGCGTGTCGACGGAAGCCAACGCGCCGCGGCTCTCGTTGCGCGGATTGCCGCGTGCGGCCGCCGCCCTCGTGCGCAAACTGCGAGCCGCCGGCCTCGAGGTGCACCTTCTGAACCTGACCTCGGCCGCAGGCATTCCGACGATCGGCTGCACGATCGTCGACCCGAAGGCGCCGGCCACGGCGCTGAATGCGCACAGCGGCTGCGGCACGCATCCCGACGCGCGGATCGCGCTCATCCGGGCGCTGACCGAAGCGGCGCAGACCCGGCTGGCGTTCATCCAGGGCGGCCGCGAGGATTTGCCGGAAATGGCGCCGACCAGAGGAACGTTGTCGGTGGCGCCCCGGATCGAGGATCGGCCGATCGCCTTCGACGAGATCGACTCTTACGAGCACGCATCGATCAACGAAGACGTCGAGTTCATGCTGGAGCGTCTGCGCCGATCCGGTTTCGAGCAGGTCGCCGTGGTCGACATCACCCGGCCCGAGATCGGCATTCCGGTGGTGCGCGTCGTCGTCCCGCGGGCAGAGACCTGGCCGTACTTTTTCATGCATACCGGTCGGGCGGCCGTCGGAGACCGGGCGCTGGACCAGATCCACGCCCTGTGATGAAGACGATCGTCTTCGCCGGACCGTCGATCGCCCGGGCAAGGCTGGGCGAGCTCTCGACGGCCGTCCAGGCTCCGCCGATCAAGCGCGGCGATCTGGCGGCCGTCGACGACTACGACGTGATCGTCATCCTCGACGGCGAATTCGGGCAGCGCGATTCGGTTTCGCCCAAGGAGATCCTGGCGGTGATCGAAGGCGGCAGGACCGTCATTGGCGCCGCGAGCATGGGCGCATTGCGCGCCTCCGAGCTGGATGGTTGCGGCATGATCGGTGTCGGCTGGGTCTACGACTACTTCCGGCGGCAGGCCGTCCGTCGCGACGCCGATGTCGCGCTCGCTTACTCCCTCTTCGACTTCGCGCCGATGACCGTGCCGATGGTCGACGTGGAATACTGGATGGAGCGCGCGCTTGCCGCCGGCCTGGTCGGCGGGAAGGAGCGGAGCCTGGTGCTGAAGGCGGCCCGCAAGATCTTCTTTGCGGAGCGCACCGAGGACAGGCTGGCGGACTCTCTCGCCGGGGCGGTCGGCGATCGGCTTCTCCGGTCCCTGCTCGCCTTTTCAGGCGGTAGAATCCCGAGCATAAAGTCGCTCGATGCCGAAGAGGCGGTCCGACGGGCCGCGACCCTGGCAATTCGCGAAACACGGGATGGCGGAATTGGATAGCGAGCGCCGATTGCCCAGCCGGCGGCTGGTCGAGCTCCTCAGCAGGGCTCTGCTGGACAGCGCGTTGCGCGACAGGCTGTTCGCGGCCCCGGAGGCGGTCGCACGGGCGTTCGATTTCGGCCCGGAGGAGACCCGGTTGATCGAGCGCCTCGATCGTCAGAGGTTCGAGCAATACGTCGCGGCGCTACGATCGCCGTGAGCGCCGCGGCGCGTCGTACGGTGGGAGAGAACGCGCGCAGGTCGCTGCAGAATGGTATCTCTAGATCACTCTGAAATGGTGGTCGGAGG
>JAFEFF010000189.1 GCA_018240745.1 Pseudomonadota bacterium
CGCTTCGCTCCGCTCGGGACGACGGAGAGGGCAGGAGCCAGGCCATGGCTGATACGAATTTCGATCTCATCGTCATCGGCGGCGGGCCGGGCGGCTACGTCGCGGCGATCCGGGCGGCGCAGCTCGGCATCAAGACCGCCGTGGTCGAGCGCGAGCACATGGGCGGCATCTGCCTCAACTGGGGCTGCATCCCGACCAAGGCACTGCTGCGCACCTCCGAGGTCTACGGGCTGATCAAGCACGCCGACGCCTATGGCCTGTCGGTCAAGGACGTGTCGTACGATTCCCAGAAGATCGTCGAGCGCTCGCGCAAGGTCGCCAAGCAGCTCAGCAACGGCGTCAGCCTGCTGATGCGCAAGAACAAGATCACGGTGTTCGACGGCAGCGCCAAGCTTGCCGGCGCCGGCAGGCTGGCCGTCGCGATGAACGACAAGAGCAACCAGACGCTCACCTACAAGAACCTGATCATCGCGACCGGTGCCAGGGCACGGAACCTGCCGGGCCTCGAAGCCGACGGCAAGCTGATCTGGACCTACAAGGAAGCGATGGTGCCGCCGGAGTTTCCGAAGTCTCTGCTGGTGATCGGCTCGGGCGCGATCGGCATCGAGTTCGCGAGCTTCTATCGCACGATGGGCGCCGCGGTGACGGTGTGCGAGGTGCTCGACCGAGTCCTCCCCGTGGAGGACGAGGAGGTCTCGGCCTTCGCCAGGCGCGCCTTCGAGAAGCAGGGCATGAAGATCTTCACCGGCGCCACGGTGTCCCTGAAGAAGGGCGCGAACGACGTCACGGCGACGATCAAGGTCGGCGACAAGACGCAGGAGATCACCGTCGATCGCGTCATCTCGGCGGTCGGCATCGTCGGCAATGTCGAGAATCTCGGCCTCGAAGGCACCAAGGTGAAGGTCGAGAAGACCCATATCGTGATCGACCAGTGGGGCTTCACCGGCGAGCCGAACGTCTATGCGATCGGCGACGTCGCCGGCCCGCCGTGGCTCGCCCACAAGGCGATGCACGAGGGCGTGGTCGTCGTCGAGAAGATCGCCGGCGTGAAGGGCGTGCACCCGATGAACACCGCCAACATCCCGGGCTGCACTTACTGCCAGCCGCAGGTCGCCAGCATCGGCCTCACCGAGGCGGCGGCCAAGGCCAAGGGCCTGCAGATCAAGGTCGGCAAGTTTCCCTTTATCGGCAACGGCAAGGCGATCGCTTTGGGCGAGCCCGAGGGCTTCATCAAGACGGTGTTCGACGCCGGGACCGGCGAGCTCCTGGGCGCACACATGATCGGCGCGGAAGTAACCGAGTTGATACAGGGGTATTCGGTCGCCAAGACCCTGGAAACCACCGAGGCCGAGCTGATGGCCACCGTGTTCCCGCATCCGACCCTGTCGGAAATGATGCACGAGGCGGTACTGGCGGCGTACGGTCGGCCGCTCCATATCTAAAACGTCATGGACGGCTCACTCGACAAAGCTCCACTCAGCCGCGCCGAACGCCATCCCGAGAAGGCGCACCGGCCGGACAATCCAATTCCGCGCAAGCCGGACTGGATCAGGGTGCGTGCGCCCAATTCGCCGGAGTATGCCGAGACCAGAAGGCTGATGCGCCAGTACGGCCTCGCGACCGTGTGCGAGGAGGCGGCCTGCCCCAATATCGGCGAGTGCTGGAAGCACAAGCATGCCACCTTCATGATCATGGGCGATACCTGCACGCGGGCCTGCGCTTTCTGCAACGTCGCCACCGGCAAGCCGGGTGCGCTCAACCCGCACGAGCCGGCCAACATCGCCGAGGCGGTCGGCAAGCTCGGCCTCGGCCATGTGGTCGTGACGTCGGTCGACCGCGACGATCTCGACGACGGCGGGGCCGGGCACTTCGCGGCGGTGATCGACGCGCTGCACCGGTCGGCGCCCAAGACGACGATCGAGGTGCTGACGCCCGACTTCATGCGCAAGCCGGGCGCGATCGAGACCGTGGTCGCGGCGCGTCCCGACGTCTTCAACCACAATCTCGAGACGGTGCCACGGCTCTACCCGACCATCCGCCCGGGCGCCCGCTATTTCACCTCGCTACGGCTGCTCGCGCGGGTGAAGGAGATCGATCCGGCGATGTTCACCAAGTCCGGCCTGATGGTCGGGCTGGGCGAGACGCGCGAAGAGATCCTGCAGGTGATGGACGACCTGCGCGCAGCCGATGTCGACTTCCTCACGGTCGGGCAGTACCTGCAGCCGACCCCCAAGCACGCTGCCCTCGACCGCTTCTGGACGCCGGCCGAGTTCGAGGAGCTGGCGTCGCTTGCGCGGGCCAAGGGCTTCCTGATGGTCTCCGCGACGCCGCTCACACGCTCGAGCTATCACGCGGGCGACGATTTCGCCCGCCTGCGCGCGGCCCGCGCCAACCAGCTCAAGACCTGATCCCGTCGTGGCTGTCACCCGTCATGCCGAGCGGAAGGTCGTGCCCTTCGCTCCCCGGCAGATCTTCGACCTCGTGGCCGACGTGCCGCGCTATCCGGAATTCCTGCCGTGGTGCACGGCGGCGCGCGTGCGCAAGCAGGAAGGGCCGAACGTCGAGGTCGATGAGCTGGCGATCGGCTTCGGACCGCTGCACGAGCGCTTCGTGTCGCGGGTGACCAGGAACACCGACAATCCGGACAACCTCACGATCGAGACCACCGGCATCGAGGGACCGTTCAAGGTTCTGGCCAGCCACTGGCAGTTCAAGCCGCATGCCAGCGGCACCGAGATCGTCTTTTCGCTCGAGTTCGAGTTCCGCTCGCGCATCCTGCAGCACACCATGCGCATGCTGTTCGCAGAGGCGGTGAAGCGCATGGTTGCGGCCTTCGAGGCTCGCGCCCGCAAGCTCTACGGCAAGGTCAGCGCATAGGCTCCCGGAAGGGAGGGAACGTCCGCGACAGGGGGTGGGCAGGTGACAGGAACTGTCCAAAACCCTTGTGGAATCGGCATCGAGGCCCTGTCACGGGTGTGACAGGGTCGGTAACAGTGACAGTTCAGCGCTCGGCGAGAGCCGCCACCATCGCGAGCGCGGTGACGACCGTCAGCCGGCGGATCTGGTCGCGGTCTCCCGGGAAGACGTGGCGCTCGACGATGGCGTCGTAGCCGGTGCGCTCAGCGGCGAAGTGCACCAGCCCGACCGGCTTGTCGGGTGTGCCGCCGCCCGGACCGGCGACGCCGGTGACCGATACGGCGATCTGCGCATTGCCGCGGGCGAGGGCGCCGGCGGCCATTGCCCGCGCCACCGGCTCGCTGACCGCCCCGTGCCCGAGGATGGCGTCCCACGGCACGCCGATCATCTCGCGTTTGGCCTCGTTGGAGTAGGTGACGAAGGCGCGGTCGACCACGTCGGAGGAGCCGGCGATCGCCGTCAGCGCGCCCGCGATCAGGCCGCCGGTGCAGGACTCCGCCGTCACCACCCGCAGCTTCTTGCGGCGGCAGACTTCGAGGACGTGCTCGGCGGCTTCGCGGATCTCGTGGTCGAACATCAGCGCCTCGGGATCTCGACGGTCGCCACGGCCTGGGCGGCGATGCCTTCGCGGCGGCCGGTGAAGCCCAGCTTCTCGGTGGTGGTGGCCTTCACGCTGACGCGGTCGGGATCGATGCCGGCGATGTGCGCGATGCTGGCGACCATGGCGTCGCGATGCGGGCCGATCTTCGGCGCCTCGCATACCAGGGTGAGATCGAGGTGCACGATACGGCCGCCGCGCTCCATCAGCAGCTCGACGGCGTGGCGCAGGAAGCGGTCGGACGAGGCGCCGCGCCATTGCGGATCGGAGGGCGGGAAGTGCTTGCCGATGTCGCCGGCGCCGATCGTGCCCAGCACCGCGTCGGTCAGCGCATGCAGTGCGACGTCGGCATCGGAATGGCCGGCGAGGGTTTGCGTATGCGGGATGGCGATGCCGCCCAGCATCACGGCATTGCCGGCGCCGAAGCCGTGGACGTCGAAGCCGAACGCCGTCCGCGTCTCCATCGTGATCCGAAGGTCCTCGGCCGTGGTGATCTTGCGGTTGTCCTCGCTGCCTTCGACCATCACCACCTTCAGTCCTGCGCGCTCCGCCACCGCCGCATCGTCCGTCAGCGCCGTCGCCTCGGACTGGCCGAGCGCCGCCGCCGCGCGATGCGCCTCCAGCAGGGACGTGTACCGGAAGATCTGCGGCGTCTGCGCGCGCCAGAGGTTGCTCCGGGGAATCGTGTCGACGATCGCCCCGTCGCCGCCCGTCCGCTTGATCGTATCGGACAGCCGCACGCCCGGGACCGCGCCGTCGATCCCCCCGGCCGAGGCCGCCTCGAGGCAGGCGTTGATATCCACAGGCCGGATGAAGGGCCGGGCGGCATCGTGAATTGCGACGAGGTCGGGAGGCCTGTCGGCCAATGCCTCGAGCCCGTTCAGGACCGATTGCTGGCGGCTCGCGCCCCCCATCACGGGCCGGGGCAAGTCGAGGCCGGCCACGGCGGCCAGATAGTGGGGTTCGTCGCCTTCGGCAATCACCACACTCAAACCAGTGATTTGCGGGGCCGATCGGTAGGCCTCCAGCGTGTGCCGCAGCACAGCCCGCCCGGCCAGCAGGGCGTACTGCTTGGGGAGGGGGCCGCCAAACCGGCTGCCGCGGCCGGCGGCGACGATCAGGGCCGTGCAAGTCGTCATCGGAACCCTAGATAACATCGGCCCCTGGCGTGTGCACTTCGGCGGCCTTGCACCTGGCCAAGGGACCCGCTATTGCTCGCTCATAATTTGTGCAGTGCACAAGTTGCCTATAAACTGATCAGTACATGCAGTCCTCACCTCGTCTTCGCCCTGTTGAAATCGGTCCCGTAAAGATCGACGACCCCGTCATCCTGGCGCCCATGTCGGGCGTGACGGACATGCCCTTCCGCCAGATGGTGAAGCGGGACGGGGCGGGCCTCGTCGTGTCCGAGATGATCGCCTCGGCCGCCATGGTGCGGGAGAACCGCAAGACCCTGCTGATGGCCAAGAACTCGCCGGAAGAGTTCCCGATGTCGGTCCAACTCGCCGGCTGCGAGCCCGAGGTCATGGCCGACGCGGCCAAGCTCAACGAGGATCGCGGCGCGGCCATCATCGACATCAACTTCGGCTGTCCGGTGAAGAAGGTCGTGAACGGCCATGCCGGCTCGTCGCTGATGCGCGACGAGGTGCATGCCGCGAAGCTACTCGAGGCCACGGTCAAGGCGGTCAAGCTGCCGGTGACCCTGAAGATGCGGACCGGCTGGGACGCGAACAGCCGCAACGCGCCCAACCTCGCGCGCATTGCCGAGCAGTGCGGCATCAGGATGCTCACCGTGCACGGCCGCACGCGCTGCCAGTTCTACGACGGCCATGCCGACTGGAGCTTCATCCGCGAGGTGAAGGCGGCGACCAGGCTTCCGGTGATCGCCAACGGCGACATCGAGACTCTCGACGACGTCGACGAGGCGCTGGAGCAGTCGGGCGCCGACGGCATCATGATCGGCCGCGGCGCCTACGGCCGGCCATGGTTCCTGAAGCAGGCGATCCACTACCTGCGCACCGGCGAGCGCCTGGCCGATCCGACGATCGCCGAGCAGTACGCCGCTGTGCGCACGCACTTCGAGGCGATGCTCGAGCACTACGGCACCGAGACCGGCGTGCGCATGGCGCGGAAACATCTCGGCTGGTACTCCAAGGGCCTGCCAGCCTCGGCGGAGTTCCGCGCCGCCGTGAACCGCGAGACCGAGGCGGACAAGGTGCGCGCGCTGCTCGCGGCGTTCTTCCTGCCCGCCGCCGAGCGCCGGGCCGCCTGATGCCCGTTCGTTCGCTCCGCCGCGCTGACGAGAGCGACCAGTTCCCGGGCGCCATCCTCGATTCGCT
Source organism: Pseudomonadota bacterium (assembly GCA_018240745.1). GTDB lineage: Bacteria > Pseudomonadota > Alphaproteobacteria > Reyranellales > Reyranellaceae > Reyranella. Next base: position 5,854 of record JAFEFF010000189.1, read on the forward strand.
GTCGGAGGCGGTGGTCGTGGTCGATGGCGGCGGCACGATCCACTACGCCAACCTTGCGGCCGAGCAATTCTTCGGCGTCGGCCGCGCCCGCCTGGTGAGCCATCCGCTCGTCGAATTCGTGCCGGAGGATTCGCCGCTCTTCTCCCTGCTCGAGCAGGTGCTGGCGAGCGGCGGCGCGGTCGCCGAGAACGGCGTGACGCTGAGCTCGCCGCGCATCGGCAACCGCTTCTGTGCGCTCCGGCTCTCGCCGATCGTCGACAGTGACGGTCTGGTCGCGGTGTCGCTCACCGAACAGTCGATCGCCCGCAGCATCGACCGGCAGATGTCCAACCGCAGCGCCGCCCGGTCGGTCAGCGCCCTCGCCGCCATGCTGGCGCACGAGGTCAAGAACCCGCTGTCGGGTATCCGCGGCGCGGCCCAGCTCCTCGAGCAGTCGGTGCCCGACGAGGAGCGCGAGCTCACCAACCTGATCTGCGAGGAGACCGACCGCATCGTCGCGCTGGTCGACCGCATGGAAGCCTTTGCCGACGGCCGGCCGATCGAGCGCGGACCACTCAACATCCACCAGGTGCTGAACCACGTGCGCCGGCTGTCGGCCAACGGCTTCGGCAAGAACGTGCGTTTCATCGAGAGCTACGATCCGTCGCTGCCCGACGTGTTCGGCGATCGCGACCAGCTGATCCAGGTGTTCCTGAACCTGGTGAAGAATGCCTGCGAGGTACCGGGCGACGGCGAGCGCGAGATCGAACTGTCGACCGCCTACAAGCACGGCCTCAGGCTCGCCGTGCCGGGCCAGCAGGCGAGGGTGAACCTGCCGCTGGTCGTGTCGGTGCGCGACAATGGCCGCGGCGTGTCCGACGAGATCCGCGCGCACCTGTTCGACGCGTTCGTGACCAACAAGCCGAGCGGCACCGGATTGGGCCTCGCGCTGGTGGCCAAGATCATCAACGACCATGGCGGCGCGATCGAGTACGACAGCGAGCCCGGTCGCACCATCTTCCGGGTCATGCTGCCGCTGCAGCAGCCCGGCCAGTCCATGACTGCGAATCCATGAGTTCCGGCACCACCATCCTCGTCGCCGACGACGATCGGGCGATCCGCACCGTCCTGCACCAGGCGCTCGGCCGCCAGGGCCATACCGTGCGCAGCACCGGCGCCGCTGCCACGCTGTGGCAATGGGTCCAGGAGGGCGAGGGCCAACTGGTCATCACCGACGTGGTAATGCCCGACGAGAACGGCCTCGATCTGGTGCCGCGCATCCGCAAGCTCAGGCCCGACCTGCGCATCATCGTCATGAGCGCGCAATCGACCCTGCTCACCGCGGTGCGCGCGACCGAGCGCGGCGCGTTCGAGTACCTGCCCAAGCCGTTCGATCTCAACGAGCTCGTTTCGGTCGTGAATCGCGCCCTGTCGGCGCCGGCAGCTTCGATGCCGCGCCAGCCGCCGCCGGAGGAGGGCGAGCGCCTGCCGCTGATCGGCCGTTCGCCGGCAATGCAGGAGATCTATCGTGCGCTGGCGCGCCTGATGGCAACCGACCTTACCGTGATGGTCACCGGTGAATCGGGCACCGGCAAGGAACTGGTGGCGCGCGCGCTGCACGACTACGGCAAGCGCCGCAAAGGCCCGTTCGTGGCTCTCAACATGGCGGCGATTCCGCGCGAGCTGATCGAATCGGAGCTGTTCGGCCACGAGCGCGGCGCCTTCACCGGCGCGGTGCAACGCTCGGCCGGCAAGTTCGAGCAGGCCGCCGGCGGCACGCTGTTCCTCGACGAGATCGGCGACATGCCGCCCGAGGCGCAGACCCGCCTGCTGCGCGTGTTGCAGGAAGGCGAGTACATGACGGTCGGCGGCCGCACGCCGATCAAGGCCAATGTACGGATCGTCGCCGCCACGCATCGCGACCTGCGTCGCCTGATCCAGCAGGGCCTGTTCCGCGAGGACCTGTACTATCGCCTGAACGTGGTGCCGATTCGCCTGCCGCCTCTGCGCGAGCGGCTGGACGATATCCCGGAGCTCACCAACCACTTCCTGCGCGCCGCGACAGCCGACGGGCTGCCGACCAAGGTGCTGTCGCCCGACGCCATGGCGCGGCTGCGCCAGCATCGCTGGCCGGGCAACGTGCGCGAGCTCGAGAACCTGGTGCGCCGTCTGTCGGCGCTCTACTCGGAAGAGGTCATCAACCTCGAGACGATCGAGAACGAGCTGGCCGATGCGATCCTCGCGCCCGAGCTGGAACCCGCCGGCAACGGCCACGACGCGAGCGACCTGACGCTGACCGATGCGGTCGATCGCCATCTGCAGGCGCTGTTCGCCACTCACGGCGACCGGCTGCCGCCGGACGGCATGTATGATCGTGTCATTTCCGAGGTCGAGCGGCCGCTGCTCTCGCTGGCGCTGGGGGCAACGCGTGGGAACCAGTTGCGCGCGGCCCGCCTCCTGGGGCTCAATCGCAACACGTTGCGCAAGAAGATCAAGGACCTCGACGTTCCGGTGGTTCGCACGCCGCAGGTCCGCCGAGGCGGGTGACCAAAGTGACGATCTCGCTGAGCGCGCCCCGCTTTGGCGACCGGATGAGCAGCGTCGGCCGCAGCCTGACCGGTCGCATCGCCGCCATCACCCTGGTCGTGCTGGCGATTCTGGCCGGTACTGCGACTTACGCCTGGATGGCCAACCTCGTGCCGGCCTATTTCGGCACGCGCGGCTGGATGACCGGGCTGCTGGTGTTCGACCTGGTGATCGCGCTTGCGCTGGTCGCGATGCTGGCCGGCCGCATCACCCAGATCTGGCTCGATCGCAAGCGCGGCGCCGCGGGATCGCGCCTGCACATGCGATTGGTGCTGCTGTGCAGTGCCTTCACCGTGCTGCCGACCGCGATCGTGGCGGTCATCCTGGCGCTGGTGTTCGTGAACTTCACGGACTACGTGGTGAAGCCCGCACAAGCCTCGTTCGAGGCGGCGCGCGCCATCGGCGAGCCGGTGCGCCGGGCCCGCGAGAGCGAGATCTCGGGTGACATCTACGCCATTTCCGCACCGCTGCAGAAGCAGGGCATCGATGTGATGAACGATGTTCCGGCGCTGACCGAAACCCTGGAGCGCCTGATCGACGGCCGGCCATCGATGATCGAGGCGATCATCGTGCACGCCGACAAGGGCGTGATCGCCCGCGCCGTCGCGCCCGGCGCCGAGCCGATCGCCAATCCGATGCCGAGCCAGCAGGTCCTGTGGCGGGCGGTCAATGCCGCCAGCCCCAGCCAGATGGATTCGCCGCGCGGCGCCTACTTCGTCATGCAGTTGTTCATCGGCGAGCCGTACTTCCTCGTCACCGGCCATGCTGTCGATCTGCGGGTCGTCGACTACATCAAGAGCATCGCGCAAGCCGGCCAGTTCTACGCCCAGATCGAATCGCGATTGGAGCAGGGCCAGATGCTGGTGTTCGTGGTCTGCGGCGCGATCGCCTTCCTGATGCTGTTGGCCGCGGCGTGGCTGGCGGTGCTGTTCGCGACCCGGCTGACCGAGCCGATCGGCGGCCTGATGGCGGCGGCCGAGCAGATGCGCGGCGGCGACCTGTCGGTGCGTGTGGAGGAGGGGCCGCCCAACGACGAACTCGGCCAGCTCGCGCGTTCCTTCAACCGCATGGCGAGCCAGATCGAGCAGCAACGCGGCGAGCTGATCGATGCCAACAAGGAGCTCGACACACGCCGCCGGTTGACCGATGCGGTGCTGGCCGGCGTCTCCGCGGGCGTGCTGAGCGTCGACGGCACCGGCGCCATCACCCGTACCAACCGGTCGGCGCTGGAGCTGCTGTCGCTGCCCGAGGACGGTGTGCTCCAACGCCAGTTGATCGACGTGATGCCCGAGCTCGGACCGCTGGTCGCGCAAGCCGCCGAGCGGCCCGACCGCCTGACCCAGGGCCAGATCGAGATCCTGCAGCGCGGCACCCGCCGCATCCTGCTGGTGCGAATCAGCGCCGCGTCGGATGCGGGTTCGGTCGTCACCTTCGACGACGTCACCGACCTGATGTCGGCGCAGCGCATGGCGGCATGGGGCGACGTCGCGCGCCGCATCGCGCACGAGATCAAGAATCCGTTGACGCCGATTCAGCTCTCCGCCGAACGCCTCAAGCGCCGGTACCTCAAGCAGATCAAGGACGATCCCGATACCTTCTCGATCTGCACGGAGACCATCATCCGCCAGGTCGGCGATATCGGCCGCATGGTCGACGAGTTCTCCTCGTTCGCCCGCATGCCGCGCCCGACCGTGCAGCCGGAGGACGCCAAGGAGCTCTGTCAGCAGGCGCTGTTCCTGCAGCGCAGCGGCAATCCCGGGCTGCGCTATCACGTCGATCTGCCCGATCACGCGGTGCCGCTGATCTGTGATCGCCGCCAGGTGAGCCAGGTGCTGACCAACATCCTGAAGAACGGTGCCGAGGCGATCGAAGGACGCGAGGCCAGGGCAGGGGCCGCCCTTCCTCCGGGCGAGATTTCGCTGACCCTGAAGGACGAGGGAGCGACCGTGCGCATCGTCGTCGAAGACAACGGCAAGGGCCTGCCGGTCGAAGGCCGCGAGCGGCTGACCGAGCCCTACATGACCACGCGCAGCAAGGGTACCGGCCTCGGCCTTGCGATCGTAAAAAAAATCATGGAGGACCACGGCGGGCTGTTGACACTCGAGGACCGCGAGGGTGGCGGCGCCCGCATCAGTCTGGTATTCCGGCGCGACGCGAAAGAGATCGCGTCGGTGCCGCGCCAAGCGACCGCCGCACAATGACCCGCAACCCTCGGCGGGCGGCTTGGAAAAGAGACATGTTAGAATAGACATGGGCCACGACATTCTCATCGTCGACGACGAACGCGACATCTGCACATTGATCGCGGGCATCCTGGAAGACGAAGGCCACACGGCCCGCCGTGCGCACAACAGCGCCGAGGCGATCGACGCGCTGCGTCAGCGCCGGCCGGCACTGGTCATCCTCGACGTGTGGCTGCAGGGCAGCGAGCTCGACGGCCTGCAGCTGCTCGACGTGATCCGCCGCGAGGAGCGGCCGATCCCGGTGGTGATGATCAGCGGGCACGGCACGATCGATACGGCGGTGTCGGCGATCAAGAGCGGTGCCTACGACTTCATCGAGAAGCCCTTCAAGGCCGACCGGCTGCTGCTGGTGGTCGACCGCGCCATCGAGGCCGACCGGCTGCGGCGCGAGAACGAGACGTTGCGCCGCCGCGCCGGTGGCGAGGTGGGCTTCGTCGGCTCCTCGAGCGAGGCTGCCGCCGTGCGCACGCAGATCGAGCGCGTCGCGCCGACCGGCAGCCGCGTGCTGATCACCGGCGCCTCGGGCGCGGGCAAGGAGTCAGTGGCGCGCCTGATCCACCAGGCCTCGAAGCGCGCCGGAGGTCCGTTCGTCGTCGTGAACTGCTCGACCCTGCCGGCCGAGCGGCTCGAGATCGAGTTGTTCGGCACCGACACCGCGACCGACGGCGACCTGCGCGTCTCGGGCGCCTTCGAGCTGGCGCATAGTGGCACGCTGCTGCTCAAGGAGGTGGCCGACCTGCCGCTCGCCTTGCAGAGCCGCCTCGCGCGCGTGCTGCAGGAGCAGTCCTATGCGCGTGACGGCGGCAAGACGCGGGTCGAGGTCGATGTCCGTGTGCTTGCCTCGACGTCGCGCAATCTCCAGGAGGAGATCGCCGCCGGCCGCTTCCGCGAGGAGCTGTTCCATCGCCTGAACGTGGTGTCGCTGCGCGTGCCGTCGCTCGCCGAGCGCCGCGAGGACATTCCGGAAACGGCGACCGATCTGCTACGGCGCGTCGCCGACGCGACCGGCCTGCCGACCCGGCCGATGGGCGAGGACACGCTGGCGGCGCTGCAGGGCCACGACTGGCCGGGCAACATCCGTCAGCTGCGCAACGTGATCGAGCGGCTGCTGATCCTGGCGCCGGCGGGCGGCGGTCCGATCCGCGCCGACGTGCTGCCCAACGATGTCAGCGAGGACGCGCCATCGGTGCTGCGCTGGGAACGGGGCGGCGAGATCATGCAGCTTCCGCTGCGCGACGCCCGCGAGGTGTTCGAGCGCGAGTACCTGCTGGCGCAAGTGACGCGCTTCGGCGGCAACATCTCGCGCACGGCGACGTTCGTCGGCATGGAGCGTTCGGCCTTGCACCGCAAGCTGAAGTCGCTCGGCCTGCATGGCGGTGAGGAAAAGGGCGGCGCCGAAACGGCGGCCTGAGAGGAGTAGGGGCGTCATGGCGCGTTATGCCTATGTCAACGGACGCTACGTGGATCATCGCGACGCGAGCGTCCACATCGAGGATCGCGGCTATCAGCTGGCCGACGGCGTCTACGAGGTCGTGGGCGTGCGCGACGGCAAGATGATCGACGAGGGGCCGCACATCGACCGGCTCGATCGCTCGCTGCGCGAGCTGCGCATAGGCTGGCCGGTGTCGCGCCCGGCGCTGGGCTTCATCATGCGCGAGCTGATGCGGCGCAACCGCCTGCGCGACGGACTTGTCTACATGCAGGTCACGCGCGGCGTGGCCCGGCGCGATCACGCCTTCCCGACGAAGCCGGTCAAGCCGGCACTGGTGCTGACGACCAAGAACACCAAACATCTTGGCGTCGATCCCGGGCCGGGTGTGGCGGTGAAGAGCGAGCGCGACATCCGCTGGGAGCGTTGCGATATCAAGACGGTGGCGCTGCTGCCCAACGTGCTCGCCAAGCAGGCCGCGCGCGAGAGCGGCGCCTACGAGGCCTGGCTGATCGATGACAGGGGCTGCGTCACCGAGGGTGCGTCGACCAACGCCTGGATCGTCACGCCCGATGACGAGCTGATCACGCGCCAGACCGACAACGGCATCCTCGCCGGCATCACCCGCGGCACCCTGAAGAAGATCGCCGGCGACCTGCAGCTCAAGCTCGTCGAGCGGCCGTTCACCCTGGCCGAAGCCAAGAAGGCGAAGGAGGCGTTCATCACCAGCGCCACGTCGTTCGTGACGCCGGTGGTGAAGATCGACGGCGAGAAGGTGGGTGACGGCAAGGTCGGCCCGACCGCGCGGCGCCTGCGCGAGGAATATGTCCGCTTCGCCGAAAAGGGTGAGACGGTCACGTGAGGCCAGCCGAGCTGGAGCGGCCCAAGGCCATCCTGTTCGACTGGGACAATACCCTGGTCGATACCTGGCCGACGATCATCGAATGCTATCGCGACACCTTCGCGGCTCTGGGCCGGCCGCCATGGACCGACGCAGAGGTGCGTGACCGGGCGCATGGCTCATTGCGCGATCACTTTCCGGTGTTGTTCGGCCCCGAGGCGAAGCGCGCCGAGGAGGTCTTCTACGCGACATTTCATCGGATCCATCTCGAGCGGCTGGAGCCGCTGCCGGGCGCGGAGCGTCTGCTGGAGCGCGCCGCCGCGCTCGGCTGCTACGTTGCCGTGGTCAGCAACAAGGTCGGCGACAACCTGCGGGCCGAGCTGAAACACCTGGGCTGGGACCGGTGGATCGTTCGCGCGGTCGGCGCCCGGGACGCTGCGCGCGACAAGCCGGCGCCCGATCCGATCTTCCTGGCGCTGGACGGCACGGGAATTGCTCCGGATCACAGCGTATGGATGGTCGGCGACACTCCGGGCGATCTGAAATGTGCGCATGCGGCCGGGGTTTTGCCGGTTTATTTCGGCAGCCTGGAGATCATGTCGGAGCGGTTGCGGGAATTCCCGCCGCGTCTCCATGCATGCGATTGTCATGAACTGGCGGCATTGCTTTGACCCGGCCAGCCCCTATATTTGTCCCAACTCGGTAGCGGGTTATAGGCTCGCGCCCTCCAACTGGCGGTTAATCCGCCGGATGCCCAGCAAGAGGCCAAGAACATGAGCGAAAAGGCACAGAATGTTCAGGACGTGTTCCTGAATCATCTGCGAAAGAACAAGACGCCGGTCACGATCTTTCTGGTCAACGGCGTCAAACTGCAGGGGATCGTCACCTGGTTCGACAACTTCTCGGTGCTGCTGCGCCGCGACGGTCATTCGCAGCTCGTCTACAAGCATGCGATCTCGACCATCATGCCGGTCACGCCGGTCCAGTTGTTCGACGGAGACAAAGCCGAAGGCTGATTTGACACAAGACATCCAGCGTAACGGACACGACAAGCGCCAGCGCACGCCGCACGAGACGGCGCGACCCGCCACGGTCGCCGCGGTGCTCAGCCCCTATAGCCCGGGCTTGCGGGCCCCGGATCAACGCGACAGCGACGCCAAGCTCGAGGAGGCGGTCGGCCTGGCGCGCGCCATCGACCTCGACGTGCGGCTTGCCCAGGCGGTGCCGCTGCGCCGGCTCACGCCCGCGACACTGCTCGGGAAGGGCGTGGTCGAGCGTACCAGGGCGGCCGTCGAAGAGCAGGGGATCGGGCTGGTCATCGTCGACGACAAGCTGACGCCCGTGCAGCAGCGCAACCTCGAGAAGGCCTGGAACGCCAAGGTGATCGACCGCACCGGTCTCATTTTGGAGATATTCGGCGCACGCGCCCGCACGCACGAAGGCCGCCTGCAGGTCGAGCTGGCCGCGCTCGACTACCAGCGCGGCCGCCTGGTGCGGTCCTGGACCCACCTCGAACGCCAGCGCGGCGGTTTCGGATTCCTGGGCGGCCCCGGTGAGAGCCAGATCGAGATCGACCGTCGCCTGATTGGCGACCGCATCGTCAAGATCAAGCGCGACCTCGATTCGGTGCGCCGCACCCGCGCGGTCAACCGCTCGGGCCGCAAGAAGGCGCGGCTGCCGACGGTGGCGCTGGTGGGCTACACGAACGCCGGAAAGTCGACGCTTTTCAACCGGCTGTCGGGCGCCGACGTCTTCGCCAGGAACCTGCTGTTCGCTACCCTCGACCCGACCATGCGCTCGATCAGGTTGCCCGGCGGCCGCGAATGCGTGATCTCCGACACGGTGGGGTTCATCTCGGACCTGCCGACCCATCTGGTCGCCGCATTTCGCGCCACCCTCGAAGAAGTGGTCGAAGCCGACTTGATCGTGCATGTGCGCGACATCGCCCATCCCGACTCGGAGCGGCAGAAGGCGGACGTCGAGGAAGTGCTGACGGCAATCGGCGCGATCGATGGGCACAACGGCACGCCGATGATCGAGGCGCTGAACAAGATCGACGTGCTGCCGATCGAGCAGCGCGCCATCCTGCAGGCCCGCACCTCGGTCGGACCGGAGCGCTCGCGGCAGTATCCGGTGTCGGCGTTGAGCGGGGAGGGCGTCGATACTCTCCTGCAGGCGATCGAGGATCGGCTGGGCGGCTCGGAGGCCCGTGAGGTCACCGTGCCGCTGAGCGACGGCGCCACCATCGCCTGGCTCTATCGCAACGGCGATGTGCGCAGCCGCGAGGATGACGGGGATGTGGCCCGGTTCCGGGTCGCCCTGGATGCGGCCGCAACCGCGCAATTCGAGCGAAGGCTCGCGCGTTGACACGCGGCGGGCGCCCTTCCTATAAGCGGCGCCAGTCCCGAGACAGAGGAAACATCATGAAATTCAAGCCCTTGCATGACCGGCTCCTGCTGAAGCCGCTCTCCGCCGAGACCAAGACCAAGGCCGGAATCATCATTCCGGACACCGCCCAGGAGAAGCCGCAGCAGGGCGAGGTCGTCGCGGTCGGCGGCGGCAAGCGCCTCGAGGACGGCCGCCTGCAGCCGATGGGCGTCAAGGTCGGCGACAAGGTGATCTACGGCAAGTGGTCCGGCACCGAGGTCAAGCTGAACGGCGTCGACCACGTGATCCTGAAGGAAGAGGATCTGTTCGGCATCCTCGGCTGACCATGCTGAGCGCCGGCGATGCCCAGCGGGTCGCCGAGCTGATGCGCGAGACGGCGGCGGCCGAGCTGCTGCCGCGCTTCCGCAATCTCGCCGAAGGCGAAATCCGCGAGAAACGGCCGGGCGACCTCGTCACGGTGGCCGATGTCGCCTCCGAGCAGCGGCTGGCGGTCGGTCTCGCCGCGATCCTGCCGGGCGTGCCGATCGTGGGCGAGGAGGCCGTCGAGAAGGACCCCGGTCTTGTCGATCTCATCGCGCGGCCCGGCGAGCGCTGCTGGGTGGTCGATCCGCTCGACGGCACTGCCAACTACTCCAAGGGCCGCGACGTCTTCGCGATGATCGTCTGCCTGATCGACGACCGGCAGACGGTTGGCGGCTGGATCCTCGACGTCCCGAACGGCCGCATGGCGATGGCGCTGAAGGGGCAGGGCGTCGTCATCGACGGCAAGCCGATTGTCCGCAAGTCGGTCAAGCGGGCACCGAGCGGCCTGATCGGTTGGAGCGTGCGCAAGGTCCTCGACAAGCAGCTTGCGCCCGAGCAGCGGCGCCGGCTGAGCCGCCTGTCGACGCTCAACTGTGCCGGCCGCGAGTACATCGAGATGCTGAGCGGCACCTACGACTTCAACCTCTATCGGCGCACCAAGTCCTGGGACCATGCGGCCGGCGCGTTGATGATGGTCGAAGCGGGCGGACAGGCGCTGCGCTTCAACGGCGAGCCGTTCCGGCCGGAGGGGTCGCCGGACGGAGGAATCATCTCGGCGCTGTCGGCCGATGTCGTTGCCACGGCCACCGACGTCCTGGAAAGGCTCGAGCTGCCGCTGCTGCGGCGTTAGGCCTTGGTCTTTGCCTCCTGCCAGAGGGTTTCCATCTCCTCGAGCGTGGCATCGGCCGGTTGCTTGCCCCGGACGGCCAGCTGCCGCTCGACGTAACGGAAGCGTTTCTCGAATTTGTCGTTGGTCGACCGCAGGGCAGCCTCCGGGTCGACCTTGCAGTGCCGCGCCAGGTTGGCCACGGCGAACAGGACGTCGCCCAGCTCATCGGTGATCCGGGCCGGGTCGGTCCTGGCAGCCTCGATCTCGATCCGGAGCTCGCGCAGTTCCTCCTCGATCTTGTCGATCACCGGGCCGATGGTCTTCCAGTCGAAGCCGACCCGGGCGGCCCGCTTCTGGATCTTTTCGGCCCGCAGCAGCGCGGGGAGGGCGCGCGCTACCCCATCCAGGGCGCCGCCCGGCTGCTCACCACCCTTCTTGGCGCGTTCGGCTTCCTTGCGTGCCTCCCATGAGATGGTCTGGGCGTCAGCATCCGCGATCTCGACGTCGCCGAACACGTGCGGATGGCGGTCGACCATCTTGTCGGCGATCGCGGCTGCCACATCCTCGAACCGGAACGCGCCGGCCTCGCTGGCCATCTGGGAATGATAGACGACCTGCAGCAGCAAATCGCCAAGCTCCTCCTTGAGTGCCGGCATGTCGTCGCGCTCGATCGCGTCGGCAACCTCGTAGGCTTCTTCTATGGTGTACGGCGCGATGGTCCGGAAGGTTTGGTCGATATCCCACGGGCAGCCGTGCTGCCGGTCGCGCAGCCACGCCATGACCGCCAGCAGCCGGGCCAGCGGTTCCTCGGGCAGCGCTTCGACAGTGGGCTTTTGATTGTTCATTATCGTATAATATATATTATGACAAATTAATATTAGACAAGGAATTGGCCATATTTACCAATCGACACGTAGAGATCGCTTTAACAAAGCCATGAGTTTGAGCCCGCGGTCGGCATCGCTGGCCGGCACGCCCAGGGTCATCAGTGCACCCTGCTTCGGCTGACCAGGCTGTGACACGACGAGATCGAAGACGGTGCGCTGGCCGTCCTTGTCCGGGACGTTCTCGTAAACGAGCAGAAACGTGCCGTCACTGAGCTTGCGGGCCTGGGCCTTCACGCCCGGTCTGTGCGACTGGATGGCGCCGGCCTTCGCTGCCGCGTACTGCTCGGCGCCCGTCACGCCCTCGTAGGCGAAATCAACCCGCCAAAGGATCAGGCGGTAGCGCTTGTCCTCGCTGAAGCCGACGCCCCGCTCCCAGTCCTCGTTGGCCTGCCACCCCAGTGGCATGGCGACCTCGACCTTGATCGAGTTGAAGCGGATCCGCGCGAAGCCGCCGTTGTTGTTGATCTCCAGGACCTGCGACTGTGTGGGCTGTGCGCCGGCACCGATCATCGGGTCGACCTTGTCGAAGCTCGAGCCGCGATCGCGCGCTGCAAAGTCCTTGAACGTCAGGCCGCCGGGGTCGAGATCGCCGTCTGCAAGGGCCCGGAACGGCGTGAAAACCAGCGCCAGCCCCGCCAGCAGGAACGGACGGCGTCCGGACTCTTTTTGTCTCCGATTATACAAGAGATGAACGTCCACTCGTAACCCGTTGAAATTACGCCTCTATGACCAAGCCGTCATGGCACGGATGGACATGGGCCGGAGTGCGCCGGTTAAGCTCAGCATAGTCCATGTCGACATGGAGATTGGTGAGAAAAGCACGGCGGGGACCGACTCGCTCGATCCATTGCAGCGCCAGCTCGAGATGGGCATGCGTCGGATGCGGCCGGTAGCGCATGGCATCGACGATCATTGCGTCGGCGCCGCGCATCAAGGGGAACGCTTCCTCCGGCACGCGGACCACGTCGTTCAGATAGACGATGTCGCCGAAGCGGAAGCCGAGCGACGGCGCGATGCCGTGGTCCAGCGGAATCGGCGTCACGGCGATCGCTTCGGCGGCGATGAAGGGGCCGTCGAACTCCCGCACGTCGTAGAGCGCCTGGTAGAGGCCCTCGCCACCCGTTTCGAACACGTAGCCAAAGCGCTGGCGCAGAATCCCGAGCGTCCGGGCATCGGCCCAGGCTTCGATGGCACCGCGGCGGAAGGTATAGGGTCTGAGGTCGTCGATGCCGTGTACCTGGTCGGCATGCTCGTGGCTCCAGATCACTGCGTCCACGGTCTCGGCCCTGGCGGCCAGCAACTGGGCGCGGACGTCCGGCGAGGTATCGACCAGCACGGTCTTGCCCTTGTCCTGCACCAGGATCGAGCAGCGGGTCCGGCGGTTGCGGGGGTCGGCCGGGTTGGCGGCTCCCCACTCCCCGGTCCCATTCGGGCCTCCGAGCCGCGGGACGCCCCCCGACGTGCCGCAGCCCAGGATGGTCACGCGCACGCGAGGCGCTCCGCCTTCTGGAAGAGCTTGAAGAAGTTCTCGGTCGTCGCCGCCTCGAGCTCGGCGACGCTGATGCCCTTGAGCTCGGCCACCTTGGTCGCGGTGTGGGCGACAAAGGCCGGCTCGTTCGTCTTGCCGCGCTTGGGCACCGGGGCGAGATAGGGCGCATCGGTCTCGACCAGCAGCCGGTCGAGCGGGAGGTCGCGCACGATCGTCCGCAGGCTCTCGGCCGCCTTGAAGGTCACGATCCCCGAGATCGAGATGAACATGCCGAGCGCCAGCGCCCGGCGAGCGACCTCGGGGCCCGAGCTGAAGCAATGGATCAAGCCGGGGAAGGCGCCCTTCCCGTACTCCTCCTCGAGGATGTCGCCGGTCTCCCGATCGGCGTCGCGGGTGTGCACGATCAGCGGCAGGCCGGTCTGGCGGCTGGCCGCGATATGCGCGCGGAAGCTCTCGGTCTGCTCGGCGCGCGGGCTGTGCTCGTAATAGAAGTCGAGGCCGGTCTCGCCGATGCCGATCACCTTGGGATGGCGCGTCGCCTCGATCAGGCGGTCGGGGGTGCTCTGCCCCTCCTCCTTCGCCTCGTGCGGATGAACGCCGACTGAGCACCAGACGTTGCCGTGGCGCTCGGCGATCGCCCGCACCTTCTCGAACCGGTCGAGCCGCGTCCCGATGGTCAGCAATCCGGCGACGCCCGCGGTCCTGGCGCGCGCCAGCACGCCCGATTCGTCGGTCGCCAGCTCGGGGAAGTCGAGATGGCAGTGGCTGTCGATCAGCATCAGGCCGCTTTCGGCTCGACGTAGCGAGGGAACACGCCCTGCGGCTTGGGCAGACCGATGCCGGACACCAGCTCGCTGTCGAAGCTGGCGAAGCTCCGCCCCTCTGCCGGGACGCCCAGCTGGTCGAGGATACTGGCCGTCGAATCGGGCATGAAGGGCTGCACCAGCAGCGTGACGCGCCGGATCGTCTCGGCCAGCACCCACAGGACGGTGTCACGCCGCGCCGGATCGGTCTTGGCGAGCGCCCACGGCGCCTGCGCATCGACATAGCGGTTGGCGTCGGCGATCACCTCCCAGATGACGGCAAGCGCGCGATGGAAGGCCTGCTCGTCGAGTTCGCTGCGCACCGCCGCCAGCAGCCCCTTGGCGCGCCCGAGCAACGCGGTGTCGGCTTCGATGAGCGCGCCCTTGGGCGGGACCTTCTCGCCGCAGTTCTTGGCCACGATCGACAGCACGCGCTGGCAGAGATTGCCGTAGGCGTTGGCGAGGTCGCCGTTCATGCGGCCGATCAGGGCGCGTTTCTGGAAGTCGCCGTCGTTGCCGAACGGCACTTCGCGCAACAGGAAGTAGCGTACCGGATCGAGCCCGTAGGCCTTCACCAGCTCGTCGGGGTAAATCGCATTGTTCAACGACTTGGACATCTTCTGCCCTTCGTTGGTCCACCAGCCGTGGGCGAACACGCGCCTGGGCGGCGCGAGGCCGGCCGACATCAGGAACGCCGGCCAGAACACGCAATGGAAGCGGATGATGTCCTTGCCGACCATGTGGAGGTCGGCCGGCCAGTACTTCCACAGCGGGCTGTCGGTGTCGGGGTAGCCGCACTCGGTGATGTAGTTGGTGAGCGCGTCCAGCCACACGTACATGATGTGCTTGGCATCGCCGGGTACCGGCACGCCCCACGAGAAGCTGGTGCGCGACACCGAGAGGTCCTGCAGCCCGCCCTTCACGAAGCTCAGGATCTCGTTGCGGCGGCTGTCCGGCCCGATGAAGCCCGGGTTCTTCTCATAAAACGCGAGCAGCCGGTCGGCCCAGGCCGAGAGCTTGAAGAAATACGACGGCTCCTCGACCCAGCTCACCTCGGCGCCGGTCGGTATGGCGCGGCGCTTGCCGTCCTCGCCGACCTCGGTCTCGCCCTCGACGAAGTAGGTCTCGTCGCGCACCGAGTACCAGCCGGCATACTTGCCGAGATAGATGTCACCCGATGCGACCAGCTTCTCCCACAGCGCCTGGCACGACTTGTAGTGCCTGGGCTCGGTCGTGCGGATGAAGTTGTCGGGGCTGAAGTTCATCTTGCCGACCAGATCGCGGAACGACTGGCTCACCTTGTCGGTGAAGGCCTGCGGCGACAACCCGGCACTGGCTGCGGCGGTCTCGACCTTCTGGCCGTGCTCGTCGGTGCCGGTCAGGAAATGCACGTCGTAGCCGTCGAGCCGCTTGAAGCGCGCGAGCACATCGCACGCCAGGCTCGTATAGGCATGGCCGATATGCGGCACGTCGTTGACGTAGTAGATCGGCGTGGTGACGTAGTAGGTGCGGCTCGACATGATCCCTGGACTCCGGTCCCGTCCGTCGTCAGCGCATCACCGATTGAAGGGTCAGGAAGCTCACGAGCACCGTCTGCTTGCGGTCCGTATTGACGGCATCGGAGCGGGACAACAGGCGGGCGACCTTTTCCCATGCCTCCATCCAGCGATCAAGGCTCGCCGCCGCCAGGAATTTTTCGCGCAGGCCCCGCTCGGCGGGAACGACCGGTGCCGTCCCCGCTCCCACTGCGCCCTCGCGCAACAATCCTTTCAGCCAGCCGTCGAACAGGTAATTGAGTGACCGCCAGTCGGCGTTCGCCTCCTCGCCGCGCCGCGCGAAGCGCTCGGCGAAACCATGCAGCCGCGGCATGTCGAGATCGGGCAAGGTCGACAACACTTCGACCATCTCGCGGTAGAGCGCGAGGCTGCCGGCGCTTGCGAGTTCCACTGCGCGGCCGATGCTGCCTTCCGCGAGGCGTGCGACTGCTGCACGTTCGTCCGGCGACGTATTGGGCGCGTAGACGCCGAGCAGCATGATCACCGTCTCATCGGCAAGCGGATGCAGCGAGAGTCGCCGGCACCGCGAGCGGATGGTCGGCAGCAAACGTCCCGGCGCGTGGGACACGATCAGCAGGACGGCATTGGGCGGCGGCTCCTCGAGGATCTTCAGCACCGCGTTGGCCGCGTTGCGATTCATTTCGTCGGCCGAATCGACGATGGCCACGCGCCAGTCACCCATCGCCGGCGTCATGTGCATGAACTCTCCCAAGCCGCGCACGTCCTCGACCACGATCTCGTTGCGGATGCGGCCGGTATCAGGGTTCATCGTGCGGCGCAGATGGAACAGATCCGGATGCGAGCGCGCATCGACCAGCGCGCGGCCAGGCGCCTCGCGCGCCACCTTGAGGCTGTCCGGCGCACCGAACAGGCCGCCCGCCTGCCCTGCCAGCAGGAACCGCGCGAAGCGCCAGGCGAGCGTCGCCTTGCCGATGCCGCGGGGGCCGGTCAGCAGCCAGGCATGGTGCAGCTTGCCGGTCTGCTGCGCCGCCAGCATCGTGCGCTCGGCTGTGTCATGGCCGACCAGCCGTTCGTTGCGCCACGGCGGCGGCCAGTCGTAGGGCCATTCGAGCTTCTCGAGCTCGGCCGGATCGACGCTGACCCTGGCGCGGGCCACCGCTCAGGCTCCCAGCCGATCGGCGACGACGCGGGCGATCGCCGCGGCGACAGCGTCGATGTCCGCCGAGGCGTCGATCACCGCGCAGCGCTCGGGCTCGTTGCGGGCGATCGTGAGGAAGCCCTCGCGGACCCGCTCATGGAAGGCGCGCGGCAGGCTCTCGTAGCGTGTCTCGGCATTGCGGCGGGCGGCGGCGCGGTCGAGGCCCACATCGACCGGCAGGTCGAGGATCAAGGTCAAATCCGGACGGAACATGCCGACCGCCACGTCGTACACGCGATCGAGCGTGGCGAGCTCGATCCCGTGGCCCCAGCCCTGATAGGCGCGGGTCGAATCGGCAAAACGGTCGCTGATCACCCAGGCACCGCGCTCGAGCGCCGGCCACACCGTCGCGCGCAGATGATCGCGGCGGGCGGCGAAGTGCAGCAACGCCTCGGTGATGCCGTCCCAACGCTCGGCGGGACCTTCGACCAGCAGCTTGCGGATCATCTCGGCGCCCGGCGAGCCGCCCGGCTCGCGCGTCGTCACGATCGCATGCTTGTCTTTCAGCCGCTCCGCCAGCCGTGCGATCTGCGTCGACTTCCCCGCTCCTTCGCCGCCCTCCAGGGTGATGAAGCGCCCCGGTGCGACCAGACTCACGACAGCCAGCCGAGCAGGTAATGCCGCGCCAGGGTCACGGCCCGTCCGATCAGGCCATTGCGCGCCACGTCGGCGCCGGCTTCGAGCGGATAGTCGATCGTCCGCCCGTCCGGCAGGGTGACCGAAGCTATACCGACTTTCGTCCCCTTGGCGATCGGCGCCGGCAGCGGACCATCGAACTTCGCGACCACGCGCGGATTGGGAGTCTGGCCGGCCGGCGCGGTCACCTGGATCGAGCGCGACACGATCAGAGGCACCGTGTCCTGCGCGCCGAGCCACACAGGCGCCTCGGCCACCGTGTCGCCCGGCTTGAAGATCGTGGTGTTCGTGAAGGAGTTGAAGCCCCATTCGAGCAACCGTGTCGTCTCCGACGCACGATCGCCCATGGAGCCGAGGCCGTTGAGCACCAGGATCAGGCGCCGACCGTTGCGCACCGCCGACGTGGTCTGGCCGAAGCCGCCCTCCTCCGTGTGGCCGGTCTTGAGCCCGTCGACGCCCGGCATGCGCTTGAGCTCGAGATTACGGTTGGGCTGGGTCTTGCCGTTGAAGGTGAAGGTCTGTTGCGCATAGTACTTATAGAGTTCCGGGAAGTCGTTGATGGTGTGCCAGGCGAGCAGCGCGAGGTCGCGCGCCGTCACCATCTGGCCCTCGGCCGGCCAGCCCGACGCGTTCTTGAACACCGACCCGGTCAGGCCGAGCTCCTTGGCCTTCTTGTTCATGCGCTCGGCGAAGGCTTCCTCACTGCCGGCCATGCCTTCGGCGACGGCGACGCTGGCATCGTTGCCGGAGTCGACGATGATGCCCTGCAAGAGCTCGCCGACCGTCGGATTGTCGGTCATCTCGAGGAACATGGTCGAGGAATGGGTGCCGCGGGTGATGGCGTAGGCCCGCTCGCTGACCGGGAAGCGCTTGTCCATCTTGAGCTTGCCCGACGTCAGGTCCTCGAACAGCAGGTAGACCGTCATCATCTTCGCCATCGATGACGGCGCCATCGGCTTGTCGGCGTCCTTGAACAGCAGCACCGTCGAGGTCTGCGGATCGATCATGAAGGCGTATTGCGCCAGCGTGGCGATGCCGATCTGCGACGGCGGCAAGCCCTCGAGACGGGCCGCTGCGTCCGCCTTGGCAGACTTGGCCGACGGCTTGGCCGTGCCCGCCTGCGGCTTCTGTGCCGGCTTCGCCGGCTTCTGCGTCGCCGGCCGTTTCGGTTCCTGCTGGGCGAAGGAGTCGATGGTCGCGCCGCCTAGAGCAGCGACCGCGACGAGTGCCACGAGTATCCGATCAATTCGCCACGACACGAGCATCACCATAACCTGAACGCCGCAGCCGGTCGGCGACAATGCCGGCGGCCTCCTGCGTCGAATAGGGACCCAAGCGCACACGATATACCTCGCGGCCCCCCGAGGATGCCGGGGAAATCTCGGTCGAGCCGTAGCTGGTGATCGAGCCGCGTTGCTTCTCTGCATTGCCCATGCTCGAGAAGGCGCCGGTCTGGACATAGAATCCGCTGCCGGGCTGCGTGAAGCCGCTCGCCGCAGTGGCGATCGAGGCGACCGTCAGGGGGCCCTGGCGCAGTGGCGGTGCTGGCGGCGGCTCGATGTGAGTGCTCGGTGGTGGGCTGGGATAGACCGTGACGGGCGGCGGCGGCGGTGGTGACGGAGCCGGCGCAGGCGGCGGCGCTTGGGGCGCAGCAACGGCCGGCGGCGGGGGGTGGTAGCCGGCAATGTACTGGTTGAGCGCGGCGCGCTGCTCGTCCGGTCCGCCGCCGTTGAGCGCAATCTGCTTCATGGCGAGGCTTTCGGCCTCGAGCTGGTCGATCCGGATCCGCGCCGTGCCGCGGCCGATCATGCCGAGTTCCTCGGCGGCGGCGCGCGAGACGTCGAGGATGCGTGACCGGGCGTACGGCCCGCGGTCGTTGACCCGCACGATCGTCGACTGGCCGGTGTCGAGGTTCGTCACCCGCAATACGCAGGGCATCTGCAGGGTGCGATGGGCGGCCGTACGGTCGCTCTGGTCATAGACCTCGCCGTTGGCGGTGTACTTGCCGTGGAAGCCAGGCCCATACCACGAAGCGACGCCGGTCTCGGTGTGACGGAATTCCTCGGTCGGTACGTAAGTGACCCCGTCGATCGTGTACGGATTGCCGACCTTGTAGTAGCCGCGCTGGGCAACCGCCGGCCCGTGGTGGCGGCTGCCGCAGGCGGTCAGGGCCGCCAGCAGAGCCACGGTCAGGCAAAAACGCGCCGATTTATCAACATTTAGGGCCATCCTCTTGCAATCATACATCACCTTGGGATGGCCGTCAGGTGGTGTTGGCTGCGGCCGGATGCGCAGCCTGAAGCACCGTTGTCAGGCCGCGGCGATGCGGTCCGACAATATGCCGACCGCCAGTCCGAAAAAATCGGACTGGTTCCACCGCAGGATGACGCGGAAATTCTCGGTGGTCCGATAGGCCGGCCCTTTACTCCCGGCCGGCCGGACGATGCGCTCGCCCTTGCGGGCCGGGGCACCGGCCGTCATCTCCTCGCCCCACGGCTCGCCCGGCCGCCAGCCGACGCGCTGCAGGTAGTTGGCGATCGAGGCGAAGACGTCGGCCTTGTTGGTCCAGATGTCCTTGCGGCCGTCGCCGTC
Organism: Pseudomonadota bacterium; assembly: GCA_018240745.1. Classification (GTDB taxonomy): domain Bacteria; phylum Pseudomonadota; class Alphaproteobacteria; order Reyranellales; family Reyranellaceae; genus Reyranella. The sequence continues at coordinate 25,574 of JAFEFF010000189.1, forward strand.
GCCATCGGCGGCGTAGGCCAGGAAGCTGGTCGGGATGAACTGGCATTGGCCCATGGCGCCGGCCCACGAGCCCTTCATGGCGTGCAGGCCGATGTGACCCTGCGACACGATCTTGAGGGCGGCGATCAGTTGCTCGCGGAAGAACTTGGCGCGGAAACCGTTGTACGCCAGCGTCGCCAGCGCCGGCACGACTTCGAAGTCACCGAGCCGCGTGCCGTAGTTGCTCTCGATTCCCCACAACGCCGTCAGGATCGAGTCCGGGACACCGGATGGGCCCGAGAAGCGGGAGAGCAGCCCGCGGTTCTCCTTGATCAGCGCCCGCCCGCGCGCCACCCGCTCCGGCGAGACGACGACGGCCATGTACTCGTCGAACGTCATCTTGAATTCAGGCTGGTTGTGCGCAAGCTCCAGCACCCGCGGGATCGGCTCGATGCTGGCGAAGGCGCTGTCGAGCGTTCCCTGGTCGACGCCGGCCCGCAGCGCCTCGGCGCGCAGGCCCGCAAGCCAGCCCGAGAACTTCGCATCGGCCGATTGGGCGCGCGCCAGGGCGGGAACCAGCGCGGCGGCGAGAACGACCCGCCGGCGCATGATCATCGGTTCGAAAGCTGGTTCAGCCTCACCTGATCGAGGACCAGGACCTCGTCTTCCTGGACGTCGATGATGTTGCGCTGGCGCAACTTGGAGAAGGCCCGGCTCACGGTCTCGAGCCTGAGCCCGAGATAGTCGGCGATGTCGCTGCGCTTCATCGGCAGCGGCAAGGGGCGGGTCTGCACGTTCCGGGCCGCGTAGGCGATCGTCATCATGGCGACGAAGTTGGCGACCCGCTCGGTCGAGGTCAACTGGCCGACGACGCTCAAGTGGGTGCCGACCATCTTCAGCCGGTCGGCCAGATTGCGCCGCATCTCCTCGGCGACGTCGCGATTGCGATTGACGAAGGCACTGAAGCGCTCGCGGTTGAAGGAGCAGGTTTCGGCCGCAGTGATCGCCTCGCCATCGAACGCATGGCAGCCATCGCTCTCGAGGTAGCCGCAGATGTCCCCGGGCAGGAAAAAGGCGATGACCTGCCGCCGGCCGTCGGCGAGCGTGCACGATTCGGCGACGATGCCCGAAGTGACCTTGAACACCGCACCGACCGGGCTGCCGGCACGGAACAGATAGCTGCGCTTGTCGAAGCGTTGCCGGCAACTGGTGTCGAGCAGCTCGCGCTGGCGCGAGGGCTCGAGCAACTGGCAAATGTTGTATTGCTTGCCAATGCAGCGGTCACACGGCAATTGCCCATTCGCCCCGTGATGGCCGATCGAACCGGGCATATAGTCCCCCTCTCCGCCCCGTAACGGGCGGGGCTTTACGCTTGTTTCCCGCGATCCCGTTTTCAGTCCCAGCTCAAGACCACGCCGACGTCGCCTCTCATCCCGTTCGGATAGTCGACGATGTGATAACGCATGTGATAGCCGCGCGGCTTGAGCTGCCGCTCGTAGAATTCCCAGAGCTCCTTCGGGATGCCGGTGAGGGTCTTCTCCCAGCCCGGCTCGTTCTGGTCGATGGCGCGGCCGTTGTCGGTGCAGAGGTGGTTCGGAAATCGGAAGACCTGCACCGAGGTGAGGCCGTTCTCGACCGCACGGTTCACGATGTGCGATGCCTTCTCGATGATCTGCTCGTCGCTCAGCCCCGAGGGCTTGCTGATCCGCTCGATGAAGGCGTGCTTCTCGGCCTCGGCTGCTGCGTGCGCCTTGGCCGCCGCGGAGGCCTTCTCGCCTTCCGCTTGTGCAATCTTGGCTTGCAGTTCCTTCGCGCTCAAGATGGTCGTCACGGTAACCCCCGAAGTCTCAATGGTTTAACCTTGCGGGGAACCAGCAAATGTTGCCTTGAGATATGTCAAACTTCAAACAGTTTCGCCGCAGACAAACTGCACTCACCGATGCCCTGCGTTGAGAAAATGCAACTTGGGCAAGCCCTGCGAATGGTTAGTCCGCGCGACCTACCACCTCTTCTCCACGAACCGCCGGCGCGCCAGGGATTCCGAATCGTCGTATGCGTGCTTGTCGCTGCGCTTGGGCAGCTTGACCTTCTCGTGGTCGACCTTCTTGTAGGGAATCTGCGACAGGATGTGGGAGATGATGTTCAGCCGGGCGCGTTTCTTGTCGTTGGAATCGACGAGGTACCAGGGCGCGTAGACCGTGTCGGTGTGGTCGAGCATCAGGTCACGCGCCCGTGAGTAGTCGTACCAGCGGCGGAACGATTCGAGGTCCATAGGGCTCAGTTTCCATTGCCGCACCGGATCGTCGATCCGCGCGTGGAAGCGCCGCTCCTGCTCCTCCTGCCCGACCTCGAGCCAGATCTTGATCAGCCGGATCCCGCCGTCGACCACGAACTTTTCGACGATGGGGCAGAGCTGCAGAAAGCGCTTGTGCTGTTCGGGCGTCGCGAAGCCCATGACGTACTCGACGCCCGCGCGGTTGTACCAGCTCCGGTCGAAGATCACGATCTCGCCCCCGGCCGGGAAGTGCTCGACATAGCGCTGCAAGTACATCTGCGACTTCTGGCGGTCGGATGGCGCCGGCAGCGCGACGACGCGGAAAACGCGCGGGCTGACGCGCTCGGTAATCGCCTTTATCGTGCCTCCTTTGCCAGCGGCGTCGCGACCCTCGAAGATGATGATGACGCGCTCGCCGCTCGCCTTCACCCAGTCCTGCAGGTGGCACAGCTCCTCCTGCAGCTTGCGCAATTCCTTCTCGTAGGTCTTGCGGTCCAGACGATCGCCATCCGCTTTCTTCGACATCGCAATCTCCGAAATTTTGACACACTAGGGGGTGAGCCGCGCCGCCAACCTTGATCTTCGTCAATGCCATAGAACGGCGAGTCTCCCAATCTGATTCTAGTATTGGTTTCGGAGGATCGCATGAGCCAGACGAAGGAAAACAGCCCGAACTCGATGCTGCCCGAGTTGCCTGACCTTCCCGCGAACGTCGACCGGCGGACGTTTCTGATGCGGCACGCCGTGATCGGCGCGGCGGCGGCGATGACGGGTACGACCTGGACGATGGAAGCCCGCGCGCAACAGGCGGCGAAGGAAGCCGCTGCGCCCAGGCTCGGCTCGCAGCTCGGGGCCGACCTCAACGTCGTGAAGGCCTCGAAGGGCCCGGTGATGACCCTCGCCGACGAGTTTTACAAGGTCGGGCCCGGCCCCTCGAGCTCGCACACGATCGGGCCGATGCGTATCACCTACGACTTCTACCAGCGCTGCACCAAGCTGCCCGCCGATCAGCTCGCCAAGGCGACCGGGCTGAAGGTGCACCTCTTCGGCAGCCTGAGCGCCACCGGCAAAGGCCATGGCACCGAGCGCGCGGCGCTCGCGGGCCTCCTCGGCAAGGAGCCTGCCACAGTCGATCCGCTGTTCCTCGACGAGATGCGCAACAAGCCCGACCAGTCCTATCAGGTGAAGCTCGGCGACAAGAGCTACAAGCTGACTCTGGCCGATATCGTCTATGATGCGCCGAAGGGCGATTTCCATCATCCCAACACGATGACCTGCAAGTTGCTCGGCGCCGACGGCAAGCCGATCTACGAGCTCGAGTACTACTCGGTCGGCGGCGGCTTCATCGAATGGAAGGGCTACGAGCCGCCGAAGAAGAACCCGCCCAAGTATCCCTACGCCACGATGAAGGAGCTGCGGGCGCACGCCGAGAAGAACAACCTCACGATCGCCCAGGTCATGATGGCCAACGAGACGACGATCTCGGGCAAGAGCGAGGCGGAGGTGAACGCCTTCCTCGACAAGATCATGAACGCCATGGTGGCGACCGTGAAGGTCGGCCTGACCTTCAAGGACGACGTGCTGCCCGGCCCCATCAAGCTCCATTCCAAGGCGTCGACGGTCTACGAGCGGGCGCAGGACGACAAGTACGACAGCGACAAGGCGATCGCGATCGTCTCGGCCTTCGCTCTGGCCGCGTCCGAGGAGAACGCCCGCGGCCATCTCGTCATCACCGCCCCGACCGGCGGTTCTGCCGGCGTGATGCCGGCGATCGTCTATGCCCTGGCGGAAGGCCCGCGCAAGGTTCCGCGCGAGAAGATCCGGGAGGGCCTGCTGGCCGGCCTTGCGGTCGGCTATCTCTGCAAGCACAACGCCACCCTGGCGGCGGCCGAAGGCGGCTGCCAGGCGGAGATCGGCGTCGCCTCGGGAATGGCAGCCGCCTTGATCTGCCAGGTCCTCGGCACCCCGTCGCAAGTGCTGGAGAACGCCGCGGAGTCCGCGATCGAGCATCATCTCGGCATGACCTGCGATCCGGTGGCCGGCTACGTCCAGGTGCCGTGCATCGAGCGCTGCGCGTTCGGCGCGGTGAAGGCGTGGACGGCCGTCATGATCGCCACCAACGAGATCGCCTCGCGCCACCGGGTCGATCTCGACACGACGATCAAGACGCTGGCCGACACCGGCCGCGACATGAACGCCAAGTACAAGGAAACGAGCGAGGCCGGCCTCGCTCAGAACCTGGTCCTCTGCTGATCCAGTCTCGGGGGAGGCTACAGGCCCATGAAGAAGCACAGTCGCCGCCGGGCTGCGATCCTGGGAATGGTCGCAGCCGCTGGGCTGAGCACCGCTGCCCAGGCGCAGAGCGTGAAGCAGGAAGACCCGATCCCGGACTCGACCAGGCAGAGCCTGGTCGCGATCGAGAAGACCTTCGCCTCGATCCCGACCGCCGAGCCCTTGATGCTGTTCCCGCAGATCCGCGAGCAGCTCAAGGACGCGCCCGCCTTCCTGCGCGATTCGAAGGCCGGCATCAACTTCCGCACCTACTACCGCGACAACGTCTCGAATGCCCCGAGCGGCGCGGCGTGGAACGAGGCCTGGGCGGCGGGCGGCTCGGTCGCCTTCGAGACCGGACGGCTGTTCGACCTGATCTCGGGCGGCTTCGTGCTCTACACCTCGTTCCCGGTCTACGCGCCGCTCGACCACGACGGCACCGGCCTGCTGAAGCCCGGCCAGCAGCAGTATGGCGTGCTGGGCCAGCTCTACGGCAAGCTCCACATCTACGACACGCACGAGATCATCGCCGGCCGCTACCTCTACGACACGCCCTTCCTGGGGCCGCATGACAACCGCATGTCGCCCAAGACCTTCTACGGCTACGTGCTGCACGGCAGCTTCGGCGACGAGGCGAGCGGCGGTCCCTACTTCCGCTACGGCGGCGGTTACATCGCCGCAATGAAGGAGCGCAATTCGACCGAGTTCATCTCGATGTCACGCGTGGCCGGCGCCAGCGAGGATCGCGGCACCGGGGTGCTGGGCGGCATGTTCAGCTGGGGCCCGGTCCGGCTCGGCGCGATCGAGTATTACAACCAGGACACCATCAACATCTTCTACACCGAAGGAAAATACGGCGTCGCCTTCACGCCGGAAGTCAGCGCCGCCCTGTCCGCGCAGTTCGCCGCCCAGAACAGCACCGGCATGAACCTGCTGAACGGCGGCACCTACTGGGCCACCAACGACTTCGGCATCCAGGCCCAGCTCGGCTTCAGCACGGCGATCCTCACCGCCGCGTACACGGTGGTGAATCCCGGCTTCAACATGCAGACGCCGTGGAGCGCCAACCCCTTCTACACCGATGCCCAGATCCAGGCCTTCAATCGCGCCGGCGAGAGCGCGGTCATGGCCGGCCTCTCCTACGTCTTCACGCCGCTCGGCCTGCCGGGCGTCGGCGCATCGGTGTACTACTTCCGCGGCTGGACGCAGGCGCCCGCGGCCGGCTTGCCGGTGCTCGAGGACGAGTGGAACTTCAATCTCGAATGGCGGCCCAACTGGAAACCCTTGCAGGGCTTCTGGCTGCGCGCCCGCTACGGCTATGCCCGGATCGACACGATGGGCGTGCGCAACACGATCGACGAGGTCCGGCTGATCGCGAACTACACGATCAAGATGTACTGAGCAGGATCAATCCGACGATCTGCACCGCGAGGACCTTCACGATGGTCGCGGACGGGAAGATCATCGCGTAGGCGATGTCGGTGCGGTCGGTCGGCGCCATGCGCGAGGCGTAGACCAGGATCGCCGGGTTGCCGGTCGCGCCCGAGGCGACGCCGAGCAGGTCGTCGTAGGGGATGCGCATCAGCCAGCGCCCGACGCCGAGGATCACCAGGATCGGCGCCAGCACGACCGCGCCGCCGATCAGCAGCAGGATCGGGCCGGTTTCCGCCACCGTCTTCACGAACGCCTGGCCGGAATTGATGCCGACCGTGGCCAGGAAGAGGGTAAGGCCGAAGTTGCGCAGCACGATGTTGGCAGGCAGGGGCATTACCCAGGTGATCGGCCCGGTCCGCCGCAGGTGGCCGACGATCAATGCCACGATCAGCGGCCCGCCGCCGATGCCGAGGCTGACCGTGCCCACGCCCGGCAGCGGGATCGGCACCTCGCCCAGAAGCACGCCCAGCACCATGCCCAGCCCGATCGATATGTAGCTGAACTCGGCCGTCGATTTCAGGGTGTCGCCGAAGAAGGCGCGTGCGGTCTGGATGTGCTCGACCGGCACCAGGATGCCGATGCGGTCGCCCATCTCCAGCGTCAGCTCCGGGGAGGGCACGAGGTCGGCGTCGTAGCGCCGCACGTGGATGACGTGGGTCGGAAAGCCCTGCGGCATCGGCAGCTCGCCGAGCGCAATGCCGGTCAGGCCCGGCTTGGAGACAAAGAAGCGCTGGTAGGACAGATCGCTGCGATCCTTGCCCAGCCGGTTCGGATCGAGGCGGCCCAGGACCGCAACGGCCTCGTCGAGCGTGGCCTGCTGGTCGGCGACGATCAGCAGGCCGTCGCCGGGTTTCAGCACGATCGCGTCCTCGGGAATGAGATTGCGGTGCTCCTGCCGCACGCTCGACACCTGCACGCCGGCCGGCAGCAGCGCAGCGACCTCGCCCAGGGTCGCAGTCTTGCTCGGCAGGCGCTCGATCGTGACCTCGGCCATGTGGAAGCGCGCCGGCGGCGGCGGAAAGTTCGGCTTCACCGCCCGCGTCATGAAGTAGAAGCACAGGATCGGCCCGATCACGCCGAACGGGTAGCTGACCGAGTAGCCGATCGACGGGGTCTTGTCGCCCACCAGGTCAAGGGCCGCCTGCAGCGTCGGCGTGCTGGTGAGCGAGCCCGCGAACACGCCGAGGATCTCGCCGGTGCCGACATGGAACAGGCGGCCGAGGCCGAGCGCCACCGCGAGGCTGGCGATCAGCGAGATGAAGGCCAGCAGGTTGTAGGCCTTGCCCGGGCCGGTCAGGCCCTCGAAGAACTGCCGCCCGTACAGGATGCCGATGCCGTACAGGAACATGGTGAGGCCGATCAACCCGATCGGGCCCGCGATCTGTGCCGCGGGCGCGATGCCGCCGATGCCGAGGCCGACGAACAGCACGGCGCCGATGCCGAGCGAAAAGCCCGCGATGTTGATCTGTCCCACCGCGTAACCCACGGCGACGGCAAGGAACAGCGACAGGATGGGCTGCGAGGCGAGCAGCTCGGCGATGGCGCTGATCATCGGGCGTTGCAGCCGGCCTTGCGGAAGATCTCGATCGCCCCCCTCACCTGCTCCGGTGTGGGCGGCGGCGTGTCGGCAAGCCTGTAGTCGATGCCGAGCGCCTTCCACTTGAAGGCGCCCATCTGGTGGAACGGCAGGACCTCGACCCATTCCACGTTCTTCATTGGCGCAACGAACCGGGCCACCTTCTCGATGTTGTCCGGCGCGTCGGTTACGCCCGGCGCCAGCACGAAGCGTACCCACACCGGCTTGTTCATCGCATTCAGCCGCTCGGCGAAGCGCAGCGTCGGCTCCAGCTCCTTGCCGGTCAACCTGAGGTAGGTCTCGGGATCGCCGCTCTTGATGTCGAGGATCACCATGTCGAGGTTGGCGAGGTAGGCGTCGTCGGCGCGCGCGCCGAGGAAGCCCGAGGTCTCGATCGCGGTATGCAGGCCCATCCGCTTGGCCGCCGCCAGCATGCCGCGGGTGAAGCCGATCTGCACCAGCGGCTCGCCGCCCGAGATGGTGAGACCGCCCTCCATGGCGCGCAGCATCGGCGCGAATTCGCCCAGCCGGCGGATCGCCTGCGCGAGCTCGACCCGCGTGCCGTCCTTGAGGTGCCAGGTATCCGGGTTGTGGCAGTACTGGCAGCGCAACAGGCAGCCCGACATGAACAGCGTGATCCGAACGCCGGGCCCGTCGACGGTCGAGCCCGTTTCGTAGGAATGGACCCAGCCGAATGTCGCCTCCCTGCCCTCGTAGCCCAAGGTGTCCGGCGCGTCGGGCGAGCGGGCTGAACGCAGATCGTGGCGGCTGCCGACCTCGATCGGTTCCAGATCGGCCATCGCGCGCCCCTCAGTAGCTGGTGTGGAAGGTGCGGCTGATCACGTCGAGCTGCTGCTCGCGCGTGAGCCGCACGAAGTTCACCGCATAGCCCGATACCCGGATGGTGAGCTGCGGGTATTTCTCGGGATGCTCCATAGCGTCCACGAGCATGTCCTTGGACAGCACGTTCAGGTTCATGTGGAAGCCGCCCTGGCCGAAATAGCCGTCGAACGCCTTGATCGCGTTGGTGATGCCTGCCTCGCCGTCGCGCTGGGCCAGGGCGGGCGCGATGCTCACGGTGTAGCTGATGCCGTCCTGTGCATCGGCATAGGGCAGCCGCGCCACCGAGATGCAGGAGGCCAGCCAGCCGTGCGTGTCGCGACCCGACATCGGATTGGCCCCGGGCGCGAACGGCACGCCCTTGGCGCGACCGTCGGGCGTGGCACCCGTATGCTTGCCGTAGACCACGTTCGAGGTGATGGTCAGGACCGACTGAGTGTGCGTGGCGCCGCGATAGGTCGGGTGCTTGCGCACCTTGGCCATGAAGCGCGAGACCAGGTCGGCGGCGATGTCATCGACGCGGCTGTCGGCGTTGCCGTACTTCGGGAAGTCGCCGTCGATCTTGTAGTCGACGATCAGGCCCCGGTCGTCCCGCACGACGCCGACCTTGGCGTACTTGATGGCCGACAGGCTGTCGGCCACGACCGAGAGGCCGGCGATGCCGCAGGCCATGGTCCGCAGGATGTCGCGGTCATGCAGCGCCATTTCGAGCCGCTCGTAGAAATACTTGTCGTGCATGTAGTGGATGCAGTTCAACGCATGCACGTAGGTGCGCGCCAGCCATTCCATGGTGGCGTCGAACTTCGCGAACACCTCGTCGTAGTCGAGCACGTCCCCTGCCACCGCCGAGGTCGGCGGCGCCACCTGGTCGCCGCTCAGCTCGTCGCGGCCGCCATTGATGGCATAGAGCAACGCCTTGGCGAGATTCACGCGGGCGCCGAAGAACTGCATCTGCTTGCCGAGCCGCATCGAGGAGACGCAGCAGGCGATGCCGTAATCGTCGCCCCAGTAGGGCCGCATCAGGTCGTCGTTCTCGTACTGGATCGACGAGGTGTCGCGGCTGATCCGCAGGCAGAACTGCTTGAACGGCGCCGGCAAGTGCTGCGACCAAAGCACCGTCAGGTTGGGCTCGGGCGCGGGGCCGAGGTTCACCAGCGTCTGCAGCATGCGATAGCTGGTGCGCGTCACCAGCGGCCGGCCGTCGAGATCCATGCCGCCGATGCATTCGGTCGCCCAGTACGGGTCGCCGCTGAACAGCGCGTCGTATTCCGGCGTGCGCAGGAAGCGGACGATGCGCAGCTTCTGGACCAGCTGGTCGATCAGCTCCTGCGCACCGCTCTCGTCGAGCTTGCCCTCGGCGATGTCGCGCTCGAGGTAGATGTCGAGGAAGGTCGAGACGCGGCCGATCGACATCGCCGCGCCGTTCGCCTCCTTGATCGCGCCGAGATAGGCGAGATAGGTCCATTGCACCGCCTCGCGCGCCGTCTCGGCCGGGCGCGACAGGTCGCAGTCGTACCGCCGGCCCATCTCCACGAGATCGCGCAATGCCCGCATCTGCTCCGCCAGCTCCTCGCGCAGGCGGATGATGTCCTCGGTCGCCCACATCTCGTCGATCTGGGCGCGCTCGGCCTTCTTGACCTCGAGCAGGCGGTCGACGCCGTACAAGGCGACGCGCCGGTAGTCGCCGATGATGCGGCCGCGGCCGTAGGCGTCGGGCAGGCCGGTGATGACGTGGCTGCGCCGGCAGCGCAGGATTTCCGGCGTGTAGGCGTCGAACACACCGTCGTTGTGGCTCTTGCGGTAGTGCGTGAAGGCGTGGTGCACGGCGCGATCGGGCGTGAAGCCCGCCGCCTTCAGGCCGCTCTCGACCATGCGCAAGCCGCCGAACGGGAAGATCGCCCGCTTGAACGGCGCATCGGTCTGCAGGCCGACAATGACCTCGTTGTCGCGGTCGATCCAGCCGGGCGCGTGCGCCAGCATGGTCGAGGGGTGTGCGGCATCGACGTCGAGCACCCCTTTCTTGCGCTCCGCCTCGAAGTAGGGCTGCAGCTTCGCCCACACGGCTTTGGTGCGCGCCGAGGGCGCCGCCAGGAACCTGTCGTCGCCCTCGTAGGCCGTGACGTTGCGGACGATGAAGTCGCGGACGTCGATCGCCTTCTCCCAGCGACCGGGCTTGAACGAGCGCCAGGCGCGTGATTGAAGCTGGTCGAGCACGCTGCTGCCCAGATCCTGCATGGCGGTTCCTCCGATGGTTCCCATTTAAATTTCACCTTCGCCCGGCGTTCCGTGCATTGATCAAGGTCAATGCTGCCCCGGCTGCCGGGGGGTAGGAAAAGCCATCGTCGACAAGTGGGGAGCGTGCGTTTCCATGCCACAAGATTCTTCGCGCTCCGACGCTGCCCGTCACGAAAAGTACGAGCGCCTGGTCGAGGCCGCGCGCAAGATGCCCGGCATCGTCACCGCGGTCGCCCATCCGTGCGACGAGGTTTCGCTCGAAAGCGCGGTCGAGGCGGCGCGGCTCGGCATCGTCACGCCGATCCTGTGCGGGCCGCAGGCCAAGATCCGGGCGGCCGCCGACAAGGCCCGGCTGGACGTCGGGTCGCTCGAATTGATCGACACCGAACATAGCCACGCAGCCGCCGCCAAGGCGGTCGAGCTGGTGCGGGCCGGCCGCGCCGAGGCCCTGATGAAGGGCAGCCTGCACACCGACGAGCTGATGGCCGCGGTCGTCGCGCGCGACACCGGCATCCGCACCGCGCGCCGCATCAGCCACTGCTTCGTCATGGACGTGCCGAACCACGCCAATGCGCTGATCATCAGCGATGCCGCGGTGAACATAGCGCCCGATCTCGAGGCCAAGGTCGACATCGTCCAGAACGCCATCGACCTTGCGCATGCGCTCGGCGCCGACGAGGTGCGCGTCGCCATCCTGAGCGCGATGGAGACGGTCAATCCCAAGGTGCCGTCGACGATCGAGGCGGCTGCCTTGTGCAAGATGGCCGACCGCGGCCAGATCACTGGCGCCCTGCTCGACGGCCCGCTGGCGCTCGACAACGCGATCAGTCGCGACGCCGCGGCGATGAAGCACATCGTCTCGCCGGTCGCCGGCCGCGCCAACGTGCTGATCGTACCCGATCTCGAGGCCGGCAACATGCTGGCCAAGAGCCTGTCGTTCCTCGCCAATGCCGACGCCGCCGGCATCGTGCTCGGCGCCCGCGTGCCGATCATCCTCACCAGCCGGGCCGACTCGCTGCTGACCCGGCTCGCCTCGTGCGCGGTCGCAGTCCTGGTGGTGGCGGCGCGGCGGGCCAAGGCCGCCGTGACGGTCTGACGGGCGATGGAGGGAAACCCAACCGGCGGCTGCATCGCCGTGCTGAACGCCGGTTCATCGAGCGTGAAATTCGCGCTCTACGAGGCGGGCGACAACGGCGCGCTGCTGTTCCGTGGCCAAGTCGAGCAACTCGGCCTCGCGCCGCGTATGAAGGTGGTGGACGCCAGGGGCGAGACGGTGACCCGCCGCAAGTGGACCAACGAACAGCTCGACCATCGCCGCGCGACCGAGGAGATCCTCAAGCTCGGCCGCGAATTGCTGGCTGGCCGGCCGGTGCTCGGCATCGGCCATCGCGTGGTGCATGGCGGCATGCGCTTCGACGCGCCGGCCCGCATCGATGGCGAGGTGCTCAAGTATCTCGGCACCCTGGTGCCGCTCGCGCCGCTGCACCAGCCGCACAACCTGGCGCCGATCGAGGCGATCGCCGAGGCGGCGCCCCAGATGCCGCAAGTCGCCTGCTTCGACACGGCATTCCATCGCAGCCAAACGGCACTCGCCGGAAACTTCGCCCTGCCCCGCGAGCTGACGGATGCCGGCGTGCGGCGGTACGGCTTCCACGGCCTGTCGTACGACTACATCGTCGCGCACCTCGCCGAGACGATGCCGGTGCTGGCGCGATCGCGGCTGATCATCGCCCATCTCGGCAACGGCGCCAGCCTGTGCGCGGTCGACGAGGGCAAGAGTGTCGCCAGCACCATGGGCTTCACCGCGCTCGACGGGCTGATGATGGGCACGCGCACCGGCGCGCTCGATCCCGGCGTGCTGCTCTACCTGATGATGGAACGGCGCATGAGCGCCAAGAACATCGAGGACCTGCTCTACCGCAAGTCCGGCCTGCTCGGCGTGTCCGGCATCTCATCCGACATGCGTACCCTGCGCCAGTCGCCCGAGCCCGAGGCGGCCGAGGCGATCGCGCTCTTCGTCTACCGCATCGTGCGCGAGATCGGCTCGATGGCGGCGGCGCTGGGCGGGGTCGACGGCCTGGTCTTCACCGCCGGCATCGGCGAGAACGACCCGGCCACCCGCAGCGAGGTCGCAGCCGGCTGCCGCTGGCTCGGTCTGACGCTCGACGAGGAGCGCAACAGGCGCGGCGAGACCCGCATCCATGCCGAGGGCTCGCGGCTTACCGCCTGGGTGGTGCCGACCGACGAGGAACGCATGATCGCCCGATACACCGGCCGGATTCTGGCGACGGCGCCCGGCTCGACGCTGCGGCCCGCGGTGCTATAAGCGCTCGACAGCGGATGGGTGGCCGAGCGGTTTAAGGCACCGGTCTTGAAAACCGGCGTGGGTTCACGCCCACCGTGGGTTCGAATCCCACCCCATCCGCCAATCAGTCTGCGAGGACTTATGCTCCCCGGGAACGGCGTGTTTTTGCCTACCAAGGACCACGGTCGAGTGGTCGTTAGGGAAGATCATGCGGCGATGTCGTCCACATGATCGGCGGCACCGATGTAGTTGAAGTAGAGGTCGGTCGGCTAAGACGGAAGCAGTTGGGGCCTACAAGAAGTCTTGCGCATCCGCGCCGTGTTTCCCGCCCCGTCGATGTTCGAGCGCGGTAGCTTGGCCGCGGGCAGGTACCGTCGGCACGTCACGCACAGCGGCAGGTAGCAGTTGTCGGCACGCACAAGCGCAAGCCCCGCGACCGGCGCCGTCTCCGGCTCGGCCGGCAACACCGGGGAGCGCGTTCGTTTCGAGCGCAACCGCGGTCGACGCCTACCACTTATCTCCCCGCACCAAGTAGCTGCCATATGCGGCCAGCCATGGAAACCACTGACCGACATAATGGGTCATGCGACCGCTGCCGAATATCTTCACGCTCGAGAATCCGACGGCTCGCAGCCGGAAACGGAGGCAATCCGGGTAATGCTGCGTCAAATGCGCTTCATCTGACAGCACGCTCAGGTCGAGAAGTCTGTTCCTCAAAGAGTTGGGGTTGGGGGTGGTAAGTATCAACCGGCCGCGCAGGCGCAGCACGCGAAAGAACTCAACGAGCGTCGCATCCACATCCGCGGACGAAACATGTTCGATGAATTCACCTGCAACGATGGCGTCGAAAGTATCGTTCGCGAAAGCCAGTTGATTTGCAAACCCACAAATCCGCTCGCAGTAGATTGCCGGGTCCAGGGCTTCGACTCGTTCCTGAACACAATCCAGCCCGGCGAGCTGCAGGTGCGGGTTGAGGTCTTTCAGTACCATGCCGCCCCGCCCTGTGTTACAGCCCGCATCGAGTACTCTTGTCGCGCCTCGTGGCAAGTGCATAAACATTTGCCGGTATCTTTCGGGTGTGCGGTAGTCCGCCTCGGAAGAAACCTCCGCTCGGTTGCGCTCTACAACAAATTCTTGCGATGTGGACATGGGGCGTTGCTCCCTGAGTTTAGAATATCAACCTACTCTCTATGTGAGCATAAAAATCCTCGCAGACTGATTATCGGATAGGGTGTCCGTCGATACCTGCGCAAAAGCATGAATTTGCAAGCGCCCTTTCGAAAATAACATAGGCTTACCCCCATGCAGGTTCCAGGGCGCCTCCCGCGACCGCGCAATCACGAGCGTCTTTACTCCAGCCCAGTACCGATCCGTTCGACGAACTCCCAAAACGTGGGCGGCGTCCGGATCTTCCTGGCGAGACCTTTGACTCCGAGCACCTTATCCAGTACCCGAATCGCGAATTTGGCGGTGCGCAAGCTGACCAACTGAGCGGGTTGCGCGCGGGTCGCACGACCAAAAAACAACAAAGCGTGCCCGAACGAATTGCTCTCCACCGCTGTATACGCGAGATACATGTAGCTAGCGTAACGCTCCCGTTTGCGATGTTTCGCCGCCAGCAACGGCCATCGCTCTTGGGCCCATTGGCGAACGAGTTCCATGGATTTTTGCATCGTCACAAAGTTTGAAGACATGCTGCCTTGTGGTTTGCGATATCCGACCAAATAGCGCGGTACGAGTGCGAACTCACAGACTTCGGCCAGTGCGATAAAGAGCTTCCAGTCTTCGGCCCCTTGCGCACCTCCAAGATAGAGGCCCGGATCGAAACCGCCAACCAAATCCATACAGTCGTGCCGAATAAGAGGCGTACTCGCGTTGCCCAGAAAGTTCTGTTCCAGCAATGCAGTTAGAACATTGCCTTCGAGGCGCGGCGGCCTGCGCATTTTTCCCGAAATGGCGTTGTCCGCCTCGTCGATGAATAAGCTCCAACAATAAGCAACCCCGGCCCGCGCGCCTGCTTTGCGTATGGCGTTCATTTGGAGAAGAAGCTTGTCCTTGTGCCACAGGTCATCGGCGTCGACAGGCGCAAGAAATTCACCGCGCGCTTGCGATATTCCGCGGTTCCGCGCCGCAGCGACGCCCGCTTGAGGCCCTGAATAGTAGAAGACGCGCGGATCGTGGGCCGCGATCTTCTTGACAATCGACAAGGTCGAGTCGGTCGACCCATCGTCAACAACGATCACTTCGATGTTTTGAACGGTTTGGTTCAGAACGGACTGGAGAGTTCGTCCAATAAATCGTTCACCATTGCGAACTGGAATCACGACGCTGATCAAGTCGTTGACGTAATCACCTTGCCGCGCGTAATTCCGACTCACGTATTCTTCGGAGCCGTTCGACTTGGCGAAGTCAATGGGACGCTTTGCGTCAGTCATACGGGTCGCTCCGCACCGATCTTTTCGGCGGTCGTGGAATAGCTACCTTCGATGCCGCTTCGCTTGGCACGTATCGCGTCGCTCAAGCGGTTCTTGACATAGTTATACGTCCAGGGGCTAACGAACCTTAGCAAGACGATATAGAGCCCGCCGCCGATGCCGACGATGGCCGTGATCTGGGCGAGCGGTCCCGTCGGAACTAAGTGCACCAGCGCGACGGCAGCACCGACGGCGATGGCGGAAACCGTGGTTGAATTGACGTAGATCATCGCGATGCTGCGGAGCAATACGCCGGTGCGCCTGAACACGACAAAGGTGAAGCAGGCCGGAAGGACGATATAGAATAGGCTTACCGCGATCGCGACGCCGGTCGCAGCCCCGACGGCCGCCGCGGCGCCAAAGTGCGCTCCAACGGCGACAAGAAGGAAAAAGACCGGTCCATAGATGCAAGAGTAGATGAACAATCGTCGAAATTCGCCCTGGGCGATCAGCAGCGCAGCGGCGATCCAGGAGACAGCGTCGAAGGCGAGACCGACGCTGAGGATCTCTGCCGGAACAATGGCGCCGTCCCATTTGGAGCCGAACAGAAAACCGAAAAGAGGTCGGGCCACCGCTGCCTGTATGAAGCAATAGGGCATTGTAGTGAAGGCGAGGACCCGACACGCACTCAGCGCTGCTTCACCCTGGCGAAGTGGCTCGCTCCGCAGCGTCGCCAGGGCCGGGAGGAGCACTGAAGTCAGGCTTCCAGCCAGCACCCGCACTGGTTGGACGGCAAGCCGAAACGCAAAGAAGTAGGCACCGACTTCGGGCTTGGACGCGAACAGGCCCAGCACGAAGTAGTCGCCCTGGCCAACCATGGCTGTTATGACCCTGGATCCAAAGACCGCGGAACTCGCCTTGCCCATCATCCGAAGTTGCCGGAAGCGAAGCTGGCCCAGCTGGGGTCTAGCGACAGACCAGAAGAAGGCCGCGCGCACCACGGCGAGGACCGGGCCGGGAAGGACGAAGCTGAAGACACCGAAGCCGTGCAGCGCCAAGGCAATGACCGCGACCTGGCCCACCGCCAGTTCGATCGTGGTATAAGTCGCGAGGAAGCGGAAGTTGAGTGCCGCGCGAAGCGCGGCAGCCGGCACAGTCGAGAGTGCGCTGAGCGGCATGCCAAGCGCCATGATGGGCAGGATGGAGTAGAGAACCGGTGCTTCATACAAGTGAGCGGCCACGGGCATGCAGGCGATGACCAGGAGCATGCCGGCGATGCTGAGCCCCAGGCTGGTCACAAAAGCCGGCCTTGTCCAGTAGCGCATGGTCCGCTGGCGCTGCACCAGGACGTCGTCCACGCCGAAGCTGATCAGCGCCTCAAAAATAGAAGTCACAGTTCCGGCCAATGCGAGGATCGCGAAGTCCGACGGAAGGAGTATTCTCGCGAGCACGATCTGGGACGCGACCAAGATGACTCGCATGCCGACATTTTGGCCGAGGAGCCAACCCACCCCCGCGAATACCCTTCGCGTTAGTCCGGCGCGAGAGTCGACGTGACCCGTCGAGGAAAACCAGCCGAAAAAACCAGCTCTCGGTCGCGTTGGTCCGACCTGGTTGGACAATTGACCATCCTTTGCAACGAT
Source organism: Pseudomonadota bacterium (assembly GCA_018240745.1). Lineage (GTDB taxonomy): Bacteria > Pseudomonadota > Alphaproteobacteria > Reyranellales > Reyranellaceae > Reyranella. The sequence continues at coordinate 42,546 of JAFEFF010000189.1, forward strand.
GTCTCTTGTCTGCCGGCTACTCTGGTTCGGGCCAACACTACTTCGCCGTGGTGGCGGTGTTGGTGATGCTACTGCCACCGCGGGTCTTAAGCATCCAAAGCCGAGTCTGGCACAATCCGCTTCGACGGATAATGTTCGTCACAGAAAGATCACGGGTGAAACCGACGACTGCCCTCATACAGCTTGGATCGGTCACTCCGGGCTTGGGGTTAAGCCTTGTTCGAGGAATGCGCAGGCGCCTTTTGGACCGGAGTGAACACGGCCGCCGCGGTCAATGCATCGTGCTGTGGGTATCCTGACCAAAGCGTTGCCACGCGGTAAAGTCATAAAATCCCCAATTGCGCCATGTAAAGAAGTGCGTCGTACCAAATCCTCTGTAATCGTTGTAATCGAATTTGATGTTGCGCGAGTAGAACATTTGTTGATCGCCAGTATCCACGACCGCGCCGATCATGGGTTCGTTCTTCAACCCATTGGTCGCATCCACCGTGTTGTGATGAACCCAGATATTTCGGACCCAATAGGGATCGGTCGCATAGGAGCATCTGCAAGCCCCCCTATTCTGCTCGCGGAGGGCGATTGCACGGCCGTACTGTCCGGGCTTGATCGTGTTGTGGGCGATCTCAATGATGCCGGCATGACTTCCCTTCGAGCCGCCCGAGTTCTCGATCGCAACGCCCGCGCAGCTGAAGTAGAAACTGGGGCAATTCGACTGATACGATTGGGACCCCATGCCCTGCAGATCGTTGCCGATGATGCTCGCGTTGAAGCTGATCTCGTGTTCGATCCCGTTGGTGTCGTTCAACGACCTATTGAACCAGTAGGTCGTGTATATGTTGTCTGAGTCGGTCCAGAAGCCCGGACCGCCGTTGTCGTGAGCATAGTTGTACCAGAATGTCAGGTACTGCGTGTTTGTCGCCTTGCCGCCGCCCTGCTCGCCGCTGTCCCAATAACCGTGCGATGGATTGTTGCGGGCGATTTCGTTGCTGTCGAACAACGTTCCGACTGCAGGTTGGGCGCCGGTTCCGTCATAAACGACTTTATAGCCTTCTTCGGCGTTATTGTGGATGTTGTTGGCGATCACCAGCGCGTAGCTGCTGGCCCAAACACCTGCACCTTGCGTCGCCCCAGTGATCTCGTTGTTCTGGATCAAGGCGTACGCTCCCCAAATCTGGATCATCCCGTACTGAGTTGGCGCCGTGTAGTTTTTGACGATCAGGTTCTTGATGACGACGTGGTGGGCCGTGCCGTGGAAGGCATAAGTCGTTTTTGACTGGCCGTCGAGCACCGCTCCGTTGGTACCGTCATGGGCGCCAATGAACACGTCACCATCCTTGGGCCGCACCGACTGTTGATTGTAGGTGCCAATACCGAGGCAGAATGTCGTGCCCGCAGGATTCGCATTGATCAGTGACTGGAAATCGGCCCCTGGCCTGACTGAAACGCCGCTGCAGGATATGCCTTTCTGTGGACCGACTGGAAGACGCAGCCCGGGCGTCGTCGGCAGCGGTGGCTTTTGCGGCCACGAGGCCGCCTGGCCTGTGACTTGCCACTTCTCCGACCAGCGCGACCACTGCGTCCCCGAGAAGGCCCAGACCTGATGATCAAGGTACCAAACTTCGAGAATGTCGGCGATGCCCGTCTGTTTGCCGTCCTTCAGCACAGCGCGATCCGATAGCCGAAGCGTCCATATCGCGCCGTGGGCATCGGTGATCTGCGTTGCGGTGGGAATGGTCGTGCCGTGAGCCGATTCCTGAGCCAGCGTCGGGGCGGTCAGCGCTGCCATCAGCGCCAGTGTTGCCAATAAGGTCCGCCAAGTCATGAAATCCCTCGCTTGGATTCGTGCTGTTGGCGTTGCGCTATCGGCCGATCACACTCTTTCGGTGCGCAGTCATCCATAGCCAGGCGCTCTGGATGATACTGTCCGGATCGGAGTGGCTCGGAGCCCACTTCAGCTCTGCCCGGGCCCGTGCGGCATCCGCAACCAGGGCCGGCGGATCACCAGGGCGGCGAGCCGCGGTCATGACTGAGATCTGCTTTCCGGTAATTTCGCGCGCGCGCGTGATCACTTGGCTGATGCTGGAGCCCGTACCCGTCCCGAGATTATACGCGGCGAACTTGCCGGGACGACACGCCGACAGCGCTGCGACGTGCGCCGATGCGAGATCGGTGACGTGAACGTAGTCGCGGATGCAGGTTCCATCCTTCGTGTCGTAGTCGCTGCCGAATACCGCGATGTCGGGCCGCATGCCGGCAGCCGCCTGCAATACCAGTGGAATGAGATGTGTCTCGGGATCGTGCTCCTCTCCACAGTCCCCATCGGGATCGGCTCCAGCGGCGTTGAAGTAGCGCAACGCCACGGCTCCCAGCCCGTGCGCTGCACAGGCGTCGCGCAGGATCATCTCTCCCATAAGCTTGGATCGGCCATAGGGATTGATCGGCTCTTGCTGTTCGGCCTCGACGATGGGCAGTCGAGCAGGTACGCCATAGGTCGCGCAACTGCTGGAGAAGACGATGGAGCCGACATCGTTGGAGCACATCGCCTCGAGCAAGCTGACCATGCCCGCGACGTTGGTACGATAGTAAAGTGTCGGCTCGTTGTTCGACTCGCCGACATAAGCAAGGGCGGCAAAATTGATCACAGCATCCGGCTTGTGACGTCTCATCACGTCGTTGAGCATCGCAGTATCGTTGATGTCGCCTATCTCGAGCGGGCCCCATTTTGCGGCCCAGCGGTGGCCGGTGCGAAGATTGTCGTAGGCGATGGGTGTGTGCCCCGCCAGCGCCAGTGCCTTGCATGTATGGGAGCCGATATAGCCGGCACCTCCCGGCACGAGGACTCGCATTGTCGGGATCCTCCCGCTACTTCGCTTCGGTCAGTATGCCGCTCAAAATTCCTCCAAAGGGGTAGCGACCGCAGCGACCACAAAACGATCACATGATCGGCGCCGGTAAGTGGTAGCGCGGCCGCGGGAAGTTATGTGAACTCGCGGGGCCGTTATTTACGCCAATGTGCTGGCGTTGCTCGGAAGCCACTAGCGGGTCGGCAACGAGGCTTGGGGAACTGTCACGAACACATCACCTCGCAGCAGGGCTTTAACATGCGTTCCGACGTTACAGCCATCGTGACCTGCATGACGGATGCGGAGCGGCCTTTCATACGGGAGGCGCTGCAGTCGGTTCAAGATCAGACGTTGCCATGCGAAGAAACGATTGTCGTCGTTCTGGAATCCAACTCTTGGATCGATGACATCGCGGCGGACTTTCCACGCACAAGGGTGATGCGGCGGCCACCCGGCTGGGAAGGGGCATCGCGGCACACGGCAGTTGACGCGGCCCGGACAGAGTTCGTGGCATTCCTCGACGGCGATGATGTTTGGCTGCCCACCAAGACGAGCCGGCAGCTGGAATTCCTGCGCCATGATCGCGGGGACCTCGTTGGCGCCGACTACATCATGACGACCGAGGAAGGAAAGCCGTTCGCCTATGGTCTCTGCCGCTACCAGGCGCCGCCGAGCGCCTGGATGGTCCGGCGCGAGACGATGGTACGTTATCCTCTCGATCCCAACCTGGCATTGTACGTCGACTGGAGTTGGTGGGTGAATACCCGGCACACGGTGCGCAAGTTCCGGCTCGCCGAGCCGCTGATGAAATATCGTGTCCGCCGCCAATCACTGTCGAGCCCGGTCCCGGACAAGCGGCGCAAGCTCGCCCTTGCGAATTTGAGCAGCATACCGACCGCTCGTCTCCTGATTTTGGCCGCGACTTACGGATTATATCGGCTGCACCGCCGTAGTGATTATATTCCGCCCAAGGAGCTCACGCGAGGTGCGGCTGCCACTTGATGGCCTGAAGGCTCATCGCCGATGCCAAAGCTCGATCAATCCTGGCGATACGCGAGCATCGATGTCGTCAAAGGTGTCAACGAGCTTATAGTTGGTGCCCAGTTCAGACTCGAGCAGTTCCTGCGCGCTCGGCCTGATCGGGAACATGCTGTTTCGGTCCACAACGATGAAATGCGGCTTGGAAATCAGGACGCGAGCGAGTTCCGCATCCAAGTCGACGCCGCTGAAGTTCTGCGTGCTGACCAGATCGCCGGGAAATGAAATTCTGGTCGGCACCGCCGCACGGCTCAGAAAATAGACTATTGGCTGATAATTAAAGACGAAGATTGGTTGATCCGGGGGCAACTCCGCGGCGATCTTGGCGGCGACGAGCCGCGGAACATCCGGCATGTCTTTGTTGGCGAGCGTGCAGCACTCGGATAAACGGCCTACCTTGATGAGGCGGGCAACTCTATCCAGCCAGATATCGGAGGCAGCTGCAACTACCAGGCATGCAAGAATACCGGCCGCAATGCTTGGCCGGCCCAGCCGCGCGAGACGCCAGGCGCCGATTGCCGCCAGCAAGGAAAGAGGCGGGACCAGAATCAGGAAATAATGCACCCAGAAGTGGAGGGGACCGGCGACGGCGACACAACCGGCAAGAAACCACAACAGCGCAAAATTGATCGCCACTCGTTCCGTACGGAAAGAGCGAGGTGCACCGATGGGGATTATGGCCATGACAGCGAGTACAATGAGCCAGCATAAGCCGATACAGGCTTTGAGTATTTGAAGAGCGACGGCTGGCAGCGGAATGGGATCCCGGAGGTATCGCATCGGCGACAGAAATGAGCTGTCCAGGAACGTTGCCAGCTCCCCCTTGAGGAAATAGGCCAAAGCAAACGCCAGCGTGGGCGTGGCGCAAAGCAGCGCGAATACGGCGGCCATGACGATTCCTCGACGCAACGGCAGCTCACCCCGTACATAAGCGGGCAGCATCGGTAGCGCGAAGGCCAGGCAGCCGAGCGGTACGACGACCTGCTTGATCGTCAGCGCCCAACCGAGGAGCAGGCCCATCGCGGCAAGGCTACGCCAACTCAGCGCGGTCTGGGCGCGCAAGGCGTGTACGCCGATTGCCAGGGCGGCACAGGTGAACGGCGCGAATAGCAGCTCGGTATTGGTCGAGAGCCCGGCGCGAATCGCCGTATGACCAATATAGAGAAGTCCTGCGCCGATACCGACCGCGCGTGGGCCACCAAGGATACGGACGGTCAGGTACAAGATCCATGCAGTCGCAGCGACCGCTAACAATCCGAGGAGGCGCACGGATACGACGCTTTCGCCGAACGCCAACAGGGCGATGGCAACCATTGCCGGGCCGCCGACCGGATGCAGGTCCCAGGTCGCCACCAATGGCCAACCGCCACGCAACCATTCTCGAGCCTGCAGCAGGTACAAGCCCTCGTCCGGGTCGATAACGGAAAGCCGGAAGGAACCCGCTCTCAGCAAGAAGGCGGCCAATAGCATGAGCAGCGGTGGCCACACCCAATTTGCGAAAAAGTCGGAAGCCACCGAGCAGGGCAAGCGCTTCGACCATGTCGACAAAGACCCGCGGCGACACCTCAGCGGTTTGTCGATGATCCAAGGGTGCATTCGCGTGCCCTACCCTCCCCCACACGCCCGGTAGCCACTATAGCGCTTGCAATCCAGGGGATAGTGCATCGGTGCGCCGTTGATGAACTTAGTCACAGTTTTGACGCTGGGACCATGTCGATTCGGAACCCTACCGTTGGCCTTCCCGATCTCGGACTCTTTGGGTCCAGCCCGCGAAAAGGAAACGCCACTGCTTGCCTTATCTGTCTATGGTACCATGGACATGACCGTGCATCGGCTGGGCACGCCGGGCACGCACTTGGGGAGTCATCGAACTATGGGTCTCCGAAATTACTTAACTGCCAATCCCGAGCGCAAAGAGAAGATAAAGGACATGCTGAGGGTCGTTGGATACGACTCGACGCACTGGCTGCGTGTTGTCATGTATCAAAGGTGCTTCGAATTCGTCCGCTCTCTTGGACCCGAGAACCTGGAGGTCTTGGAGATAGGGGCAGGACCCAACTGGCAAAAGGCCTTCAACTTCAAATCCTATAGCGCCACCCAATACCCCGACTTCGACATCTGTTCCCAGACGCTTGATAGACAGTTCGACCTCATCATTGCTGATCAAGTCCTCGAGCACGTCGAATGGCCTTACCGGGCGGGAAGAAATGTATTGGCGATGTTGCGGTCCGGTGCCTACTTCGTCGCGACGACCCCCTTTCTGATAAGAATACACTATGGACCACAAGACTGCTCGAGATGGACCGAGGTCGGCCTCAGCCGCCTTCTCCAGGAATGCGGATTCGAGGCCGATCGCGTGACCACCGGCTCTTGGGGAAACCGCGCCTGCGTGAAGGCAAATTTGAATCGGTGGCCGAGGTATGGCTACGGCTGGCATCGGCCTCTCGTAAACGAGCCGGCATTTCCTCTTTTGGTGTGGGCCTTTGCCCAGAAGGCCTGACCACGGGAATTCAAACTCGGGCGCCCGGACCTTGTTCTGGAAGACCCCTTCCGCAACCAACGCGCTATGTAATCTCCTCACGACGGCGCAGCATGTCCCACAACAAGTAGAACAGGAACATGGAGTTGTATCTCAGATAGCGCGGCCCCAATCGGAGTGGCTCCCGGCACAGTCGATAAGCCCACGTCAGTCCCATCCGTTGCATCCATGAGGGCGCGAACCGGCGGCGGCCGCTGACCAGCGCAAATGCGTCCCCGACCGCAACGAACACGCCCTTCCGATATCGCGCCTGATTGTCGATGATCCACCGTTCCATCCGTACACCGGGCAAAGCCACCCAGACGAAGTCCGGCTCGGCGCTATTGATGATGTCGGCGAACGCCTGCTCGTCGCCTTTCGTGAAAGGCCTGAACGGAGGGCTGACCATGCCGACGATGTTGATGTCCGGTTGCAATTGAACCAGCACTCGCCGCAGATCGGCAAGGCATTCCTCGGAATCGCCGAAAAAGAAATGTCGCCAGGGTCGTGGGGTGTGGCGCAGCACGTGGCGCATGAAGTAGGGCCCGTACACCCGATCCTTCAGCGCCGCCCCATGCAGGTTGAGCGCCCAAACGATCGGCATCCCATCCGGAATTACCAGCTCGAATTGGGCCAGGATCCGGCCGAATGCAACATTGTTCCGGGCCTCACCGATGATATGCGTGTTGGCGGGACAAACCGCGGTGGGCCGCGCTTCGCTGGCAAGTGCCTTGATGCGTGCCACTGCTGAATCGTAGGTGGCACAAGCCACCGGCGTTCCCAGGAGCCGCAGGGATTTCAGCGACCCATCGGATGGATCCGACGCATCGGGTTGCGAACCGCGGGATCGACCATCGACAGGTCTCCACTCCCCTTTTCCGTGTCCGGTGGCAACGGCTCGCCGCCTATCGACCTCTTCCCGCGACATCATGGACGATACCGCGATCAGGGTATGCGCCAAGTAGGGTCTGCGCTTGTAGATGATCGATTTCGGGAATCGGGCCGCAGTAAACGTGCTGTAGTAGAATTCCTGAATATGAAACCCGGCAAGCGCCATCACTTTCGCCAGGGTAAACGGTGAAAACTCGAAGCAGTGGTCGGAATTGATCGTCTCTCGACTGCGCAAAGCTCCCGTTGCGTTGCCCCCCCTCATGCAGTTGGGCACGGAAACGATGACCTTTTTGACCGAGTCGCCATAGTGTTCCCGGAACGCGGAAAGAAACTCCACAGGCGCCGGAACATGCTCGAGGACATCGCCAAAGACGGCGATATCCCAATGAGATGCCGCAATGTCGGCGATCCCCGGCTTCGTAACGTCGGCCGCGATCACGTTGTCGAATTCTGTCAGTGCTTTGACCTTGTCGACCGCATCAGCGTCGATATCGATGCCGAGGCATCTTTCGGCGGCCCGCGTCAGGCTCGCATGAAGCCATAGTCCGTCGGTCAGCCGCTGCTCGAGGATAGAAGCATGGTCGCAGCAGCCTATATGCAGCACCGATCGGCCTCGAACCAGGTCGGTCAAGCGCTCCATGCGCGGCAAGACATCGCCGTCCGGCCTGATCTCCACCGTCAGATTGGAGCTGAAGCTCTTACCGAGAAAATAGTCCTCGGCACGACCGTCGGCATTGACAACGATGAGAGCCATGGCGCTTCATCTCCTTGTCTTTGCGGCTTCGAAGTTTTTCCGCGCAAAAGCGTAAAGGGCCAGCAAGTTCTTGTACGCGGGTTCCGCACTGTACGTGTCGAGGAAACTTTCGCGCGCAGTTTCTCCCATTTGCGACCCGCAATCCGGCAGTTTGAGAAACTTCTCGACCGCCTCGACCAGCGATGCGGGGTTGCCCGGATCGAAGAGATAGCCTGACACGTCGGGAGTCACGAATTCGGAAAGTGATCCCAGGCGAGAAGCAATTACCGGGGTGCCGCGGGCAAAACTTTCGATGACGGAAAGCGGCCCGGCCTCGATCCAAACCGACGGTGAGATCACGACCGACGCGGCCCCGAGAGCCTCATCCACTTCGCTGCGGCTCCGCCAGCCAAGCCATCTGATCGCCCCATCCGACGACTCTGCAGCCGATGCCACTTCGTCGCGAAGTGGGCCATCGCCCATGATTGTCAGCGGCAACCTCGAACCGATCCGCTTCCATGCCTCCAGCATGGTCGGTATTCCCTTTTCCGGAATTAACCGGCCTGCGAACAACGCGCCGGCACGTTTGCGGGTCCCCGGCCCCGGGTCGGACTTCAAAAAGTTGGGCTTCACGAAGATCGACGCGTCGGCAAAACCGGCGCGGCAAAACAATGATCGGTTGAACTCGCTCAGGGCAACATAGACGTCGATGTTGTTCGACCAGGTCCCCCTTGCGCGGTGATAGGCGAGCATTGCCACCGAGACCGCCGTGGCCTGCCGATCCCCTCGATAACAGGCATGAACTACGGATGGCCAAGCAAGCGCCTTGCCTACGCAGTCGGCGCACAGATGATTGTCACGGAACATCGTATTGCCAGGGCAGACAAGGCGGAAATTGTGCAACGTCTGGACGACGGCGGCACCTTCATCACGCGCGGCGCAATAAACGGATGGCGACATCACGGGAAAAATGTTGTGAAAGTGCGCCACTTCGATGTGGTTGTAGCGAACGAGCAGTTGAACCGATTCTGCCGATCGCGGATTCCATATGGTATTTCGGGCGAGCTTCAGCTTGCCAGTGCTCTTGATCGAATTGTTGTGCAGCTCGTATCGGATCACTTCGTGTCCGTGATCCGCGAGCAAGTCCGCTTCGGCGGCAAACACCTGGTCTTCGGCTCCCGGCTGTTGGTAACGGTTATGGGCAATGAGTATCCTCACCGAATGCCTCCCTACGCAGCATCGACCAGCGGGACGGCGTCGTAAGCACTTGCGATTTCTCCGACCAGTTTGTCCCAGGAGAGGGCTTCGGCACGGCGCAAGGCGCCTTCCGAAAGCCGGTTCAACAGGCCCGGAGACGTCACGAGTGCTGCAATGGCGTTGGCGAATTCGAGGATGCTGGTCTGGCGGTCGGCCAGGGGAATCTTGAAGCCGCAACTCTCGTCGATCGCAAATGACATGCCGCCGACGCTGTGACAGAGAACCGGCAAACCAGCCGCCAGCGCCTCCATGAGCACATTCGGGGTGCCTTCCTGCAGACTGGTTATTATGAAGGCATCCTGCCGTTCCAACTCTTCGCGCACCCGGTGGAACGGGACCTGGCCGGTCCAGGTCGCCATTTCTTGCACCTGAAGCTGCCGGCAGAGGGTTTGCCAAGTCTCCGTCTCCGGGCCAGCGCCCAAAATGGTGAGATGTACCTTTTCGCCAAGTCCGCGCGCTTTCAGTTCCGCCAGAGCACGCAAGGCGATTGGCAGTGCCTTTCGACCGATATGCAGGCCTATCCAGCACAACCGGAGCGGGCGAGCGCGGTCATAGAATCGGCGCCGGCCCGGCCAATTGGGCGCCCCGACCTCCAGCATCATGTCCGGTGTGCACCCCCAGCGGACGACCGTCCCATGGAGCTGGGCGCTGCTGACGAATATGCGCTCGGCGCGACACGCAGCCGCCCGGCTACGCCGTTTGGTCCAACGGTGAAGATTGTTCGCAAGGTTCTTGAGGGCGTAATAGACGCTGTCGTGGCTGCGAAAATCGGCAAAATAGCCAGGCGGAATGTTTTCGCCGCCGGCAAGCGGCCCCCAGATGAATGGCACACCCAGCTTCCAGAGATATCCAGGCTCCCGGAAGGTTGCGATCGTGAGCTGATGGACCGCGTCGAAGGGTCTTGCGCGATGCAATCGAGCGGCCTCGCGATAGGCGGCGCGCTGCCAGGCGGCATAGCCCTGGAAGTAGAGTGGCGAACGCAGGCTGACCAGCGGACGCGGCTGCAGCAGCCGAGATAACGGCGGAGAGGCGACGAAGTGAATCGTAAGGCCCGGGATCGGTCCGTCGGCTTTCATGAACCGCTCCACTTCTTCTCGATGACGCACGTCTTGGGGCCACAGTGTTTCGTCCCATGACCGGGCCAGCACAGTCACATCGTGATATGCCGCAAGACGCGAACAGATATTCCACCCTGCGCCGGGCTCAGAGCCGAGAACCGGAGAAAACGCGTAGGCCGAAATGAGTATGCGCCGACGCTGTCGGCCGCGGCGCGATATCATTGTCTCCGCACTCCCGGAAGCGACTTGATGAATAGCGGTCATGTTCAACAGCCACTTGTTGGTCGAGCCAGGACACCTTGAATGCGTCTGCAGCTACCAGCATCGAGAATGCCCAGGCGATCGGATGGTTGCCGAATTCTTCAATTGCCGTGGTTTCGGTCGAGATTGCGAACAACGCGAAATTGGCGAAACTCGTTATGCTCCGGTCGAAGGACGCGAAGAAGTCGTGTACGAGCGATGCGAAGCTCTCCCTTCCCTCTTTAGAGTTGGTGCCTGTGTCGCTTCTCCGTCATCCGGCGAATGGTACGTGGGCAGCCAAGCGCCGGTCCTGCAACGAGGCCACGCGGTGCCGGTGCAAAATCAGGCCGGCCAACCCGACGCCATGGATGGTCCAGAACCAGATGCCCACAACCGGCCCCTCCAACATGACGGAAAAGGAACTGGCGACGAGGATTGCCGTCCAATAAATGAGAAGAAAGGCGAAGACGCTGGCCCACCAGTCATCTCGCAGCCTTCTCGCCTCCATCAGCTGACGCGTCATGGCGCCAAACCATGCGCCAAGCGCCGAGATCCACAATACGAACTCGGGCACCCCACCTCGTGCCAGGATGGTCATGTGCGCGTTGTGCGGGCTCCGAAGCGGTGCCTCGTCCGGACCGGATGTCTGATAGCCGTCGGTATCGGCAAGATTGGGTCCGAAGCCCTTACCGGTCCAGAAGTACGGGCCATGCAATGTGTAGTTGGTGATGTCCGTCCACCAATTCAGGCGCCATTCTCTGGTTTCATCCTCGTTGTCGCCGCCCGTGAATATGCTCGTCACATTTTCCACATACTGCCGGGCCGAAACGGGTCGGCGGAGGTCTTCTGAATCAAAGCGGAAGTCGACAACGAAGAGAATGCCGCCGACCGTGACGCAAACACCGACACACGCCAGGATGCGCCGCAGTGCTCCGTCCCCCGGTGAAAACGCAATCGCCAGGGAACAGCCCACGACGAACACGATCATCGCTTCGCGCGCCTGGGTGAAGGCGAATAGCTCGAACAGCAGGATCAGCAGGAAGGCCAGAGGTCGAAGCCGAACGAAGCCGATCAACGCCAGGGCGAAGATCGCCGTCAGATGGCAAGCGAGATCCGCGGCATGGGGGCCAATACCCAGTAACGGTGGAAACGCAGCGCCCAGCGCCACGACGATCGGAGCCAAGAAGATCGCGTAGGAAATGAAGCGCTTGTAACGTTCCACGAGGAACAGGAACGTCGACGGCCGTTGCAGGACCAGCGACGCGATGACGTATGCAAATAGCCCATAGAACACGATCATCGCATCGCGCGGCGCATCCAACCCGTATTGGCTCCAGTAGGGAATGGTGCGATGCGCTGTCCAGATCATCAGGAGAGCAAGCGCGAGCCCGGGCAGGTTGAGGATTGCGCTGGTCAGGTTGCCGGCGATCAGCGCAACGGCTGCGCCCAGAACGAGGGCCATCTCGCCGATGTACAAAGGAGGAAAGCCCAGGTAGGCAAAGTCCTTTCCGAAGACCGCATAGCCTGCAAGTACGAAGCAGAAGAAATGCAGAAAGACGCGGACGAGACGCGGCGCCGGCACCAGAGCCGAGTCTGTTCGGGAGGTCGCCATTGCGGTCATGGACGTTTTAGCGTGGCGGTCGTGATGGCCGGCCGGTAGTAGTAGGCGTACCTGAAGCTCCAGCCACCATCCCGGTTGTATTTGAAATATTGAGCAGGACTTGCGCGATTGAGCATCGTAACGCCAATTGCCTTTCTATTGGCGCGATGCATCCGATCGACGGAATCGACCACGGCCGAACGCCGCGTTCGTCCCCAACGGACGACGTGCAGGACGACATCGGCAAACCGGGCCAGGATTGCCGCATCGGCAACAACCATCGCCGGCGGACTGTCGATGACGATCGAGTCGAACTCCGCTCTCGCCGTCTCCATGAACTCGCCAAACCGCGTCGTCAGGAACACCCGCTGGGCGTCTTCGTCTACGCCGCCGCTCTTTATGGCGTACAGGTTCGTGTCGATTTCCGCGGCAGCCGGGTACCCCTCACCATCGTCCAACATCGATTCCAGATTTTGCGAGCGCGAAATGCCCGCCAAATGCCTGCCCGCCGTAGGCTTTCGCAAGTCCGCGTCGATCAGGAGGGTCTTGGAGCCGGAAGCCGCCAGCGCGGTCGCCAGGGCTACGCTGGAAACTGTCTTTCCTTCTTGTGGCAACGCCGACGTGACCAATACGACGCGACCTCGGTTCTCGCTCTTGATACGCCCCATCGCCGTATCCAACGCGACCTTTATCGTTCTGACCGACTCCCGAAACATCCGCGTGCTTCGATTGAAAGGCGTCCCGCTCTTCGCACGATGAAGCGCGCGTCCGAGTTCGGGCAGGACCCCGAGGCATTCGAGACCGCTGGTTTGTTCCAACTGCATTGGCGTTCGAAAGGTTTTGTCGGCTAGTGCGAGCAAGGCGACGATGGCGGCGCCGATCGCTGCGCCAAGTACCAGGCCGGAGGCGACGACGATGGGAATATTCGGCCAGGAGGCGAGCGGCTGCGGCCTCGCTCGAGAGACGATGCGCGCATCCGGATAGACACCGTGCATCAGTGCCGAGGTTTCGGAATACCGCTTTTCGAGTGCAGCATAGAAGGTCCTGCGCCCTTCAGCTCGCCGCTCCAGAATTGACAGTTGCAGTTGCTGCTGGGAAGCATCCCCGACATCCTTGCGCAATGCTTCTATCTTGGACGCGAGCTCTTCCTCCCGGGCGCGTGCATCTTTGGCACCGGCCTCCAGATTGGAGACAATCTGCTTGACACTGCTATCAATGGACTCGCGGAGGTGGCCCAGTTCGCTGTTCAATGCCTTCACGGCCGGATGCTTCGAACCTTCTATCGATGCGGAACCGGCCAGTCGTGCGGTCGTGCGCGCCTCCTCGATCCGGAGTTGCTGTATCAGCGGTGACGACAGGACATCGGGAATGGCGTCGATGCGATGACGTTTGATCAGTTCCCGGGCGGAAACGAGACGCGTTTCGGCGGCAATCCGTTCCCGGGCCGCCGTCGCCAACTGCGCATTCAGATTGTTGAGCAGGTGGCCCGACTGCTGGCTTACCGCCACCGAATTGCCCGGCGCCACCTCGATGATGGCGTTGTGTTGCGCACGGAACTGTTCAATGGCCGCCTCAGCTCTACGGAGTTCCACTCCCGCGGTCTCGAGCTGCGTCTTTGCCCATTCGTTGGCGCTCGACGTAAGTGCCATCTTTGCGTCGATTTGCGCAGCAAGATATTGCTCCGCAAAAGCATTGGCGAGACGAGCGGCTTTTTCCGCAGTAGAGGCCGTAAAGTCGATCCGGATGACGTACGAGCGCCTGATGTCCTGGGCGCTAAGTCTGCTCCTTACCTGCCCGATCGTCCTTGCCATCTCTGCATTGTCCTGCAGTTGGCTGGCCTGCGGAGCCGCGCCAGGTACGACGCTGCCGAGAATGACCCCGTTATTGTCGGTGAGAACCGTCGTCTGCGGGTTCAGTTGCGACGCGCGACCGAGCTTCTGTGTGTCGTTGAAAACCTGCGTCGGGCCATTGTCAGAGGAGGTATCGATGCCGCGAGAGCCTGACCCAGGGTCGCGGCGACCCAACCAGATGCTCAGTGAACTGAAGACATTCTCGAGCTCTGCCGACAGCAGGTCCATGAGCTTCGCGAGCCGCCCCGTCGCGGGGGCACTGAATTCCGGGTCATTCGTCAGGTTGAGTGCGTTCACCACCCTTTCCACGACGGCGTCGGACCTGAGAACCTCCACTTCCGTCCGAACCGCGTCGGGATCGCTTTCCCGTGGACTCGTGAGCACATTGTCGAAATTCGATAATTTGTTGCGCGTATCCACCTGGACGAGGGCCGTCGAAGTGTACTGAGGCGTTGCGAATGCAAGCCATGTGGCGGCTCCACCAACTCCGACGCAGGCGAACAAGGCAATGACCCATGCTCGGCGTCGCATGGCCGCAAGAGAGGATTTTACGCGCTGCTCCTGCCGCTTGGCAGCCGCATCGTCCAACAGTGCGACAGACGAAAAGTCGCCGGCGATTGTCTTCATCTCAGTACGCATTCGACGGATGGAGGACAGCGTAAACAGTCGCGATCGCGATCTTGGCGTCCAACAAGAGCGAGTAATTGTCGATGTATTCCAAATCGTAGGCGAGTCTCTGCTCGAGCTGCTTGGTGGCTTCCATTCCCCCGCGTGAACCCTTGACCTGGGCAAGCCCGCTAATCCCGGGGCGCACGCGATGACGGGCAGGGTAGCGCGGGAATTCGCTGCAAAGCCGGCCCTCGACCTTCAGGTCGACAGGCAAGGGCCGTGGCCCGATCAAAGACATGTCGCCTTTGAGGACATTCACAAGCTGAGGTAGTTCATCGAGGCTGAGTGCGCGGAGAATCCTGCCGATCGACGTGACCCGTTTGTCGTGTCGCTCGACCGGTTGCCAAGCATTTGGGTCGGCACGGTGATTGTAGAGTGTACGAAACTTGAGAACTTCGAATTTCTTGTTGTTGAGACCGAACCGTTGCTGACGGAACAGGATGGGACCAGGACTCGTGAGCTTCACCATCAGCGCTATGCAGAGCAGCAATGGCGCTATGAGCAGAACGAGCAGGAATGCGCAAACTCGATCTATGGCCGATTTCACGAATTCCTGAAACGGAGTTAACGGCCTCCTCAGTACCGGCGCGATACAGACGTCTCCTGCCACTCCAGAGGCCACGTCCGTCGAATCGCCTTCGAGAACTATGAGACCGACGTCGGCAACTGTGCCTTCCAGTTGTCGCACGACAGCCGCTATCCGTTCCTGGTCTCCGACCGGCGTTGCAAGCAGTACACGACCGATACGGCCGCTGCTTACAAGTGCGGTCAATCGATCGATATCCGTCCCAGCTTGTCCCGCCTCCTCACCGACGCCGACGCGGTCGGAGAACACCTCTATCCGAAATCCGTTGGCTGCACCTCCTATCCGTCGAGCTGCTTTCGACGCACGTTCCGGCGGTCCGACGATTGCGAGGCAACCTTCAAGCCTGGCTGAGCCGAATTTACCGACCCTCGAACCAACAGCCCCGTGAAAGGAAAGTGTCAGCGGCATCGGTCACTCCCCCGAACGCAAGCTACGCTAGCGTACAAGCGTGTGCTGAGGCGAAGTCCGCGCAGAACGAGCAATATTCTGAACAGGTTCGCCCTAGTAGCACGGGCTCCGCCGGGGTCTTGGAGCAATTCTGTGATCTGATTGTGTCAGCC
>JAFEFF010000018.1 GCA_018240745.1 Pseudomonadota bacterium
CCTCAGCGCCGGCAACAGCCCGAACAGGTCGCGATTGACGTCGGCCGGCGGCTTGCGGAGGTGCTTCTCGGTGTTCCGGCGATCGGCCGCGATGGCATCGGCGATCGAGCCCCACTGGCAGGACGGGATCGACCGCCGTGACACGGCCAGTTGACGCACCAAGAGTCGCTGATCGATGTCCCGCATATTCCGTCCCCGACGTCGCGATTATAGGCCGAACCCACTCAGTCGGTCACGGCAGCCCAGCCGTACTTCCGGCCGGTCCGGAGCCCGACGCGTTCAGGCGTGACCAATCCGGCTTCGAGGGCCGCGGCATGCCAGCTTTCGCGCGCCGCCAGCAGATTGCCTCTCGCCTCATGGCAAAGCGCTTCCTGGGCATGGAGGCTGGCCTTCAGCTTGCTGTCGGGCGGCGGCGGCAGGGCGAAGTCATCCTTCGGCGCGCTGCGGCGAGCAAGCCGTGCGAGCGCCCGGCGCCATGCGGAGTCGAGTCGCGCGTCGGCGAGACGCCGCCCGTAGTCCTCGTCGTATTGAATGCCGTCCAGGAACACCGGTGGGTGCCCCGCCAGCGTCTGCTTGATGGCATTGTACTCGGCATGGGCCAGCTCGGGTTTGCCGACCAGAAGCGCGTGATTGCAGAACGTGCGCGCGTGGCCCCAGATGAACAGGTTGCGCATCAGCGGCTGGTCGTCGAAGAAGCCGCCGGGCGCGCACAGGGCAACGATGTTGGCCATCCGCCCCTCGACGTGAATCAGGGCGTCGCCGTACGAGTTGCTCAACTGGCCGGGATGCTGCGCATACTTGGCCAGCACATGGGGCACGTACTTGACATGGCTGTGGCTGGCGACCCGGCACCACAGCTCGAACTCGACACAGTCGAGGTTCCAGTTCTTCTCCCTCAGGCCGGCTGCCAGCAGGACATCACGGCGGAAGAAGCTCGAGACGAAGTACGGCGAATAGGACCCGAGCAGGTAGTCGACCAGCGTGAACGGCCCGCTCGTCCATGAGCCGGTGATCTTGCCGTCTAGGTCGGTGATCCACGCGTCGCCCGTGATGGCGCCGGTGCCCGGACTCTCCTGAAAGGCGCGGACGGCGCGCTCGACGGCATCCGGCATCAGTTCTTCGTCGGCCAGGCAGGAACCGACATACTCGCCGGTGCAGCGGTTCATCGCCCGCCACAGGCCTTCGCTCGGTCCCGAGTCCGGCTCCGACACGATCTCGATACGATCGCCGTGGCTGCGCAGGAGGTCCAGCGTGCCGTCGGTCGAGACGGCATCCTGAACCACGAACTCGATGTTCGGATAGGTCTGCCCAAGGACGCTGTCGACGGCGCGGCGCAGCGACTTTCCGCCGTTGCGCACGAACATGAAGATCGAGACGAGCGGCGGTTCGGCGCTTCTAGTCATGGACAGGTTCCCGGCGCCCCGGCCTTCCGGCGGGCACGCCGTCGCTCCCGACGCGCGACAGCATGTCGACATAGGCATCCTCCAGCCGGCGCGCGAAGCCGACCGAATCCCCCAGCCCATGCTCGATGGACATATCGCGCAGGCGCCGGCGCAAGTCGGCGAGTCGCACCGGATCGCCGGCCAGCCGTTGCGCGATGGCGATGTATTGCTCCGGCGAATCGGCGGCAAGGTCGGCGCAGCCGGCGGCGGCCAGAAGCGACGCACCGTAGCGCGAGCCGAAGCAATCGCCTCTCAGGGTGATGACCGGCACACCGTGCCAAAGCGCCTCGGCCG
This sequence comes from Pseudomonadota bacterium, assembly GCA_018240745.1. GTDB lineage: Bacteria > Pseudomonadota > Alphaproteobacteria > Reyranellales > Reyranellaceae > Reyranella. The sequence continues at coordinate 1,737 of JAFEFF010000018.1, forward strand.
TGCTGTTGCCGCCGCAGTAGGGCCAGGTGTCGAGCATGATGTCGATCTCGGCATAGACATCGAGCAGGGCGCGGCGCTCCACCCCGACCGCGAGCGTGAGGCGCTCCGGGCCGATGCCGAGGCGGCGGAAGCGCTCGATCAGGAAGCGCCGGCTGCGCTCGTTGGCAATCTGGACGTTCTGGACATGGAGCCGGGCCGACGGCAGCGTGCGCAGCAGATCCGCCCAGAGCCGCAGCAGATCGGAGTTGAGCTTCCCGCCGAACCCGAAACAGCCGAAGGTGACGTAGCCTCGGGCCAGGGACGGCGGCGGGGCGAGCGGCGGATATTCCGAGCCTCGATAGTCGAAGCAGAAGAAGCAACCCGGCAGGCGGTAGATCGCTTCGGAGTAATGCGCCTGGAAGCCCGCTGCCTCGGGAAGACAGATCTCGTCGGCAATGATGTAGTCGACATTCGGGACCTGGCTCGAGGCGGTATGGTTCAGGAAGCTCACCTGGACGGGAGCGCACCGGTCGGCCATCGCCTGAAAGCGATGGCCCGGCGAGAAGCCCGTCAGCTCGACCAGAATGTCGATGCCATCGGCGCGCACCAGGCGGCGGAACGCCTCGTGCGAGATCATGAACTCGTCGTGAAAGCTCACCGCCCCGGGGTCGTCGCGGCTCGCCGACGTGTCGTGAACGACATCGAAGCCCCGGGCGATGTCCGGCGGCAGCGGAAACGGCGAATAGGCATGGATCTCGAAGCGGGCGCGGTCGTGCGCCTGCAACACCCTGCCCATCATGTAGCGGATGGTATCGAGATGCATGAAGGCGCAGTGATAGCCGACGCGAATCCTGCGCTGCCCGTCCCACCGCGGTACGTCGCGAAGCGCGCCGTCCGACACATGTCCCACGTGACGCGCCACCCATCGCCTGTGGGTTTCGGCAAGGCTTGCTTCCGTGACACCGGGGCGCTTCAGCTCGGTCTGCAGCGCCATGCTGTCCTTCATCGCGTCGCCCAGCGCCTCGGCGAGACGCCAGTTCCGCATGGCCATCACGAGCTGGCCGTGTGCCGTGTAGCGCTCGGCCTGCTTTGCATAGAGGTCGGCGAACAGCACGGGCAGATCGGCGATCTCCTGCTTGTCGAGCTTTCGGCTGCGCGCCCGAAGAAGGGTCCGGACGACCGGCTGGAAAACGATGCCAAGGCCCAGCACCACGGCCACCGCCGAGACCGATGGCCCCGGCCCGCACAGCCGCTGCGCCAGGGCTTCGAGCGGACCCGACAATCGCCACATCCGCCGCAAGCGTCCCAGGCTGCGCAGTGCCCGCTTGTCGTAACGCAGGGCGAAGAACTTCCGCGCAAGATGGTGGCTGCGGCGGTCGATCGCCCGGACATCGGCGCCGCGGAACTCCTCCCCCAGGACGGCGAGCTGATTGGCCATGCATTCGTATTGCAGCGCCGGATCCCGGGCATCGGCGAAGAAATTGTCCGCGCTGAACAGCGCCTCGACATAGCCAAGGCGATCCTCGACGACGCGGTCGAGCTCTATCGCGGAATCTCCGGCATCAGGGCCGGATTTGCCGTCGACGATCATCCTGTCGGTGACGAGAACATCGTGATCCATCGCGAGTCGGCACCACAGATCGATCACGACGCAGCCCGGCCGCCAGTCGTCGCGCATCAGGCCGCTCTCGATCAGAGCCGCACGACGAATGACGCCGCTGGAAGGAACGATACGCAGGGGCGTGAAGAGCGCCATCACCAGGTCGAACGCCACTGGCGCGGGCTCACCCTCGGCATCGACCAGCAGTCCATGGCAAGCCATGGCGCCGGCGTCCGGCGACCGCTCGAGCTCCCGGACCGCGAATTCCAGCGTATCCGGGACCAGGCTCGCCTGTCTCGGGCAGATGGCGATGTACTCGCCCGTGCAGCGACGCAACGCAGCCAGCAGCGCCTCCCCGGGGCCGGAATCCCTCGAAGCGAGGTCGATCCGATCGTCCTGCGTGGCCCGCCGTCGAAACCATTCGAGCGTGCCATCCGTCGATCCGCCATCCTCGACGACCAACTGCACATCGACGTTGGCTTGCCGGAGCAGGCCGTCGACTTCCCTCTCGACCGATCGCATACGGTTCTTGCCGTACCAGACGATCGAAACGAGGGCCTTGGACGCGGACACGATCTCTCCCGGAACGGTTGTCACGGCCGCGGGCGAAGGACGAAGAACTGCCGCCGCCTGTTGATATCGAGTACAGCCGCGACCGCCGCCGCCGGCAAGGGGCCGAGCGCGCTGGCCGATGCATTCTCCTCGGCTTCGGCCGCCGTGAGGATGCCGGGAATGGTCGTCGAAAGCGCGGGCTGGGCGAGGCAGAAGCGCAGCGCCGCGTGAGCCCCTTCCCGCCCCGGCTGTGCGCCGACCGCGGCCAGCAGGTCACTGGCGCCGTCGATCCAGTTGTCGAGCTGCGCGCGCGACCAGCCCAGCCGGTGGTCGCCCTCGGGAAAGACGGTGGCGCGGGTGATCGTGCCCGACAGGAAGCCGAAGCAGAGCGGCGTCCGGCCGATCACGCCCACGCCGCGCGCCGCCGCCGCGGTCAGCAGGCCGCTGTCGATCGCCCGCACGTCCATCATGTTGAAATTGGCCTGCACCACCGGCGCGCCGAATTTCGTCAGTGCCTCGAGGGCCTCTGCCGGACTCTTGGCCGACACGCCCCAGGCGCGGATCTTGCCGGCCGTCTGCAGCCGCGCCAGCGCCTCGCGCAGCCGCTCGTCACCCAGCGCCGCGCCCGGCGGATTGTGCAGTTGCAGGAGATCGACATGGTCGCTGCGCAGGCGGGCCAGGCTGCTCTCGGTCGAGGCGATCACGGCGTCAGCCGAGAAGTCGGGCGGGCGGTCCCAACTGTCGTAGCCCGCCTTGGTCGCGATCACGACCTTGTCGCGGCGGCCGGCGAAGGCCTGGCCGATCAGCGCCTCGCTGTGGCCGTCGCCATAGGCCGCCGACGTGTCGAAGAACGTGATTCCGCAGTCGAGCGCCCGGCCGAGCGCCGCCAGCGACGTCCGATCGTCGGTGTCGCCGTATGATGTCGTACCGCTGGTGCGTCCGCCGATGCCCCAGGCGCCGAAGCCGATCTCGGACACGGTGAGCCCGGTCTTGCCGAGCGGTCGATACTTCACGGCCGGCCCTTGCCGTGGTTCGCCCGCCACCACTGGACCGTGCGCCGCACGCCTTCGTCGAAGGCGATCTGCGGCTGCCAGCCGAGGACCTCGTTGGCGCGGCGATTGTCCAGGGCGAACGAGGTCTTGATGGTCGGGCCCGCGGGATCGTGCTCGATGCGCAGATCGCGCCCCGACGCCGCAACGATCCGCGCGACCAGGTCCTTGATCCGGATCGCCGTGCCGGCGCTGGCATGAAGCATCTCGTAGGGCGTGGTCTGGCGGTCGATCGCCAGCTCGACGAAGCGCACCAGGTCGTCGATGTAGATCAGGTCGCGCGCCTCCTCGCCGGTGCCCCAGACGGTGATCGCGCCGGTCGTGCTGGTCATCGCCTTGGTGACGGTGGCGCCGAACACATGACTGCGCTCGAGGTCGAACTTGTCGTGCGGGCCGAACACATTGGTGTGCCGGATCACCGTGTGCATGGTCACGCCGAGCCGGCTGAAGAACTCGCACATCTTCTCGATGTAGAGCTTGGTCCAGCCGATGCCGAAGTAGTTGACGTGCATCTCCTGGCTGGCGTCCCACTCCTCCTCGCGCCACGGCGCCTCGCGCGGCTGGTACATCACCGAGCAGCTGAAGAACAGGAAGTGCCGCACCTTGTGGTCGAAGCAGGCGCGCAGCAGCAGCGAGTTCATGACGGCGTTGTCCGTCACATGGATGTAGGGCGTGGCGACGATGTCGCGCGCGCCCGAGGTGGTCGCCGCCGCCTGGATCACGACGTCCATGCCCTTCAGCAGCCCGTTCACCCGGGCGGCATCGCGCAGGTCGGCCTGGTGCCACGTCACGTTGGCCGGGTACTCGGGCCGCGTGAAACGGACGGCGTGAACCTCGAGATCGGAACGGCGGCAGAGCGTCTCGACCAGGTTGCGTCCGATGAAGCCCGTGGCCCCGCACACCAGGACGCGCGTCCGGCTCATCCGTGGCCGTTCTGGTAGCTGGGCTCGTAGAGCACGATCTGCGTGCCGCCGCGCTCGAACTGGAACGGTACCGGCAGGAGCTTCTGCAGCGACTTCAGCACCGACGCCCGCTTCTCCGGCGTCACGAAGATCAGCATGAAACCGCCGCCGCCCGCGCCCAGGAGCTTGCCGCCGTCGGCGCCGGCCTGGCGAGCCGTGTCGTAGATCTCGTTGACGAAGCCCGGCGCGATCTTGCTGGAGAGCGAGCGCTTCAGCTTCCAGCTCTCGTCGAGCAGGCGGCCGAACTCGCGCAGGTCGCCGGTGCCGACGAGGATCTTCTCGCCCTGGTCCACCATCTCGCGCATCGCCTTCAGCTCGGCCGTCTTGGCGCCGACCGTCGCAACCTGCTCGGCGGCGATCTCCGAAGCCGTGCGCGACAGGCCGGTATAAAGCAGCAGCAGATGCTTCTGCAGGCCGGCGAGCCGGTCGGCACGCACCACCAGCGGCGTGACATCGAACGAACCGTCGGTGTGGATGTCGATGCGGTTCAGCCCGCCGAAAGCCGACTGGATCTGGTCCTGGACGCCGACGTTCTCCTGCAGCACCTGCTGCTCGACGTAGATCGCCTCCTCGGCGAGCCTGCGCTTGGAGACCAGCTCGCCGCGCAGCGCGTGCAGGGCGTGCAGCAGCCCGACCGAGAAGGACGAGCTCGAGCCGAGACCGGTGCGCGCCGGCAGGTCGCCGTGATGATGGATCTCGACGCCCTCGCCGATCTTCATCCACTCCAGGACGCCGCGGATCGCCGGATGGGCGATCTCGCCCGGCTGCTGCACCTGCTCGATCTTCGACCAGACGATGCGGCTCTTGAAATCGAAGAACGGCGGCAGGTAGCGGCAGTGCAGGTACAGATATTTGTCGATGGTCGTCGCCAGCACCGCGCCACCGTGCTCCCGGAACCAGGCCGGATAGTCGGTGCCGCCGCCGAAGAACGAGACGCGCAGCGGGGTGCGGGTGATGATCATGGGCCTAGGCCAGCCCGCGCGACCGGAGGAAGGCGCGGACCTGCTCGGCGACGTACTGGCGGGCGCCCGAATCGACGTCCTGGTGGTTGCCGAACGAAAAGGCACCGTCCATTACCGCGTTGGAATGCTTCATGTCGCCGACCACGCGGTGCTCGTACATCCCGAGCGCCGGCTGGCGGGCGATGTTGCCGGCGATGATCGGCCGGGTCTCGACATGCCCGGCGTTCAACGCCTTGGTGAGCTCTGTCACCTTGAAGCCGGCATGGCCCTTCACGCGGATCGGGAAGCCGAACCACGAGTGACGGCCCTTCGGCGTCTCCTCCTGGAAGTCGAAGAAGTCGCCGTACTGGGCGAGCTCGCGGCGGAACCACGCCGAGTTCTGGCGGCGGACGTCGACGAACTGCTCGAGCTTGGGCAGCTGCACCAGGCCCATCGCGCCGGAGAGCTCCATCGGCCGCAGGTTGTAGCCAACGTTCACGAACAGAAAGCGCGGGTCGAACTGGGGGTACTTCTTGAGCCAGCGGTCGCGGTCCTTGACCTCGCGCACCCAGCCGTGGGCCCGCAGGATGCGCATCAGCTCGGCCAGCTCGAAATCGTCGGTGACGGTGATGCCGCCCTCGAGCGTGGTGAGATGGTGGGAGAAGTAGAAGCTGAAGGTGCCGACCCGGCCGAACTTGCCGACCGCCTTGCCGTCGTAATAGGCGCCGAGCGCCTCGCAGCAATCCTCGATCAGGATCAGGTTCCGGCGCTTGCAGATCTCGACGATGGCATCCATCGCGCAGGGGTTGCCATAGACCGGCACGATCATGACGGCGCGGGTCCTGGGGCCGATCGCCTTCTCGATCTCGTTGGGGTCGATGTTGAAGGTCGCCGGATCGATGTCGACGATCACCGGCACCAGGCCGCACTGGATCACCGGCCACACCGTGGTCGACCAGGAGAGCGCCGGCACGATCACCTCGTCGCCCGGCTTCAGGCCGTCCTTGGTCGCAGGATTGGCGAGCGCCGCCACCGCCAGCAGGTTGGCCGAGGAGCCCGAGTTGTTCATCACGCCGTCGGTCCAGCCGAAGGTCGAGCAGAACACCTCCTCGAACTTCTTCACCTTCGGACCCATGGTGACGTAGGTCGAGAGCAGGCACTCGAGCGCCGCATTGATCTCGCCGGCGCTGAAGGTCGGCTCGTGCAGGCGCACGATCGGGTTCTTCGGATCGAACGAATAGCCGAAGTCGGCCGCGCAGTAGTCCTCGACGGCCTTGAATACAGCAGCGCGCAACGCGTCTTTGTCCGGCATCAACCCCTCGGGCGTTCGAATGAGCTTAGAACGGGCCGCGGAATTCCGCGACTTCGGCGCTGTCGACCTTGCCCGGCTGCCAGGCCGTGGCGTTCTCGCCGCGCACCAGCCGGTAGGTGGCCTGGGCGATCGACTGCGGCGAGGGATAGTACAGGTTTTCGAGGATCTTGGTGGTCGGGCACGGTGTCGGAAGATAGCCCAGCCGCTTGGCGACGAAATGGCGGCGCTCGCCGATCCGCTCGAAGGTCTCGGACAGGATCTCAGACGAGGCGCCGCAGCTCAGCCAGCCGGTATCGACCACCAGCAGCCGGCCGGTCCGCTCGACCGACGCGGCGATGGTCGAGATGTCGAGGGGCGACAGCGACACCGGGTCGATCACCTCGGCATCGATGCCGGCGTCCTCCAACAGGTGCTTGGCCCGCACGCATTCCAGCGCCATGTGGCTGATGCCGACGATGGTGATGTCCTTGCCCGGGCTCAGCACGCGTGCCTTGCCGTAGGGGATCTCGTAGCTCTCCGGCGGCACCACGCCCTTCACGTTGTGCAGCATGCGGTGCTCGATCATGATCACCGGGTTGTCGTCGCGGATCGCCTGGATCAGGCAGCCCTTGGCGTCGTGCGGCGTCGTCGGCGCGACGACGCGCAGGCCGGGAATGTGCATGAAATAGGAATGGAACGCCTGGCTGTGCTGCGCCCCCTGCCCCCAGCTGCGACCGATGATGGCGCGAATCACCAGCGGCACCTTGTGCGCGCCAGCGAACATGTAGCTCATCTTCGACGCCATGTTGACGATCTGGTTCATGCACAGGAGCACGAAGTCCATGCGCTGGTGCACCTGGATCGGCCGCATGCCCATCAGCGCCGCGCCGATGCCGACGCCGGTCATCGCGTCCTCGGCCAGGGGCACGTCGAAGCTGCGCTCCGGCCCGAACTCCTTGTGCAGGCCGAGCGTGGTCCCGAACATGCCTCGCGCGTCGTCGACGCCCTGGCCCATCACGAACACGCGGCTGTCGCGCGCCATCTCCGAGCGCGTCGCCTCGAACACGGCCTCGCCGTAGGTCAGGGTGCGATTGTCAGCCCGCGAAGACATGGTCGTAGACTTCCTGGTCCGCGGGGAAGGTGCTGGCCTCGGCGAAGGCGATGGCATCGGCCACCCGCTTCTCCTCGGCCGCCTCGATCGACTTGCGCTGATCGGCCGGCAGCAGGTCGCCGACGATCTTGAGATTGTCGCCCTCGATCTTGGCGTTGAGCTCCTCGTCCGGGCGGTACTTGTGGATGCGGTCCTCGCCCGGGCCGACATGGTCGCGCCAGCGATAGGTCATGCATTCGAGGAAGCGTGGGCCCTCGCCGCGCCGCACGGCGGCGATCGCAGCGCCCGCACGCTCGTGCAGCTTCATCGGCTCGTGGTCCTCGATCAGCTCGGCCGGAATGCCGTAGGCCTTGCTGCGCGCCTGCAGGCCCGGCCCGGCGAGCCGGTCCTTCACATGGCTGTAGATCGCGAAGAAGTTGTTCTCGCAGACGAACAGGATCGGCAGCTTCTTGAGCGAGGCGAAGTTCATGCTCTCGTGCCAGGCGCCCTCGTCGGTCGCGCCCTCGCCGAAGAAGCAGACCACGATCGCCCTCGACTTCTGCATCTTGAGCGCCAGCGCCGCACCGACTGCATTGGAGATGCCGGTCGCCACCACCGCCGAGGTGCCCATCATGTTCACCGACGGGTCGACCAGATGCATCGAGCCGGCCTTGCCGCGAGCGCAGCCATCCACCTTGCCGTAGAGCTCGGCCATCATGCGCGGCACGTCCCCACCCTTGGCGAGGTAGAGCGCATGGCCACGATAGGTGCCGAACAGCACGTCGTCCTTCTCGAGATGATCGCAGACGGCGGCCGAGACGGCCTCCTGGCCGATGCTGAGATGCACCGGACTCTTGATCTTGTCCGTGGGGTAGAGGCGGATGATCTCCTCCTCGACCCGCCGGATCAGGTACATCGATCGATAGAGGCGGGCCGCGGGACTGTTCGAACGCTCTTCCATCAGGCCGCTACGTCAACCTTGTGTTTGAGATACCAGCGATACATGGCGTCCAGCCCATCGGCAAGCGGCGTGCGCGCCTTCCAGCCGAGCGCGGCCAGGCGGCCGCTGTCGAGCAATCGGCGCGGCGCGCCGTCGGGCTTGCTGGCATCGAAGACCAGCTCGCCCTTGTAGCCGACGGTGCCGGCCACCAGCTCGGCGAGCTCGCGGATCGAGACGTCGACGCCGATGCCGACATTGATCGGCTCCGGCGCGGAGTAACGCTCGAGCAGGAAGACGATCGCGTCGGCCGCGTCGTCGACGAACATCAGTTCGCGGCGCGGCTTGCCCGAGCCCCAGATCTCGACCTTGGGCGCATGGGCGTCGCGCGCCTCGATCATCCGCCGCATCATGGCCGGCGCGACATGGCTCATCATCGGGTCGAAGTTGTCGCCGGGGCCGTAGAGATTGGTCGGGATCACGGTGACGTAGTCGGCGCCGTACTGCTTGCGATAGGTGCCCGCGAGACTCGCGGTCGCGAGCTTGGCCACGGCATAGGCTTCGTTGGTCGGCTCGGGCGGACCTTTGCCGACGCTCGTCTCGGCGATCGGCTGCGGTGCGCCGACCGGGTACATGCAGCTGCTGCCGAGATTGACCAGGCGCTTGACGCCGGCGCGGTGCGCGGCGTTCACGACGTTGGCGCCGATCATCAGGTTGAGGAACAGGAACTCGGCCGGCAGGGTCGAGTTGGCGTGGATGCCGCCGACCTTGGCCGCCGCCATCACGATCGCATCGGGTCGCGCCTTGTCGAGCCACCGCTCCGTCTCGGTCTGACGGGTGAGGTCGAGTTGCTCGCGTCCTACGGTCAGGATCTCGCAGCCGGCGGTGGAAAGACGGCGCACGACGGCTGCGCCAACCATGCCGCGATGGCCGGCCACCCAGACACGCTTTCCGGAGAGGTCAAAAACCTTCGAATCCACGGGGTCCCCGCAAGAGGCGGCGGAATGTGACGGGTCGTCCCTGCCGGGTCAAGCGGTGGTGGCGTCCCCAGTCTACCTGCACTAGGTTGCGGCGCCTCAACGGGAACGGGAAATGGCGCGTCGGCGGGTTTTGATCACAGGCATCACCGGAATGGTCGGCTCACATCTGGCCGATTTCCTGCTCGAAAAGACCGATTGGGACATCGTCGGCATGTGCCGCTGGCGCAGCCCGATGGACAATCTCGGGCACATCGCCCACCGGATCAACGCGGGCGATCGGGTCTTCCTGCACTACGGCGACCTGCGCGACACCATGTCGATCCGCGACGTCGTCGCCAAGGCCAGGCCGGACTACGTCTTCCACCTCGCCGCCCAGAGCTTCCCGCGCACCAGCTTCGACGCGCCGCTCGATACGATGGACACCAACGTCCAGGGCACGGTGCGCGTGCTCGATGCCCTGAAGGAGCACGCCCCCAAGGCGGTGATCCATGTCTGCGCGTCGTCCGAGGTATTCGGCCGCGTGCCCAAGGACAAGCTGCCGATCGACGAGGAGTGCTCGTTCCATCCCGCCTCCCCCTACGCCATCTCCAAGGTCGGCACCGACCTGGTCGGCCGGTTCTACGCTGAGGCGTACGGCATGACGGTGATGACCACCCGCATGTTCACCCATACCGGGCCGCGGCGCGGCGACGTGTTCGCCGAATCGACCTTCGCCAAGCAGATCGCGATGATCGAGCGCAACCTGATTCCGCCGGTCGTGAAGGTCGGCAACCTGCAATCGCTGCGCACCGTCGCCGACGTGCGCGATGCGGTGCGCGCCTACTTCATGCTGGTCACGGTGAATCCGGTGCCGGGCGCCTACTACAATATCGGCGGGCGGCATTCCTGCACGGTCGGTGACATCCTCGACACCCTGCTGTCCTTCTCGCCGCTCAGGAACGACATCAAGGTCGAGGTCGATCCCGACCGCCTGCGGCCGATCGATGCCGACCTCCAGGTGCCCAACACGGCGAAGTTCGAGAAGCACACCGGCTGGAAGCCGGAGATCCCTTACGAGACGACCTTGCGCGACCTGCTCGACTACTGGCGCGAGCGGATCGCCAAGGAAGGCGACCGCTTCCTAACGCGCTGAGCGGTACCAGGCCAGCGTGCCGGCCAGCCCGGCGCGCAGCGATATCTCGGGCCGCCAGCCGTAGCGCGCGCTGAACGCATCGGCCGACACATCGAGCGCCGCCGCCCCCGACGCGCGCTCGGGCCGATAGACGATTTCGGCGTCGTCGAAGCGATCGAGCTCGACCAGCGCGGTCAGGACCTCCTTCACGCTGCTGCTCGCGGATGCCGAGACGTTGTAGGCGCCGAAGCCGGGCGCCGTATCCTGCAAGGCCGCGACGATCGCCGACGCCACATCGGCGGCGTGAATGAGGTTGCGCGACTGGCTGCCGTCGCCCCAGATCTCGATCGGCTTCTCGCGCTCGACGACGCGGCGGATGAAGGACGGCACGAAATGCGCCGATGCCGGATCGAAGTCGACGTGCGGCCCGTAGACCAGCGTCGGCCGCAGCGCGATTCCCGCACCGATGCGCTTCAGGCGGCAATACCAGTCGAGCTGCTTCTCGAGGAAGCGATGGACCCAGCCGACGCCGAACCAGTCGCCCGGCGGGTCGCCGTCGAACATCGCCTCCTCGACCTTCGGTCCGGCGCCCGCCGGATAGCCCGTGGTCGAGCTGACGAGCACGACCCGTTCGGCCTGCTCGGCCGCGGCGGCCTCGAGCCCATTGATGCCGATGCGCAACGTCGTCGTGACCGAGCCGACCGGATCGCGCTTGAGCTCCGCTGCGGTCGATAGCCGGCCGGCGCAGATCACGACGCTCCGGCAGCCCCGCACGGCCGCCCGCGCCGAGTCCGGCACTGTGAGATCCGCCCGTCGCCAGTCGACGCCCTGTAGCTCGAACGCCGGCCGCCGGTTGGCCGTCGCGACGACCGGTGTCGCGGCCTGGCGCAGGGCGGCGATCACATGCCGGCCGATCAGGCCGGTGCCGCCGAGCACGGCGACGGTCACGACGGGTCGAGCTCCGCCAGGATGCCCATGACGTGATAGAGCGTGCTCGCCGGCATATTGTCGGCCGCCGGCCGGCCCTGGGCATCGAGGCGATCCATCCAGCCGCCGGGTGCCGCACCGGACAGGAAATGGCTGTGCAGGCGGTCGGACAGGGCTTCCGCCCGCTCGTGACGGCCATGCACGGCGAAGGCCTTGATGGCCTCCGTCATCGGCCAGGTCCGGCGCGAAGCCGTGCGTACCGTGCCGTCGGCCAACAGCTCGTCGGGCAGCAGCCCCGTCGCGTCGATGCCGTGCCGCTCGACATGGGCCAGCAGAGGCCCGACATAGTGCTCGACCGCAGTCCCCGTCTCGCGCTGGTACCAGCGCAGCAGCCAGGCCCATTCGCAATGATGGCCCGGCTCGACGATCCGCTCGGGCGCCGGCGCGAGCGCGTCGTCGAAATACTCGAGCAGCACGCCGGCCTCCGGATCGAAGAAACGGCGGGCAAACAGGTCGAACATCCGACCGGCGCGCTCGAGGTAACGCGAGTCGCGCGTGTTCATCCACAGGTTCAGCAGCGCCTCGAAAAGGTGCATGTGCGGATTCTGCCGCCGCGGCCCCGCGACCGCCGGCAACGCCTCGAGATGGCCCTCCGGCGCCCTGAAGTCCGTGTCGAGGCAGGCCAGCAGTTCGTCGGCCACGGCCAGCGGCGCGCGGTCGCCGGTAAGCCCGACCAGGCTGCCGATCGCCAGCAGCACGAAGGCATGGGCATAGAAGTCGCGGCGGGCGTCGCACGGATCGCCGTTGCGATGCACCGAGAACGCCCAGTTCCGGCCGCGGCGGTAGTCGCGGAGCATCGAGCGATAGGCCCGCTCGATCTTGTCGCCGGCCCGATACCATCCCCGTTTCTGCGCGACGGCATAGGTGTGGATCTGGCGCGCCTGCACGGTCAGGCGATGCGGGGTGTCGTGGATCGGCTCGCCCTGCAGGCTGAGCAGCTCGAGGAAGCGGTCATGCGCCGGATCGAAGCCGGCCTCGGCCCACAGCGGCAGCGCCTGCCCGGTCGCCCAGCGGCGCAGGCGGCCGGCGATGTCGGGCGTGCGGCTCAAGCGGCGACCATGGCCATGATCTGGGCCACGCGCTCGCGCGGCATCGCAACCACGTTCAGGGACAGGTCGCCCTTGCCGTCGAGCAGTTCGAGGCCGCCGGTCTGGGAGGAGAACACGGCGATCTCGTATTCCATCTCGTCGCGCACCGTGGCGATGAGCTTCTGCGCGTCGCTGCCCTGCCCGCGCAGGGCCTGGTCGCTGATCTCCAGCAGCATCAGCGGCCGCATCGAGTAGAGCGTCGACTTGCCGCCGGCGATCACGCTCGCTTCGGCCCCCTCGACGTCGACCTTGATGACGTCGACCTTTCCGAGTCCCTGCTCGGCGACCACATCATCGAGGGTCCGCACCTGCACCTGCTCGACGCTCTCGGCGTGCACGCCGTCGTTGGCGAAGCCGCCCAGCGTGTTGTGGCCGGAATGGGCGCCCTGGGCCAGCCGGAGCTCGGCCGCACCCGAGGCCGCCCCCAGCGCCACCGGGACCACCGTGACGTTGGCGAGGCCGTTGCGGGCGATGTTGCGCTCGAGGTTGGCCCGCTCGCGGCTGCTCGGCTCGACCGCCAGCACGCGGCCGCGCGGGCCGACCTTCCGGGCGCCGAACAGCGTGTAGTAGCCGTCGTTGGCGCCGACATCGAAGAACACCATGCCGGGCCGGAGCACCTTGTCGAGGAAGGCGAATTCGTTGGGCTCGAACGAGCCGCAGACATAGAGGCACAGGCTGTTGTCGTTGCCCAGGATGACATCGACCGTGGTGCCGCGGTACCAGCGCACGGTCAGCGGCACCTCGAACCGGCCGCGCGCGGCCTCCCACAGGGCGCCGCGCCGGCAGGCGAGCCAGCGGCGCTGTTCGTAGAATTCCTGCGCGAAATGCCAGCGCGGCTGCGCGTGCGGCTGGGGTTCGCCCGGCGCCAGCAGTGCGGCATAAGCGCCGGCCATCCGCGGCGAACTGGTCATCAGCCATCGTCCGAAATTATCGAGGTGATAACCGACGCCGGAAGCAACCATGTCCCACAAGTCCGGTGTCTTGCTCGGTCGCTGCCCGTCTGGCACGAAAGCCCAGCCTCCCAATTCTTCCAACCGGCTAACCTACCGGCTGGGGAGCGTCAAGTTGCGGCAATGGAGTCGCCGAATATAATGCCCGTCTCTTCCCTCAACCCTCCGTGTTCAATGTTCGCGCCGTCCCTTCGCGCCTTGCTCGCCGTCATCCTCGTCCTGGTCTCGGCCCTGCCCGCTTCGGCGCAGGCGGTCCGCGTGGTGGCCAGGGTCAATGGCGACGCCATCACCGACTACGCGCTCAAGGAGCGCATCATCTTCGCCATCCGCAGCGCCGGCATGCAGGACTCGGCCGACCTGCAGCAGCGCCTGGCGCCGCAAATCCTGCGGCAGATGATCGACGAGCGCCTGCAGATACAGAATGCCAAGGCGCTCGGCGTGAAAGCCACCGAGGAGGAGATCAACCAGCGGGTCGCCGAGATCGAGCGCGCCTCCGGCCTGCAGCGCGGCCAATTCAAGCAGTATTTGCAGAGCATCGGCGTGCCTTTCGAGATCGCCTCGCAGCAGATCGAAGCCGGCCTCTCGTGGGCCAAGATCGTGCGCCGCAGGGTGCGGCCGCAGGTCGACGTGTCGGACGCCGAGATCGACGACGGGTTGGCGCGCATCCGCGCCAATGCCGGCAAGACCGAATCGCGGGTCGCCGAAATCTTCATCCCGATCGACCGCGTGGAGCAGGCCGACGAGGCCAAGCGCAGCGCCGACCGCGTCGTCGAGCAGCTGCGCCGGGGTGCCGCCTTCCCGGCGCTGGCCCAGCAATTCTCGCACGGCGCGACGGCGCAGCAGGGCGGCGATCTCGGCTGGATCCTGCCGGGGTCGCTCGATCCTGCGCTCGATGCGGCGATCGAGAAGCTGCCGCTGCGCCAGGCGTCCGAGCCGATCCGCTCGCCGTCGGGCTATCACATCGTGCTGGTGCTCGACCGCCGGCAATTCGCCCAGTCGCGGCCCGACGACGTGAAGCTGCATCTGGTGCAGATGACGCTGGCGCTGCCGATGAACGCCTCGCCGGACGAGGTCGCCCGCGCCACCGCGGAGGCGCAGAAGGCGATGGCCGGTGTGCGCACCTGCGAGGACCTGCGCAACCGCGAGCGCGAGATCAAGGGGGCCACATCCGGCACGCTCACCGTGCAGGTTGGCCAACTCGCCGCCAACCGCGAGATGCACGAACAGCTGCCCAAGCTGGCGCCCGGCGGCACCGCCGGGCCCTTCCGCGTCGCCGAGGGCCTGCAGGTGGTGGCGCTGTGCAGCAAGGAAGGCACGGGCCTGCCGACCCGCGACGTGGTCGGCCAGCAGATCCTGCTGCAGAAGCTCGAGGCGGCGAGCCGGCGCTACATGCGCGACCTGCGCCGGGTCGCCACCGTCGACATCCTGAAGCAGCCGTGACCGCTTCGCTGCCGCTCGCCGTCACGATGGGCGAGCCGGCCGGCGTCGGCGGCGAACTCACCCTCAAGGCGTGGCTGGCGCGCAAGGGCGCGCGCCCGTTCTTCGCGATCGACGATCCGGCGCGACTGGCGGCGCTGGCCGGCAAGCTCAGCCTTGCCGTGCCCGTGCGCGAGATCGCCGGGCCGGCCGAGGCCGCCGCCGCGTCTGGGACCGCACTGCCGGTGCTGCGTGTGCAACTGAGGGCGCCGGCAAAGGCCGGCCAGCCCGACCCGGCCAATGCGGCCGCGACCCTCGAAGCGATCGAGCGGGCGACCCGGCTCGCGCAGGCCGGCGAGATCGCCGGCTTCGCCACCAATCCGATCCAGAAGAAGACGCTGCAGGACGCCGGTTTCAGGCATCCCGGCCACACCGAGTTCCTGGCCGAGCTGGCCGGCGGGGCCGACGTCGCCATGATGCTCGCCTGCCCCGAATTGCGCGTGGTGCCGGTCACCATCCATCTGTCGCTTGCCGATGCCGTGCGGGCGCTGACGCCGGAGCTCATCGTGCGCGCTGGCCGGATCACGGCCGCAGCGCTGAAGTCCCTGTTCGGCATGGAGCGGCCGCGGCTCGCCGTCGCCGCGCTCAACCCGCACGCCGGCGAGCAGGGTGCGATGGGCGACGAGGAGAGCCGTATCATTGCGCCTGCCATCGCGATCCTGCGCGGCGAGGGCATCGAGGTACGGGGCCCGGCGCCGGCCGACACGCTGTTCCATCCGGCCGCGCGCGCGACCTATGACGCGGCGCTCTGCATGTACCACGACCAGGCGCTGATCCCGATCAAGACCATCGACTTCTCGGGCGGCGTCAACGTCACGCTCGGCCTGCCCTTCGTGCGCACCTCGCCCGACCACGGCACGGCGCTCGACATCGCCGGCACCGGCCGCGCCGATCCGGCGAGCCTGATCGCGGCGCTCGCGATGGCCGACGACATGGCGCGCCGGCGCGGGACCTGAGCCATGGACGTAGCGGCCCTGCCGCCGCTGCGCGAGACGATCGCAAGGCACGGACTCGATGCCCGCAAGCGCTTCGGCCAGCACTTCCTGCTCGACCTCAACCTGACACGCCGCATCGCCCGCGCCGCCCAGCCACTCGATGAAGGCACGGTCATCGAGATCGGCCCCGGCCCCGGCGGGTTGACGCGCGCGCTGCTGCTCGAGGGTGCGGCGAGGGTCGTGGCGATCGAAGTCGATCCGCGCGCGCTGGGGGCGCTCGCCGAGCTGCAGACGGCGTCCGGCGGACGGCTGCACGTGATCGAGGCCGACGCGCTCACCGTCGATCCGGCGAGCCTCGGTCCGGCGCCGCGCCGCATCGTCGCCAATCTGCCGTACAACATCTCCACGCCCCTGCTGGTGCGCTGGCTGCAGCAGGCCGACACGATCGCCGACATGGTGCTGATGTTCCAGAAGGAGGTCGTCGACCGCCTGGTCGCCGTGCCGCGCACCAAGGACTACGGCCGGCTGTCGGTGCTGGCCCAGCATGTCTGCGAGATCCGCCGCCTGTTCGACATTCCGGCTGCCGCCTTCGTGCCGCCGCCCAAGGTGACCTCTTCTGTCGCCCGCCTCACCCCGCGGCCGGCCGGCCAGCGCCTGACCGACCTCGCGCCGCTGGAGAAGGTCACGGCCGCCGCCTTCGGCCAGCGCCGCAAGATGCTGCGGGGGGCGCTGGGCAGCCTGTTCGCCGACCCGGTGGCGGTGCTGGAAGGGCTTGGCCTATCGCCCACCGCCCGAGCGGAGGAGCTGACGGTGGCCGATTTCGTGCGTTTGGCGAAGGTCCTGACAAAGTGAATGAGCGCTCACGATCGTCGCTCGGCTCAACGACCCTCGCGTAGCGCCTTCACGAAATCCACCAGGCCGAGCTGGCGCTCGCGCTTCAGGCGCTCGGCCGTCAGGATCGCCTTCAGCTCCGTCAGGCTGGTGGCGATGTCGCGATTGATGATCGTGTAGTCGTACTCGGCATAGTGACTCATCTCATCGGCCGCCTTGGCCATGCGGTTGGCGACGATGTCCGGCGAATCCTGGGCGCGCGTCTTCAGGCGCTTCTCCAGGTCGCGCGTCGAGGGCGGCAGGATGAACACCGTCACCAGGTCGTCGCGGCCCTTCTCCTGCAGTTGCTGCGTGCCCTGCCAGTCGATGTCGAACAGCACGTCGCGGCCGGCCTTCAGCGCCGCCTCGACCGGCGCGCGCGGCGTGCCGTAATAGTGGTCGAACACCCGCGCATGCTCGAGGAACTCGCCGCGGTCCCTCATGCCGCTGAAGGTCGCGGTGTCGACGAAGCGGTAGTCGACGCCGTCCTTCTCGCCCGGCCGGCGGGCACGGGTGGTGGCCGAGACGCTGAGCTGGATCTGCTTGTCGTTGTCCAGGAGCTGCCGCGACAGCGTCGTCTTGCCCGCGCCCGACGGCGAGGACAGCACCAGCATCAGGCCGCGCCGCTGGATCACCGGCGCCTCGTCATTCGACATTCTGGACCTGCTCCCGCATGCGCTCGATGGCGCCCTTCAGATCGATGCCGATGCGCGTCAGCTCGATGTCTGCCGACTTGGAGCACAGCGTGTTGGCCTCGCGATTGAACTCCTGGCACAGGAAATCGAACTTGCGGCCGACCGGGTTGTCCGGCCGCGCCTCGTGCAGGAGGCTGCGCGCCTGGGCGATATGCGCCGTCAGCCGGTCGAGCTCCTCGCGCACGTCGGCCTTGCCGACCAGCAGCGCCACTTCCTGGGCGAAGCGCTCCTCCGACAGGGCCGGCGCGCGGCCCAACAGCTCGGCGATCTGGCTGTCGAAGCGCTCGCGCACGACGCCGATCTGCGCCTCGGCGCGCTCGCCGGCGCGGCGGCACAGCCCGTCGATCTCGTCGACATGGCCCTCCAGCACCGTCGCCAGGGCCTTGCCCTCGCCGGCGCGCGCGCTGGCGAGCGCCCGCAGCGCCTCGTCGAGGGTGCGCATCAGCGCCTTGTCGAGCGCCGCCAGCGCCTCCTCGTCCTCGGCGATCAGGTCTTCCTCCTCGATCACGCCGCGCACGCGCAACAGGCCGTCGGCCGTCGGGACGGACGCGCCGGTGCCCTTGCGCACTTCCTCGACCAGCGCGCCGAGCTCGGCGAGCAGCGCGCGGTTGATGCGCAGAGGCTTGGCCTTGCCTTCGCTGGTGATGGTGAGGGACAGCGCGACGTTGCCGCGCTTCAGCCGGCCGCCGACCGCGCTGCGGGCAGGATTCTCCAGGCGCTCGAAGCCTTGCGGCACCCGGCAGCGGACGTCGAGATTGCGTCCATTGACGCTGCGTGCTTCCCAAACCCAGCGCCGGCGGTCGTCCGCTCCCTGCGCCCGGGCGTATCCCGTCATGCTCGAAATCAAACCGGTCCGCTCCACTGGCCCCGCTGTGGCGAGGCCTTCTACTATTATCGCATGACCAGGACTTTCGCGAGCATCGTCATCACCGGCGCCTCGAGCGGCATCGGCGAGGCGTTGGCGCTCGATTATGCACGGCCCGGCGTCGCTCTGGCGCTGTCGGGCCGCGACGCCGGGCGCCTCGGAGCGGTTGCCGACGCCTGCCGCGCCAAGGGCGCGGTTGTGGATGAAGCGCGGATCGACGTCGTCGACCGCGCCGCCCTCGCGCTCTGGCTGACGCGCTTCGACGATGCCCATCCGGTCGACCTGCTGATCGCCAATGCCGGCCTCTCGATCGACAATGGCCTTTCCTCGCTCGACGATTTCAGCCGCGTGCGCCGGACCATGGCGGTCAACGTCGACGGCGTCTTCAATACCGTCGAGCCGCTGGTCGGCCGCATGATGGCGCGCAAGCGCGGCCAGATCGCCGTCATGGCGTCACTCGCAAGCTTCATCGGCCTGCCGCAGGCGGCGTCCTACAATGCCAGCAAGGCCGCGGTCCGGGTGTGGGGCGAGAGCATCCGCTACGTGTTGAAGAAGCACGGCGTCGGCGTCAGCGTGATCTGCCCCGGCTTCGTCAGCACGCGGATCAACGCCGGGGCCTCGTTCAAGATGCCGTTCCTGATGAGCGCGGCGAAGGCGTCGGCGATCATCCGCCGCGGCCTCGAACGCAACCAGGCCCGCATCGCCTTCCCGATCCCGACCAAGGCGGGCGTCTGGCTCGGCGGCCTGCTGCCGGGCGGCTGGACGGCGAAGCTCCTGGGCGCGTGAGTCTTGCCGGACCGCGGGCGGCCCGCCCGCTCATGATTCTCGAGGCGGGCGGGACGCCCGCGGTCCGGCAAGAAAACTACTTCACCTGATGCGTCAGCAGCGCCGCGACACCGCCCTGCTCGCGGCCGTACTTGAGCAGCGCGTCGCGGCCGCCGGCAGCGTAGGCTGCGACCGCGCCCAGCAGCTTGCGCAGCTCGTCCGGGCTGGTGCGGTCGAACTTGCAGTAGGCGCCGCGTGTCAGCTTGGCGATCTGCGGGAACAGGCGCGAGGCGACACGGTCGTTGCCCTCGTGGAAAACGAACACCGGCAGGCCGAGCAACCCGAGCTGGCCCGCCTCGTGGCCGACCTGGTCGACGTCCTCCTCGCAGCAGTCGCCGACGAACACCACGGCGTCGATCCGGCTCTCGCGCCGCTGCTCGGCGGCGTAGCGCAGCAGGCGGCCGATCTGGGTGCGTCCGGCAAGGCAGCGCACCGCACTCATCAGCCGGGCAAGCTCGCGGCCGTCGGACGTCCAGCGGCTCACCTTGAATTCATCGAAGCCACGATAGAAGGCGAGCCGCACGTCGAGGCCACCCAGGCCCTCGGCGGCGACGAACATCTCGCCCTGGATGGTGCAGGCGTGATCCCAGGTCGGCTCGCGGCTCGCCGTTGCATCCATCGCGAACAGAAGGCGCCCGCGCGTGCCCGCCGGCCGCGGCGGCAATCGGCTCACCTGCTGCACGAAGGTATCGGCTGTCGTGGTGACGGCGCGGCTCATGCGGGCGGTATGAGCCGGTTTGGTCGGCCGCGCAATCGTCGGCTATAAGGCCGCCCGCATGGCCGCCAAACCTCGCTCCAAGCGCCGCTCCTCGCCGCTTGCAGACACCCTGCTCGTCCTGATCTCGCTGCTCGTCAGCGTGTTCGGCGCCGAGCTGGTGGTGCGGGCACTGAACGGCCAGCCGCTGCTCGCCTTCCCCCTTCCCGACCCGGTCGGCTCGGCGAGCGTAAAGCCGGGCCAGCTCGAATCGATCAAGCTGGCCGACGGCGTCGACCGTGCCTGGTTCGAGCGCGATCCCCCGCCGCTCCCCAACCGCGGCGAACCGCCGGCCGAATGGCAGAAGATCTTCAACGAGATGCAGGCGCGGCCGGTCAACAACGAGTTCCAGCCGTTCGACGCCTTCAAGGCGTGGAACAGCGCCTTCGCCGGCCCGGATCCCTGCAAGCACCGCTTCCTCAAGCTGGCGCCGGGGATGCTCTATCTCTACGACCCGCCGGACGGCCAGCCGCTGCCGCCCTATCGTTTTCCACCGAACGTCACCCTGCCCGACCGCCTGGTGCTCAACCAGATGGGCTGGCGCGGCGCGCCGATCGAGTATCCGCGCAAGCCCAGGACGATCCGCATCGTCTTCGCCGGCTCCTCGACGGTGATCGACGGGCACTGGGTGCCCTACTCGTATCCCGAGTTCGTCGGCAGCTGGCTGAACATGTGGGCCGAGGCGAAGAAGCTCGACGTGCATTTCGAGGTGCTGAACTCGGCGCGCGAGAGCAACGTCTCGACCGACATCGCCCACATCATCCGCACCGAGGTGCTGCCTCTGCGGCCCGACCTCGTCGTCTACTACGAAGGCGGCAACCAGTTCCGGCCCGACTCGATCGTCCCGGACGTGCCGAAGGGTGCGCCGCAACGGCCGCCGGGCGCAACCGTCCCGGTCGCCCCGGAATGGCTGCGCGCGGCCTCGCGCTGGTCGGCGCTGGCTGGCCGTCTCCAGGCGGCGATCGGCCTCGCATCATCCGACATGGACGGCAAGGAATGGCCCAAGCCCGACTACAAGGTCGTGTGGCCGGCGGGTCTCGACGAGCAGGATCCCGACCTCGACTATCCCAACCTGCCGGTCAGCCTGAACGTGATCGAGCGCGATCTCGACCAGATCCGCGGCGACCTCTCGGGCATTGGCGCCGACTTCGCGTTGAGCTCGTTCGCCTGGATGGTGAAGGACGGTCTGGTGCTCGATCCGGTGCGCCACCGCTACATCATCGAGCAGCTCAACGTCTCGAACTATCCGTTCCACTACCGCGATCTCGAGCGGCTGGCGAAATTCCAGAATCGCTTCTTCGCCAAATACGCGCGCGTGCACGGCATGCCCTTCGTCGACGTCGCGGGCGAATTGCCGTTCGATCCCGACCTTTTCCGTGACGCGCTGCACACCAGCTATGCCGGCACGCGCATGAAGGCCTGGATCACGCTCAACGCGCTGATCCCGACGATCGAGAAGCATCTCGCCGACAAGTCGTGGCCGCGGCCGATGCCCGATCCGCAGCCGCCGCTGCCGACCATCACGCCGCGCAGGATCACCCTCGACTGCAAGGCGAGCTGAGCACTTGTATGATATTCCTGCCCCGTCATCGCCTTCCGTCGTCTCGACCGGAGCGCGAAGCGCGGAGTGGAGAGACCTTTTTTCCCCGATAAGCCGCTAATCGTGGAGAGAAGGTCTCTCCACTCCGCGCTTCGCGCTAAAGCGCGGGGATTAACCCGCGCGAGTCGACACGACGGAGGAATGGGGAGGAAGTATTGGCGTCGACCAAGCTGTTCGTACGGATTTTCCTGCCGTTCGCGTTCGCGTATTTCCTTTCGTACATCTTCCGCGGCGTCAACGCGGTCATCTTCCCGTACCTCGAGCGCGACATCGGCATCACCGCAGCCGATCTCGGCCTGCTCACCTCGGCGTTCTTCCTGTTCTTCGCGCTGGTCCAGCCGATCCTGGGCGTGGCGCTCGACCGTTACGGGCCGCGCAAGGTGCAGACCGTGCTGCTGATGGTGGCGGCGATGGGATCGGCGCTGTTCGGCTTCTGCACCTCCTTCGCCGAGCTGGTCGTGGCGCGCATCCTGATTGGCATCGGCTTCGCCGGCGGGCTGATGGCGGCGATCAAGGTGTTCACCCTGTGGTATCCGCCGCGCCAGTGGGGAATCGTCACCGGCTTCCACATGATGGCCGGCGGCGTCGGTTCGATGGCGGCGACCTGGCCGGTGCAATGGTCGCTGTCGCTGGTGACGTGGCAGGGCCTGTTCTTCTGGCTCGCCGGCATCTGCCTCGCGACCGCGACGACCCTGTTCGCGGTCGTGCCCGACCGGCCGGCGCCCGGCCGCAAGGCCAGCTTGCGCGACCAGTTCCGGGTCACCGGCGTCGTGCTGACAGACGGCTTCTACTGGCGCATCCAGCCGCTGCTCGCGGTGCAGCAGCTCGCCTTCATCGGCTGCATCAGCCTGTGGATCGGGCCGTGGCTGCGCGATGCGGGCGGCATCGCCGACGCCGGCCAGCGCGCCGACATCCAGTTCTACGCGACCGCGGCGACCGCGCTGGGATTTGGGGCGAGCGGCGTCATCTCCGCGCTTTGCCGGCGGATCGGCGTGAGCGACTTCGCCTGCGCGGGTTTCTTCAGCCTGCTGTTCGCCCTGATGTGCGGCTGGATCGCCTTCCTGCCGCCGATCCATCCGCTGCTGCCGTGGACGCTGTTCGGCTTCCTCGGCGCCTGCCCGATCCAGTACATGCCGGTGATGGTGACGTCGTTTCCGCCCGACTATGCCGGCCGGGTGAGCACCAGCAGCAACCTCGTGGTCTTCCTGGTGATCTTCGCCGGGCAATGGGCGATGGGCAAAGTCGTCGACCTGTGGCCGCGCACCGCGACCGGCTACGCACCGGACGGCTACACCTGGGCGTTCGGCGCCCTGTTCATCCTGCAGTTGGCGGCGCTGGCGTGGCTGCTTCTATCGCGGGGACGGCCGATGGCTGAGACTCGTCTGGCGGCGGCAGATTGAGCGCCGCCACGAGATCGCGCACCTCCTGGCGGGCGGCGACGTGACTCATGGTGAGCGACGGGCCGACGCCACCGCCTCCACGCTTGAGGTCGAGCAAGGTCAGGCCGTTCAGGAACAGCTCTCGGTAGATCACACGCTCGCTGAGGCCCGCGGCGACGCGGAAACCGATGCGCCTGGCCAGCGCTTCGATCACCGCGGCCATGTCGCGCTTGTTGCGCGCGGCGAGCGACGACAGGCGATTGCGCATGACGATCCAGTCGACCGGGCGGGCGCCCTGCATCGAGCGGATCTGGCGCTGCTTCCACACCGCCTCGGCATAGACCGACGGCCGCACGACCTTGAGCGTCTCCGGATCGACCCGCGCCAGCAGGTCGAGGTCGATGAAGCTGTCGTTGAGCGGCGTCAGCAGCGTGTCGGCCCAAGTATGGGCGAGCCTGGACAGGTGCGTGTCGCTGCCCGGCGTGTCTATCACCACGAAGTCGGCGCCCAACACCCCGGGCTCGAGCGCCGTCTCGAAGCGCGCCTTCTCGTCGGCCGAATCGCCCGACGCCATCACCGCGGCGTGCATCGGCATCGGCAGCTCGACGTTCTTGCGCTCGATGAAGGCGGCGCGGTTCTCGAGGTAGCGGGTCAGCGTGCCCTGGCGGGCATCGAGGTCGATCGTCGCGACCCTGGCGCCGTCGCTCATCAGCGATACCGCGATGTGCAGCGCCGTCGTCGACTTGCCCGAGCCGCCCTTCTCGTTGCCGATCACCAGCACGTGCGCACGACCCGGCTCGCGCGCGGACTGCGCCTGGACGACGCTCGGATTCACGGCGGGCTGGAAGCTGTCGGTCATGCTGTCGCCGCACAATGCCATTGATCGGTGTGGAAAGAACGCCCGCACGAAAGGCTGTGGATAACCTTCCGGCTGCGGGACGCGAATGGGCATTGGCCCCTCGATTTCGACCCTGATCCTCCAGTAGACGCGCGAGCCAATGCCCATAATAGGTGTTCGGGGCGCACGGGTGCATGGTGTGCCGCATGCGCTCCGATCGAGACGACGGACGACATCCCCGTCCGCGCCTCCTGCCCCACCTCATCCTAGGTGAGGTTGGGCGCGCCGATTGGCCTGGGTTTTTTCGAGGCGGGAGGGGGTGTGCGGGCAGTGTGGCAGTAACCGCGGAAGACGCTCGCCCGCTTGCATCGGATCGCTGCCAACGCACGTGGCAGTCCTTGGCAGTTTGGCAGCGGGCCGGGGAGTTAGCGCAGGTAGCGCACCCCGCTACCCCGCCTTGCAGGGGCACAGGGGTTCGCGGCCTTTCCGACCTTTCCGCCACACCTCGCCGCTACGCCTTGCGGATCCAGACCGCCGTGTCGTGGAACACCGCGCCGCCGTTGGGCCAGCCGGGATCGGCCGAGGTCACCGCGTTGATGCCGATGCCGGACTCGAAATCGCGGTTTGGCCAGATGCCTTCGACGATCACCACGCCGCGCTGGTGGCCCTTCTTCGGCCTGGCGTGGACGATGGTCTTGCCGCGCTCGTTGCCGACCTCGACGCGGTCGCCCTCGGCGATGCCCATGGCGGCGCAGTCCTCGGGGTTCATCATCGCGGTCGGCCGCACTTCCCTCTTCCGGGAGGACGGCGTCTCGGTGAAGGTCGAGTTGAGGAACGTGCGCGCCGGCGCCGCGACCAGGCGGAACGGCTTCTCGTCGGTCGCATTGTCGATCACGTCGAAGTGGTCGGGCAGCACCGGCATGTCCTTGCCGCGCGGACCGAACGCCGCCCAGTCGGGCTTGAAGCGGAACTTCCTGTCGGGCCAGGCGAAGCCGTCGAGGAAGTGCGAGGTCTCGAAGCCCAGGTGGAAGTCCTGGCCGCCGCTGCGCCAGTTGGTCTCGGCATCCCACATGCCCGACGCCTTGAGCGCCTCGTCCATGATCTCCCACGCCGTCATCTCGAAGCCACGATGCTTCGCACCGAGGCGCCTGGCCAGCTCGGAGATGACATAGTGGTTCTCGCGGCACTCGCCCGGCGGATCGATCACCGCCCTGGTCACCTGGAAGAAGGTGTGGCCCGAGGCGGTGTAGAAATCGTCATGCTCGAGGAACATGGTCGCCGGCAGCACGATGTCGGCATAGGCCGCGGTCTCGGTCAGGAACTGCTCGTGCACGCAGGTGAACAGATCCTCGCGCGCGAACCCCCTGTGCACCTTGTCGAGCTCGGGACACACCATCGCCGGATTGGTGTTCTGGATCAGCAGGCCGGTGACTGGCGGGCCGTTCTTCAGCGCCTCGCGGTCGCCGGTCAGGATCGGGCCGAGCCGCGACTGGTCGAGGTCCCGCAGCGACAGGTCGATCATGTCGGTGCCTTCGATCAGCGTCTTGCTGATCGGATACATGCCGGTATGGCCGTAGAGGGCGCCGCCGCCCTTGACCTTCCACGCACCGGTCACCGCCGGCAGACAGCTTACGGCATGCATGTTGTGCGCACCGTTGCGGCTGCGGCTGAAGCCGTGATGGCAGCGGATGAAGGGCGCCCTGGCCTGGCCGTACATCCGCGCGAAGGAAACGATCTCCTCGACCGGCAGGCCGGTGATGGTCGACGCCCATTCGGGCGTGCGCGCGGCGACATGCGCGGCCAGCTCGGCCGGCGCGTCGGTGTACTTGCGCATGTAGTCCCAGTCGGCATAGCCCTCCTTGAAGAGGACATGCATGACGCCCACGGCCAGCGCGCCGTCGGTGCCGGGACGCACCGCGAGATGCACGTCGGCCTGCTCGGCCGTGCCGGTGCGGTACGGGTCGACCACCACGATCCTGGCGCCGCGCTTCTTGGCGCGCATGGCGTGGGTCATCACGTTGACCTGGGTGTTCACCGGGTTGCCGCCCCAGATCACCACCAGGTCCGAATGCTCGTCGATCTCGCGCATGTCGGCGCCGCGCTTCACGCCCGTGCCGGCGATCCAGCCGGTGTCGGCAAGCGCCACGCAGATGGTCGAGAACCAGCGCGAGTACTTCATCGCATGGCGCAGGCGGTTGATGCCGTCGCGCTGCACCAGGCCCATGGTGCCGGCGTAGTAGTACGGCCAGATCGTCTCGCTGCCGTGCTGGCGCGCCTTGGCGATGAATTGCTCGGCGACGATGTCGAGCGCGTCCTGCCAGGAGATCTCGGCGAACTGCCGGCTGCCCTTGGGGCCGACGCGGCGCAGCGGCCGCATCAGCCGGTCGGGATGGTGGACGCGCTCGGCGTAGCGCGCGACCTTCTCGCAGATCACGCCCGCGGTGTAGTCGTTGCGCATCGAGCCGCGGATGCGGCCGATCCGCGTGCGGTCGAGGCGCTCGACCTCCAAGGCGCAGGTGCTGGTGCAGTCGTGCGGGCAGACCGACGGCAGGGTCCGGATGCCTTCTTCGGCGCTGCGGCCGACCCTTACGGGTGCGTAGGCGTGATCGTCTGGGCTCATGCTGCAGAATACCTCCACTGGCTCCCGACAATCCACATGCCATAGTCGCGCCATGATCCCCCGCGGTTTGCCCTACGACGAAGCGATGCGCCGGTTCAAATGGAGCGTCCCCGAGCGGTTCAACATCGGCCGCGCGGTGTGCGAGCGGCACGAGCCCCACACGCTCGCCATGATCGTCGAGAACGCCGACGGCAGCGTGCGCCATTGGACATTCGGCCAGCTTCTCGCCGCGAGCTCCCGTCTCGCCAACACGCTGGTCGCCCGCGGCATCCGCAAAGGCGATCGCGTTGCCGTGTTCCTGAGCCAGAGCGCCGAGCTCACGATCTGCCATCTCGCCGGCTACCGGATGGGCGCCGTGGTGCTGCCGCTGTTCACGCTGTTCGGCGAGGAGGCGGTCGAGTACCGGCTCGGCAACGCCGAGGCCTCCGCAGTCATCACCGACATGAGCCAGCTGCCCAAGGTGCTGGCGGTGCGCGAGAAGCTGCCGCACCTCGAAACGATCATCGTGATCGGCGCCGGCAAGGATGGCGCCGGGTTCCTCGACTGGGAGCGCCAGCTCGCCGCCGCCTCCGAACGGTTCACGACGGTCGACACGCTCGCCGAGGATCCGGCGCTGCTGATCTACACCTCGGGCACGACCGGCCAGCCCAAGGGCGCGCTGCATGCCCATCGCATGATGATCGGTTCGGTGCCGCCGGTGGAGCAGTGGCTCTCCCATTGGCCGCGCGGCAACGAGATCATGTGGACGCCGGCCGAATGGGCGTGGATCGCCGGTCTCTACGACGCCCTGTTCCCCGCCTGGTACTACGGCACGCCGGTGCTGGCGCATCGCTTCGCCAAGTTCGATCCCGAGCGCGCCTTCGCCATGCTGGCCAAGCACCGGGTGGGAGTGAGCTTCATCCCGCCGACCGCGCTCAAGATGATGCGGCAGGTCGACAGGCCCCGCACGCGCTGGGACTACGACGTCCGCGCCATCTGCACCGGCGGCGAGGCGATGGGCGAGGAGCTGCTGGCGTGGGGCCGCGAGACCTTCGGCACCACCCTCTCCGAGGGCTACGGCCAGACCGAGATGAACCTGATGACCCTCAACTCTCCCGACTGGTTCGAGGTCCGGCCCGGCTCGTGCGGCCGCGCTTGCCCTGGCCGCAAGGTCACCGTCGTCGACAATGACGGCAACGTCCTGCCGCCGGGGGAGGAAGGCCAGATTGCCGGCTGGCGGCACGATCCGATCGTGATGCTGGAGTACTGGCGCAACCCCGAGGCCACGGCGCGCAAGTTCGCCGGCGACTGGCTGTTGACCGGCGACCTCGGCCGCCGCGACGCGGACGGCTACATCTACTTCAAGAGCCGCGACGACGACGTCATCACCTCGGGCGGCTACCGCATCGGCCCGGGCGAGATCGAGGAGTGCCTGATGAAGCACCCGGCCGTGGCCATGGTCGGGGTGGTCGGCGTGCCCGACAAGGTGCGGACGGAGATCGTGAAGGCCTTCGTGCAGCTTCGACCCGGGATTACACCCGCGGACGCGCTCAAGGCCGACCTCGCCGAATACGTGAAGACCCGCCTCGCGGCGCACGAATACCCCCGCGAGGTCGAGTTCGTGACCGAGCTGCCGCTCACCACCACGGGCAAGATCATGCGGCGGGAGCTCCGCCGCCTGCACGCCGAGAAGAAGGGCTAGAACAGGCTCAGAAGCGTCTGCGCCTTGCCGTCGGGGACCGAGCCCATCAGGGCCAGCAGGCCGATCAGGGCCGCCGGCCACCAGTCGGCCAGCCGCATGAACCGGTCGTTCGAGCGCGTCGCGGAGAGCGGGAATCGGGCGAACATGGAAGGCCCCATATAGTCAACGTCAAGACTACGATTAAAGTATAAGGTGAAGATTAATACATACCTATCTGGAATTCAATAAGAAACTTACGCACCCACTAGAATGTTGGCAATGGCAAGATCGTGCCGAGCGGCAGCGAATGCCGCCATCACCAGCGAGGTCGGCCTGCTCGTGGCTCGAACTCACCTCAATGGCTCAACCTCTGGGCTTTGGCAGAGCCATGACCGGTGGAGCTTGCGGCGGCGGGGGTGGCGGGACGGAAGCCGGCGGGGCGGCAGGCGGAGCCGCCGGGGCGAATTTGTACGAAATGCCCAGCATCGTCGTGATGTTGTTATCAGTATAGGCGCCCGGGTTCGTCGTACCGAAATAGCGCCCGTCGAGACTCAATCTGACCTGCGGCGTGATATTCCAGGCAACACCGAGGATTGCCTGATAGGCGAACTGCGGGCTCGAGAACTGGCTGGTGCCGTCCTCGAGGGCCAGGCCGACGCCCGCACCGACAAAGGGCGTAACGGTCGCGCCGGGCAGGAAGTCGTAGAAGCCGTTCAGCATGATGGCGACCTGGGGGACCACGCCGCCCGTGCTGACGGGCGCTCCGGGGGTCGTCACCGTGGTACATGCAGGAGGCAAGAATTCTTCCGGCGGCGCCGCGCAGGCAGTGCTGTTGCTCGGCACGCCATTGGCGGTTGAAGAGTCCGTGACCGTAATTGGAGCGAAAGATGCCTTCGAGTTGCAGCCTGAGAAGGTCGACAAGACCGTCGTAGTTGACGAAAAGGCCGGCGGCGAAGCCGGTGTCGAATCGGAAGTTGCCGTTGTTCAGCAGCCAGTTCAATCCGCCCTCGGCCCCGATACCAAAACCGGGTGGTGTTTGAGCATGAGCGGCAAGTGGCCAGGCCGATGTAACGACGGCGATCGCAACGACGATGTCACGCTTCATGCTGTCCTCCCCCTGATTCTCCGTTTTGTTTCTCGCCCCCTTCATCACCAGACGTAGAGCACGCCGATCGCCCTCGCGAGCGAAAATCCAGCTGACTGGATTTCAGTCCGCCGCCACGGAGACGTTGAACTGCAGCTCGGCCAGTCGAGCGTACAGGCCGCCGCGACGGACCAGCTCGGCATGGGTACCGACATCGACCACCCGCCCGGCTTCCAGAACGACGATCCGATCGGCTTTCTGGACCGTCGCCAGCCGGTGCGCGATCACCAGCGTGGTCGTCTTGTGCATGATCCGGTCGAGCGCCTGCTGAACGGCGAGCTCGCTCTCGGCGTCGAGCGCGCTGGTCGCCTCGTCGAGCAGCAGGACGGCCGGATCGCACAGCAGAGCCCGGGCGACGGCGATGCGCTGGCGCTGGCCGCCCGACAGCCGGACGCCGCGCGTGCCGAGATGGCTGTCGAAGCCCTGCGGCAGCGCCTCGATGAAGTCGAGGGCCGAGGCGGCCTTGGCGGCGGCCCGCACCTCCCCGTCGCTGGCGTCGGGCCGGCCGTAGCGGATGTTGTCGGCAACGCTGCCGGTGAACAGCACCGGCTCCTGCGGCACGATCGCGAGAGCGCCGCGCAGCTCGCCGAGGCGCAGGTCGCGGATGTCGATGCCGTCGAGCCGAACCGTGCCCTGCTCCGGGTCGTAGAAGCGCAGCAACAGGTTGAAGACCGTCGTCTTGCCCGCCCCAGAAGGGCCGACGATCGCCACCGTTTCGCCCGGCGCGATCCGCAGGTCGAAGCGATCGAGCGCCAGCGAATCGGGCCGCGTGGGATAGTGGAACGACACGTCCTCGAACGCGAGCGCGCCGCGCGTCGGCCTGGCCAGCGGCTTCGGGTTGGCCGACTCGACGATGATCGGCCGCTCGTCGCGCAGCTCGGCCAGCCGCTCGGCAGCGCCCGAGGCGCGCTGCAGGTCGCCGATCGTCTCGCTGATCGCACCGCCCGACGACGCCACCAGCACGGCGTAGAAGATGAAGGCCGAGAGGTCGCCGGCGGAGATGCGCCCCGCGATCACGTCCTGGCCGCCCATCCACAGCAGGAAGCCGACCGCGGCGAACACGATGAAGATCACGAAGGTGGTCATCACCGCCCGCCGGCTGATGCGCGCGACCGCCGCCTCGAACGCCTTCTCGGTCGCCCGGGTGAAGCGCGTGCCGGCGCTCTCTTCCTGCGCGAAGGCCTGCACGGTGCGCACCGCGTCGAGCGTCTCGGCGCCTTCCGACACCATGTCGGCCACCCGGGCCTGCGCCTCGCGGGACAGCCGGCGCACCTTGCGCCCGAAGACGATGATCGGCGCCACCACGACCGGCACCACCGCCAGCACGCCCAGCGCAAGCTTCGGGTTGGTGACCACCAGCATGACGATGCCGCCGATGCACATCAGCGTATTGCGCAGCGCCACCGAGGCCGACGAGCCGATCACCTGCTCGATCAGCTGGGCGTCCGACGAGATGCGGCTCATTACGTCGCCCGAGCGCTTGATCTCGAACCAGGCCGGCCCCAGCCGCACGACATGGGCGAACAGATCGCGCCGCAAGGTGCCGACCACCCGCTCGCCCAGCCACGACACCAGGTAGAAGCGCGCCCCCGAGGCGACCGCCAGCACGAAGGCCACCGCCAGCAGCGAGGCCAGCGCGTAGTTCAGGACATCCGGCCGGCCCTCGGCGAAGCCGCGATCGATCAGCGCCCTGAGGCAGGCGCCGAACGCCAGCACCGTGCCGGCCGCCACGAACAGCGACAGCACGGCCAGCGCCACCTTGCCGCGATAGGGCCGCAGGTAGGGTCCGAGGAGGCGAAGACCGGAAAAACGGTTCATTCGGGCTGCCACGCCAGAGGAACGCCCAGCTCGCCCGCCAGCGTACTGAGCAGATCGCCGCTGCCGCGAGTGTCCTTCCACAGGCCCGAGGGCTGGTCGAAGGCATAGTGCCGGGCGCCCGACTTGGGCGAGCTCAGCCAGACTTGCCGGGTGGGTGCATGTTTGTTCACGATCCACGTCCCGTCGTCGCCGTCGATCGTCAGGACACCGCCCTGCAGCTCGGCATCGTCGATCTCCTCCTCGAGGCTTTCGAGGAGGCTGTCGGCCAGGGTTTCGAAGGCTTGCTCGCTCATCGCCCTGGCGGTCTACAAGCCCCGGAAAGCCCGGACAACCGGGCTTGTGGACACAGCTTCGTGCCTGTATACCCGCGCCCTTGTCGCGCCGGCCCAGATTAGCTCCAAAAGGGCGGAATCGGCCTTAAATTGCGCTGGAGAGGTTCATGAAAGAGAAGATCCACCCGGATTATCACAAGATCACCGTGACCATGACCGATGGCACGTCGTTCGAGACCCGGTCGACCTGGGGCAAGGAAGGCGCGACCATGCGTCTCGATATCGACCCCAAGACCCATCCCGCGTGGACCGGCGTGCGCCAGACCATCGATCGCGGCGGCCGCGTGCAGCGCTTCAAGGACCGCTTCGGCAGCGGCGCCGGCACCAAGTCGAGCGGCAAGCCGGCAGCCGCCGCGCCCGCGACGGCAGCTAAGGGCGCCGCCAAGAAGAAGTAAGGCCCGCGTCCGCGCGCCTCTGTTATCCTTTCCTCCCCCGTCATCGGGGGAGGTGCCCGCGTCATCGCGGGCGGAGGGGTCAGAGGCACCGCGACTGATGCTCATGCCCCCTCCGTCGCCGGTAAGACGGCGCCACCTCCCCATCAGAATGGGGAGGAGGAAGATTTGAAGTCCGTACGAGTCGTTTGCGCACACGATTGCCCCGACATGTGCTCGCTCATCGCCCATGTCGACGACGGCAAGGTCGTGCGCGTGCAGGGCGACCCCGACCATCCCTACACCGCGGGCTTCGCCTGCGGGAAAGTCAACCGCGACGCCGACTCGGTGAATTCGCCCGAGCGCATCGCCACGCCGCTCAAGCGCACCGGGCCCAAGGGCTCGGGCCAGTTCCAGCCGATCGGCTGGGACGCGGCGCTCGACGAGATCACCGCCAGGTGGAAGGCGATCATCGCCGAAAGCGGGCCGCTCGCCCTGCTCGGCTACGCCTACTCCGCCCACCAGGGCCTGATGAACCGCGGCCTGGTGAACGGCCTGTTCCATGCGCTCGGCAGCTCGCGGCTGCAGGCCGGCACGGTGTGCGACACCTGCTGCGAGGAAGCCTGGAACCTCACGGTCGGGCCGGTCGGCGGCGCCGATCCGGAGGACGTGGTGCACTCCGACCTCGTCATCTCCTGGGGCGCCGACCTCGCGGCGACCAACGTGCACTACTGGTCGCTGGTCGAGCACACCAAGAAGCAACGTACGCTTCCGGTCATCGTCATCGATCCGCGCCGCACCCGCAGCGCCCGAGCGGCCGATCTCTATCTCCCCATCAGGATCGGCACCGATGCCGCCCTGGCCCTCGGCGTGATGCACATGCTGGTGCGCGATGGCCTCGCCAACCGCGACTATCTCGCGAAGCACACGCTGGGGTTCGACAAGGTCGAGAAAGAGATCCTGCCGAAGTTCCCGCCGGCCAGGGTCGCGGAGATCACCGGTCTCCCCGTGGCCGACATCGAGAAGCTCGCGGCGATGTACGGCCGCGCCCAGGCGGCGATGATCCGGCTCGGCG
Source organism: Pseudomonadota bacterium (assembly GCA_018240745.1). Lineage (GTDB taxonomy): Bacteria > Pseudomonadota > Alphaproteobacteria > Reyranellales > Reyranellaceae > Reyranella. Next base: position 34,511 of record JAFEFF010000018.1, read on the forward strand.
AAGGCATGACGCGGCTCGCCGCCGGCGGCCAGGCGCTGCGCACGGTGGCCCTGCTGCCGGGCGTCACCGGCCATTACGGCGTGCGGGGCGGCGGCGCGCTGCTGCTCACCGCGGCATCGTGCGACCTCAACTACAACGCCGTGCGCAAGCCGTCCGGCCCGGCGAGCACGCGCCTGGTCAACCA
>JAFEFF010000190.1 GCA_018240745.1 Pseudomonadota bacterium
ACTTCCGTCGGGGAACATGGTCCTCGGACGGATGAACACCTCCTTCAGCTACCAATCGAAGCGTATCGCGATTGGTGCAGGCCGGCCACAATATTTATGGCCACAAGCCGAAAATTCACACCAGGTCCGGTGCAAGCGTTGCAAGCAGGGGGTGGGGCGAACCGTGGGAAAAATAGCCTGAAACCCCGATGGAATCGGCATCGGGGGCCTCCCACGATCGTGGGAAGCGGCGGGAAGCCTTCCCCTGGTCAGAATTTGTAGGCCGCGCCCAGGCTCACCGTGTGAGTCTCGACCCAAACATGGGCGAAGACGCCGTCGTCGCCGTTGCCACCGCGGTTCGCGACCCTCTCGACCTGCTGCAGCGCCGCGCCAGCCGTCGCGAACAGCGGCATGCCCGCGTCCCACTGGAGTGACCCGATCGTTCTACGCGAATCGGCCACGGGCGTTCATGCCCAGGTAGTACCCTTTCAGCTCGCGAGTTGCGCCCGCGCAGCGACGGTCACCAGGACGAGTGCAAGCCACATTGCGCAGAACGTGCGCACCATCTTCATCTCTCCGCCGTAATTCGAGCGCTTTCGCTGCACACCGCACCGCATTCGGCGGCCCGGAAGACAAAAGTGTTGCGAGGTCGTCACACGCCCGCCGGCAAGTGGCCTTCGCAGCCTCCTCGTCGGCAACGGCGTTCCGCGACGCTCCGTTGGTCCAGTGCGTCAATCGCGTGAGGGAAAGTACCGCCGATGAAAAGCACACTGTTGGGCGCGGCCGCGCTCGTTGCTCTGCCGATGGCTACGGCCAACGCACAGTCCTGGTTCGATCAGTCCGCCTATCCCGCCTATCCCGGCTTCTATGTCGGCGCCGAAGGCGGCTTGAACTGGCTGCTGAACAACAACAGCTATCAGATGAACACCGGCTGGGCCGCCGGCGGCAAGGTCGGCTACGACTTCGTCGGTCCGCGCATCGAGTTGGAAGGCATGTACCGGCAGAACAACGGCAGCGGCGTCGTCGGTTATCCCAACGGAACCTTTGCCTTCCGCAGCGGCTCCATCAACCAGGTCTCGGTGATGGCAAACGCGCTGTACGATTTCTTCCCCGGTGCCACCATCACGCCGTATGTCGGTGCGGGCGCCGGTATCGCTTTCGTCGATCCCTCGATCGCGCCGGGCTGCACGATGTGCAGCACGCAGTTCGCCTACCAGGGCATCATCGGTGTCGGCTACAACGTGGCGCCGGGCTGGCGCCTCGACCTCGACGGCCGCTACTACGGCACCACCAACCCCGGCCAGTACCAAAACAACAACCTCTCGGTGATGCTCGGCCTGACCTACAAGTTCGGTCAGCCCGCGGCCGCGCCGCCGCCGCCCGCACCGGCGCCCGCTCCCGCCGCCGTGCCTTCGTTCATGGTGTTCTTCGACTGGGACCGCTCGGACCTGTCGCCACAGGCCCGGCAGACGCTGCAGCAGGTCGCCGGCGCCTATCGTCAGCGCGGCAGCGCCCGCGTCGTGGCGACCGGTCATGCCGACCGTTCGGGCCCGGACGACTACAACATGGCGCTCTCGCTGCGTCGCGCGAACGTGGTCAAGAACGCCCTGGTCGGCGACGGCGTGCCGGCGACCGCGATCTCGGTGGTCGGCAAGGGCGAGAGCCAACCGCTCGTGCAGACCGCCGACGGCGTGCGCGAGCCGCAGAACCGCCGTGTCGAGATCGTGCTCCAGTAGGCGCGAGCGCTCTCCTCCCAACGACATAGGCCTGGCCACCGTCGACATCGGCCCGGTTGTCGGCCGCCTGAAGCCCGCCTGAGCCGCCCGCGTTGCGGATGGGCCGTTCGGTCCGCTAGAACCGCAGCGGGTAGGGGAAGGGGTCGAAAAGGTGCGGATGCATCGGCTTCTTGCGGTGATCGGACTGGGCCTCACGGCCTGGGGTCCCGGGACGCATGCACAAGGTGTGGGTTTCCTGACCGAGCAGCAGCGGCTGGCGAGCTACTGCGCCGGCGTGTCCGAGGCGCGCATGCTGGAGATGAACGATTTCCTGAAGGCGCAGTGCACCGGCGGCTCGACGCGCAAGGAATGCCGCGACACGACCGAAGCGCTGGCCCAGGCCAAGATCCGCGACCGGCGGCTGTGGGACTACTTGACGCGCCAGATCTTCACATCGCGCGAGCAGGGCTCTCGCGAGAGGGCCCTGGCGCAGAAAGCCATCGCCAAGGGCAATGGCGACTGGCTTGCCTGCAAGCTGCGCGATCCGACCAGGCGGCCGGAGGACCTGCTGGTCTGTCGGGAGAGCCAGGGCTGCCTGATCGACGCGCGCTTCGGCTTTCTCGATCAGTAGCGCCCAGAACGACGCCTTCCGGTAATCGCTCCCTGGTGCTGCGCGGCGCCTCGCAACCCCGCGCAACCGAAAGCGTTAGCTGAGCGGACCGGCCAAGGAATGCGCGTGCTTTTTGGCGAGTTGAGCGAGATTCGCAAACGACAGTTGCGTTACGGCGCGCTCGCCGCCGCCGTCCTGCTGCTGGCCGCCGGCCTGATCATCCTGACCCATCACACGGCGGGTGCTCCCGCATCGAGCAATGCCGGCCGCCGCCCGACGAACATGAGCACCGCCTCGACGTCGGCTACCGCGGCGCCGACCGGCCAATCCGCGGTATCGGCATCGAGCGACGAGCCGGCGGTCATCAGCGCACGGCAACGCGACGAGGCGGTAGGCCTGATCGCGGACGCGCGCCGGCAGGCATCGGCCGGCAATTTCAGCGAGGCCGAGGCATCTCTGAAGAAGGCCGAGGCGGCGTTCCCGCAGATGCCGGAGATCGAGCAGGCGCGTGCCGATATCGAGCGGCTCAAGACGCCGGAGGGCAACCTCGCGGCGCAGCTCGCGCGTGCCCGGTTGGCGATCGAGCACAACGACCCGGCGACGGCGGAAGCGGCGCTGGCAGAAGCCAGCCGTATCAAGCCCGATGCTCCCGAGATCGCCGAGATGCGCGGGGAGCTGCAGGCCGCCAGGGAGAAGGCGGCCCAGCGGGAGACTCGCATCGCCGACGCGCTGGCACGCATGCGCGAGGCGGTTGCCAGGCATGATTTCGCCGCAGCCGATAGCGCGCTCAACGAGGCCGAGCGCATCGACGTGCAGGACCCGTCGGTTCGGCGCGCTCGCGGCGAACTCGCGCGCGCCCGCGGCGCACAGCAGAACTCCCAGAACTAGGTTTAAGGAAATCTCCCAGGCCGGCGGCCACGTACGCGGGGGATGGGGAGAGGCATTGGAGTGGCCGCCGACGGCGCTGCGTGAGCGCCGCCCAGTCAACGCAATCTGTGCACGAGAGTTACGGCCGGCGGTGTCATCGTGCGCTCGCAGACGGGAGCCCTGGCGGGTCGGCGGCCGCCCGGAGGAGGCGCTGAAGGATGCCCAGTGGCAGCCGCCGACAACGCCACTATGGCGTCCTCGGCCTCAACGCCTCGGCGCCGCGTCTTGTGGCGGATGCTGCCGCGACAGTCCGCCTTCGTACCCCTTCAGCGATCGGCCCAGAGCCGGGTGAGCGGCCCATCTTTGCCGTAGACCGGATCCTGGGCCGGCTGGCCGACCTTGGCGATCTGCCGGCGCGCCTCATCGGGGTCGATCTCGTTCGGGCGCGCCTGGTCGAACGAGCCGCCGGTCGTCGGATAGGCGCCGACGACCAAAAGATCGGCGCTCGAGGAGACGCGGCGATGGCCCGTGCCTGCGGGCAGCACGACGACGTCGCCGGCCTGCACATCGAGCGTCTGGCCCTTGTTGCCGCCGAATTCGACGCGCGCCGCGCCGCGCGCGATACCCAACACTTCGTGGGTGCGGGTGTGGAAGTGCAGGAACGGGTAGATGCCGTTGCGCCAGCCGTTGGCCCAGCCATGCTCGGCGAACATGTCCTCGCACACGGATGCCGGATCGCGGCCGGCGGGGACGCGCAGGACGTTGCGGTAAAGGATCACCGGCAGGCGCGGGTTGTTCGGCGTCTCGCCGTCGTCCTCGAAGCGGTAGAGCTGCGGGCTGTCTGCATCGGACCTGGCTGTGGCGGACATGGTGGGCTCCTCAGGTGGCGCCATGGCAACGAAGGCCACGACGAGGCCGTTGCATTGGAAAGAGCTTAGCGGAGCGTCCCATGACTCGTACCACACCGCCACCGGCCGATCACGAGTACGAGCGGCTGAACCCCGGCGCCCACACCGATCCACCGCAACCCAGGCCCAAGCCTGAGGAAAGCCGCTCGAAAGGCGATGCCGACTTGCCGGGCAGCCAGAATGCCGATCTGCGCGGCGCCAAGCGCGATCGCACCTTGCGTGGTTCGACGACCTAAGGCCCTGGATCACGGGCCGTAACGTTGGCGTGCAAACTGCTTGCAGCCGATGGGAGCGCCGGTCACCTTCATGACCATGCGCACGTCGCTCCTGCTTGCCGTCCTGCTTCTGCTGGCCGCCTGCTCATCCCCGTCGTCGCCCGTGGTGGGCGGCCACGACTATGCACCGCAATATGACTTCAGCGAATTCTATGCCGCGACGAACGGCAAGATGTTCCGCGTGATCGTGGCTGGCAATCCGTTCCCGCAGATTCCGCAGCAGGAGATGCAGCAGCGGCTGTTGCCGGTGATGCAGGCCAATCGCCCGCGGCCGCGCCTCACCTTCACCTACGCCGTACCGGCCGAGTTGCCGCGGCCCGACTATCGCCTGGTGCTGGTGTTCGACGCGGCCAACGACCTGACGGCGGCCCGCGTCTGCGCCGGCGAAATCCGCCTCAAGCCGCACGTCGCCGAGCCGTCCGGCCGCTTCTCGGTGTTCGCCGTCTACTGCCGCAGCGACCAGTGGCTGTCGCAAACGACGGGTTCGACGCCTGCCACGGCGCCGGAGGACCCGCGGGTCGGAGCGCTGTTCTCGCAGCTCTTCCTGGTGCTGTTCACCGATTCGCCGATGATGCGTCCATCACGCTTCCCGTTCTTCATGCCTTTCCCAGGCTAGCGCCCGGACCCGGCGGCCAGTCGCCGGCTGAGCACGGCGGAACGGCCTGCGGTGGCCGGCATTTCGCGCGCGCTCATCTCGGTCACGGTACGGGCGAGCGGCGAGTCGAACACGGCGTTGGCGATCGTGACGAAGCGGATTTCGCCGGCCGCGAGCTGCACGGTGGTGACGGCGAGCGTCTGGCCGTACTCGAGGTTCTCGGCCCGCACATCGTGCTGCCCCGGCGGCAGCTCGAGGCGCTGATAGGTGTCGTAGGCGAGGCTGCCGACCGATCGCTGGTCGACCAGCACCGCGACCTCGTCCGAGAGCATGTAGCCCTCGCGCACGATATACAGGATGGCCCAGCCGGGTGGCGGCGGCTCGAAGCGCTTGGCGGCGGCATCGGCGTCCCGCGAGGCCAGCGGCACCGAGGTGCAGGCCGCGACTGCCAGCGCCACGATGATAGACCAGAGCGGACGCATGTCCTGCCGCTCCCTATTGCATCGCCAGCAGACACATCACGCCGCCGCGCGACCATGGCGCGTCGACGCCGCGCGCGGACTCGGCGCCGGCCGCGCAGCGGCAGGCGGCGCACAGGACAGGCCAGCGATTCCCGGGACGGCGAGCGTTGCGAGCTTGGGCATCGACTGGCCTCCCCCTTTGTTTCCCCGTTTCCCCGGGATGATGATGCCCGAACCGCGGGCAAAAAAAACCGCCCGGCATCACTGCCGGGCGGATTTTGCGAGGAAGAGGGCGGACGACTGACGACGCCCGCCTGGACTGTCCTTCCTGCCCCAGAACTACTTCATGGTGCTGGCGACGTTGCTCAGCACGGCGTTGACCTTGGAGCCGACGCTGCCCATCGCGGCGATTGCGGCGACGGCGATCAGCGAGGCGATCAGCGTGTACTCGATGGCGGTGGCGCCCTTCTCGTTCTTCATCAGACGACGGAAAATGGACAACATGGCAATCCCCTTAAAGAATGATGGCTGACGGCTTCCGGAGAATGAGGTCGGTCGGTTGCCGGATCGTTCGTACGCATCGCCGATGGGCGGCGTCGACCGAGCTTGTATCAGCGGCCAGGGCTCGCCGTCGCCGTCCAAATTGTATTTGCTGTAGCGGCTTGGCGCGCACCGGATGGAGGGTCTCTCTCAACCACGATCGGCGGTACGCTCAGTAGTAGCCCTCGCGATATCCGAGACGAAGGAAGCCGCGGCGGGTCAGCTCGACGGCGAAGTAGCCGTGCAGCGCAAGCCCGAGCACCAGCAGCGCGGCGACGAGGAGCGTGCGGATCGCCGACGAATCGCTCCACAGCGCCACCAGCACGGCGAGAACGCCGACCGTACCGAACACCACGACCGAGAGCGGCAGCATGAGGAGCGCCAGGCCCGGAAAGCCCTTGAAGAGAACGTACACGGGCCCCAGCAAGGCGCCCCAGACATAGCCCCATCCGCCCAGGACCTGAGTGTCTCCGGTCTGGCGATGTTCGAGGGTAAACGTCGTCAATCGACTATTCCCAGTTGCCCAATTCCCATCAGCCAGTTCCCATCTGGCACCCCAACAGATGATGCCGCCGGCCGACGCGAAATCAAAGGGGCCACCGGAGCTTTTGCCGGGGCTTTTTGTCCGGGTGTTTCTCGATCCTTCGCCCAGGACTTGCGGCCGAGCCATGTCGGCGAAAGCCGTTGCCCAAAGAAAAAGGGGCTAGCGGTCGCCCGCTAACCCCTTGCGTTGATTGGTGGAGCCAAGGGGGATCGAACCCCTGACCTCTACAATGCCATTGTAGCGCTCTCCCAGCTGAGCTATGGCCCCGAAACTCTCTGGCGGGCGGAGGTATAAGTCCCGGCCCGTCGGCTGGCAACCGTCAGTGGTTTAGCGGTCGCCTTCGCCCTTGTCGTCCTCGACCTCGACCTCGATCTCCTCGGCCTCGTCGCCGAGATCGTCGGTATCCTCCAACGCCTCGTCGTCGGCCTCCAGGTCTCCCGCCTCCTCGTCGAGCGCGGCCTCCTCCACCTTCTTGCTCTTCTGCAGGGCCAGCTTGGCCGCTGCCGCAGCAGCGGCAGCCGTGGCGGCCGTCGCCGCTGCGCCGCGGCCGCGGCGGACCTTGACGAAGTCCTCGCGATCATGCTCGCGGCCGCACTTGGGGCACTTTATCGGGCTCTTGTTCAGGTCATAGAAGCGCGCTGCGCAATTCTGGCAGGTACGCTTGGTGCCCCAGGACGCCTTGACCACTCTGGATCTCCCGGAAATTCCGCTGTGAAGGGCCGTTCGGCCGCGAGGGAGGGCGTATGTCACGCGTCTTTCACCCTGTCAAAACCAAATTCGGGCATGGTACGAGAGCGCCGCGCCGCGCTTTCGCCTTCGTTGGGAGCCTGTCCTGTCCGCTGCCGCCAGCCCTCGCAAACTCATCGCCCGTCCGGTCGCCCGGCTGGAGGGAAGGGTCCGTGCGCCGGGCGACAAATCGGTGTCGCACCGGGCCCTGATGTTCGGCGGCATGGCGCTGGGAGAGACCGCCATCACCGGCCTGCTGACCGGCGAGGACGTGCTGTGCACGGCAGCGGCAATGCGTGCGCTGGGCGCGCGGGTCGTGCAGGAAGACGGCGTGTGGCGGGTGCGCGGGTTCGGGGTCGGCGGCGGCCAGGAGCCGGCGGACGTGCTCGATCTCGGCAATTCCGGCACGTCGGCGCGGCTGCTCTCCGGAATCCTCGCCAGCCATCGCTTCACCTCCTTCATGACCGGAGACGGCTCGCTGCGGAAGCGGCCGATGCAACGCGTGATCGAACCGCTCTCCCGCATGGGCGCGCGCTTCGAGGCGCGCGACGGCGGCCGCATGCCGCTCGCCGTCATCGGCACCGACGAGCTGGTGCCGATCGAGTACACGCTCCCGGTCGCTTCGGCGCAGGTGAAGAGTTGCATCCTGCTCGCCGGCCTCAATACCGCCGGCGAAACCACGGTGGTCGAGCCCGAGGCGACGCGCGACCATACCGAGCGCATGCTGCGCCATTTCGGCGCCGAGGTGCGGGTCGTGCCGGCCGACAACAGGGGCAAGCGCATCACCGTCGTCGGCTGGCCCGAGCTCAAGGCGCGCGACATCGTCGTCCCGGGCGATCCCTCGTCGGCCGCCTTCGCCGTCGTTGCCGCGGCCATCAAGCCGGGCAGCGACGTGCTGGTCGAGAATGTCGGCGTCAATCCGCTGCGCGCCGGCCTCTACACCACGCTCGAGGAAATGGGCGCCGACCTCACCTTCGAGAACGAGCGCGAGGTCGGCGGCGAGCCGGTGGCCGACCTGCATGTGAAGGGCGGCGTGCTGAAGGGCGTCGAGGTGCCGCCCGAGCGTGCGCCGACCATGATCGACGAGTATCCGATCCTCGCCGTTGCCGCCGCCTGCGCCGAGGGCGCCACGCGCATGCTGGGCCTGGCCGAACTGCGCGCCAAGGAGAGCGACCGGCTGTCGAGCGTCGCCGCGGGACTGGCGGCCAACGGCGTGCGTCATGAGATGGGCGGCGATTTCCTGGTGGTGGAGGGCGATGGCAAGCCGCCGGCAGGGGGCGGGCTGGTCGAGACGCATCTCGACCATCGCATCGCCATGGCCTTCCTGGTGCTCGGCATGGCGGCGCGTGATGCCGTGGCGGTCGACGATGGCTCGCCGATCGACACCTCGTTCCCGGGCTTCGCCGCCCTGATGAACGGCCTCGGCGCCAAGATCGAGGCAGCGTGATGCGTCTTTCGCCGGGGGCGCGCCGCTCCAGTGGCGCGTCATCCTCTTTTGGACCCAGAGAAGACGCGCCACTGGAGCGGCGCGCCCCCAGCGCATGACCCAGCGCCTGGTCATTGCCGTCGACGGACCGTCGGCCTCGGGCAAGGGGACGCTGGCGAAGCGGCTGGCGGCCCATTTCCGGCTGCCCCATCTCGACACCGGCCTGCTCTATCGGGCGGTCGGCTGGACGGCCCTGCAGACCGGCCAGCCTCCCGCCGATGTGGCAGCCCGGCTGACCCCGGAGGATCTCGCCGATCCGGCACTCCGGAGCGACGAAGCGGGCCAGCAGGCATCGAAAGTCGGGGCGATCCCGGAGGTCAGGGCCAACCTATTGAAATTCCAAAGAGAATTCTCATCTCAGGCGTCGGGGGCGGTGCTCGACGGTCGCGACATCGGCACCGTGATCTGTCCCGACGCCCCGGTGAAATTATTCGTCACCGCGACCCTGCAGGCGCGGGCAGAACGGCGGTATCAGGAGTTGCGGGCGCAGGGGGGCGACATTATAAAACCGCGCGTTCTTGCCGAGATGGCGGAGCGGGACCGTCGCGACAGCGAACGGGCGGCTGCACCCCTAAGAGCCGCGCCCGATGCCTGGCTTCTCGATACCACTGAAATGGATGCCGATGCGGCGTTTGCCGCCGCTGTGGCTTTCATTGAGGGCAAGGGCTTTCGGGTCGCCGCGCCATAAGTCGCCGCCGGCACCTCGAGACGTTTCAGCGGCGATTGCGGGCAACGGAAGTTCGCCCGTGGAGTTCAAGGCACTGGATCCGCCGGATCAACCGGTTGGCCGACGGGCGGCAGCGTTTCGCCCGGGATCGATGAAGGAAGAGGTTTTGAATGGCTAAGGGCAGCGCCCTGCGGAAACAATCGAACGACGCCGCCAGCGCGGAGTTCGCAGCACTACTCGATGAATCGCTCGGCGGTTCGTCCAGCTTCGAAGGCACCGTGGTCAAGGGAACCGTGGTGCGCATCGCCAACGACTTCGTCGTGGTCGATGTCGGCCTCAAGTCCGAAGGCCGCGTCCCTCTCAGAGAGTTCGCCAACGGCGGTGTCGCCGCCGAGGTCAAGGAAGGCGATACCGTCGAGATCTTCGTCGACCGCATGGAAAACAAGGACGGCGAGGCCGTGCTGTCGCGCGAGAAGGCGCGGCGCGAGGAAGCCTGGACCGTTCTCGAGAAGGCGTTCAACGACCAGGAGCGTGTCATGGGCACGATCTTCGGTCGCGTGAAGGGAGGGTTCACCGTCGATCTCGGCGGCGCCGTGGCCTTCCTGCCGGGCAGCCAGGTCGACGTGCGCCCGGTGCGCGACGTCGGGCCGTTGATGGGCCAGGCCCAGCAGTTCGCGATCCTCAAGATGGACCGTCGCCGCGGCAACATCGTCGTGTCGCGCCGCGCCGTCATGGAGGAGACCCGCGCCGAGGACCGCACCCGCCTGATGGGCAATCTGAGCGAAGGCCAGGTGCTCGACGGCGTGGTCAAGAACATCACCGACTACGGTGCGTTCGTCGATCTCGGCGGCGTCGATGGCCTGCTCCACGTGACGGATATCGCGTGGAAGCGCATCAACCATCCGTCCGAGGCGCTCACCATCGGCCAGCAGGTCAAGGTACAGGTCATCCGCTTCAACCCGGAGACCCAGCGCATCTCGCTCGGCATGAAGCAGTTGATGAGCGATCCGTGGGACGGCGCGGGTGCGAAGTACCCGGTCGGCCTGCGCCTCAAGGGCCGCGTCACCAACATCACCGACTACGGCGCGTTCGTGGAGCTGGAGCCGGGCGTCGAGGGTCTGGTCCACGTCTCGGAGATGAGCTGGACCAAGAAGAACGTGCACCCCGGCAAGATCGTGTCGACCTCGCAGGAGGTCGAAGTGATGGTGCTGGATGTCGACATGTCCAAGCGCCGCATCTCGCTCGGCCTGAAGCAGTGCATGGCCAATCCGTGGGAGAGCTTTGCCGAGAAGTATCCGGCGGGCACCGAGCTCGACGGCGAGGTCCGCAATATCACCGAGTTCGGCCTGTTCGTCGGCCTGCCCGGCGACATCGACGGCATGGTGCATCTCTCCGATCTGTCGTGGGACAAGGCCGGCGACGAGGCGATCCGCGACTACAAGAAGGGCGATGCCGTCAAGGTGAAGGTGCTCGACGTCGACATCGACAAGGAGCGCATCTCGCTCGGCATCAAGCAGCTGGCCAACGACCCGTTCGAGAAGGTGAACTCGGTCGCCAAGAAGGGCGACGTGGTCACCGTCATCGTCGCCGGCATCCAGGACAACGGCATCGACGTCACGGTGGCCGACGGCATCCCGGGCTTCATCCGCAAGTCGGAGCTCAGCCGCGACCGCTCCGAGCAGCGCCCCGACCGCTATGCGGTGGGGGACAAGCTCGATGCCAAGATCACCAACATCGACAAGGCCTCGCGCCGGGTCGTGCTGTCGGTCAAGGCCCGCGAACTCGACGAGGAGAAGAAGGCGATGGCCGACTTCGGCTCGTCCGACTCGGGAGCCAGCCTCGGCGACATCCTGGGGGCCGCCCTTCGCAAGAAGGAAGAGGAAGAGAAATAGGTCGCTTTTTGCGACCAAATCGGGGGCCGGCCGCAAGGACCGGCCCTTTCCTTTTGCTTTCAATGACTTAGTTGTTCAGCGCTGGTTATTGCGCTATTATTGCGCCAATGACCAAGTCTGAGCTGATTGCTCGCCTGGCCGCGAAGAATCCTCATCTCTATCAAAGGGATGTGGAGCGCATTGTCGCCACGGTCTTCGATGAAATCTCAAAGGCCCTGGCGGCGGGCGATCGCGTCGAATTGCGCGGCTTTGGCGCCTTCTCGGTGAAGAAGCGCGATCCGCGCACCGGCCGCAATCCGCGGACGGGGGAGCAGGTCGCCGTGGCCTCCAAACGCGTGCCGTACTTCAAGACGGGCAAGGATTTGCGCGATCGGCTCAACAAGGAAGCCGTGCGCGCCGCAGCGCTCGCTGCCTCCGACACGACCACCAGCGAAGACAAGAGCTAAGGCGACGGCGTCAGCGCTGGCTCGACCACAGTGCGGGGGGCGCGCTGTGGGACGCCGTGCTGACCCGGTCGTGGGGCGTCAACAGGAACGCCGCGACCGCCACCAGCAGCACGATCAGGACAAGGGCGCCAAAGGAAGAGTTGGCCATGTCCTGTGAATGCTCCACGGCGCAAAAGGTATCAGCCAAAGACACTCGCGGTTCGGCTTGCGACCGTGGCATTGTGGGCTGGCATGAAGATGCTGTCGCGCGTCCTCTTCCTGGTCTTCCTCCTGCTCGGCGTGCTGATCGCCGTCAGCAACACGCAGCGCACCGAGCTCGCGCTGTGGCCGATACCGCACACGGTGATCATGCCGCTTTACCTGCTGGTGCTGGGTGTACTGCTGCTCGGCGTGCTGGCCGGGCTCGGGCTCGGCTGGTGGGCGGGCCGTCATCACCGGCGCCACGCCCGCGGCCGTCGGCGCGAAATCCAGCGGCTCGAGCGCGAGATCGAGGATCTGCGCGCTGCCCTCGCGGCTGCCAGGCCTGCACCGCCGACGCCGGCGTCCAGCGGCCCTGGCCCGGCTCCGCGCGAACAGCGGGCCATCGAGCGGCAGAGCGCGCTGGTCGCGCCGGAGCCCTTCAAGGGATGAAGATCTTCTCGGCCGCGGAGGTCGACGCAGCCCTCGACGATCTGGCCCTGATCGACCGCCTCGAAGTGGCCTTCCGTGGCGGCGCCGAAGTGCCGGTGCGGCATCATCACCACCTGCCGACCGGCACGCTGCTGCTGATGCCGGCCTGGACCAGCCAACACATCGGCATCAAGCTGGTCACGGTCTTTCCCGACAACGTCACGCGGGCGCTGCCGTCGGTGTTCGGCCAGTACATCCTGCTCGATGGCGGCACCGGCCAGTCGCTGGCGCTGCTCGACGGGACCATGCTCACGAAGCGTCGCACCGCCTGTGCATCCGGCCTCGCAGCGCGTTATCTCGCGCCGCACAAAGCGAGCCGGCTGCTGATGATCGGGACGGGTGCACTCGCGCCGCATCTGGTGCGTGTCCATGCCAAGGTGCGTCCGATCCGCGAGGTCGCAATCTGGGGCCGCCGGCCGGCGCAGGCCGAGGCACTGGCGCAACAGCTCGCGGCGTCGCTCCCCGCCGCCATCGGTCGCTCGATCACGGTCCGCGCCGTCACCGATCGCGAGGCAGCCGTACGCGACGCCGACGTCATTTCCTGCGCGACGCTGTCGAAGGAGCCCCTGGTCGAAGGCGACTGGCTTCGCGAGGGACAACATATCGATCTGGTCGGCGCCTACACCCCCGAGATGCGCGAAAGCGACGACAAGGCGGTGTGGCGCGCGCGGGTCCATGTCGACACGCGCGCCGGGGCGCTCAAGGAGGCGGGCGATATCGTCCAGGCGATCCGCAACGGCACGCTCGACGAGGACGACCTGATCGCCGACCTCTTCGAGCTGGCGCGCGGCCAGCAGACCGGCCGGCTGCCCGGCGATGACGTCAGCATCACGTTGTTCAAGTCGGTCGGCACTGCACTCGAGGACCTTGCGGCGGCCGAGTTGGCAATCCTGTCGTCCCGGCCGTAGCCGGGAATCGTGCAGACCTCTCGGCCTTGGCCGGGATAAAGCCATCGCCTACTTCGGCTCGATCAGCGCGCCGGCCTCCTTCAACGCCTCGATCTCGGCCTCGGATACCCCGGCTTCCGCGAGCACCGCGCGCGAATCGGCTCCCATCAGCGGCGCCATCAAGCGGATCTCGGGGGGTGTCCGGCTCATGCGCATCGGGGGCTCGACCATCATGATCTCGCCTTCGCTCGGATGCGGATACTTCTTGAACAGCCCGCGCCACACCAGATGCGGGTCGTCCAGCAGATCACCCGGCCTGGCGACCGGTGCATTCGGAATCTGCGCCTCGTCGAGCAGGCTGACCCATTCGGCGGTGGTACGCGAGGGCGTCAGCGCCTCGACCATGGCGTACATGTCGTTGATGTGCAGTGAGCGGGCGTTGAGGGTCGCGTAGCGCGGGTCCTTCAGCACCTCGGGCCGGCCGATGAGTTCGAAGAAATTGCGCCAATGCTTGTCGTTGTACGGCAGGATCGCCATCCAGCCGTCGAGCGTGCGGTAGGGCTTGCGGGTGCGCGCGAGCAGGCGGCTGTAGCCGACCTCGCCCTCGTCGTCGAAGGTCCGTTCCCACAGATGCTCGACCATCAGCCAGGCCGTCATGGTCTCGAACATCGGCACCTCGACGAACTGGCCCTCGCCGGTTCGCTGCCTATGCATCAACGCTGCAAGGACCGAGAAGGCGAAGGTCAGCCCGCAGGTCTTGTCGGCCAGGATGGTCGGTGGATAACGCGGGACGTCGTCGCCGGCGGCGCGTCCCATCAGATCGGCGATGCCGAAGCGCGCCTGGATCGCGTCGTCGTAAGCCGGCAGTCGCCCGTAAGGACCGTCGGCGGAGAAGCCATAGGCGCCGACATAGACGATGTCGGGCTTGATCTTGCGCACCTCGTGGTAGGTGAGCCCAAGGCCTTCGATGGCCTGCGGCCTGAGCGCGTGCACAAAGGCATCGGCGGTCTTGATCACTTCGGCCAACGCTGCACGCGCGCGGGGATTCTTGAGGTCGAGGCAAAGCGAACGTTTGTTGCGGTTGACGTAGAGATAGGCCGGCCCCATGCCGGGCGTCTTGCGCGGCTTGCCGATGTGTCGCACCGCGTCGCCCTCGGGCGCCTCGACCTTGATGACATCGGCGCCCTGGTCGGCGAGCAGCATCGTGCCGTAGGGCCCGAGGATGACGTTCGTCAGATCGACGATGCGGATGCCGCTCAACGCGCCGGCCATGATCGCTCCTTCGAAAGAACTGGCAGTAGTTCGCGCTGCCTGCCTCGTGCGAACGAGTCAAGAGGGCGAGCGTGTCGCGGGTTACGCGAAGAACACAATGTCACCGTTGTGCGAAGCGCCTTCTCGGTGTAGCGAAGATGGCGGAGAGCGCGCGGGGGGCGATGCGCAACGTCGCAAAAAAACAAAGCGAGCCGAAGGGAGCAGTCAACGCCCCGCGGCTGTACCGCATCGAAGATCAAATTGGCTATCTGCTGCGTCGCGCGCACCAGCGCGCGTCGGCGATCTTCCAGACCACGATCGGCGATCCCAACGTCACGCCGACCCAGTATTCGAGCATGGTGAAGCTGCACGAGTACAGCGAGCTGTCGCAGAACCATCTCGGCCGACTCGTCGGCATGGACAAGGCGACCATGCAGGGCGTGGTGCGCCGCTTGAAGGATCGCGGCCTCGTCGATTCGCGGCCCGATCCGGGCGACGCGCGGCGCACGCTGATCAGCCTCACGCTCGATGGCCAGCGCGTCGTCGCCAAGTTGATCATGAATGGGCCGGCAGTGTCGCGCGAGACGCTGAAGCCGCTGAACGGCAACGAGCAGCGCCAACTCGTCGAGCTTCTCCAGAAGATCATTTGAGACGGGACTCGCTCGTGTGAGTCGCCTACACTCTGCGCCAATCGTACGTACACGAACGATATGGGTGACTACCTCCGCCCCGTGAGCCTGGATGAGGCCCTGCAGGCGCTGACGCGTCGCTGGACGGTGCTGGCGGGCGGCACCGATTTCTATCCGGCGCGGGTTGGCCGGGCGATCGAGGAGAATGTTCTCGACATCACGGGAATCCCCGCTTTGCGCGGCATTTCGGACGGTCCGGCGGGCTGGCGGCTGGGCGCCACCACGACCTGGTCGGAGCTGATCGAGACCCCGCTGCCGCCCTTGTTCGACGGCTTGAAGCAGGCCGCCCGCGAGGTCGGCGGCCGGCAGATCCAGAATGCCGGAACGCTGGCCGGCAACCTCTGCAACGCCTCGCCGGCTGCCGATGGCGTGCCGCCCCTGCTGGCGCTCGATGCCGAGGTCGAACTGGCCGGCCACGCCGGGATGCGGCGCCTGCCGCTGTCGGCGTTCATCACCGGCAACCGCCGCACCGTGCTGGGGCCGGGCGAGCTGCTGGTCGCGATCCATGTGCCCAGGCCCGTGCACGACGGCCGCAGCGCCTTCCTGAAGCTGGGCGCCCGCCGCTACCTCGTGATCTCGATCGCCATGGCCGCGGTGACGCTCGAGATCGAGCACGCACGGGTAATCAAGGCGCGTATCGCCGTCGGCGCCTGCTCGGCGGTAGCGCAACGCCTGCCCGCACTCGAGGCCGCCCTCGCCGACGTGCCCGTGACGGCGCTCGCCGAGCGCGTCGATATTGCACACCTCGCGCCGCTGGCGCCGATCGATGACGTGCGCGGCAGCGCCGCCTACCGCCGCGACGCGGTGATCACCCTGCTGCGCCGGCTGCTGCGGGGCTTTGCATGAAAGTCGGCTTCACCTTGAATGGGACGGCGGCCGAGTGGGAGGGCCCGCCGGTCACGCGCCTTGCTGCGGCGTTGCGCGACGATCTCGGCCTCACCGGCACCAAGGTCGGCTGCGATGCCGGCGACTGCGGCGCCTGTACGGTTCGACTCGACGGTCGGCAGGTCTGTTCCTGCCTCGTCGCGATGGGCCAGATAGCCGGCCGCACAGTCGAGACGATAGAGAGTCTCGCGCCCAACGGCATGCTCGCGGCGCTGCAGCAATCCTTCCTCGAGCATGGCGCAGCCCAATGCGGCATCTGCACGCCCGGCATGCTGATGGCGGCGCAGGACGTCCTGCGCAACGGCCATGCGCCGACGCGCGCCGAGGTCGAGGACGCCCTGGGCGGCGTGCTCTGCCGCTGCACCGGCTACGCAAAGATCGTCGACGCCGTGATGGGCTGCGCGCCCGCCGCTGCCGGGTCGCCGGCTGTCGGCGCCGCGGTCGGCGCGCGAATCGCGCGGCTCGACGGCGTGCCAAAGGTCACCGGCCGCGACCGGTTCGGCGCGGATTCGGTGCCGGCCGATGCGCTGTGGATCCGTGTCGTGCGATCGCCGCACCCGCGGGCGCGCTTCACGCTGGGCGATCTCGGTCCTCTGCGGGCGCGGCTCGCCGCCGTACTGACGTCGGCGGACATACCGTTCAATGGCTACGGCATCTACCCGGACATCAAGGACCAGCCGGTGCTGGCCGACGGCCTCGTGCGCTACCGCGGCGAGGCCGTGCTGGCGCTGGTCGGCGATCGTGCCGACGTGCTGGCGATCTCCGACGCGCAGATCCCGATCGACTGGACCCCCGAGCCGCCACTGTTCGGCATCGACGCCGCGAGCGCACCCGGGGCGGCGCTGGTGCACGCCGACAAGCCCCGCAACCTGCTGCTCGACGGTGGCGTGAGGCACGGCCACGTCGACGGCTTTGCCGGTTGCGCTGCCGTCGCCGAGGGCGTGTTCGAAACGGCTTTCGTCGAGCACGCCTACCTGGAGCCCGAGGCCGGTTGGGCACGGCGCGTCGGCGATCGCATCGAGATCCACGCCTCGACCCAGTCGCCCTACATGGACCGCAACGAGATCGCGAGCGTCATGCGGCTCCCGCCCGACGCCGTCCGCATCGTTCCGACCGCCTGCGGCGGCGGCTTCGGCGGGAAGCTCGACCTTTCGGTGCAGCCGCTGATCGCCATTTCCGCCTGGAAGCTCGGCCGGCCGGTCGCGCTGGTCTACACGCGGCCCGAGAGCATGGCCGCCTCGACCAAGCGTCATCCCGCCCGCGTGACCGCCAAGTTCGGCTGCGATGCGGCCGGCAAGCTCGTGGCCTGTGACGTGTCGGCGACCTTCGACACCGGCGCCTACGCCTCGTGGGGCCCGACCGTCGCCAACCGCGTGCCGGTCCATGCGATGGGCCCGTACTTCGTGCCCAACGTGCGCACCTGGGGCGAGGCCTTCTTTACCAACGGCCCACCGGCCGGCGCCTTCCGCGGCTTCGGCGTGCCGCAGGCCGCGATCGCCCACGAGGCGATGATGGATGGGCTGGCGGACCAGCTCGGGGTCGATCGTCTCGAGTTCCGCCATCGCAACGCGTTACGTGCCGGGGATGTCACGGCTTGCGGCCAGAAGCTCGACCATTCCGTCGGCCTCGCCGAATGCCTCGAGGCGATGCGCCCGCACTGGCAAAAGGCCCAGGGCGAGATCGCGACGTTCAATGCCAAAGGCGGTGTGAAAAGGCGCGGCGTCGGCATTGGCTGCATGTGGTACGGCATCGGCAACACCTCGATGTCGAACCCCTCGACCATGCGGGTCGGGCTGGCGGCCGATGGCACGCTGACGCTCTACAGCGGCGCGTTCGACATCGGGCAGGGCAGCAACACCATCATGACCCAGATCGCCGCCGATGCGCTGGGCTTGCCGGTCGGGCAGTTCACGCTCGTTACGGGCGATACCGACCTGACCGCCGACGCCGGCAAGACCTCGGCCTCGCGCCAGACCTTCGTTTCGGGCAAGGCGGCAGAGCGCGCTGGCCTCGGCCTGCGGCAGAAGATCCTGCGGCTCGCCAACGCCGGCCCCGACGCGACGTTCACGCTCGACGGCGCGTCGCTCGAGGTGAGCGACGGCGGCGTCGTGCACACGCTCGACCTCGCCAAGGTCGGGCCGCTGATGGCCGAGGGCACGTTCGATCCGCCGACCACACCGCTCGATGCCGACGGGCAGGGTATTCCGTATGCGACCTACGCCTTCGCGGCGCAAATCGCGATCGTCGAGGTCGATATCGAGCTCGGCACGGTGACGGTGCTGCGCATGGTGGCGGCGCACGATGTCGGCAAGGCGATCAACCCGACGCTGGTCGAGGGGCAGATCGAGGGCGGCATCGCCCAGGGGCTGGGTTTGGCGCTGATGGAGGAGTACCTGCCCGGCCGCACCGAGAACCTGCACGACTACCTGATCCCGAGCATCGGCGATGTGCCCGAGATCGAGTGCCTGCTGATCGAGGACCGCGAGCCGCTCGGACCCTTCGGCGCCAAGGGTGTCGGCGAGCCGGGCCTGGTGCCGACTGCGCCGGCGATCCTGGGCGCCATACATCATGCGACCGGCGTTCGGGTGCATCGCGTGCCCGTGCTGCCACACCGGCTGCGCGAGGCGATCCTCGCGCAAGGAGTAAAGCCATGAGCGAGGAGCTGGCGCTCTCCGAATCCGAACGCAGTGCAGGCATCGTCCGCTGCGATGCCTGTCCCGTGCTGTGCCGCATCCGCCCGGGCCGCGCCGGCGCCTGCGATCGCTACGCCAACCAGGACGGCAAGCTGGTGCGGGTCGACCCGCTGGTGCTGCTGGCCAAGCCCGACCTTGCACGCGTCGCATTCGTCGAGGGCAGCGAGAGTTGGGCGGGCGAGCTCGGAAAAGGCGAGGGTGCCTTCGTCACCGGCATCGGCGCGACCACGACCTATCCCGACTACAAGCCGGCGCCGTTCATCGTCTCGTCCAAGCCCGATGGCGTCGACATGGTCACCGTCGTGACCGAGGGCATCTTCAGCTACTGCGGCGTCAAGGTGAAGATCGACACCGACCGGTATCTCGGTCCCGAGCAGGCGGCGGTGCGGGCGAACGGCGAGGCAATCGGCCACGTGACCACGGCCGAGTACGGCTCGCAGATGCTGTCGCTCGGCGGCGTGCATCACCTCACCGGCGGCAGCAAAAAGGAGGGGGTCGCGACCTGCGACGCCCTGCTGGCGCTGTGCAACAAGGAAGCGGTGGAGCTTGCGATCGATGGCGGTTCGACCGTCGTGGTGCAGGCCGACAGGCCGCCCGTCGTCAACGGCGTGCGCGAGGAGCGGATGCGCGTGGGCTGCGGCTCGGCCACGATCGGCATGTTCGCACCGCAATGGAAGGACCATGTCGACGAGGTGATCGTGGTCGACGACCACATCACCGGCGTGCTGAGCGAGCACCAGGGCGGCCGCTTCCTCGACATGAAGCCTGCCGGCATCCGCGTGCGCGGCCGCAGGTCGACGCCGGGCCGCTACTTTCGGGTGGCGCAGCCGGGGCTCGGCTGGGGCGGCACCGATGTCAGCGATCCGCTGGAGATCATCGAGAAGATCGATCCCAAGCAGGCCTGGCCCGGCCTCAGGCTGCTGATGGTCTCGACCACCGGCGAGCACTCGGCGTGGTTCGAGCTCGACAGGGATCTCGAGCCCCGGCCCGCGGCGATGCCCGCGCCGGTGCGGAAGGTGGTCGAGCGCATCGCCGAGAACTGCGAGCCCGCGCTGTGCACCGTGCTGTTCATGGCCGGCGCCGGCGGTTCGCTGCGGGCCGGCGTCACCGAGAATCCGGTGCGCCTCACCCGCTCGGTGCGCGACACGCTGACCAAGGTCACCCTGGGCGGCGTGCCGGCCTATGTCTGGCCGGGCGGCGGCATCACCCTGATGGTCGACGTCGCCAGGATGCCGGAGAAGAGCTTCGGCTATGTTCCGACGCCGGCGCTGGTCGCGCCGATCGAGTTCACCCTGCGTGCCTCCGACTACGCCGCGCTCGGCGGTTACGCCTCGCGGGCCGTGACACTGGAATCGGTGCTGCGCGGCAACAAGGTGCGGCTCGAATGATCGCTGCGCGCTTCCCCGACGGCCGCCTGCACCTGCAGGACGGCCCGATCGACCTGATCATCGAGGCCTTCGGTGCGGCCGACGAAGTCACGCTCGCCTACCGGCAGGCCGTCGACCGCTTCGGCGACATCCTGCCGACCCTCGCGCGCGAGCTGCCGACGCTGCGGCGCCCCGTCGGCGACGCCTATCCCCTGTTGCAGGGGCCCGTCGCCCGCCGCATGGCCGAAGCCGTGTGGCCGCATCGTGCGCTGTTCATCACGCCGATGGCCGCGGTCGCCGGCGCCGTCGCCGACGAGATGCTGCAGGCGATGCTCGTCGGTCGCACGCTCGACAAGGCCTATGTCAACGACGGCGGCGACATCGCGGTCCATCTCGCGCCCGGTCACAGCCTGCGGGCCGGCATCTTCGCCCAGGCGCTCGACGGCGCGGCGACGCTGACGCACGACCGTCCGGTGCGCGGCATCGCGACCTCCGGCCGCGGCGGCCGCTCCTTCTCGCTGGGCATCGCCGACAGCGCCACCGTTCTCGCCCGCACCGCCGCCGCCGCCGACGCTGCGGCGACGCTGATCGCCAACGCGGTCGATATCGACCACCCTGCCATCGAGCGACGGCCGGCGCGCGCGCTCGACCCCGACAGCGACCTCGGTGACCTGCCGGTCACGGTTGCGGTGGGAAACCTGCCGCGCGATGCCCTCGTCGAGGCCCTCGACCGCGGGCTTGGCGAGGCACGACGACTGCGTCGTCTCGGCTTGATCGACAGCGCGGCCATCAGCCTGCGCGGAGAATGGAGAGTGGAGCATGAGCGATCCGTTGAAATCGGCCATGGCATCGCTCGACGCCTACATGGCGGGGCTCAATCGCGGCGATGAGGTCGCGGTCAACGCCGCCTGCAACTTCCCGCATGTTCGGATCGCCGGCGGCAAGGTCGTGGTCTGGCAGAAGCGCGGCGACTACAAGCTCGAGGATTTCCGCGCCCGCGCCGGCGACGGCTGGGCGCGCAGCCAGTGGGACGAGCGGACGCCGATCCAGGTCGGCCCGGACAAGGTCCATCTGAAGGTGAAGTTCAGCCGCTTCCGTGCCGACGGTTCCTCGCTCGGCACCTTCGAGACGATCTACATCGTCACCCGGCAGGACGGCCATTGGGGCATCCAAGCGCGCTCTTCTTTTGCCTCCTGAGAGGGTGCTAGAGCGATTTCCGCTCAGATGGAACCGCGCCCGCATGATTGTCGCTTGTCCGTTGGCCCGCCAGCGCGGTTCCATCTGAGCGGAAATGCGCGCACGAGCGGAATTTGTTGCAGCAGGCATATTCCATCCGGCCGATTCCGGCCGGACGGAATATGTTCTAGGCTCCGCGCCGCAGGGTGTTCACCGTTTCCGTGAGGGGGAATTTCATGCTGACCCGCAATCGTCTGCTCGCCGGTGTCTCGGCGCTGGCCGCCGCGTCGTTGGCGCTGCCTGCCGCCGCGCAGGACACCATCAAGATCGGCGAGCTCAACAGCTACAAGATCTTCGCGGCCTTCCTCGACCCCTACAAGAAGGGCTGGGAGATGGCGGTCGACGAGGTCAACGCCGCGGGCGGCGTGCTGGGCAAGAAGATCGAGATCGTGAGCCGCGACGACAACGGCAACCCGGCCGACGCGGTGCGTGTCGCCGAGGAGTTGCTGAGCCGCGAGAAGGTCGCCTTCCTGATCGGCACCTTCCCGTCCAACGTCGGCCTCGCGGTCGCCGATTTCGCCAAGCAGCGCAAGACGCTGTTCATCGCCGGCGAGCCGCTGACCGACAAGATCGTCTGGGACAACGGCAACGCCTATACCTTCCGCCTGCGGACCTCGACCTACATGCAGACGGCGATGCTGATTCCCGACGCCGCCAAGCTCAAGAAGAAGCGCTGGGCGATCGTCTATCCCAACTACGAATACGGCACGTCGGCGACCGCGGCGTTCAAGAAGCTCCTGAAGCAGAAGCAGCCCGACGTCGAGTTCGTCGCCGAGCAGGCGCCGCCGCTCGGCAAGATCGACGCCGGCGCGGTGGCGCAGGCACTGGCCGACGCCAAGCCCGATGCGATCTTCTCCTCGCTGTTCGGCCCCGACCTTGCCAAGTTCGTGCGCGAGGGCAGCCAGCGCGGTCTGTTCAAGGGCGTCGAGGTGTTCGACCTCCTGGGCGGCGAGCCCGAGTATCTCGATCCGCTGAAGGACGAGGCGCCGGTCGGCTGGTACGTCACCGGCTATCCCTGGTACGGCATCGACACGCCGGAGCACAAGAAGTTCCTTGCGGCCTACCAGGCCAGGTACAAGGACTATCCGCGGCTCGGCTCGATCGTCGGCTACTCGCTCACCATGGCGGCGGTGGCGGCGATCAAGAAGGCGGGCTCGCTCGATCAGGACAAGCTGCTCGCGGCCATGAGCGGCCTGCAGCTCACCATTCCGTTCGGCCCGATCACCTTCCGCGCGCTCGACCACCAGTCGACCATGGGCGCCTATGTCGGCCGCATCGGCCTGAAGGACGGCAAGGGCATCATGACCGACTGGCACTTCGTCGACGGCAAGGACGCTCTGCCGTCGGATGACGAAGTGAAGAAGATGCGGCCGGCCAATTGACGGTGGCATAGCCACCGTCATCCCGAGCGGAGCGAAGCGAAGTCGAGGGATCTTTCAGGTGCAAAAAAGGTCTCTCCACTTCGCGCTTCGCGCTCCGGTCGAGACGACGGGCCGTTCGTGACCTTCGCCTCCTTCGTCATCCAGCTCCTGAACGGGCTGGCGGCCGCCTCGTCGCTGTTCCTGGTGTCGGCCGGCCTGTCGCTGATCTTCGGCGTGACGCGGATCGTCAACTTCGCGCACGGCTCGCTCTACATGCTGGGCCTGTACGGCGCCTACAGCCTGATCGAGGCGCTGGGCCGCACGCCGCTGGGCTTCTGGAGCGCGGTGGTCCTGGCGGCGCTCGCTGTCGGCCTGGCCGGCGTCGTGATCGAGGTCGTGGTGCTGCGGCGCATCTACCGCTCGCCCGAGCTGTTCCAGCTCCTCGCCACTTTCGCCATCGTGCTGGTGATCAAGGACGTGGCGCTCGCCGCCTGGGGTCCGGAAGACCTGGTCGGCCCGCGCGCCCCGGGGCTCTCCTTCCCGATCGAGATCCTGGGCCGCGGCATTCCCGCCTACGACCTGATGCTGATCGTCGTCGGCCCGGTGGTGCTGGCGCTGATGTGGCTGCTGCTCGCCAGGACTCGCTGGGGTGCTCTCGTGCGGGCTGCGACGCAGGATCGCGAGATGGTCGGTGCGCTGGGCGTCGACCAGGCCAGGCTCTTCACCTCGGTGTTCTTCGTCGGCGCGGCGCTGGCGGGGCTCGGCGGCGCGCTGCAGATCCCGCGCGAGCCCGCCACCCTCGACCTCGACCTGTCGGTGATCGCCGACGCCTTCGTCGTCACGGTGGTCGGCGGCCTCGGCAGCCTCGGCGGCGCGTTCCTCGCCGCGGTGCTGATCGGCGTCGCCAAGGCGTTCTGCATCGGCTTCGGCTTCTCCAAGCTCACCCTGGTGGTCGAGTTCGTGATCATGGGTGTGGTGCTGGTGCTGCGGCCCTACGGCCTGCTCGGCAAGGCGCCGGCGACGCCCCGGGCGATCGGCGAGACACCGCCGCCGCTCGGGCCGCCGCGCCGCTGGCCGGTCGCGGCGTGGCTGGTGCTGTTCGCGCTCGTGCCGCTGGTCGGGGACCGCTACGTCACCGTGCTGCTGACCGACATCGTCTGCTTCGCGCTGTTCGCGGTCAGCCTGCATTTCATCATGGGCCCGGCCGGCATGGTGTCGTTCGGGCACGCCGCCTACTTCGGCCTCGGCGCCTACGCCGGCGCGCTGCTGTTCAAGAAGGCCGGCCTGCCGATGGAGCTGGCGCTGGTGCTGGCGCCGTTCGTCGCCGGCCTGTTCGCCGTGGTCTACGGCTGGTTCTGCGTGCGCCTGTCCGGCGTCTACCTCGCCATGCTGACGCTCGCCTTCGCGCAGATCAGCTGGTCGATCGTCTTCCAGTGGGACGAGCTCACGGCGGGCAGCAACGGCCTGGTCGGCGTCTGGCCATCGGCGTGGCTCTCCGGTAAGCCCGCCTACTACTGGATGGCGCTGGCCCTGTGCGGCATCGGCATCGCCATCCTGTGGCGCGCGCTGTTCTCGCCGTTCGGCTACGTGCTGCGCGCCGGCCGCGATTCGCCGCTACGCGCCGAGGCGATCGGCATCGACCTGCGCGCCTACCAGTGGGCGGCCTTCGTGCTGGCCGGCACGATGGCGGGGCTTGCCGGCTCCATCTTCGCCTTCTCCAAGGGCAGCATCGCGCCCTCGTCGGTCTCGATTGCGCAATCGACCGACGGGCTGGTGATGGTGCTGCTGGGCGGCGTCGAGACGCTCACCGGCCCGGTCGTGGGCGCGGCGATCTTCACGTGGCTGCGCGACCTGCTGGCGCGCGAGACCGATTTCTGGCGCGCGGCGCTCGGCCTGATGATCCTGCTGATCGTCGTCGTCTTCCCGCAGGGCCTCGTCGGCGGCCTCGCGGCGCTTTACGCGCGCTGGCGGCCCGCATGACCGCGGTGCTGCAGGTCGATGGCTTGCACAAGGCGTTTGGCGGCGTGCGGGCCGTCGAGGACGTCGCCTTCGCCGTCTCGGCCGGCGAGCTGCTGGCGCTGATCGGCCCCAATGGCGCGGGCAAGAGCACCTGCTTCAACATGCTCAACGGCCAGCTCGAGCCCGACAGCGGGGTGGTCGAGCTCGAGGGCCGCGACATCACCGGGATGAGCCCGCGCGCGATCTGGCGGCTGGGCGTCGGCCGCACCTTCCAGATCACCGCGACCTTCGCCTCGCTCAGCGTCCGCGAGAACGTGCAGATGGCGCTCTACAGCCACGCCGGCAAGCTGCGCTCGCTGCTGTCGCGATTCGGCACGGCGCTGCGGACCGAGGCCGATGCGCTGCTCGATCAGGTCGGCATGCTCGACCAGGCGGATCGGCCGTGCGGCGTTCTCGCCTACGGCGACCTGAAGCGGGTCGAGCTGGCGATGGCTCTGGCCAACCAGCCGCGGCTGCTGCTGATGGACGAGCCGACCGCCGGCATGGCGCCGCGCGAGCGGGTGGCATTGATGGAGCTGGCGGCGCGGCTGGCGCGGGCCCAGAAGATCGCCGTGCTGTTCACCGAGCACGACATGGACGTGGTGTTCAGCCAGGCCGACCGCATCGTCGTGCTCGACCGCGGCCGCGTCATCGCCGGCGGCCTGCCCGCTGAGGTACGCGCCAATCCCGACGTGCAGGCGGTGTATCTGGGGAGCGGGCATTGAGCGTCTTCTCATTCGGACCGCGGACCTCCAGGTCCGCTCATGCTCATGAGGCGGACCTGGAGGTCCGCGGTCCGGAAGAGCATGAGTCGTCCTGATGCTCCGCGTGACCGACCTTCACGCCTTCTACGGCCTCGCCCACATCCTGCATGGCGTGTCGCTCGAGGCGAAAGCGGGCGAGGTGGTGGCGCTGCTCGGCCGCAACGGCGCCGGCAAGTCGACAGCGATCAAGGCGATCATGGGTCTGGTGCCGCCGGCGCGCGGCGAGGTGACCTTCGCCGGCGCGCGCATCGACCGGCTGCCGCCCTATCGCATCGCCCGGCTGGGCCTGGGCTACGTGCCGGAGGAGCGGCGCATCTTCACCGAGCTGTCGGTGATGGAAAACCTCGAGGTCGGCCGCCAGCCCGCGCGCCAGGGCGCGCCGACCTGGGACGAGGACAAGCTCTTCAAGCTGTTTCCCAATCTCGGCCGCATGCGCGAGCGGCCGGGCGGGCGCATGTCGGGCGGCGAGCAGCAGATGCTCACCATCGCCCGCACCCTGATGGGCAATCCCAAATGCGTGCTGCTCGACGAGCCGTCGGAAGGCCTGGCGCCGATCATCGTTCAGGAGATGGCTCACTCGATCCGCGCGCTCAAACGAGAGGGCCTGTCGGTGCTGCTGTGCGAACAGAACCTGCGCTTCTGCGAGGCGATCGCCGACCGCGCCTATATCATCGAGAAGGGCCAGATCCGCTTCGGCGGAACCATGGCCGAGCTCGCCGCCAACACCTCGCTTCGTGAACAGTATCTCTCGGTCTGACATGTCCTCGTCCAG
Organism: Pseudomonadota bacterium; assembly: GCA_018240745.1. GTDB lineage: Bacteria > Pseudomonadota > Alphaproteobacteria > Reyranellales > Reyranellaceae > Reyranella. The sequence continues at coordinate 26,284 of JAFEFF010000190.1, forward strand.
GAACACCCTCACGGTCGGCATCGATGTCGGCGGCACCTTCACCGATCTGCTGGCGATCGATTCGGCCTCGGGCGAGGTCAAGCTCGCCAAGGTGCCGACGACGATCGACAACCAGGCGGTCGGCTTCATGGCCTCTCTCGACGCGGCGGGCGCCGAACCGGGCACGTTGCAGGCCGTGGTCCACGGCACGACCACCACGACCAACGCGCTGCTCGAACGCAAGATCGCCCGAGTGGGCCTGATCACCACCAGGGGTTTTCGCGACGTGCTGGAACTCGGCCGCCGCACGCGGCCGCAGCCCTACGGCCTGCGCGGCACCTTCCGTCCGCTGATCGACCGGGAGCTGCGGCTCGAGGTGCCCGAGCGCATGGACGCCGACGGCAAGGTGTTGACGCCGCTCGACGAGGCAGCCGTCGCCGACGCCGCCAGGACGCTGCTGGCGGCGGGTTGCGAGGCGGTCGTCATCCATTTCCTGCACAGCTACATCAACCCGGCGCACGAGAGGCGGGCGGCCGAGATCGTGCGCGGCCTGTGGCCCAATCCCTACGTGACGCCGGGCCACGCCATCCTGTCCGAGTACCGCGAGTTCGAACGCGGGGTGACGGCGGCGGTCAATGCCTCGGTGCAGCCGGTGCTGGCGCGCTACCTCGAGCGGCTGCGCAAGGAGCTCGGCGCCAGGGGGTTCGACCGCGACATCCTGGTGATGCAGGGCAACGGCGGCACGATCTCCTCGCAGTTGATCGCGCAGGCGGCGGTGAACACGGTGATGTCGGGGCCGGCCTCGGGCGTGATGGCCGCCGCCTACACCGGCCGCGTCTCGGGCCAGCCCAACCTCATCACCTACGACATGGGCGGCACCTCGACCGATGTCGGCCTGATCGAGGATGCGATTCCGACGGTCTCGGGCGAACTGGAGCTCGAATACGCCATGCCGATCCACGTGCCGATGGTCGACGTGCACACGATCGGCGCGGGCGGCGGTTCGATCGCCTCGGTCGATGCCGCCGGCATGCTGCGGGTGGGGCCGGAGAGCGCGGGCGCGCGGCCGGGCCCGATCTGCTACGGCCGCGGCGGAGCCGAGCCCACCATCACCGACGCCAACCTGATCCTGGGCCGGCTCAATCCCGACCGCCTGCTGGGCGTCGACCGTCGGGTGACGCTCGACCCTGTGCGCGCTGCGATCGAGGACAGGGTCGGCAGGCGCCTCGGCCTCGACGCCGACGCGGCGGCGGCCGCCATCCTGCGCATCGCCAACGACCGCATGGCCGGGGCCATGCGCCTGGTCTCGCTGTCGCGCGGCCACGATCCACGCGACTTCGCGCTGTTCGCCTTCGGCGGCGCCGGGCCGCTGCATGCGACGGCGCTCGCCCGGGAACTGGGCATCCCGACCGTGCTGGTGCCGGCGCGGCCCGGCATCACCAACGCGCTGGGCTGCGTCGTCGCCGACCTGCGGCACGACTATGTGCGCACGGTCAACAAGCCTTTGTCGGCCGTGAGCGACGCCGACATCGCCGGCATCTACGCCCGGCAGAAGGAGCAGGGCGAGGCGACCATCCGCGACGAGGGCGTCCCCATCCGCGAGCTGCGCGCGGTCTACAGCGCCGACATGCAGTTCCAGGGCCAGAGCCACATCCTGTCGGTCTCCGTCGAGCGGCCCGATTTAGGGGTTGCCGGCCTGCACGAGGCTTTCGCCGCCGCCTACTGGCGGCGCTTCGGCATCGAGCTTGCCGAGATCCCGCCGGTGCTGGTCAACCTGCACACCGCGGTGATCGGTGCGCGGCCCGAGATCTCACTGGCCGCACTCGCTGCCACCGAGCGCGCACCGACGCTGAAGGCGGCCCAAGTCGGTGAGCGGCGCGTGTGGTTCTCGGACGGCTGGCACCGGACGCCGATCTACGCGCGCGACAGGCTGCCGAAGGACGCGGTGTTCCAGGGCCCTGCGATCCTCGAGCAGCTCGATTGCACCACCGTCATCGAGCCGGGCGACGAGGTCCGCCAGGACGCGCTCGGCAACCTGCTGATCACGGTCGGATGAGCCATCGCGCCCTCTCCCAGGAGGAGTTCGCGGCGTCGGCAGACGGCGACCGCGCGTTCGAGGGCGTGCTGTTCTCGTCCGCTCTTGAGTTGAACGCGATCGACTTGTCGGAAGCCACATTTACCGATTGCCGGTTCGAGCCCATGCGCCTTGCCGGCTGCAAGTTTGCCAAGGCGCGCTTCACAGGCTGCTCCTGGTTCGATGCGGACAGGAAGAAAGGCAGCACCTTCGCATTCTGCGACTTGCATGCGGTCGAGATCGCCAAATGCAACCTCGCGACCTGCACGTTCGAGCGATGCGACCTCTACAATCTCAGCGCCGTCGATTCGAGCTTTCGCGGCGCACAGTTCAACCAATCGACTTTTTCGAAAACGATCTCGCGCCGATCGACGTTGACCAAGGCGTCCTTCGAGGCCTGCAACATCAGCTTTGCCGACTTATCGGGCCTGTTCCTGCAGAACTGCGAATTCCGATCCTGCAAGTTCTCGGAGGCGTCCTTCATCGATACCGATCTCACGGCCGCCACGCTGATCGGCTGCGACCTCGATCGCGTCGATTGGGAACGGGCCAAACTGGCCAGCGCCGACCTGCGCGGCTCCAGCTTGTCCGGCCTGAACCTGGCTGTGCTCACCGACTATGCCGGCCTCAAGATCAGCGACAGCGAGCAGGCGGAGATCCTCGGACGGCTGGGCGTCGAGGTGCATCCGTCGGCGTAGATCAATCCTCCCATTCAGATGGGGAGGTGGCGCGGTAATCCGCGACGGGGTCATAAGCCCCAACACGACTGCAGCTCATGACCCCTGACACATCTGGTCGGAGGCCCTCTCCGCGCGCGTCATACGCGCGTGGGGAGAGGGAGGGGACCCGCGCTTGCGCGGGGAGGGAGAGGTGTCAGGATTCTTTTCTTTCGTTATTCCACGACGTTTTCGTAACGCGACCACCTCACCCTCCCATTGCTTCGCAATGGGCCCCGCCCTCTCCCCCACTGCGTGGCGGAGAGGGACATGAGCAAGATGTGTCCTCCCTGTAGCATCTGAATGGGGAGGGTTAAGCCGCGAC